>NZ_JBYOJO010000006.1:0-388605 GCF_057798955.1 Cupriavidus sp. 207A1 | reverse complement strand
CATGCGCGCGTTGTTCTCGGCATCGAAGGGATTGAGCATGCCCACCAGCACCGCGCCGGGCTTCATCTGCGCCAGTTCGGCGGCATCGGGTGCGCGCACCTTGAGCACCATCTGTGCGCCGAGCGCGTCGGCGGCGCTGCCGATGGTGGCGCCGACCGCCTCATACGCGCTGTCGGGCTGGCTGGCGCCCAGGCCGGCGCCGGCCTGGATCACCACCTTGTGGCCCTGGGCGACGTATTTCTTGACGGTCTCCGGGGTGGCGGCGACGCGAGTCTCGCCGGCCCGCGTCTCCTGCGGGATGCCGATGTACATCGTCAATTTCTCCTTTAGCTGGCGTCTTGTCTGGTTGGACGGACCGACGTCTGGCCCGTGCGCGCTGCCGGATCGGGTTAAGCCGCAGCGCACAATTTTTCCGCAGCTTACAGGAATCTGACTTGCAATGGTGACCGGCCGGTCGGCTTTTGCCGGGCCTGGAACGCGGGGCGCCGGTGGCTCCCGCGGCGCTGCACGATGGGCCCGCAACCGGTAGAATGCGGGATTGCCTAAAAATTGAGCATCATGTCAAGTGACTGGAATGCCAGCGTGACCGTTGCCGCCGTGATCGAACGCGGCGGCCGGTTCCTGCTGGTGGAAGAGGAAACCGCCGACGGGCTGCGCCTGAACCAGCCCGCGGGGCACCTGGATCCGGGCGAAAGCCTGATCCGCGCCGTGATCCGCGAAACCCTGGAAGAAACCGCCCACACCTTCGAGCCGCGCGCGCTGCTGGGCTGCTACATGGGGCGTTCGCTGTCGTCGCGCACCGGCGGCGACGTGACCTACGTGCGCTTCGCCTTTACCGGCGACCTGGGCTCGCTCGACGCCGGTCGCCAGCTCGACACCGGCATCGTGCGCACCGTGTGGATGGGTGCCGACGAACTGCGCGCGTGCCCGGAGCGGCATCGTTCGCCGCTGGTGATGGCGTGCGTGGACGACTACCTGGCCGGCAAGCGCTTTGCGCTGGACGCGCTGTACACGCACCCGTCGGTGCTGCAAGCGGGGGCGCAGTCGTGAGCGGTGCCGCCAAGCGTGTCGTGGTGGGGATGTCCGGCGGGGTCGATTCGTCGGTCACGGCGTGGCTGCTCAAGCAGCAGGGCTACGAGGTCATCGGCCTGTTCATGAAGAACTGGGAAGACGATGATGACAGCGAATACTGCTCCACGCGCCAGGACTGGCTCGATGTGGTCTCGGTGGCCGACCTGATCGGCGTCGACGTGGAGGCGGTCAACTTCGCCGCCGAATACAAGGACCGTGTCTTCGCCGACTTCCTGCGCGAATACTCGGCCGGCCGCACGCCCAACCCGGATGTGCTGTGCAACGCCGAGATCAAGTTCAAGGCGTTCCTGGACCATGCCATGTCGCTGGGCGCGGAAACCATCGCCACCGGCCACTATGCGCGCGTGCGCCAGAACCCGGCCGGCCGCTTCGAGCTGCTCAAGGCGCTCGACCATACCAAGGACCAGAGCTACTTCCTGCACCGGCTGAACCAGGCGCAGCTGTCGCGCACGCTGTTCCCGCTGGGCGAGATCCCGAAAACGCGCGTGCGCGAGATCGCCGCCGAAATCGGCCTGCCGAACGCGAAGAAAAAGGATTCGACCGGCATCTGCTTTATCGGCGAACGGCCGTTCCGCGACTTCCTGAACCGCTACCTGCCCACCAAACCGGGGCCGATGAAGACGCCCGAGGGCAAGGTGGTCGGCGAGCATATCGGCCTGGCGTTCTACACGCTGGGGCAGCGCAAGGGCATCGGACTGGGCGGCAGCCGCGACGGCAACGGCGACGCCTGGTATGTCGCGCGCAAGGACATGGCCAACAACACGCTTTACGTGGTGCAGGGCCACGACCATCCGTGGCTGCTGACGCCGGTGCTGACCGCGTCGGACCTGTCCTGGGTGGCCGGCGAGCCGCCCGCCGCGGGCGCGGCGATGGCGGCCAAGACCCGCTATCGCCAGAGCGATGCCGCCTGCGCGGTGCAGGCGGTCGACGCCGATGCGCTGACGCTGGCGTTTGCCGAGCCGCAATGGGCGGTCACGCCCGGCCAGTCGGCGGTGCTGTATGACGGGGATATCTGCCTGGGCGGCGGGATCATCCAGTAAGCCTGCGCCACAGACAAAAACACCCGCGCCAGGCGGGTGTTTTCGTCACGAGACAGGCCATCAGCCGCGCGGCGGCTCGGTATCGATGAACGACTGGCGCTTCGACAGCTTTTCTTCCAGCGCCGCCAGGTTCGGATGGCGTTCGCGCCAGGCAATGTCCGGGAAGCGGAAGTCCAGGTAGGACAGCGCGCAGCCCACCGCCACGTCGGCCAGCGAGTAATGCGTGCCGGTGCAGAAGGGGCGGTCGGCCAGGCCGTGCGCCATGGCCACCAGCGCCGCGTCGATCTTGCCGCGCTGGCGCTGCACCCAGCGCTCGCTGCGCTCGTGCGGCTCGCGCTGGGTAGCCTCAAGGCGCACCAGCAGCGCGGCGTCGAGCAGGCCGTCGGCCAGCGCTTCCCAGCAACGCACTTCCAGGCGCTCGCGCCCGCCCTGCGGGATCAGCCGGCTGACCGGCGTCAGCGTGTCGACATACTCGACGATCACGCGCGAGTCGAAGATCGCGCCGCCATCTTCCATCACCAGGCACGGCACCTTGCCCAGCGGGTTGTACTGCCCGATCCGGGTTTCAGGCGACCAGACGTCCTCTTCGATCAGCTGGCACTCGATCTTCTTCTCCGCCATCACCACGCGCACCTTGCGCGCGTACGGGCTGGTCTGGGATGCATACAGCTTCATGTTCTCCCCTTGAGCTTGTTATGAAGTGCATCGTCGCTCGGCGGCAGCGGCGGCGGGGAGGCAGCGATGGCTTGCCCGATGCACTTCATAACAGGCTACTGGAACGGCGTGCGCGAGTATACCCGCGGCGCATGGCGAATGCGGGTTCGCGCACCGATGCCCCGCGGCCGCGCTTTGCCGCCGCCCGGAGCAGGGGCAGGGGTGGTAAAATCGCGCGTTGCGCAGCGCCGGCCGCCCGCCGATGCGGCGTGACGGGCGCATCGCCCGTCCGTGCCCGCCAGCCCCCGTGGCGCCACTTGTTCGCCGCCTTCTTCTTTATTTCCTCCCTTTCCCGGTTTCCAGCATGACCTCCTCCTCGCTTTCGCCGCTCACCGCCCTGTCCCCGATCGATGGCCGTTACGCCGCCAAGGCCGATGCGTTGCGCGAATGGCTGTCCGAGGCGGCCTTCATGCGCAACCGCGTCAAGGTCGAGGTGCACTGGCTGATCGCGCTGGCGCAGGCCGGCCTGCCCGACATGCCGAAGTTCTCGGCCGCGTCCGAGGCCGCGCTGCTGGCGCTGGTCGACAAGTTCAGCGAGGCCGATGCCGCCCGCATCAAGGAAATCGAGGCGGTCACCAACCATGACGTGAAGGCGGTCGAGTACTGGCTCAAGGAGCAGGTCAAGGGCAACGCCGAACTGGAAGCCGCCAGCGAGTTCATCCACTTCGCCTGCACCTCCGAAGACATCAACAACACCTCGCACGGCATGATGCTCAAGGGCGCGCGCGAGGGCGTGGTGGTGCCGGCGCTGAAGCGCGTGCACGCGCGCCTGGTCGAGCTGGCCAGGCTCAATGCCGCCCAGCCGATGCTGTCGCGCACGCATGGCCAGCCGGCCAGCCCGACCACGCTCGGCAAGGAAATGGCCAACGTCGCCGCGCGCCTGGCGCGCGCGATCCAGCGCATCGAGCAGGTCGAGCTGCTGGGCAAGATGAACGGCGCCGTGGGCAACTACAACGCCCACCTGTCGGCCTACCCCACCTTCGACTGGGAGGCGTTCTCGAAGCAGGTCATCGAAACCCGCCTGGGCCTGACCTTCAACCCGTACACCATCCAGATCGAGCCGCACGACTACATGGCCGAGCTGTTCGATGCGATCGCCCGCGCCAACACCATCCTGCTCGACCTGAACCGCGACGTCTGGGGCTATATCTCGCTGGGCTACTTCAAGCAGAAGACCAAGGCCGGCGAAATCGGCTCGTCGACCATGCCGCACAAGGTCAACCCGATCGATTTCGAGAACTCGGAGGGCAACCTCGGCCTGGCCAACGCGGTGCTGCGCCACCTGTCCGAGAAGCTGCCGGTGTCGCGCTGGCAGCGCGACCTGACCGACTCCACCGTGCTGCGCAATATCGGCGTGGCCTTCGGCTACAGCCTGCTGGCCTACGAGGCCTGCCTGCGCGGCCTGGGCAAGCTCGAGACCAACCCGGAGCGGCTGGACGAAGACCTCGACAATTGCTGGGAAGTGCTGGCCGAGCCGGTGCAGACCGTGATGCGCCGTTTCGGCGTGCCCAACCCGTACGAGCAGCTCAAGGAGCTGACCCGCGGCAAGGGCATCTCGCGCGAAGCGCTGCAAACCTTCATCAACGGCCTGGCGATCCCCGACGACGCCAAGAAGCTGCTGCTGGAGATGACGCCCGCCAGCTATATCGGCAAGGCCGTGGTGCTTGCCGAGCGCATCTGACGCCACTTCGCGCCCCTAAAAATGGGGCGGCGCAAACCGAAAGCCATCCCGCGGGATGGCTTTTTGCTTTTCCGACAGGCTGCGCGTGCGCCTGCCGTGCCGTTGTGACGCCTGCGCCGGAATGTCGCTTCAAAGCATTTGAATAACTTAATGAAGGACTGTCCTTCACTGGCGCACATCCGACCGCAATAATGCGAGAATCGTAAGCGCACGGCGGTGGGACCGCGCCGATGCCTTCCCCAAAATTGTGAAACGCCCGTGCCGCGGGCGAGAGGAATCCGATGCGTTCTACCGCCACTGCCCCCGCCGGCTACGGTGCCACCGCGATTGCCCTGCACTGGCTGGTGGCGCTGGCCATATTCGCCGCATTCGGGCTGGGCCTGTACATGACCGGCATTCCCGGGCTGACGCCGACCAAGCTCAAGCTGTACTCCTGGCACAAGTGGCTGGGCGTGACGATCTTCGCCATCGCCGTGCTGCGCGTGCTGTGGCGCGCCACTCACGCCGCGCCGCCGGTCGCGCCCGGCACCCCGGCGTGGCAGGCCAGGGCGGCGGCCGGCGCCCATCATCTGCTGTACCTGCTGATCGTGATCGTGCCGATCAGCGGCTACCTGTACAGCTCGGCCGCGGGCGTGCCGGTGGTCTACCTGGGCCTGTGGAAGATGCCGGCGCTGATCGAGAAAAGCGATGCGCTGAAGGAAGTGCTGAAGTTCACCCATATCTGGCTGAACTACCTGATGGCCGCGGTGGTCGTTGTCCATGCGGCGGCGGCGGTGAAGCACCAGTTTGTCGACCGCGACGGCACGCTGGGCCGGATGCTGCCGTTCCTGCGCTGAACCTCGCGCGCCAATCATTTTCGTTCCGCGGCGCGGCTGCGCCGTCCCTGACAGGAGTTTTCCCAGATGAAACGCAATTCCCGCCGCGGCTCGGCCACTCTCCGTGCCACCCTGGTTGCCGTGCTGGCCGCCACCGGCATCGCCGCCAACCTGGCCTGGGCCCAGGTCGACGCCGCCAAGAGTTCGGTGACCGCGGTGGCGCGCCAGATCGGCGTGCCGATGGAAGGCAAGTTCAAGAAGTTCGACGCCAACGTCAGCTTCGACCCCGCCAAGCTGGCGACATCGACAGCCAAGATCGAGATCGACGTGGCCAGCTTCGAGATCGGCGATGCCGAGACCACCAAGGAAGTGAAGGGCAAGGACTGGTTCGACGCCGCCAGGTACCCCAAGGCGGTGTTCCAGTCGACCAGCATCAAGAACGGCACGCCGGGCAAGTACGATGTGGCCGGCAAGCTGACCATCAAGGGCAAGACCGTGGACGTGGTGGTGCCCGCCACCTACCGCCAGGAGGGCGGCGCGCAGGTGTTCGAGGGCGCGCTGCCGATCAAGCGCACCGCGTTCAATATCGGCGACGGCGAATGGAAGGACACCTCCGTGGTCGCCGACGACGTCCAGATCAAATTCCGTATCGTGCTGGCCAAGAAGTAAGGCCGGCATTCCGCTGACGTACCCCAGGACTTACCTGAACCGCTCCATCCCAACCCTGATTTGTCGGGAGACACCATGAAACTGCGTTCCCTCGTTGCCGCCGTCGCGGCCGTTTCCGCAACCGCCGCCTTCGGCGTGGCTTCGGCCAACACCGTGACGTACAACCTCGATCCGACCCATACCTATCCCAGCTTCGAGGCCGACCACCTGGGCGGCCTGTCGACCTGGCGCGGCAAGTTCGACAAGTCCAGCGGCGTGGTGACGCTGGACCGCGCCGCCAAGGCGGGCTCGGTCGAGGTCAACATCGACCCGGCTTCGATCGATTTCGGCAATGCCAAGCTGAACCAGCACGCCAAGGGCCCTGACATGTTCGACGTGCAAGCCTTCCCCGAGGCCACCTACAAGGGCAAGTTCACCAAGTTCAAGGGCGACGTGCCGACCGAGGTCGACGGCGTGCTGACGCTGCGCGGCGTATCCAAGCCGGTCAAGCTTGAAATCCGCGAATTCAAGTGCATCCAGCACCCGATGCTCAAGCGCGAAGCCTGCGGCGCCGACGCCGTGGGTCATTTCAACCGGGCCGATTTCGGCCTGGACTATGGCGTCAAGATGGGCTTCAAGCCCGAGGTCAAGCTTGCCATCCAGGTGGAAGGCGTGCGCGCAGACTGAGCGCGCGGCCCGCTGCGGCGGGCAAGACCGTAGTCAAGGCCGGCTCATGCCGGCCTTTTTTTGTTGTATTGCACCATGCGGGGGGGCCGCCACGGCACTTTGTTGTGCGAGTTGCGACGGGCACAGTACAATGGCCCGCGGCAATCCACCATGATCCGGGGTATTGCGACTCCTGCCACGGCGGGGGGCAGCCATGCCCGCAACTGGCCAGAGCGCATCACTATGAGCATTCGCTGCATGTCCCGATACCGGTAGCCGTTCCCGCGACCCCCTCGCCCCTCATGCTGTACCCGGCCGTTCTGCCCTGGCTGTATGGCCCGCAGCGTTTCCCGGTTTTCCCTGGCGCTATACCGTGTACTCCAAAACGCAAATCGATCCGGTAGTTAGTTTCCGCAACTCGCAGGGCGAGCAGGTGCGGGGCACGATCATCAATCTCCAGAGGAAATCTCTGGTGATGGAAATCTACAACCCGTATTCGATCGTGCAGGTCAGCGAGGTGCTGAGCGAGCTCAGCGTCCGCATGGGCGCCAAGAATGCCTATCTCGGCAAGGCCGTGGTGATGAGCCTGGTGAACACCGGCCTGACCGCGGTGGTTTCGCTGACGCTGATCGACGAGTGGCGCGAGCTGTCCGATCTCAACAACGAGCCCAAGTCGGTCGCGCGCGAAGCCGAGCTGTTCGTGCAGGATTGGGACACGCGTTTCAACATCCGGCGCGACTACCAGATCGTGGTCAACGAGATGCGCGCCTTCCTGTCCGAAGTGTCGCGCTGGGTCGAGCAGGTCGACCTGACCGAGTCGCTGCCCAAGACCGAAGGCAAGCTGCGCGAGGACGTCTTCTACGAGCTGGCCACGCCGATCATGGCCAAGACCAAGACCTACCTGGACTGGCTCGAGGGCGAGGCCCAGCGCGTGGACGCCGAAATCGCCCCGGTGCACCGCACCTACGCGCAGTCGGCGCTGCATCCCTTGCTGCTGCGCGCGCCGTTCGTCTACCGCACCTTCACCAAGCCGCTCGGCTATGCCGGCGACTACGAAATGGTGAACCAGATCCTGGGCGATCCGCAACAAGGCCCGACCACCTACTTCCAGATCGTCAATACCGCCTTCCTGAAGGCGGCGGTGGCAACCGCGCACCGCAATCGCATCGACCTGCTGATCGATTTCCTCACGCGCCAGGCCGAACGCGCGCGCGCCGCCGGGCGGCCGTTCCGCGTGCTCAATGTCGGATGCGGCCCGGCCTTCGAAATCCAGCGCTTCGTGCGCGAATACCCGAACCCGGAGCTGCTGTCGTTCCAGCTGGTCGATTTCAGCGAAGAGACGCTGGAATACACGCACAAGTCGATCGAGCGCTCGGCCAGCAGCGTCGGCAACAAGTTTGCCGTCGAGATGGTGCACCAGTCGGTGCACGAACTGCTCAAGCGGCGCATCTCGCCGGACGATGCCGCCGCGCGCGAGTTCGACGCGGTCTATTGCGCCGGCCTGTTCGACTACCTTTCGGACAAGGTCTGCGCCCGGCTGCTGTCGTACTTTGCCTCGCGCTCGCGCCCCGGCGGCCAGATCCTGGTGACCAACGTCCATGCCGACAATCCGGAGAAATTCGGCATGGAGCACCTGCTCGAGTGGTACCTGATCTATCGCGACGATGCGGGCATGGCGCAACTGCTGCCCGAACACTCGCATTCGCACCGCGTCTACGTCGACAGCACCGGGGTCAACGTATTCGCGGAAGCCACCATTGACTGAGGCTGTCCTCGCGGGTCACGCCATGAGCACCAACCAACTCTACGCCGGCTACCAGTCCGAACTGGTCGACTTCCGTCTGGCCTTCAGCCGCGGCGGCGCCTATACCGCGATCGTGCTGGTCCTGCTCGGCGTCGGGCTCGACTACGGACAGTATCCGCAGCAGCAGTTTCCCTTTGCGGTGGCACGCGTAGTGGTGTCGATGCTGATCGCCGGCGTCGTGGTGGTCCTGTACAGTGCCGCCGGCCGCCGCTTCGCGCCCTGGCTGACGCTCACCTGGCTGTTGTTGCCGCAGATCATGATCGCCTGGATGATCTCGCAGACCGAAGGGGTGCATTCGCCGTACTACGTCGGGCTGAACCTGGCCATCTTCGCATCAGGCATCGCGCTGCCGTTCGGGCTGTGGCAGAACCTGGTGTTCGGCGTGCTTTCCTACCTGCTGTATGTGCTCGCCTGCCTGTTTCACCCCGGCGGCATCGAGCCGCTCGGCACCTTTATCGTCAATTCGCTGTTCCTGTTGTTTGCCGCCGCCGCCAGCGCGGTCTACACCTATTTCAACGAGCGCGCGCGCTTTATGCTGTTCCGCCTGAAGGCGGAGGTGGCCGAGAAGAACGCCGAGCTCGAGGTCATCAACCGCAAGCTGGTCGACATCAAGGGCCAGATGCTGCAGCAGGAAAAAATGGCTGCGATCGGTACCCTGGCCGCAGGTCTGTTGCATGAGGTCAACAATCCGGTGAACTTCTGCCTGATGGCGATCGAGGTGGCGATGGAAGAGCCCCAGGCCAAGGAAAGCGAGTCGGTGACTGAATGCCTGGTGGATGCCAAGCAGGGGATGCAGCGCATCCAGCATATCGTCTCCGACCTGAAGACCTTCGCCTACCGCAAGCCGGGCGCGGAGGTGGAAGGCACGCCGTTCATGTTCGAAAAGGCGCTGGATTCCTCGATCCGCCTGACCGCGCATGAATTGCGCGGCGTCAAGGTCACGCGCGAGTTGCCTGCGGATACGCTGGTGCTGGGCGACGAAGCCGCCATCATCGGCGTGCTGATCAACCTGTTCTCCAATGCGGCGCTGGCCATGCGCAAGGCCGGCACCACCGCCCCCGCGATCCATACCACGGTGCGCTGGGCCGAAGGCCGATTGCACGTGACCGTGCGCGACAACGGGCCCGGCATCGCGCCGGAGCACCTGGCGCGGGTGTTCGAGCCGTTCTTCACCACCCGTGAAGTCGGGCAGGGCCTGGGCCTGGGGCTGTCGATCAGCTATGCCGTGATCGAGCGCCACGGCGGCCAGCTGTTTGCCGAAAGCGAGCTCGGCCAGTGGGCTGCGTTCAGCTTCGACCTGCCTCGCGCGGAGTAAGTCGCATGAGCGAACTCCAGCAAGCCCGGCCCAATGTCGTCCTCTATGTCGACGACGAAGACATGGCGCGCAAGTACTTTGCGCGCGCGGTCGGCAGCGAGTATGAGGTCCTGCTTGCCGCCGGCGCCGACGAGGCGATGGCGACGCTGCGCGCAGAGGGCGGGCGGATCGCGATCCTGGTCACCGATTTCCGCATGCCCGGCCGCGACGGGGGCGACCTGCTGCGCGAGGTCGCCCAGGCCTATCCGCAGATCGTGCGCATCCTGGTGACGGCCTACGCCGACAAGGACATGCTGTTGCAAACGGTCAACAGCGGCGAAGTCTTCCGCATCCTGGAAAAGCCCCTGAGTGTCGGCGACGTGCGCCAGGTGCTGCACCTGGCCGGCGAGCGCCACCTGGAGCGCGCGTTGCGCCAGCACCGCCTGATGGCGATCGACGAAACCCTGGCCTTCCTGGCGCATGAACTGAACACGCCGCTGGCCGCCATTGCCAACTTCGCGCGCGGCATCGAAAGCCGCGTCCAGGCCGACTACAGCGAGCAGCGGCAAGGCGAGATCGGGCAGGCCGCGGGCGCCATGTACGACAACGCGCAGTATTGCCTGGCGGTGCTGTCGTCGTTCCTGGAGTCGGTGCGCAACAGCGCGGGAGTCAGCAAGACGCCGGCGGCCGACGCCGGCACCGAGGTCAGTGCGGGCGCGCTGGTGGCGTCGCTGCTGGATACGTATCCGTTCACCGGCGGGCAGCGCCAGTGGGTCGACGTCGACATGCAGGGCGATTTCCCCGTGCAGACGCTGCCCAACTGCGTCGCGCTGGTGCTGTCGTCGGTGATGAGCAACGCACTGCGCGCGCTCGCGGGCGTGGACCAGCCGTCCCTGCGCTTCGTGGTGACAACCCAGCCCAACCAGGAAATCCGCATCTGCGACAACGGCCCCGGCATCCCGCCAGAGGTGATGGGGCGGCTGCTGGTCGATCCGGTCACTACCCACGCCAGCGCTGGCGGCAGTGGCCTCGGCATGATTTTCTGCAACCGCGTCATGCAGTCCTTCGGCGGCGGCATCCGGATCGCCTCCGCTCCCGGTGCCGGGACCACAGTGACGCTGGACTTTCCAAATTTCAGGAATCGAATGATTAGGAGTGACCGATGAGCGAACCGATTGCCACCCAGGCACCACCCCCGGCGATTCTGTTCGTCGATGACGAGGCGACCGCCGTCAAATACTTCCAGCGGGCCATCGGCGCGCTGGCGCCGGTGGTGACTGGCGGTTCGGTGGAGGAGGGCAAGACGCTGCTGGACGCTCACGCCGACAGCCTGGCCGTGCTGGTCTCGGACCAGCGCATGCCGGGCGAGTACGGCAACGAACTGCTGCGCTACGCGCGCGAGCGCTACCCGCATATCGTGCGCATCCTGACCACCGCGTACTCGGAACTCGACCAGACCGTCGAGGCGGTGAACCAGGGGCAGATCCACCGCTATATCAAGAAGCCGTGGGATATCACCGCGCTGCGCATGGAACTCAAGCAGGCGCTGGAAATGTCCGGCCTGCGCAAGGAGCGGGACCAACTGGTGCGCGAGAAGCTGGCGGTGCTGCAGACCCAGACCGTGGCAACCCGCATCGGCATGCTGCACGCGCTGTGCGCGAGCCTGATTGGCCCGGGCCATTTCCAGCCGGTGGAGACTTACCTGGCGGCGGTCGACCTGGCGGGGGCCCGCAACGCCGAGCCGGACTGGCAGCGCATGGACTATGCCGACCTGGTTCGCGCCGAAGCCGAGCGCAGCGGTAGCTTCGGCCATGCCGTGGGCACACGCCTGGCCGGGCTGCGCAGCGCCAATGCGGGCCGGGGCGCTGCCGATGCCGCCGCCGTGGTTGCCGACGCGCTCGGCAGCGAGGTGGTGCGCCGCGACGGCGATACGGTGGTCTGGACCCAGCCGGCCGCGCTGGCCGAGTTCCTGGCCCAGCCCGTGGGCACGACGGTGTCGGCCCAGCATGCCGCCTGGCTGGCCAGCCTGCTGTGGCTGGAAGAAGCGGGCGGCGCGCTGAAGTTCGTCCGCGACGGCGACACCATCGTCTGCCGGGCCGCCCCGCGCAGCGAGGGCTTCGCTTCCGACCGCCTGGCCGCATGGATCGAGCGCTTCTCGATGCCGGCCTGAATGTTGCTGGCCAGGCCATGAAAAACGGCGCCCCGCGGGGCGCCGTTCTTTTTTTCCGGCCGGGCAGGGCTCAGGCCTGCGCGCCGTAGTTGGGGTCGTTGCGGTCGGTCGACTCGCCCTTCTTCTCGCCCTTGACCAGGTCCTCGCGCTTCACGCCCAGCCACATCGCCAGCGCCGCCGCGACGAACACCGACGAGTAGATGCCGAACAGGATGCCCACCGTCAGCGCCAGCGCGAAGTAGTGCAGCGTCGGGCCGCCGAAGAAGAACATCGACAGCACCATCATTTCGGTCGAGCCGTGGGTGATGATGGTGCGCGACATGGTGCTGGTGATGGCGTGGTCGATGACCTCGTGGGTGGTCATCTTGCGGTACTTGCGGAAGGCTTCGCGAATCCGGTCGAAGATCACCACCGATTCGTTAACCGAGTAGCCCAGCACGGCCAGGATCGCCGCCAGCACCGACAGCGAGAACTCCCACTGGAAGAAGGCGAAGAAGCCCAGGATGATGACGATGTCGTGCAGGTTGGCGATGATGCCCGCCACCGCGAACTTCCACTCGAAGCGGAACGACAGGTAGATCACGATGCCGGCCACCACGCACAGCAGCGCCAGCAGGCCGTCGGTGGCCAGCTCCTTGCCCACCTGCGGGCCGACGAACTCGACGCGCTGCAGCTTGACGTCAGGCGACGCCGCGGTGAGCGCGCCCATCACCTGCTCGCTCTGCTGGGCGGACGTCACGGGCTTGCCGTCCGCGCCCTTTTGCAGCGGCAGGCGGATCATCACGTCGCGCGAGGTGCCGAAGTTCTGCACCTGCACGTCGGTATAGCCAAGCTTGCCCACCTGGCCGCGGATCTTTTCCAGGTCGGCCGCCTGCTGGTAGCTGACCTCCATCACCGTGCCGCCGGTGAATTCGATCGACAGGTGCAGGCCCTTTTGCCAGAGGAAGAATACGGCCGCGGCAAACGTCAGGAAGGAGATCACGTTGAAGATCAACGCGTGCTTCATGAAGGGAATGTCGCGCCGGATGCGGAAGAATTCCATGTTGAATCCTGTTCTGTACTACGTGTTGTGCCGCGGGCCGCTTACTTGGCGACCGGCGTGTCGGTGGTATTGCCGGGCTTCCAGATCTGGCCGATGGCCACGCTCTGCAGCTTCTTCTTGCGGCCGTACCAGAGGTTGACCAGGCCGCGGTTGAAGAACACCGCCGAGAACATCGAGGTCAGGATGCCCAGGCAATGCACCACGGCAAAGCCGCGCACCGGGCCCGAACCAAACGCCAGCAGTGCCAGGCCGGCGATCAGCGTGGTCACGTTGGAGTCCAGGATGGTGGCCCAGGCGCGCTCGAAACCGACCGCGATCGCCATCTGCGGCGACGCGCCGGCGCGCAGTTCCTCGCGGATGCGCTCGTTGATCAGCACGTTGGCGTCGATGGCCATGCCCAGCACCAGCGCGATGGCGGCAATGCCCGGCAGCGTCAGCGTGGCCTGCAGCATCGACAGCACCGCGATCAGCAGCAGCAGGTTCACGCCCAGCGCGACCACCGAGAACACGCCGAACAGCATGTAGTACAGGATCATGAACACGCCGATGGCGGCAAAGCCATAGGCAACGGAGTCGAAGCCCTTCTCGATGTTGTCGGCACCCAGCGACGGGCCGATGGTGCGCTCTTCGATGATCTCCATCGGCGCGGCCAGCGAGCCGGCGCGCAGCAGCAGGGCCAGGTCGTTGGCGGCTTCGGTGGAGTAGGAGCCGGTGATCTGGAAGCTCGAGCCCAGTTCGGACTGGATCGTCGCCACCGTCAGCACTTCGCCCTTGCCCTTCTCGAACAGCACGATCGCCATCGGCTTCTTCAGGTTCTCGCGCGAGACATCGCGCAGCACGCGGCCGCCCTGGGCGTCGAGCTTGATGTTGACCGAAGGCTGCTGGTTCTGGTCGAAGCCGGCCGAGGCGCTTTCGATGCGGTCGCCGGTGAAGATGACCTGCTTCTTCAGCACCACCGGGGCGCCGTTGCCTTGCGTGAACAGCTCGCTGCCGAACGGGACCGGGTCGCCCGGGCGCGGGCTGCGCGGCGCGTCGTTGTCGACCAGGCGCGCTTCCAGCGTGGCGGTGCGGCCGATGATGTCCTTGGCCTTGGCGGTGTCCTGCACACCCGGCAGCTGCACCACGATGCGGTCGGCGCCTTGCTGCTGGATCACCGGCTCGGCCACGCCGAGCTCGTTGACGCGGTTATGCAGCGTGGTGATGTTCTGCTTGACCGCGGCGTCCTGCACGGCCCGGCGGGCGGCCTCGGTGAAGGTGCCGACGATGTTGTTGCCGTCCATGGCGAAGGCCACTTCGCGCAGGTTGTCGGCCAGCAGCGCGCGCGCGCGGCTGGCGTCGTCGGCGTTGTTGAAGCGCACCGTCAGGCGCTCGCCGTCGCGGTCGATGCCGCCGTGGCGGATGTTCTTGTCGCGCAGCAGGGTGCGCGCGTCGCCGGCCAGGCTGTCGAGCTTCTTGTCGACGGCACCCTTCATGTCGACCTGCAGCAGGAAGTGCACGCCGCCGCGCAGGTCCAGGCCCAGGTACATCGGCAGCGCGTGCAGCGAGGTCAGCCAGCGCGGCGAGCCCGACAGCAGGTTCAGCGCGACCACGTAGGCGGGATCGGCCGCGTCCGGGTTCAGCGTGCGCGACAGCACGTCCTTGGCCTTGAGCTGCTCGTCGGTGGTGCGGAAGCGCGCCTTGACCGAGCCCGACTGGCCGGAGATGTCGAAGAAGACGCCGTCGGGCTGCAGCTGGTTCTGCGCCAGGATCTCTTCGACCTGCTTCTGCATCGACAGGTCGACCTTGACCGTGGCCTTGCCCGAGGACACCTGCACGGCAGGCGCCTCGCCGAAGAAGTTCGGCAAGGTGTAGATGATGCCGATGGCCAGGGCCACCAGGATCACGAGGTATTTCCAAAGCGGATAACGATTCATCTCGGGCCAGTCATTCAGCGGTTGGCGGGGCCGGCGCAGGCGTGGCGCGCCACGTCGGCGGGGCCGAACCGGTTTGGCAAACAGCCGCCTGGCAGCCGCGGAGCGAAGCCGCGCGGGCTTCGTCGGGCTGGATCAGGCGGCTGCCGGGGCATGCGCGAACGGGCATGCCGGAAAAGACAAAGGCGGGAGTCGCGCGCGCGATCCTGGGATCAGAGCGCCTTCAGCGAGCCCTTGGGCAGCACCGTGGTCACGGCATTCTTCTGCACCGTGATCTCGGTGCCTTCGGCGATTTCCAGGCTGACGTACTGGTCGGTGACCTTGGTCACGCGGCCCAGGATGCCGCCGGCGGTGACGACTTCGTCGTTCTTGGCCAGCGCTTCGAGCATTGCCTTGGCTTCTTTCTGGCGCTTCATCTGCGGGCGGATCATGATGAACCACAGCACACCAAACATCAGGATGATGGGCAGGAAGCTCATCAGGCCGCCAGCCGCGCCGCCGGCACCGGCGGTCTGGGCAAATGCGTTAGAAATCAGCACGTTGATTCTCCGTCACAAAAGTCAGTCAATTAATCGAACATTCTACCATTCGCACCCAGCCCGCCCTTGGCATTCTAGGGCGGAATACGGGTTTGTTCGGGGTGCGTTGGGGGCAACTTGGGCGGCGGACGCCGCGCCTTGACCGGCTATTCGACCGCGGGCGGCGGGAAAGTTCGCGCCGCCCGGGGTTGTCACTGCGTGCCGCGCGCGCGGTCGGCGGCAAACTGGCGGCGGAAGTCGGCAAAGCGGTGCTGCTCGATCGCCTCGCGCACCTCGCGCATCAGCTGCAGGTAGTAGTGCAGGTTGTGGATGGTGTTCAGGCGCGCGCCCAGGATCTCGCCCACGCGGTGCAGGTGGTGCAGGTAGGCGCGCGAGAAATTGCGGCAGGTGTAGCAGGCGCAGCTCTCGTCGAGCGGGCGCGGGTCGTTGCGGTGCGCGGCGTTCTTGATCTTGACGTCGCCGTAGCGGGTGAAGAGCCAGCCGTTGCGCGCGTTGCGGGTCGGCATCACGCAGTCGAACATGTCGACCCCGGCGGCGACGCCGGCGACCAGGTCCTCGGGCGTGCCCACGCCCATCAGGTAGTGCGGCTTGTTGGCCGGCAGGCGCGGCGCCACGTGTTCCAGCACGCGCATCATGTCTTCCTTGGGCTCGCCCACCGACAGCCCGCCGATGGCGAAGCCGTGGAAGTCCAGTTCCGACAGTCCCGCCAGCGACTCGTCGCGCAGGTCTTCGTACATGCCGCCCTGGACGATGCCGAACAGCGCGTTCGGGTTGGCCAGCCGCTCGAACTCGTCGCGCGAGCGCCTGGCCCAGCGCAGGCTCATGCGCATCGACTTGGCGGCTTCCTCGTGCGTGGCGGGGCGGCCGTCGATCTCGTACGGCGTGCATTCGTCGAACTGCATGACGATGTCGGAATTCAGCGTGCGCTGGATCTGCATCGAGATCTCGGGCGACAGGAAGAGCTTGTCGCCGTTGACCGGCGAGGCAAAGGTGACGCCATCTTCGGTGATCTTGCGCAGGTCCCCCAGCGAAAACACCTGGAAGCCGCCGGAGTCGGTCAGGATCGGCTTGTCCCAGCCGATAAAGCGGTGCAGGCCGTCATGGGCGTTGACCACCTCCAGCCCCGGCCGCAGCCACAGGTGGAAAGTGTTGCCCAGGATGATCTGCGCGCCGATCTCGTTCAGTTCCAGCGGCGACATCGCCTTGACCGAGCCATAGGTGCCCACCGGCATGAAGATCGGCGTTTCGACCACGCCGTGGTTCAGCGTGACGCGGCCGCGGCGGGCGTTGCCGTCGGTGGTGATGAGTTCGAAGTTGAGCATGGCGAATAGTCTGAAATCAGGCCGCGGCGGCGGCGTCCGGCTGCCGGGTCAGCAGCATGGCGTCTCCGTAGCTGAAGAATCGGTAGCGCTGCTCGACCGCATGGCGGTAGGCGGCGCGGATGGCCTGCACTCCGGCCAGCGCCGACACCAGCATCAGCAGCGTCGACTTGGGCAGGTGGAAGTTGGTGATCAGTGCGTCGACCAGGCGGAAGCGGTAGCCGGGCGTGATGAAGATATCGGTGTCGCCGCTGCCGGCGGCGAGCGTCCCGCCGGGCTGCGCGGCCGACTCCAGCGCCCGCAGCGAGGTGGTGCCGACCGCGATCACGCGGCCGCCGCGTGCCCGGGTGTCGCGCACCGCCTGTGCCAGGTCTTCGGAGATCGCGTACCACTCCGAATGCATCTTGTGCTCGGCCAGGTTCTCGGTGCGCACCGGCTGGAAGGTGCCGGCACCCACGTGCAGGGTCAGGAAGGCGCGGCGCACGCCGGCGGCATCGAGGCGGGCGAACAGCGCGTCGTCGAAATGCAGCCCGGCGGTGGGCGCGGCAACCGCGCCGGGGCTGCGCGCGTAGACGGTCTGGTAGCGGGTCTCGTCGTAGGCGTCGGGGTCGTGCGTGATATACGGCGGCAGCGGCAGGCGGCCGTAGCGTTCGATCAGGTCCAGCGCCGGCTCGGGGAAGCGCAGCGTAAAGAACTGGTCCACCCGCGGGCCCACGGTCACGGCAAAGGCATCATCGGCCAGGTGCAGGGCGCTGCCTTCGGCCGGCGTCTTGGACGCGCGCACCTGGGCCAGCACGGTGTGGGTGTCGAGCACGCGTTCCACCAGCACCTCGACCTTGCCGCCGCTGGGCTTGTGGCCGAAGAAACGGGCCTTGATCACGCGGGTGTCGTTGAACACCAGCAGGTCGTCCGGACGCAGGTAATCGACGATGTCGCTGAAGGCGCGGTCGGCCATGCGCACTGCGTCGGCGGTGTCGCCGGGGGCGAGCCGCTCCACCACCAGCAGCCGGCTGGCGCTGCGGTCGGGCAGCGCGCTCTGGGCGATCAGTTCGGGCGGCAGCGGAAAGTCGAAATCGGAAAGCGTCAACATCGTGGGGGGGCGGTCTGCGCGGTCTGCAGGCTGTGGCGGAGGCGGGCGCCGGGCACGGCGCGTCACTCCGCTGCCCGGATTGGCAGCCGGCATGGGTACAATCGGCGAATCCGATATTGTAAGGCCACGGGCGCGCTTGCCGCCGCGCCGGGCGTGATACCCGCCATTCGCCGGCGCCGCGCCAGCCAGTCCAGAAGCCCGCAGCGACTGCTGCCAACTTATTCGCCGATGCCCGGAACCGCCGCCGAACCGATCCAGGACCCTGCCGACGCCAGCGATGCCAATGGCACGGCGGCGCCTGCGCGCGGCAAGGCGGGCGCGGCCAAGGGCAAGGCCGCGGGCTCGGGCGCATCCACGGCCGCCGCGCGGCTGGCCAAGCTGGGCCTGCGCCGCCCGGTCGACCTGGCGCTGCACCTGCCGATGCGCTACGAGGACGAGACCACGGTGGTGCCGATCGCCGAGGCCATCCACCGTGCCGGGCTCGGGCTGCCGGCCCAGGTGGAAGGCGAAGTCATCTCCAACGAAGTCACGTTCCGGCCGCGCCGCCAGCTGGTGGTGAAGCTTGCCGACGACAGCGGCGAGCTGACCCTGCGCTTCCTGAACTTCTACGGCAGCCAGACCAAGCAAATGGCCGAGGGCGTGCGCCTGCGCGTGCGCGGCGAGGTCCGTGGCGGTTTCTTCGGCGCCGAGATGGTCCATCCGACCGTGCGCCCGGTGCTGGCCGGCGAGGCGCTGCCAGACCGCCTGACGCCGGTGTACCCGTCCACCGCCGGCATTCCGCAGGCCTACCTGCGCAAGGCCATCGGCGGCGCGCTCGCGCGCACCCCCTTGCCCGAGACGCTGCCCCAACCGGTGCTGCAGGGGCCGCTGGCGCGCCTGCAGTTGCGTGCGCTGGCCGACTGCCTGCGGCTGCTGCACGCGCCGCCGCCGCAGGAGAGCGAGGCCGCGCTGGCCGACCGCTCGCACCCGGCCTGGCAGCGCGTCAAGTTCGACGAACTGCTGGCGCAGCAGATCTCGCTGCGGCGCGCGCACGCGGCGCGCCGCGACAAGACCGCGCCGACCATGCCGCGCCGCGAGGGCGGGCTGCTGACGCGCTTCCTGGCCGCCTTGCCGTTCCGGCTGACCGGCGCGCAGCAGCGCGTGGTCGGCGAAATCGCCGCCGACATGACCCTGCCGCACCCGATGCACCGGCTGCTGCAGGGCGACGTGGGCAGCGGCAAGACCATCGTCGCCGCGCTGGCCGCGTGCCAGGCCATCGATGCCGGCTTCCAGGCGGCGCTGATGGCGCCGACCGAGATCCTGGCCGAGCAGCATTTCCGCAAGCTGTCGGCGTGGCTGGAGCCGCTGGGTGTGCCGGTGGTGTGGCTGGCCGGCAGCCAGAAGGCGCGCGACAAGCGCGCGGCGGTGGCGCGCGTGGAATCGGGCGAGGCGCAGCTGGTGATCGGCACCCATGCGCTGATCCAGGACACCGTGCGTTTTGCCAGGCTGGGGCTGTCGGTGGTCGACGAGCAGCACCGCTTCGGCGTGGCGCAGCGCCTGGCGCTGCGCGGCAAGGCCGGCGCCGCCGAGGCGCCCGCCGCGCCCGGCGGCGCCGAAACCGTGCCGCACCAGTTGATGATGTCGGCCACGCCGATCCCGCGCACGCTGGCCATGACCTACTACGCCGACCTCGACGTCTCGGTGATCGACGAGCTGCCGCCGGGGCGCACGCCCATCGTCACGCGCCTGGTCAACGACGAGCGCCGCGACGAGGTGATCGGGCGCATCCACCATGCCGCGGCCGAAGGCCGCCAGGTCTACTGGGTGTGCCCGCTGATCGAGGAAAGCGAGGCGCTGCAGCTGCAGACCGCGGTCGAGACCTACGAGACCCTGGTGGCGGCGCTGCCCGACCTGCGCGTGGGCCTGGTGCACGGGCGCCTGCCGCCGGCGGAGAAGGCCGCGGTAATGGATGACTTCAGCGCCAATCGCCTGCAGGTGCTGGTGGCCACCACCGTGATCGAGGTGGGCGTGGACGTGCCCAATGCCTCGCTGATGGTGATCGAGCATGCCGAGCGCTTCGGCCTGGCGCAGCTGCACCAGCTGCGCGGCCGGGTCGGGCGCGGCAGCGCCGAATCGGTCTGCCTGCTGATGTACCAGGCGCCGCTGTCGCCCACCGCGCGCGAGCGCCTGGCGACCATGCGCGAGACCACCGACGGCTTCGAGATCGCGCGGCGCGACCTGGAAATCCGCGGCCCGGGCGAATTCCTGGGCGCGCGCCAGTCCGGCGAGGCGATGTTGCGCTTTGCCGACCTGCAGACCGATGCCTGGCTGGTGGAGTACGCCCAGGCGGCGGCCGAGCTGATGCTTGCGCACTATCCGGAAGCGGTCGAAGCGCACCTGTCGCGCTGGCTGGGTGGGCGCGAGCACTACCTGAAGGCCTGATTGAAGTCTTGCTCGGCGGCTTTGTGCCTGAGCCGTCGCATACCGGCTCGCGTGAAGTGGGCACTCTGACAGATCCGGCAATCGAAGGTAAAATCTATCGCCTACCCGGATTTGATAAGTCATGACGCTCACTGAACTCAAGTACATCGTCGCCGTGGCGCGCGAGCGCCATTTCGGCCGGGCCGCGGAAGCCTGCTTCGTGTCGCAGCCGACGCTGTCGGTCGCCATCAAGAAGCTGGAAGACGAACTCAACGTGCAGATCTTCGAGCGCGGCACCTCCGAGGTGTCGGTGACGTCGGTCGGCGAGCAGATTGTGGCGCAGGCCCAGCGTGTGCTGGAGCAGACCATGGCCATCCGCGAGATCGCCAAGCAGGGCAAGGACCCGCTCGCGGGCCCGCTGCGCGTGGGCGTGATCTACACCATCGGGCCGTACCTGCTGCCGTCGCTGGTCAAGCAGATGATCGACACCGTGCCGCAGATGCCGCTGATGCTGCAGGAGAACTACACCCACAAGCTGATCGAGTTGCTCAAGCAGGGCGAGATCGACTGCGCGGTGATGGCCGAGCCGTTTCCCGATTCCGGCCTGACGGTGCGCCCGCTCTATGACGAACCCTTTGTCGTGGCCGTGCCGCGCGGCCACCAGCTGGCGCAGGTGCACGCGGTCGACCCCGAGGAGCTGAAGCAGCAGACCATGCTGCTGCTGGGCAGCGGCCACTGCTTCCGCGACCACGTGCTGGGTGTATGCCCCGAGTTGTCGCGTTTTTCGCAGGCGGCCGACGGCATCCAGAAGACCTTCGAGGGCTCGTCGCTCGAGACCATACGCCATATGGTGGCCAGCGGGGTCGGCATCACCGTGCTGCCGCGCACCTCGGTGCCCGACCTGAAAGCAAAGGGCGACATGCTGTCGTACGTGCCGTTTGCCGACCCCGTGCCCGACCGGCGCGTGGTGCTGGCCTGGCGCAAGAGCTTCACCCGCCTGCCGGCGATGGAAGCGCTGGCCAACGCCGTGGCCGCCTGCGACCTGCCAGGCGTGCGCAAGCTCGACGCCAAGGAACTGGCCGAAGCCGCCTGAGCGTCGCCTCGCAGGACCGGCCAGGCAACGGCCGCAGCGGAGACTCCGCTGCGGCCGTTGTCATTTCTGCTTCCCGAACCGGTCATGTCGCCGCGCTGTCTTGGGGTGGTCACCTGCCGCTGGCATAAGTTTCCCTAACCCCGAATAGATTTGACCTAATACATAGGTATAAATAATTAAATTCTCAACTTAATAGATAATTTGTAGACTGGTTCCTGTCGATGCGGATGGCGTCGACGCAAGACAGGAACCGATGATGAGCACCAGCGCCCAGTCACTGATAACGACACCAACCCAGCCCCGTTTTTCCCTCCGCATGGGGCGCTGCCTGCTCGATTGCCTGGCCTGCTATGCCGCTGCGCACTGACGCGGCATTCCCTTTCAGCCGACCCACAAAGAGGAAAAGATGAGCAAGAAGGACACTCTCACCACTGCCGCCGGCGCACCGGTCGCCGATAACCAGAACTCGCAGACCGCCGGCCCGCGCGGCCCGATGCTGCTGCAGGACGTCTGGTTCCTCGAAAAGCTGGCCCACTTCGACCGCGAAGTCATTCCCGAGCGCCGCGTGCACGCCAAGGGCTCCGGCGCCTACGGCACGCTGCGCATCACCCACGACATCACCCAGTACACCAAGGCCTCGGTGTTTGCCGAGGTCGGCAAGGAAACGCCGCTGTTCATCCGCTTCTCCACCGTTGCCGGCGAGCGCGGCGCGGCCGACGCCGAGCGCGACGTGCGCGGCTTCTCGATCAAGTTCTATACCGACGAAGGCAACTGGGACCTGGTCGGCAACAACACGCCGGTGTTCTTCGTGCGCGACCCGCTCAAGTTCCCCGACTTCATCCACACGCAGAAGCGCAACCCGCGCACCAACCTGCGCGACCCGATCGCGGTGTGGGACTTCTGGTCGCGCCACCCGGAATCGCTGCACCAGGTCACCATCCTGATGAGCGACCGCGGCCTGCCGCAGAACTACCGGCAGATGCACGGCTTCGGCTCGCACACGTACTCGTTCATCAACGCCAATAACGAGCGCTTCTACGTCAAGTTCCACTTCAAGTCGCAGCAGGGCGTGGAGAACTGGACCAACCAGGAAGCGGCCAAGGTGGTGGCCAACGACCGCGAGAGCGCCCAGCGCGACCTGTTCGACAATATCGAGCGCGGCAACTTCCCGCGCTGGAACCTGCGCGTTCAGGTCATGCCGGAGGCCGAGGCGGCCAGGTACCACATCAACCCGTTCGACCTGACCAAGGTCTGGCCGCACAAGGACTATCCGCTGATCGACGTGGGCGTGGTCGAGCTCAACCGCAACCCGGACAACTATTTTGCAGAGGTCGAGCAGGTGGCGATGAACCCGGCCAATATCGTGCCCGGCATCGGCTTCTCGCCCGACAAGATGCTGCAGGGGCGGCTGTTTTCGTATGGCGACACGCAGCGCTACCGCCTGGGCATCAACCACGCCCAGATCCCGGTCAATGCGCCGAAATGCCCGTTCCACAACAGCTTCCACCGTGACGGCGCGATGCGCGTGGACGGCAACCAGGGCGGCAAGCTCAACTACGAGCCCAACCGCGAAAGCGCCTACGCCGCCAGCGAGCGCGCAATCGAGCCGCCGCTGGCGCTGGACGGCGCCGCCGACCGCTGGGACCACCGCGTCGACACCGACTACTACAGCCAGCCCGGCGCGCTGTTCCGCCTGTTCGACGAGGGCCAGCGCCAGCGCCTGTTCGCCAATATCGCCGCGGCGATGCAGGGCGTGCCGGAGGCCATCGTGCGCGTGCAGCTGGAACACTTCAGCAAGGCCGACCCGGCCTACGGCGAGGGCGTGAAGCGCGCGCTCAACCTGCAATAAGCGCCCGCCCGGCAACGGCCCCCCGGCGCGGGGTTTGGCCGGGACCGTTGCCCGGTGCAATAATGCGGGGTACCGCGCCGCCCGGCCCCCGAATCGCCACGATTCGGCAAGCCCGGCGGCGCTCCTCGTGGCTATACCAGAACGGAGCGTATCTACCATGGCAAAGAAGAACGAGATGAGCGTGAATATCGGTATTTCCGACAAGGACCGCAAGAAGATCGCGGAAGGTCTGTCCAAGCTGCTGGCGGACACCTATACCCTCTACCTCAAGACCCACAACTTCCACTGGAACGTGACGGGTCCGATGTTCAATACGCTGCATCTGATGTTCGAGACCCAGTACAACGAGCTGGCGCTGGCCGTGGACTCGATCGCCGAGCGTATCCGCGCGCTGGGCTACCCGGCGCCGGGCACCTACAAGGAGTACGCGCGCCTGTCGTCGATCGCCGAGGAAGAGGGCGTGCCCGAGGCCACCGACATGATCCGCAAGCTGGTCGAAGGCCAGGAAGCCGTGGTGCGCACCGCGCGCTCGATCTTCCCGGTGATCGATGCCGCCGGCGACGAGCCCTCGGCCGACCTGCTGACCCAGCGCATGCAGACGCATGAAAAAACCGCGTGGATGCTGCGCTCGATGCTGGCCTGAGGCCTGCCTGGTCTCCTGGCGGCCGCGCCTGCGGCCGCTGGTACAGCGCGTCGCAGCCGTCCGGGCTGCGGCGCGTTTTCATTGAATCGCCCGCCCCGGATCCACGCCGTGCAGACCCTTTCGCCGTTGCCACCCACTCCCATGCTTGAACGCCTTGCCCTCTACGCGCGCCTGGTGCGCATCGACAAGCCCATCGGCACGCTGCTGCTGCTGTGGCCGACGCTGTGGGCCATGTGGATGGCGGCGGACGGGCCGCCGCGCTGGGCCCTGTTCTGGATCTTCGTCGCGGGCACCTTCCTGATGCGCTCGGCCGGCTGCGCCATCAACGACTGGGCCGACCGCGACTTCGACAAGCACGTCAAGCGCACGCGCGAGCGCCCGCTGACCGCCGGCAAGATCGCCGCATGGGAAGCGCTGGCGGTGGCCGCCGTGCTTGCGCTGGTGGCGTTTGCGCTGGTGCTGCCGCTCAACGCGCTGACCAAATGGCTGGCGGTGGTGGCCGCGGTGGTGGCGGGCACCTACCCGTTCTTCAAGCGCTTCTTTGCGATTCCGCAGGCCTACCTGGGGATCGCGTTCGGCTTCGGCATCCCGATGGCCTTCGCCGCGATCCAGGACCAGGTGCCGCCGGTGGCCTGGCTGATGCTGCTGGCCAATGTGTTCTGGGCGGTCGCGTATGACACCGCCTATGCCATGGTCGATCGAGACGACGACCTGCTGATCGGCATGAAGACCTCGGCCATCACCTTCGGGCGCTTCGATGTGGCGGCGATCATGCTGTGCTACGCCGCGTTCTTTGCGCTGATGGCATGGGCGGGCGTGCTGCTGGGCCTGGGCTGGCCGTACTGGGTGGGGCTGGTTGCGGCGATCGGCTGTGCCGGCTACCACTACACGCTGATCCGCGAGCGCGACCGGATGCGGTGCTTCGCGGCGTTCCGGCACAACAACTGGCTGGGGGCTTGCGTGTTTGCGGGGACGGCGCTGGCGTACGCGGTGCGGTGATTTGTACGCTGGCTGAGGGTTTGATCCCCTCTCCCGCAGGCGGGCGAGGGGAGCTTGCTGCGGGCGTCCTGGTACTTCAATCCTTGCCGAACTCCGCCCCCATTTCCTTGCCGCGCGCCGCGGCCGCGTGCATCGCGCGCACGAAGGCATCGGCGATGCCGGCGGCCTCCATCGAGGTCAGGGCCGCATAGGTGGTGCCCCCCTTCGAGGTCACGCGCTCGCGCAGCGTCGCCACCGGTTCGGGCGACTGCCCCGCCAGCGTGGCCGCGCCGCGGAAGGTCTCCACCGCGAGTTCGCGGCCCTGTTCGGCGCTGAGCCCCAGTTCGGTGGCGGCGCGCTGCATCGCCTCGATGAAATAGAACACATAGGCCGGGCCGCTGCCGGAAATCGCGGTGACGGCGTCGATCTGCTCATCGCCATCGACCCACACGCACTTGCCGACGGCCTCGGCCACGGCGCTGGCAATCGCGCGGTCTTCTGCCGACAGCGCGGCCGGTGCGGCCAGGCCCGTCATGCCCATGCCCGACAGCGCCGGCGTATTCGGCATCGCGCGCACCACGCGGTTGCGCCCGCCGAGCCAGCGCTGCATGTCCTGCAGCCGGATGCCGGCGGCCACGCTGATCACCAGGTTGCCCGGGCCCTCGCCCGGCAGGTGCGGCAGCAGCTGCGCCGCGGCGTCGCGGAACTGCTGCGGCTTGACCGCCAGCACCAGCACATCGCTGGCGCCGAAGGCGGCGTCCGGGGCCGCGGCCGCATGCACGCCGAGGTCGCGCGCCAGGCGCTGCTGCGCTTCCGGAAACGGGTCGACCACGCGGATCGCGCCGGCGGGCACGCCGCGCGCGATCAGGCCGCCGATCAGTGCGGAAGCCATGTTGCCGCCGCCAAGAAAGCCGAAGGTGAGGGTGTCGAGCATGAAGGTCTCTGGGGTCTGAAAGATTCCGGTCGGGGCGCGGACGTCAGCCGCGCGCGCCGAAGATGGCGGTGCCGATCCGCACCAGGGTGGCGCCCTCGGCGATGGCGGCCTCCATGTCGCCCGACATGCCCATCGACAGCGTGTCGAGCTGCAAGCCGTCGGCGCGCAGCGCCTGCAGCATGGCGCGCATGGCGGCGAACGGGCGCCGTTGCGCGGCGGGGTCGTGCGCGGGTTCGGGGATTGCCATCAACCCGCGCAGCCGCAGGTTGGGCAAGGCCGCGACCGCATGCGCCAGCGCGGGCACCTCGGCCGGGGCGACGCCGCTCTTGCTGGCTTCGCCGCTGATATTGACCTGGATGCAGACCTGCAACGGCGCCATGCCGGCAGGACGCTGGGCCGACAGCCGCTCGGCGATCCTGAGCCGCTCGATGGAGTGCACCCAGTCGAAATGTTCCGCCACCGGGCGCGTCTTGTTGCTTTGCAGCGGGCCGATGAAATGCCATTGCAGGTGGCCGCGCAGGTCGGCCAGCGCGGCGATCTTGTCGATACCTTCCTGGACGTAGTTCTCGCCGAATTCGCGCTGTCCGGCGGCGTATGCGGCCCTTATGCGGTCGGGGGAAACGGTCTTGGAAACGGCCAGCAGGGCGACGTCCGCGGGTTGCCTGCCGGCCTGTTGTGCTGCCGCCGCAATGCCCTGGCGTACGGCTTGCAAGTTGGCGGCAATCACAGACATAATCCGGCGAACATATATATAAGGTACGTCAAGTACCGATAACAATTCAGGGTGGGGTCATTATAGATGGACATCGCGCAGCTATTGGCTTTCGCCGTCAAGAACAAGGCGTCCGATCTTCATCTGTCCGCGGACATGCCGCCGATGGTGCGTATCCACGGCGACATGCGGCGCATCAACGTCGCCTCGATGACGCACAAGGATGTCCACGCCATGGTGTACGACATCATGAGCGACACCCAGCGCAAGGCCTACGAGGAACGCCTCGAAATCGATTTCTCGTTCGAGATCGCCGGCCTGTCGCGCTTCCGCGTCAATGCCTATAACACCCAGCGCGGCGCCGCCGCGGTGTTCCGTACCATTCCGTCCAAGGTGCTGACGCTGGAAGAGCTGCGCGCGCCGGCGGTGTTCGCCGACCTGTGCATGAAGCCGCGCGGGCTGGTGCTGGTGACGGGCCCCACCGGCTCGGGCAAGTCCACCACGCTGGCGGCGATGGTCGATCATCGCAATGAAAACGACATGGGCCACATCCTCACGGTGGAGGACCCGATCGAATTCGTGCACAGCTCCAAGAAGAGCCTGATCAACCAGCGCGAGCTGGGGCCGCATACGCATTCGTTTGCCAACGCCCTGCGCTCGGCGCTGCGTGAAGATCCGGACGTGATCCTGGTGGGCGAACTGCGCGACCTGGAAACCATCCGCCTGGCGCTGACCGCGGCCGAGACCGGCCATCTGGTCTTCGGCACGCTGCACACCAGCTCTGCGGCCAAGACCATCGACCGCGTGGTCGACGTGTTTCCGCCCGAAGAGAAGGACATGGTGCGCACCATGCTGTCGGAATCGCTTGAAGCGGTGATCTCGCAGACGCTGCTGAAGACCCGCGACGGCAACGGCCGCACCGCCGCGCACGAGATCATGATTGCCACGCCCGCGATCCGCCACCTGATTCGCGAGAACAAGATCGCGCAGATGTACTCGATGATGCAGACCAGCAGCGGGCTGGGCATGCAGACCCTGGACCAGTGCCTGTCGGACCTGATCAAGCGCAGCGTCATCAGCTACAGCGACGCGCGCGCGATTGCCAAGAACCCGGACGCGTTCATGGGCTGAGGCCCACCCTCCGCCTTCGCCCTTTCTCCAGCAGGACACCGCCATGCTCGACCGCGAATCCGCCGCCAAGTACATCAATGACCTGCTCGAGCTGATGGTCAGCAACCGCGGCTCGGACCTGTTCATCACGTCGGACTTCCCGCCGGCGATCAAGGTCGACGGCAAGATCACGCCGGTGTCGCAGCAGCCGCTGAACCCGACCCAGGCGCTGGGCCTGGTGCGCTCGGTGATGAACGAGCGCCAGGTGCAGGACTTCGATACCAGCCGCGAATGCAACTTTGCGATCAGCGCGCCCAAGGCCGGGCGCTTCCGCGTGTCGGCCTTCATCCAGCAGGGCAAGGCCGGCATGGTGGTGCGCACCATCAATACGCGCATTCCGTCGGTGGCCGACCTGGACCTGCCGCAGACGCTGCATGAGGTGGTGATGGCCAAGCGCGGGCTGGTGATCGTGACCGGGGCAACCGGCTCGGGCAAGTCGACCACGCTGGCGGCGATGCTGGACCACCGCAACGCCCACTCCTACGGCCACATCATCACCATCGAGGATCCGATCGAGTACGTGCACGCGCACCAGAACTGCATCGTCACGCAGCGCGAGGTCGGCATCGATACCGAGTCCTGGCACGTGGCGCTGAAGAACACGCTGCGCCAGGCCCCCGACGTGATCCTGATCGGCGAGATCCGCGACCGCGAGACCATGGAGTACGCGATGCAGTACGCCGAGACCGGGCACCTCTGCCTGGCCACGCTGCACGCCAACAACGCCAACCAGGCGATCGACCGCGTGGTCAACTTCTTCCCCGAGGAGAAGCGCCAGCAGCTGCTGATTGACCTGTCGCTGAACCTGAAGGCGATGATCTCGCAGCGCCTGCTGCCGCGCGCGGGCCGCAAGGGCCGGGTGCCGGCGGTGGAGATCATGATCGGCACGCCGCTGGTGGCCGACCTGATCTTCAAGGGCGAGATCCACGAGCTCAAGGAAGTCATCAAGAAATCGCGCGAGCAGGGCATGATCTCGTTCGACCAGGCGCTGTTCGACCTGTACGAGCAGGGCAAGATCACCTACGAAGATGCGCTGCGCAACGCCGATTCGCTCAACGACCTGCGCCTGATGATCAAGCTGCACAGCACCCACGCCAAGGACTCGGACCTGGGCGCGGGCACCGAACACCTCAACGTCATCTGAAGGCTGCGCCTTGCTGCGCATTGCCGCGCGTGGCGGTATGCTTGGCTATCTACAGGAGTCTGCCATGAGCAATGTCTACCAGTTCGAAGCCAACTCGCTCGCCGGCCAGCCGGTGCCGCTGTCGCAGTTCCAGGGCAAGGTGATGCTGGTGGTCAATACCGCCAGCGAATGCGGCTTTACCCCGCAGTACGAAGGCCTGCAGAAGCTCTATGACGAATACCACGGGCGCGGGCTCGAAGTACTGGGCTTTCCGTGCAACCAGTTCGGCAAGCAGGAGCCGGGCGATGCGCAGCAGATCGGGCAGTTCTGCGAGACGCGGTTCGCGGTGCGCTTCCCGATGTTCGCCAAGATCGACGTCAACGGCCCCGACGCCCATCCGCTGTACCAGTGGCTGACCACCGAGAAGCGTGGCGTGCTCGGTACCCAGGGCATCAAGTGGAATTTCACCAAGTTCCTGCTGCGCCGCGACGGCACGGTGTTCAAGCGCTACGCGCCGACCACCAAGCCGGAAGAGCTGCGCGCCGATATCGAGCGGCTGCTGTCCGACCCCGCCGCCTGAGCCTCAGGCGCCGCTGGCGCGCACCGCGCGCAGGAAGCCGTTGAGCGAGCGGTCCGGGGTTTCGTGGAAGTGGTCGTCGAGCATGCGGATGGCGCGGCAGCGGTCCAGCCGGAAGCTGCGGTAGTCCTCGCGCGTGGTGCACCACGTCGCCAGCAGCCAGGCATTGCCCCAGAAGAACAGCCCGAGCGGCATCACCACGCGTTCGGTGATGCGCTGCTGCACGTCGCAGTAGTCGAGCCGCAGCAGCTTGTGCGCGCCCAGCGCGCCATGCACCACGTCGAAGGCCTCGCGCACATGCGCCTGGTTGACGTACTCTGGCGCAAACACGCGGCTTTGCTGCGCCGCCAGCCGGCGCGGCGGCGGCAGCGCCGCCATCAGCTTCTCCAGCGCGGGATCGGCCGCGGCGGCCAGCGCGCCGCCGCCCCAGGCCTTCAGCAGCCGCAGGCCGGCGACCAGCGCTTCGACTTCCATGGCACTGAACATCAGCGGCGGGACGTCGAAGTCGGCGCGCAGCCGGTAGCCGATGCCGGCCTCGCCCTCGACCGGCACGCCCGACAGCGACAGCGCCTGGATATCACGGTAGACGGTGCGTTCCGAGACCCCGAGCCGCTGCGCCAGCAGCGCCGCCGTGGTCAGGCGGCGGCCGCGCAGCACCTGCACGATCTGGAACAGGCGGTCGGCGCGGCGGCTCATCGGTCGGCGTGGTCCATGGCGGTCATCCGGCCACCGGCTCGTGCAGGCCGATGCGGTTGCCTTCGCTGTCGGTGATATGCGCGATGCGGCCGATTTCGCCCGGCAGGCGCAGCGGTCCGAACACGGTCTTGCCGCCGGCGCGCGCAGCGCGTTCCAGCAGCGCATCGAGTTCCGGCGCGTGCAGGTACGGCACCGTGCCGTAGTAGTTGCTGGGCCGGTAGCCTTCGCCGGCGACCAGCGCGCCGCCGGGATCGGGGTGCGGGAACACGGCCATGTCGACCTGGCTCATGGTTTCGCGGCGCAGCCGAATATCGAAGACCTGCTCGTAGAAGCCGATGGCGCGGGGCATGTCGACGACGGGGATTTCCAGCCAGTTGATCAGACGTTGGCTCATGATGGGCTCCTGGGTTCCATAGGTAGGGGAGTGAGGAGCTCGCATCATGCGCGGGGGCTGCTGACAGCGTGCTGTCAGGAGGATGTCAGGGACGGGAGGTCAGTGCGGCATCCACGCCGCCATCACCGGCACCAGGATCGCGGTCAGCACGCCGTTCAGGCCCATGCCGAGCGCGGCGAAGGCGCCGGCCTCCTGGTTGACCTGGAACGCCCGCGCGGTGCCGATGCCGTGCGCCGCCACGCCGGTGGCAAAGCCGCGCACGCTGTAGTCGCGGATGCGCAGCAGGTTCAGCAGCATGGTCGCGCTGACCGCGCCGATGATGCCGGTGCCCATCACCAGCACCGCTGTCAGCGACGGCAGCCCGCCGATCTTCTCGGCCACGCCCATGGCGATCGGGATCGTCACCGACTTGGGCGCGAGCGAGCGCACGGTTTCGGGCGAGGCACCCAGCAGCCAGGCAATGCCCACCGCCGACACCACCGCCACCACCGAGCCTGCCACCAGTCCCGCCAGCAGCGGGAACACATGGGTGCGCAGCTTGGGCAGCTGCAGGTACAGCGGCACCGCCAGCGCCACCGTTGCCGGCCCCAGCAGGAAGTGCACGAACTGCGCGCCGTCGAAGTAGGTCTTGTAGGGCGTGCCGGTGACGGTCAGCACCGTGACCAGCAGCGCCACCGCGATCATGACCGGGTTGGCCAGCGGCGAGAAGCGCGATTTTTCGTAGATGCGGAAGGCGAACACATAGGCCAGCAGCGTCGCGGTCAGGCCCACCAGCGGGCTGGCGGCAAGGTAGACCCAGATCTCGTTCAGGCGCGGCGTCATCATGCCTGTTCTCCCCTGGCGTCGGCGGGCGGCGCGTCGGGCGAGCCGGAACGCTTGCGCATCAGCATGCGCGTGACCACCGCGGTGGTGGCGATGGCCAGCCAGGTGGACACCACCAGCGCGACCAGGATCGGCATCCACTCGCCCTCGATGCGGTTGGCGTGGACCATGATGCCGACGCCGGCCGGCACGAACAGCAGCGACAGGTGCTTGAGCAGCTCGGTGGTGGTGCCCTGGATCACGGGCAGCAGCCGGTCGTCGAAGACGAGCCAGCCGAACAGCAGGATCATGCCGAGCACGGGGCCGGGCACGGGCAGGGTCAGCGCGTAGCTGATCACCTCGCCGACGGACTGGAAAACCAACAGGATGGCAAAGGTCTGGAGCATGGGGCGGTCGTGGTTGTGCATGGCCCTCTCTCCCGCAAGCGGGAGAGAGCGGAGACAACCACGGCCGGGGTGTTATCCCAGCATCCGGTCGACCAGTTCGATCCAGTGCATGACCGGCGTATCGGTGCCGCCCTGCAGGTGCGAGATGCAGCCGATATTGGCGGAGACGATGGCTTCGGGCTGCGTCGCCTGCAGTTTGGCGAGCTTGTCGTCGCGCAGGCGCTGGGACAGTTCCGGCTGCAGCACCGAGTAAGTGCCCGCCGAGCCGCAGCACAGGTGGCTGTCAGCGCAGAGTTTGACTTCCACGCCGAGGCCGGTCAAGAGCGCTTCGACTTTGCCGCGGATCTGCTGGCCGTGCTGCAGCGTGCACGGCGGGTGGTAGGCCACGCGCCGCCCGTCGCGCGGCACCGCGCCGGCGGCGGCATGCAGGTCGTCGGCAAAGTCCGGCAGGATCTCGGACAGGTCGCGCGTCAGCGCCGAGATGCGGCGCGCGCGCTCGGCATAGGCGGGATCGTTGCGCAGCAGGTGGCCGTAGTCCTTGACCATCGCGCCGCAGCCCGATGCGGTCATCACGATGGCTTCGGCGCCGGCTTCGACATGCGGCCACCACGCGTCGATATTGCGGCGCATATTGTCGAGGCCGCCATCGTGGTCGCCGGTGTGGAAGCGGATGGCGCCGCAGCAGCCGGCCTCGCGCGCCACCACCAGTTGTATGCCGACACGGTCGAACACGCGCGCGGTGGCGGCATTGATGTTGGGCGACATCGCCGGCTGCACGCAACCGTCGAGCAACAGCATCTTGCGCGCATGCGTGTTGCGCGGCCACGTGCCTGGCGCGGCGCTGGCCGACAGCGGCGGCACCTTGGCGCGCAGCGTGCCCGGCAGCAGCGGTCGCACCATCTGGCCCAGGCGCAGCGCCGTGCCGAACAGCGCCGGCCGCGTCAGCCCCTCGCGCAACACCCAGCGCGCGATGCGCTGGCTGGCGGGACGCCGCACGCCTTCGGCCTCGAGCTTGTCGTCGACCAGCTGGCGGCCAATGTCGACCAGGCGGCCGTAGCGCACGCCGGAGGGGCAGGTCGATTCGCAGTTGCGGCAGGTCAGGCAGCGGTCCAGGTGCAGGCGCGTGCTTTCGGTGATGGCATGGCCTTCGAGTACCTGCTTCATCAGGTAGATGCGCCCGCGCGGCCCGTCCAGTTCATCGCCGAGCAGCTGGTAGGTGGGGCAGGTGGCGGTGCAGAAGCCGCAATGCACGCATTTGCCGACGATGGATTTGGCTTCCTCGCCTTCGGGCGTGTCGCGGAGAAAATCGGCCAGGGTCGTTTGCATGATGTGGGGAAGTTGTGCCTGGGTGTCTGGGCCCGCGGGCTCAGAGCCCGGGGTACATGCGCTGCGGATTGAAGATGCCCGCCGGGTCGAAGGTCTCTTTCAGGCGGCGATGGATCGCGGCCAGCGGCGACGCCAGCGGCGTGAACACGCCCATCGACTTGTCGCCGTGGCGAAACAGCGTGGCATGGCCGCCGGCGGCCTGGGCCACCGCGCGCACGCTTTCGGCGTCGGCCTTGGCGGAGCCCTCTTCGGGCAGCCACCAGCGCTGGCCGCCGCCCCATTCGACCAGCTGTTCGCCGGGCAGCGCCAGCGGCGCGGCCACGGTGGGCACCGCCAGTCGCCACAGCGCGCGGCCCGCGTGGGCCGGGGCAAAGAACGGGTGGGTCTGCTCGCGCAGCGACTGCCACAGCGCGGCGGCGGGCGCCGGCTCCAGGCGTTCGCCGCCCAGCCGTGCGCAGGCCGCGCGCACCGCGGCGCCGGCGCCGGACAGGCGCACGTGCAGCACGCCCGCCTGCCACACCGAAGACGCCAGCGGCAGCGGCTGGCCGCCCCACTGGTTCAGTTGCCGGATGGCTTCGGCCTGTGCCATCTCGAAGCGCAGCGTGGCCTCGTCGAACGGTGCCGGCAGCACCTTGAGCGAGACCTGCAGGATCAGCCCCAGCGTGCCGAGCGAGCCCGCCAGCAACCGCGACACGTCGTAGCCCGCCACGTTCTTCATCACCTGGCCGCCAAAGTCCATCACCTCGCCGCGGCCGTCCATCAGCTGCGCGCCCAGCACGAAGTCGCGCAGCGCGCCCACCGCCTGCCGGCGCGGGCCCGACAAGCCGGCGGCGACGGCGCCGCCCAGCGTCGCCACGCTGGGCTGGCCGGGCAGCGCGAAGTGGGGCGGCTCGAACGCGAGGATCTGGCGCTTTTCTGCCAGCGCGGCCTCGACCTCGGCCAGCGGCGTGCCGCAGCGCGCGGTGATCACCAGCTCGGCCGGGTCGTAGTCGACGATGCCGGTGTAAGCGCGCGTGTCCAGCAACTGGCCTTGCGGCGGCTGGCCGTAGAAGTCCTTGCTGCCGCCGCCGCGCAGCCGCAGCGGGGTGCGGGTCTCGGTGGCTTGCCTGACGGCGTCGCGGAAGGCGTCGAGGGTGGCTTGCATAGTCGTGCGAGATGGGGAAGGTGTTATGGCGAGGCCCAGGGTCAGGTCGAGCCGTCGCGGCCGCCCGGGACTTCAGGCCGGTCGTTCTGATAGGCCGGCAGCTGGCTGCCGCAGTGCTTGCAATACTGTGCGTCGGGCTCGTGCCCCTCGGTCAGGCAATGGGTGCAGGTGCGGGTCGTCAGTGGCCGCTTCATGATGCTGGCGGCCAGCTCGGCGCCGACGATGCCGGTGGGAAAGGCGATGATGCCGTAGCCCAGCAGGATCGTCAGCGAGGTGATGAACTGCCCCAGCGGCGTCTTCGGCACCATGTCGCCGAAGCCGGTGGTGGTCAGCGTCACCACGGCCCAGTACATGCTGACCGGGATGCTGTGGAAGCCGTGCTCCGGCCCCTCGACCACGTACATCACGGTGCCGAGGATCACGGTGATGATGAACACCGCGGCCAGGAACACGAAGATCTTGCGCCGGCTGTTGACCAGCGCGCGGTACAGGATCTCGGCTTCCTCGAAGTACACGGTCAGCTTCAGGATCCGGAACACGCGCAGCAGCCGCAGCAGCCGCACGTCGATCAGGAAATGCAGTTCCGGCACGAAGAACGCCAGCCAGGTCGGCATGATCGAGATGAAGTCGATGACGCCGTAGAAGCTCAGCGCATAGCGCCACGGGCGCCGCACCACCAGCAGGCGCATGGCGTACTCGGCCGTGAACAGCAGCGTGAACATCCATTCCAGCGCCGTGAATACCCCGCCCATGCGCTGGTTCACCGCGGGCAGGCTGTCGAGCATCACGATCATCACGCTGGTGACGATGGCCAGCAGCAGCGCGACATCGAACAGGCGGCCCTCGCGCGTATCGGCCTCGAAGATGATGGTGTACCAGCGCTGGCGCCAGCCGGCCTCGGGCTGGCCCAGGCGCTGGCGCGCCACGGCTTCCTGGTGCTGGCGCCGGCGTGGATTCTCGCGCATGGCGTGGCTCAGAAGCGAGGCAGTTCGGGATGCGGCAGCAGGCCCTTCTTCACGTGCATCTTGCCGTATTCGGCGCAGCGCGCCAGCGTCGGGATGGCCTTGTCGGGGTTGAGCAGCCGCGCCGGGTCGAAGGCGGCCTTGACGCCGAAGAAGGCGTCGCGCTCCGCGGTCGAGAACTGCACGCACATGGAGTTGAGCTTTTCCACGCCCACGCCGTGCTCGCCGGTGACGGTGCCGCCCAGCTCGACGCAGGTTTCCAGGATGTCGGCGCCGAACAGCTCGGCGCGGTGCCACTCGTCCACGTCGCCGCCGTCGAACAGCACCAGCGGGTGCATGTTGCCGTCGCCGGCATGGAACACGTTGATGCAGCGCAGGCCGTACTTCACTTCCATGGCCTCGATGCGCTTGAGCAGCGTGCCGATGTGCTTGCGCGGGATGGTGCCGTCCATGCAGTAATAGTCCGGCGAGATCCGCCCCGCCGCCGGGAAGGCGTTCTTGCGGCCGCTCCAGAAGCGCAGCCGCTCGGCCTCGTTCTGCGAGACCACGATGCGGGTGCAGCCCGATGCCGTCAGCACCGCGCTCATGCGCTCGATCTCCTCGGCCACTTCCTCGGGCGTGCCGTCGGACTCGCACAGCAGGATCGCGGCGGCATCGAGGTCATAGCCCGCATGCACGAACTGCTCGACCGCGGCGGTGGCGGGCTTGTCCATCATCTCCAGCCCGGCCGGGATGATGCCCGCGGCGATCACGTCGGCGACCGCGTTGCCGCCTTTCTCGACATCGTCGAAGCAGGCCATGATCACCTGCGCCAGCTGCGGCTTGGGGATCAGGCGCACGGTGACCTCGGTCACCACGGCCAGCATGCCCTCGGAGCCGATCAGCACGGCCAGCAGGTCCAGCCCGGGCGCGTCGGGAGCCTCGGAGCCGAACACCACCACCTCGCCGGACATCGTCACCGCGCGCACGCGCAGCACGTTGTGCACGGTCAGGCCGTACTTCAGGCAGTGCACGCCGCCGGAGTTCTCGCTGACGTTGCCGCCGATGGTGCAGGCGATCTGCGACGACGGGTCGGGCGCGTAGTACAGGTTGTGCGGCGCGGCGGCGTCCGAGATCGCCAGGTTGCGCACGCCCGGCTGGACCACCGCGGTGCGCGCATACGGATCGACCGACAGGATGCGCTTGAACTTGGCCAGCGACAGCACCAGGCCCTCGGCGATCGGCATGGCGCCGCCCGACAGGCTGGTGCCGGCGCCGCGCGGCACCACCGGCACGCCCAGCTGGTGGCACAGCCGCAGGATGGCGCAGACCTGCTCCTCGGTGTCGGGCAGTGCTACCGCCATCGGCACCTGGCGGTACGCGGCCAGGCCGTCGCATTCATAGGGCACGGTGTCTTCCGGCTTCCACAGCACCGCGGCATCGGGCAGGATCTGCGCCAGGCCGGCCAGCAGCGCGTCACGACGGCCGTCGGCCGTGGCCGGAGTGTCGGCGGCGCCGGGAGCGAGGGTTTGGGCTTCGTGCGGGGCATTCATGAACGACTCCTGTGGGGTCTCCTGGGGGGCGGCCTGTAATGATCGTTTGCCGGCCTGCCGGCCGCGGCGGTGCAGTGCCGGCCGCGGGGGACGGGTGACTATAGCGCAGGCCACCGGGCGCGGGCACCACGCCGGACGTGAATTCGGCATGCCGGGCCGATCAATAATGCTCATCATGCCCGGCGGGCACGGGCGCCGGTTTCAGCGTAGCACCGGCGGCCGGCCAGCGGTAAGGCGGGACAGGCGGGGGCTGCCTTCAGAGGTCCGGCCGCGCCGGGGCGGCCGGCAGCCGCAGCACCATGTCGAGCTTGTCGTGGAAGTGCGGCGCGACGTACAACGCATCGGGCTCCAGCCCGAAGCGCTCGAAGCCGAGCGATTCGTACAGGCGCACCGCGCCCGCGCTGCCGGCATTGACGCACAGCGTCACCTGGCGCACGCCCGGCATGGCGGCGGCCTGCTGCAGCGCGCGCAGCATCAGCGCGCGGCCGAGCTTGCGCGCGCGCCAGGCCGGCGCCACGTACATGCCGAAGATCGAGGCCTTGTGCCAGTGCTTGCGCCGGGGCTCGCGCATCACGCCAACCACGCCGGCCAGCGCCATGCCGCCGGGGGCGGCCTCGAAGGCGCCAAAGACGGCCTTGTCCGGGTTCGGCGCAAGGCGTTGCGCCACCGACTCCGGCGCCAGCTCCTGTTCTTCTTCCAGGCTGGCGGCAAAGGCCTCGGGCGCCTCGGCAAGTCCCTGCAGCCGCAGCGCGTGGAAGGCCGCGGCATCGTCGGGGGTCAGCAGGCGGATTTCCATTGGCGCAGCCTCCTACCAGTCCAGGCTCAGCAGCCAGTCGACGAAATAGCGCGCCTCGGGCTTTAGCGGCGCCTGTTCGCGCTCGACGATGTAGTAGCCGTGCGGCGATACCGATTCCACATCTAGCAGCCGCACCATCTGCCCCAGCGACAGCCAGTGTCGCGCCATGCGCTGGCGCACCAGCGCCACGCCCTGGTTGGAGGCGATCGCCTCCAGCATCAGCCCGATGTCGTTGAACTGCGGGCCGGTCTGGGGCTCGGGCCAGTCCAGCCCGGCGGTCTCGAACCACGGCTTCCACGGCTCCAGCGGGCTGCGCAGCAGCACCAGGCCGTGCAGGTGCTCGGGCCTGGTGATGGCGCGGCCGTTGACGCGCTCGTAGTATTCGCGCCCGCACGCCGGGAACACCGGCTCCACCAGCAGCTTGGTGGTCTTCAGGTCGGGGTAGCGACCGGTGCCGTAGCGGATCTCGACATCGGTGTCCTCGGCCTTGACGTCGAGGAACGGGATCGCCAGGTGCAGCTCGAGGTCGATATGCGGATAGAGCGCGCCGAACTCCGGCAGCCGCGGCACCAGGTGCTGGCGCCCGAAGGTGGGCGGGATCGCCACGCGTAGCCGCGTGCGCAGCTTGTTGTACTCGGGACGGGCCAGCTCGTTGAGCGACTTGAGCGCGTCCTGCACGTTGCGCAGGTAGCGCGTGCCGGCGGCGGTCAGCCGCAGCGCGGCGTTGGCGCGCACGAACAGGTCTTCGCCCCACAGCTCCTCGAGGTTCTTGATCCGGTGCGAGACCGCGCTGGGCGTCACCGACAGCTCCTCGGCCGCGCGCGCGAAGCTGCCCAGGCGCGCGGCGGCCTCGAACGCGATCAGCAGGTGCAGCGGCGGGACGCGGTTGAACATGGAGGCCATCCGGTCGCAAGCTTTACTGCGCGGCGCCGCGCGTGGCGCTGAAGATCTTGCCCGGGTTCAGGATATGGTTGGGATCCAGTGCGTCCTTGATCGCGCGCATCAGGTCGAGCGCGTCCTCGCCGTGCTCGTCCACCAGGAAGCGCTGCTTGTGCAGGCCCACGCCGTGCTCGCCGGTGCAGGTGCCGCCCATCGCCAGCGCGCGTTCGACGATGCGCTGGTTGATGGCCTCGGCCTCGGCCATTTCCTCTGGCTTGTCAGGGTCGACCAGGATCGCCACGTGGAAGTTGCCGTCGCCGACATGGCCGACGATGGGGCAGGGCAGCGCCGAGGCGTTCAGGTCCTTCTCGGTCTCGGTGACGCAGTCGGCCAGGCGCGAGATCGGCACGCACACGTCGGTGGTGACCGACTTGCAGCCCGGCTTGAGCTGCAGCATCGCAAAGTACGCGGTATGACGCGCATTCCACAGCCGGCTGCGGTCTTCCGGGCGCGTGGCCCACTCGAAGCCCTGGCCGCCGAAGTCGGCGGTGATCTGCTGCACGGTCTCGGCCTGCTCGCGCACGCCGGCCTCGGTGCCGTGGAATTCGAAGAACAGGTGCGGGGTCTCGGGCAGGGTCAGGTTGTCGTGGCGGTTGATGGCGCGGATCGCCAGCGCATCGACGAATTCCACGCGCGCCACCGGCACGCCCAGTTGAATGGTCTGGATCACGGCCTGCACCGCGCTGCCCATGCTGGGGAAGGCGCACACCGCGGCCGAGATCGCCTCGGGCTGCGGGTACAGCCGCACCGTGACCTCGGTGATGATGCCGAGCGTGCCTTCGCTGCCGATGAAGAGCCGGGTCAGGTCATAGCCCGCCGACGACTTGCGCGCCTGCGTGCCGGTGCGGATCACGCGGCCGTCGGCGGTCACCACCGTCAGCGCCAGCACGTTCTCGCGCATGGTGCCGTAGCGCACCGCGTTGGTCCCCGACGCGCGCGTGGCGCACATGCCGCCCAGCGACGCGTCGGCGCCGGGGTCGATCGGGAAGAACAGGCCGGTGTCCTTGATCTCCTGGTTGAGCTGCTTGCGCGTGACGCCGGGCTGCACCGTCACGGTCAGGTCCTCGGGCTGCACCGCCAGCACCCGGTTCATCTGCGACAGGTCCAGGCTGATGCCGCCGGCCACCGCCAGCAGGTGGCCTTCCAGCGACGAGCCCGCGCCGTACGGGATCAGCGGCACGCCGTGCTGGTTGCACAGGCGCGCCACCTCGGCCACTTCCTCGGTGCTGTGGGCAAACACCACCGCATCGGGCAGCGCCGGCGGAAACGGCGATTCGTCGCGGCCGTGGTGCTCGCGCACGCCGGCGGAGGTGGTAAAGCGCTCGCCGAAGCGTGCCGCGAGGGCGTCGGCGATGGCGGGCGGCAGCGGACGGCGGGCGAGGGAGGCGGACGGCGTGGGGTGGTTCATGCGGGTCTCCGACGGGTCGGTGCGGCCTCATGGACGGCGAGGACGCCGAGGGTGCCGGCGGCAGGCTGGGGCGCGACCCGGTTATCGAATGGACGGATAACTGCATTCTACGCCGCGCGGCGGCTGGTGCACCTTCTCTCGGCGAGCGCGCGGCCGATAGCCGCACAAGCCGATGGCGACGCCAGCCCGTGCCGACGGACGCAGCGCGCATGGCTAAGTCACCGGCTCTGGCGCGATAATGCGCCATTTCCCAACGACCAACCGCTGACAAGGAGACCGGCATGGGCAACCGCCTGTCGAAGATCGCCACCCGCACCGGCGACGCCGGCACCACCGGCCTGGGCGACGGCAGCCGCACCGGCAAGGACAGCCTGCGCATCGCCGCGATCGGCGATGTCGATGAACTGAACTGCCACGTCGGCGTGCTGCTGACCGAAGACCTGCCCGCCGACGTGCGCGCCGCGCTGCTGCATATCCAGCACGACCTGTTCGACCTGGGCGGGGAGCTGTCCATCCCGGGCTATACGCTGCTCAAGCCCGAGCAGGTGGCGCAGCTCGACACCTGGCTGGCCGACTACAACGCCAACCTGCCGCGCCTGGCCGAATTCATCCTGCCCGGCGGCAGCCGCGCCGCGGCGCAGGCCCACGTCTGCCGCACCGTGTGCCGGCGCGCCGAGCGCGCGCTGGTGGCCCTGGGCGCGGCCGAGGCGCTGAACGAGGCGCCGCGCCAGTACCTGAACCGGCTCTCGGACCTGATGTTCGTGCTGGCGCGGGTGCTGAACCGGGCGGGCGGCGGCTCCGACGTGCTGTGGCAGCGCGATCGCGATGACACGGCCAAGTAATTCAAGAGCCACATAAAGCGTTCTGCCAGCGCTTCCTGCTCAAGCCGCGGCAGCGCCAGCCGTTGAATGAGGGCAGAAACCGAGAAAATTACTCGGATTTGCCGGTTCTGCCCTTGAAAAGCCCCCGGACGGCCACATTTCGGCCTCAGGTTGAATTGCAGCCGCGCGCATAGCGCTGGCTCAAGAGGAGAGAATAATGGGTAAGATCATCGGTATCGACCTCGGTACCACCAATAGCTGCGTCGCGATCATGGAGGGCAACACCCCCAAGGTCATCGAAAACTCGGAAGGCGCACGCACCACCCCGTCGATCATCGCCTACATGGAAGACGGCGAAATCCTGGTCGGCGCGCCCGCCAAGCGGCAGGCCGTGACCAACCCGCGTAACACGCTGTACGCGGTCAAGCGCCTGATCGGCCGCAAGTTCGAAGAGAAGGAAGTCCAGAAGGACATCGGCCTGATGCCGTATTCCATCGTCAAGGCCGACAACGGCGACGCATGGGTGTCGGTGCGCGACCAGAAGCTGGCCCCGCCGCAGGTCTCCGCCGAAGTGCTGCGCAAGATGAAGAAGACCGCCGAGGACTACCTCGGCGAGCCGGTGACCGAAGCCGTGATCACCGTGCCGGCCTACTTCAACGACTCGCAGCGCCAGGCGACCAAGGACGCCGGCCGCATCGCCGGCCTGGATGTCAAGCGCATCATCAACGAGCCGACCGCGGCCGCGCTGGCCTTCGGCCTGGACAAGAACGAGAAGGGCGACCGCAAGATCGCCGTGTATGACCTCGGCGGCGGCACCTTCGACATCTCGATCATCGAGATCGCGGATGTTGACGGCGAAAAGCAGTTCGAAGTGCTGTCGACCAATGGCGACACCTTCCTGGGCGGCGAAGACTTCGACCAGCGCATCATCGACTACATCATCGGCGAGTTCAAGAAGGACCAGGGCGTCGACCTGTCCAAGGACGTGCTCGCGCTGCAGCGCCTGAAGGAAGCCGCTGAAAAGGCCAAGATCGAACTGTCGAGCTCGCAGCAGACCGAGATCAACCTGCCGTACATCACGGCCGATGCCTCGGGTCCGAAGCACCTGAACCTGAAGATGACCCGCGCCAAGCTGGAATCGCTGGTCGAAGAGCTGATCACCCGCACCATCGAGCCGTGCCGCACCGCGATCAAGGATGCCGGCGTCAAGGTCAGCGACATCGACGACGTGATCCTGGTCGGCGGCATGACCCGCATGCCCAAGGTGCAGGAGCAGGTCAAGGAGTTCTTCGGCAAGGAAGCGCGCAAGGACGTGAACCCGGACGAAGCCGTGGCCGTCGGTGCCGCGATCCAGGGTTCGGTGCTGTCGGGCGACCGCAAGGACGTGCTGCTGCTGGACGTGACGCCGCTGTCGCTGGGCATCGAAACCCTGGGTGGCGTGATGACCAAGATGATCACCAAGAACACCACCATCCCGACCAAGCATGCGCAGGTGTTCTCGACCGCCGACGACAACCAGCCGGCCGTGACCATCAAGGTGTACCAGGGCGAGCGCGAGATGGCCACCGGCAACAAGCTGCTGGGCGAGTTCAACCTCGAGGGCATTCCGCCGGCACCGCGCGGCACGCCGCAGATCGAGGTCTCGTTCGACATCGACGCCAACGGCATCCTGCACGTGGGCGCCAAGGACAAGGCCAGCGGCAAGGAAAACCGGATCACCATCAAGGCCAACTCGGGCCTGTCGGAAGACGAGATCCAGCGCATGGTCAAGGACGCCGAGGCCAACGCCGAGGAAGACAAGAAGGCCCGCGAGCTGGCTGATGCCCGCAACCAGGCCGACGCGCTGATCCACTCGACCAAGAAGGCGCTGACCGAGTACGGCGACAAGCTGGACGCGGGCGAGAAGGAAAAGATCGAGGCCGCGATCAAGGAACTGGAAGACGCCGCACGCGGCGGCGACAAGACCGAGATCGACGCCAAGGTCAACGCGCTGTCCGAAGTCAGCCAGAAGCTGGGCGAGAAGGTCTACGCCGACATGCAGGCCAAGGCCGGCGAAGGCGCCGCGGCCGGTGCCGCGGGTGCTGCCGGCGGCCAGCAGCAGGCCCAGCCGCAGGACGACAACGTTGTGGACGCCGAATTCAAGGAAGTCAACGACAAGAAGTAATCGGGATACGCGGGCGGCGGTGCAGGCACTGGCCGGCGCCGCTCCCGCCCCGACGCCGGGCGACGGCCATCAGACCCGCGGGAAACCGCCGTCGGATGCCGCGCTCGGCTTTTTTGCTATTCGCCGGCCCGTGCCGCTTGCACCCGCCGGCCAATGAGGTAATGAGCCACCATGGCAAAACGTGACTATTACGAAGTGCTCGGGGTAGGCAAGAACGCGAGCGAAGACGAAGTCAAGAAGGCTTATCGCAAGCTCGCGATGAAATACCACCCGGACCGCAATCCGGACAGCAAGGAATCCGAGGAAAAATTCAAGGAGGCCAAGGAGGCCTACGAGATGCTTTCCGACCCGGAGAAGAAGGCCGCGTACGACCAGTACGGCCATGCCGGCGTGGACCCGAACATGGCGGGCGGCTTCGGCGGCGCGCAGGGCTACGGCGGCTTTGCCGAGGCCTTCGGCGACATCTTCGGCGATATCTTCGGCCAGGGCGGCGGCGGCGGCCGTCGCGGCGGCGGTCCGCAGGCCTACCGCGGCGCCGACCTGCGCTACAGCATGGAGATCTCGCTGGAGCAGGCCGCGCACGGCCACGAGGCCCAGATCCGCGTGCCGCACTGGGACGATTGCGACCACTGCCACGGCAACGGCGCCGAGCCCGGCTCCAGCGTCGAAACCTGCCCGACCTGCCACGGTGCGGGCCAGGTGCGCGTGTCGCAGGGCTTCTTCACCATGCAGCAGACCTGCCCGAAGTGCCACGGCAGCGGCAAGTTCATCCCCAAGCCCTGCACCAAGTGCCACGGCCAGGGCAAGCTGAAGTCGCAGAAGACGCTGGAAGTGAAGATCCCGGCCGGCATCGACGAAGGCATGCGTATCCGGTCATCCGGCAACGGCGAGCCGGGCATCAATGGCGGCCCGCCGGGCGACCTGTACGTGGAGGTCCACATCAAGCCGCACGCCGTGTTCGAGCGCGACGGCGACGACCTGCACTGCCAGATGCCGATCTCGTTCGCCACCGCGGCGCTGGGCGGCGACCTGGAAGTGCCGACGCTGAGCGGCAAGGCCACCTTCCCGGTGCCCGAGGCCACCCAGTCCGGCAAGACCTTCCGGCTGCGCGGCAAGGGCATCAAGGGCGTGCGCTCCGGCTACCCCGGCGACCTCTACGTGCATGTGAACGTGGAGACGCCGGTCAAGCTGACCGAGGCGCAGAAGGAAATGCTGCGCCAGTTCGACCGCTCGGTGCACGAGGGCGGCTCGCGCCACAGCCCGCAGGAAACCTCGTGGCTGGACAAGGTGAAGAGCTTCTTCAGCTGATCCGGCTTGGCGGTATGGAACCGGCCACGCGCGAGCGTGGCCGGTTTTGTTTTTTGGCGCATGACGCCGGCGAACCGCGGGTTTGCGCCCCTCACCCGCTTGCGGGAGAGGGGCCGGGGGAGAGGGCAGGCGCGCCCATCGCCCACCAGGCTTGCGCCGCGCGATAATGCATCACTGCTTTCCATGCTGGCGGCGCCGGCAATCCTGTTTTTCCTGACGATTTCCCGTGGTAGCAAGCATCCAGCCCCCGCCCTCTCCCCCAGCCCCTCTGCAGCAAGCGGGAGAGGGGAGCACGCAAGCGGGCGGTGATGACGTCTTCGTCCTGCTCGACGACGCCACCGCACCCGCCGGGCAACCCGCATCCCGTCTCTACACCAGCTTCGTGCACGAAGACCTGCTGCCCCCCGGCAGCGACATCGCCCGACTCGACGCGATGCTCGCCGAAGGCTGGCGCCAGGGCTGGCACGCCACCGTGTTCGCGCCCTACGAATTCGGCGGCGCGCTGGTCGAGGCGCCGGTGCATACCGGCAACGCCATGCCGTTCCACGACGGTGCGCTGCGCCTGCTGTGGTTCGGCGCGCTGCAACGGCTCGATGCGGCGGCGGTGGCGGCGTGGCTGCAGACCCATGCGGAGGCGAAGCCAGCGGGCCTGATGGATATCGCTTCCGATACTTCGCGCGAAGCCTTCGACGACGCCATCGCGCGCATCCACCAGTGGATCGAAGCCGGCGACACCTACCAGGTCAACTACACCCAGCGCCTGCGCTGCGAGGCCTTCGGCGATCCGGTGGCGCTGTACGCGGCGCTGCGCGCCGCGCAGCCGGTGCCTTATGGCGTGCTGGCGCGGCTGCCGGATGACGCCATGGTGCTGTCGCTGTCGCCCGAGCTGTTCGTGCGCCACGATGGCCGGGGCCACCTGCTGACCCGGCCGATGAAGGGCACCGCGCCGCGCGCCGGCGATGCCGCGCGCGATGCGCAGGCCGCCGCAGCGCTGGCGGCCGATGCCAAGAACCGGGCCGAGAACGTGATGATCGTCGACCTGCTGCGCAACGACCTGGGCCGCATCGCGCAGCCGGGCAGCGTGGCGGTGCCGGAGCGCTTCGCGGTGCAGCCGTTCGGCGCGGTGCTGCAGATGACCTCTACCGTGACGGCGACGGCGCGGCCCGGCACCGGCTTCGGCGCGCTGATGGCGGCGCTGTTCCCGTGCGGCTCGATCACCGGCGCGCCCAAGCGGCGCACCATGCAGATCATTGCCGAGCTGGAGCACGCGCCGCGCGGGCTCTACACCGGCGCAATCGGCTGGATCGAGGCGCCGTCCGGCGCGGCCATGGCCGGTCCGTTCGCGCTGTCGGTGGCGATCCGCACGCTGGTGCTGGCGCCGCCAGCGGCCAGCGGCTTGCGCGCCGGCGAAATGGGAGTGGGCGGCGGCATCGTCCATGACAGCGTGGCGGCGGAGGAATTCGCCGAATGCGGCTGGAAGGCGCGCTTCCTGACCCGCCACGATCCCGGCTTCGCGCTGTTCGAGACCCTGCGCGCGCAAGACGGCGCCTGCCCGCACCTGGCGCGGCACCTGGCGCGCATCAGGGCCTCGGCGCAGGCGTTCGGCTTTGCCTTCGACGCCAACGCCGCGCGCGAGGCGGTGGCCGCGCAGGCGGCAAAACTGGGTGCCGGCAGCTGGCGCCTGCGCCTGAGCGTGGACAAGTCCGGCACGCTGTCGTTCGCCAGCGGCGCGCTGGCGCCGTTGCCGGCGGGGCCGGTCGGTGTCGACCTCGCGCCGGACCCGCTGCCGCCGGCCGACCCGCTGCGCCGCCACAAGACCAGTGCGCGCGCGCTCTTCGATGCCGGCTGGCAGGCCGCCGAGCGCGCCGGCGGCTTCGACCGGCTGTTCTTCAACACGCGCGGCGAACTGCTCGAGGGCGGGCGCAGCTCGGTGTTCGTGCGCATCGATGGCCGCTGGCTGACGCCGCCGCTGTCGGCCGACATCCTGCCGGGCGTGATGCGGGCGGTGGTGCTGGAGGCGGGCGGCGCGGCGCTGGGCGCGCCGGGCGAGCCGGTCGAAGAAGCGGTGGTCCCACGCGCGATGCTGGCGCGCGCCGAGGCCATCGTGCTGGTCAACGCCCTGCGCGGCGCGATGCCGGCGAAGTTGCAGGCCTGAGCCGCTGATTAGGGGTGGTGGGTGTCGAGTACGCCGTCGCCCAGTTTCCAGCGCACCACGCCGGGCAGGTTGATCAGCTCGCGGTCGTGGCAGATCATCACCACGGTGCGGCCTTCGGCGGCAAGGTCGCCGACCAGTGCGATCACCTGCTCGCGCGCGTGCCCGTCCAGGCTGGAGGTGGGTTCGTCGAGCAGCAGCAATTCCGGCTCCAGCACCTTGGCGCGCGCCAGCGCGACGCGCTGGATCTCGCCACCGGACAGGTATTCGGGCGCGGTGTCCTGCAGGTGCGAGACCCCGGCCCAGCCCAGCGCCTCGCCCACGCGCAGGTCGATCTCATGGCGCGGCAGGCCGCGCGCGCGCAGGCCGTAGGCGATGTTCTCGCGCACCGAGGTGCGGAACAGGTAGGGATGCTGGTGCAGGTAGGCAATGCGCCGGCGCAGCGCGGGCGGCAGCGGTGTCAGCGCCGCGCTGTGGGCGTGGCCCTGCGCATCGGTCCAGTGCGCGACCGCGCCGGGCGCGGGCTCCAGCCCCGCCAGCATGCGCAGCAGCGTGGTCTTGCCGGCGCCGTTCATGCCGGTCATGACGATCGCAGTGGCGCGCGGGATCACCAGCGTGTCGATCGCGAACAGCTTGCGCAGGCCGATGCTGCGCGCCAGCCCGCGCACGATCAGCAGCGGGCCGTGGTCGGCGGCAACGGTCAGTGTCATCGGCGAAAGCCCCCGGCACCCTGCAGCCAGGCCATGCCGATATTGACCAGCAGCGCCAGCGCCACCAGCACCAGGCCCAGCGCAATGCCCTGCGCGAATTCGCCCTTGCTGGTTTCCAGCGCGATGGCGGTGGTGATGGTGCGGGTCGAGCCCTCGATATTGCCGCCGATCATCAGCGCCGAGCCCACTTCGGCGATCACGCGGCCAAAACCGGCGACCACCGCCGCCATCAGCCCGAAGCGCAGTTCGCGCAGTACCGTCAGGAAGGTGCGCCAGCGGCCGGCGCCCAGCACCCAGGCAGTCTCGCGCAGGCGCACGTCGGCGCCCTGCAGCGTCGACAGCGCAAACGCCAGCACCACCGGGAAGCCGATCACGGCCTGCCCCAGCACCATGCCGGCAGGGGTGAACAGCAGGTGCAGGCTGCCCAGCGGACCCTGGCGCGTCAGCAGCAGGTAGAGGATCAGCCCGACCAGCACGGTCGGGAACGACAGGAAGGCCTGCGCCACCACCACCACGGCGCGGCGGCCCGGGAACTGGCGCGTGGCGATCAGCCACGCCGCGGCGATGGCCGGCACGGTGGCAATCGCCAGCCCCAGCACCGCCACCACCAGCGAGGTCCAGACGATGAACCACAGGCCGGCGTCGCCGCTGGCCAGCAGGCGGAAGGCTTCGGCGGTGGCGCTGCCGATCTCCACCTCGTCAGGCGGAGAAGGTGTGCTCGACGGCGGGGAAGCTGCCGTCCTTGACGGCGGCCACGTAGGCACGCACCGCGGCCTCGATCGACGGCTGGCCGTCCATGAAGTTGCGCACGAACTTGGCCTTGCGGCCAGGATAGATGTTGAGCATGTCCTGCAGCACCAGCACCTGGCCCGAGCAGTCGGCGCCGGCGCCGATGCCGATGGTGGGCACCGCCAGCGACTGCGTGATCTCGCCGGCCAGCGCCGCCGGCACCGCCTCCATCAGCACCACCTGGGCGCCGGCGGCCTGCAGCGCCAGTGCATCGCGCCTGAGCTGGGCCGCGCCGGCGTCGGTCTTGCCCTGCACCTTGAAGCCGCCCAGCGCATGCACCGACTGCGGCGTCAGGCCGATATGCGCGCACACCGGGATGCTGCGCTCGACCAGGAACCTGACGATCGGCGCGAGCCAGTCGCCGCCTTCGAGCTTGACCATCTGCGCGCCCGCCTTCATCAGCGTGACGGCGCTGGCAAACGCGGCTTCCGGCGTCGGATAGGTGCCGAACGGCAGGTCCGTCAGCAGCAGCGCGGTCTGGTTGGCGCGCGCGGCGCATTCGGTGTGGTAGGCCATCTGTTCCAGCGTGACCGGCAGCGTGGTCTGCTGGCCCTGCATCACATTGCCCAGCGAGTCGCCCACCAGGATCATCTCCACGCCGCAGTAGTCGAGCAGCGCGGCGAAGCTGGAGTCGTACGCGGTCAGCATGGCGATTTTCTCGCCGGCGTCACGCATCGCCTGCAGTTTGGGAATCGTGATGGTCTTGCGGGAGGGATCGAGGAGGTAGCTCATGGCAGTGCCCGTGTAGGACGGCCTTGCCGGTGCCGGGAGGGCGGCCCGCACGGCAACGACAGCCGTCGTTATTGTGTTGTGTCTGGCAGGCGAGGATGCCTGTCAGGGCGCGGCGAGATTGAGAAAGGCCTTGCGGCCGCGCATGTTTTCGATGCGCGACAGTAGTGTACGGAAATCGTCGTCATTGTCCACCGGATTGAAGTGGGCGGTGTCGACCACCAGCACCGGGGCGTCGTCGTAGCGGTGGAACAGTTCGCCATAGGCGCCGGCCAGGCGCTGCAGGTAGTGTTCGTCGATGCCGGCCTCGCCGGGCTCGCCACGGCGCACGATGCGCTCGCGCAAGAGCGAGGGGGTTGCCTGCAGCACGATCACCAGGTCGGCGCGTTGCGGCGGCAGCGCCAGCCGCGCGGCGATGCCGTCGTACAGCGCCAGTTCGTCCTCGGACAGCGTCAGCGCGGCATGCAGGCGGTCTTTGGCGATCAGGAAGTTGCTGACCATGCGCTGGCCGGCGGCGACGCCCGCCTGCCACTGCTGCAGCTGCACCGCGCGCTGGGTCAGGCACCACAGCTGCAGCGCCAGCGCATGGCGCGCGGGGTCGCGGTAGAACGGCTCGAGGAACGGGCTGCGGCGCGCGTGGTCAGGCAGTTCCTGGGCCTGCAGCGTGCGCGCCAGGCGCTGGGCCAGCGAGGTCTTGCCCGAACCGACGGGGCCTTCGACGACAATGCGGCGCAGGTGATCGAGCATGGCGCTCCGGGCGTCAGTGTGGTGGATGGCAGTGCCGCGGGCGCTGCCGGGCGGGCTCAGCCGGGGGTGCCGCCACGGTCGGGCTCGCCGGCGGCGGCCTGCATGCGCAGGCACTTGCAGGTGGAAACCTTCTCGATGCGCTGCGCGCCCACGCCGGCCAGGTAGTCGGCCGCGCGGCCCCGCCCCGGGATCGCCAGCGCGGCGTCCAGCTCCAGCAGCGGCACTAGCGTAAAGGCACGCTCGGTCAGGCGCGGGTGCGGCACGGTCAGGTGCTCGTGGTCGTGCTGTTCGTCGCCGAACAGCAGCAGGTCCAGGTCCAGCGTGCGCGGCGCGTTGCGGAACGGGCGCTCGCGGCCGAACTGGTCTTCGATGTGGTGGCAGATGCGCAGCAGCTGCGATGCGGTGAACGAGGTCTGCACCTTGACCACCGCGTTGTAGTAGTCGTCGCCGCCGGCATCGACCGGCGCGGTGCGATAGAGCGAGGAACGCGCCAGCACCGTGATGCCGACCTGCTGGGCCAGGCACACGATGGCGTCCTTGATGGCCTGGCGGGCATCGCCAATATTTGCGCCGATGCCGATGAAGGCGAGAGTCATTTACGTTTCCTCCGGCTGGCCGGGGCCGGCATGTGCTGCCTCGCCCGCGTCCGAGTCGCTCCGGGAAGAAACTTTATCCGATTTCCGCGGACCGCGCCGGCGGCGCTTCTTGCGGGCCGGGCCTTCGCCTTCCGCACCCTGGGCGCTACCTTGGCCGCCACCCTGGCCGCGCGCGCTGCGCACCGCGTCGATCAGGTCTTCGCGCTCATGCGGCTCGGCGTTCTGGAAGTCGTTCCACCAGGCGGCCAGCTCTTCCGGCAGCTCGCCCGACTGGCAGCGCAGCGCCAGGAAATCGTAGCCGGCGCGGAAGCGCGGCGATTCCAGCAGCCGGAACGGCATGCGGCCGACGCGCTTTTCGAAGCGCGGCTGCATGCCCCAGATATCGCGCATGTCGGTGACAAAGCGGCGCTGGATCGCGAGCTGGCCGGTCTGCTTTTCCAGCACCGTGTCCATGGCGGCGTTGAGCGCGGCGATGGCGTGCTCGCCCTCGTCGCGCAGCTTGTTCCAGCGCTGCAGCACGTGGTGCCACAGCAGCGCGGCGAACAGGAAGCCCGGCGACACCGGCTTGCCGGCCTGCACGCGGCGGTCGGTGTTGTCCAGCGCCAGCTGCACGAAGCGCTGGCCCATGGGTTGCTCCAGCGCCACGTCCAGCAGCGGCAGCAGGCCCTTGTGCAGGCCGGCCTTGCGCAGCTCCTGCAGCGAGGCCCAGGCGTGGCCGGACATCAGCAGCTTGAGCATCTCGTCGAACAGGCGCGCGCTGGGCACGTTGTGGATCAGTTCGGCCAGGCCGGCGATCGGCAGGCGCGTGGCCTCGTCGATATCGAAGCCGGTCTTGGCGGCGAAGCGCACCACGCGCAGCATCCGCACCGGATCTTCGCGATAGCGCGTGGCCGGGTCGCCGATCATGCGCAGCAGGCGCGCGCGGATGTCTTCCATGCCGTGATGGTAGTCATGCACGGTCTGCGCGGCCGGATCGTAGTACATCGCGTTGATGGTGAAGTCGCGGCGTTCCGCGTCTTCGGCCTGCGAGCCCCATACGTTGTCGCGCAGCACGCGGCCCGAGGCGTCGATCGCATGGGTCTTGCTGTCGAGCTCGGCACGCTTCAGGCGGCGGCCTTCGGGCAGGGTCTCGCTGGCGATGGCGTCGACCAGCGCACGGAAGGTCGAGACCTCGATGATTTCCTGCTCGCGCCCGCCGTAGAAGGTCACGTGCACGATCTGGAAGCGCCGGCCGATGATGCGCGAGCGGCGGAACAGCGACTGCACCTGCTCGGGCGTGGCATTGGTGGCGACGTCGAAGTCCTTGGGCTTGATGCCGAGCAGCAGGTCGCGCACGGCGCCGCCGACGATATAGGCCTGGTAGCCGGCCTGCTGCAGCGTGGAGGTGACCTTGACAGCATTGCGCGACAGCAGCGTGGGGTCGATCTGGTGCTCGTCCACGTTGACGATGCGCGGCGTATGGGCGCGGCCGGTACGGCGCTGCTTGGGGCCGGGTTTGCCCAGCAGCCGGGTAATGAGCTTCTTGATCACGTCAGAACAGATCCATGATGCGCCAGCCGGCCGCGGCGGCGTGGTGGCGCAGGCGATCGTCCGGGTTGGTGGCGATCGGCTCGGTGACCTTCTCCAGCAGGGGCAGGTCGTTGGCCGAGTCGCTGTAGAAAGTGGTGGTCTCGAAGTTGTCCCAGCCCGCGCCCTGGGCCTTGAGCCAGGCTTCGACGCGGGTGATCTTGCCTTCGCGGAAGCTGGGCACGCCCTCGACCTCGCCGGTGAACTGGCTCTCGGGCTTGCCATCGACGGTGGCCGGCTCGGTCGCGATCAGGTGCTTGATGCCGAAGGCCGCGGCGATCGGCGCGGTGACGAAGCTGTTGGTGGCGGTGACCACGGCGCACAGGTCGCCGGCTTCGAGGTGCTTGTAGACCAGCGCGCGCGCCTGTGGCGTGATCACCGGGTCGATCACCTCGTGCATGAAGCGCACCCGCATGGCATCGAGCCGGTCGCGCGGATTGGCCGCCAGCGGCGCCAGCGCGAAGCGCAGGAAGGCCTGGATATCGAGCGTGCCGGCCTTGTAGTGGCCGTAGAACTCGTCGTTCTTCTGCCGGTAGATTACCTCGTCGACGACGCCCAGGCGGACCAGGAAGCGGCCCCATTCATGGTCGCTGTCGGTCGGGATCAGGGTGTGGTCGAGGTCAAAGAGTGCCAGATTCATGGGCGGCGATTTTACCTGAAGGCAGGATGGGGGGAGGGGAGCATGCGGTGCCGGGGCCGCCGTCTAATCCCGGAATTCGGCGAACATCTCGCGCAGCAGCGGCAGCGTGACCGGCCGCTTGCGTTCCAGCGAATAGGTGTCGAGCGCATCCAGCAGCGCCATCAGGCTGGGCATGTCGCGGTAGTGCCGCGTCACCAGCCAGTGCGTGATCTCGGGCGACAGCTGCAGGCCGCGCTCGCGTGCCGCATGGAGCACGGCGGCCTTCTTGTCGTCGTCGGACAACGGCGCGACCTGGTACACCAGGCCCCAGCCCAGGCGCGTGCGCAGGTCCTCGCGCACCGGCATCGCGCGCGGCGCCAGGCCGCCCGCCACCACCAGCGCGGTGCGCCCGTGCGCGCGCACCTCGTTGTAGAGCGAGAACACCGCGATCTGGCGCGCTTCGTCGAGCAGCTCGACGTCATCGACGGTGTAGAGCTGGCACCAGGGGTCGAACAGGAAATCGGACAGCGGATGGTGCGGGCTCAGGTAGCGGCAGCGGATGCCGTGCTGCGGCCCGGCCTCGCACACCGCATGCAGCAGATGGGTACGGCCGCAGCCGACCTCGCCCCACAGGTAGATCAGGCGGTCGCTGGCGTGCTCCTGCGCGAGCGCGGGCGGCAATTCGCGCAGCCGCTGCACCGCCTCGCGGTTGGACGCCACCACGAAATTCTCGAAGGTCGAAGGCGGCGGGCTGCCCAGCTCGAGCGACAATTGCTTGGGACGCGGGGACATGACGTATGGCTAACTTCGGCTAGATTCGTGGAGCGGGCAGCAGCGGGTAGCGGGCGCCAGCCGTTATTTTCGATAGAGATCGCTGGCCAGGTAAACCCGCCGCAGCTGGCGCGCCCCCACCAGCAGCACGGCGCAGGTCGGCAGCGCCAGCAGCACGCCGAAGAAGCCGAACAGCTGGCCGAAGGCGAGCAGCGCGAAGATCACCACCAGCGGGTGCAGGCCGATGCGCTCGCCGACCAGCCTTGGCGTCAGGTAGAAGCTCTCGATGAACTGGCCGAAGCCGTAGACCACCGCCACCGCGGCCAGCCCGTACCAGTTGCCGAACTGCAGCAGCGCCGCCAGGATCGCCATCACCAGCCCGACGCCGAAGCCAATATACGGGATAAACACCGCCAGCCCGGTGAAGACCCCGACCGGCACGCCGATATCGAAGCCGGCGATGGTCAGCCCGATCGAGTAGATCGCCGCCAGGATCACCATCACCAGGATCTGGCCGCGCAGGTATTGCGACAGCAGCGCGTCGGTCTCGTTGGTCAGCTCGCGCACCTTGGGCACCCAGCGGCGCGGCACCACGCCCTCGATGCGGCGCATCACCATGTGCCAGTCCATCATCAGGTAGAACATGACGATGGGCACGATGAAGACGATGCCCGCCACCGCGATCAGCGCGGAACCCGACATCTTGACGTAGTTCAGCAGCACCACCAGCAGGTCTTCCGGGCTGGCCGCGAAGCGGTCCGACATCATGTTGCGCAGGCCGGGGAAGTCGAAGCGTACGCGCACGCCGAACTCGGCCAGCCGCGGCGACACCACCGAATTGAGCTTCTTCAGCAGGATCGGCAACTGCTCGCGCACCTGCGGGATCTCGCGCTGGAGCACCGCGATCAGCAGCAGCACCAGCATCACGCAGACCACCGTCAGCAGCAGGATCATCAGCGTCACGCCGATCGCGCGCGGCACCCGGCGGCGCTGCAGCCAGTCGACGCCGGGGTTCAGGATATAGGCGAAGATGAATGCGAACAGGAACGGCGTCAGCACCGGCGCCAGCGCGAGGATGGCGGCGAACAGCGCCACGGCCACGACGATCCACAGCAGGATGCGCTTGGCCTCTTGGTTCAACAGCGGGGCATTCATCAAGGGTTGGGAGGGGGCGGCAGCGCCGTTTGCGGCGCGATCTCGCCGGAAACTGGAAGCGGGGGGCCTCTATCCGTTAAAATTGCGATTCTACTGGACTCGCGCCCGCCTTCCGATGCCAAGCGACGGAGGCGACGGTGGCCCGAGAGCCGAATTCCTCACTTTATTTCCTCCAGGACAAGCAGGTTCCCATGAGCGCATCCCCGACCGCCGGCCAGGCAGGCCTTTCCTACCGCGACGCCGGTGTTGACATCGATGCCGGCGACGCGCTGGTCGACCGCATCAAGCCGTTCGCCAAGCGCACCATGCGCGAGGGCGTGATGGCGGGCATCGGCGGGTTCGGTGCGCTGTTCGAGCTGTCGAAGAAGTTCCAGGAGCCGGTGCTGGTGTCGGGCACCGATGGCGTGGGCACCAAGCTCAAGCTGGCGTTCCAGCTGAACCGCCATGACACCGTGGGCCAGGACCTGGTCGCCATGAGTGTCAACGACATCCTGGTGCAGGGCGCCGAGCCGCTGTTCTTCCTCGACTATTTCGCCTGCGGCAAGCTGGACGTCGACACCGCCGCCACCGTGATCCAGGGCATTGCCCGCGGCTGCGAACTGGCCGGCTGCGCGCTGATCGGCGGCGAGACCGCCGAAATGCCGAGCATGTACCCGGACGGCGAATACGACCTGGCCGGCTTTGCCGTCGGCGCGGTCGAGAAGAAGAAGATCATCGACGGCAGCACCATCACCCCGGGCGACGTGGTGCTGGGCCTGGCCTCGTCGGGCGCGCATTCCAACGGTTACTCGCTGGTGCGCAAGATCATCGAGGTGGCCAGGCCGGACCTGAACGCCGACTTCCACGGCCAGCGCCTGCAGGACGCGATCATGGCGCCGACGCGGATCTACGTGAAGCCGCTGCTGTCGCTGATCGAAACCCTGCCGGTCAAGGGCATGGCCCACATCACCGGCGGCGGCCTGACCGAAAACGTGCCGCGCGTGCTGGCGCAGAACGTGACGGCCGTGCTGCATCGCGATGCCTGGACCCTGCCGCCGCTGTTCCAGTGGCTGCAGGCGCAGGGCCGCGTGGCCGACGACGAAATGCACCGCGTCTTCAACTGCGGCATCGGCATGGTGGTGATCGTGGCCAAGGAAGACGCCGAACGCGCCATCCGCCACCTGCAGGCCGCCGGCGAAGCCGTGTGGCAGATCGGCGAGATCCGCGAACGCGCCGAGGGCGAGGCCCAGACCATCGTGATCTGACGCGAACTCAGCGTTTCACACATACAGAAAACGGCGCATGCCTTCGGGCATGCGCCGTTTTTTTTCGTCCGCACGCGCTGGCGGATAGCGGGTTAGGTGTTTACCCGAACTCGGTGCCGCCATGTGGTGGACGGTGCCGCTTTAGTGCATCGCACCAAATTCCAGCATGCATATGCACCATTTCTGAAAAACAATATTTCTCTTGATTGTATGGCGGTTTATGGCCTAATGTACTGAGCAAAGACGAGGCACACGCATGCCCGTCCGGAGACAACCCAGCGCGCATCCGGCGACCGGTGCGCAGCGGGCAGGCCAGGGACCATTGGAGGACCACCATGCAAGCAGTCAGCATCGACGCGGCGGAAAAAGGCACGTCGGCCAGCAAACAGTCAGTCGCGCGCGTCGCCGGGGCCAGCCTGGCCGGCACCACGCTCGAGTTCTACGACCATTTCATCTACGGATCGGCCGCCGCGCTGGTCTTCCCCAAGCTGTTCTTCCCGCAGAGCGATCCGCTGACCGCGACGCTGCTGTCCTTCGCCAGCTATGGCGTGGCGTTCGTGGCGCGGCCGCTGGGCGCGGCCATCTTCGGCCACTACGGCGACAAGATGGGCCGCAAGTCGATCCTGATCATCACGCTGCTGATGATGGGCCTGGCCACCTTCGGCATCGGCCTGCTGCCGACCTATGCCGCGGCCGGCGCGCTGGCGCCGCTGCTGCTGGTGCTGCTGCGCGTGGTGCAGGGCCTGGCGCTGGGCGGCGAGTGGGGCGGGGCCGCGATCATGGTCAACGAACTCGATCCCGAAGGTAAGCGGCGCGGCATGCTCGGCAGCCTGGTGCAGCTGGCGGCGCCGATCGGCCTGCTGCTGGCCAACGGCATCTTTGCGCTGGTGACGTGGCAGGTATCCGAAGAAGCCTTCCTCAGCTGGGGCTGGCGCGTGCCGTTCCTGCTGTCGGCGCTGCTGGTCGGCGTCGGGCTGTATATCCGTTCCAACGTGCGCGAATCCGGCATGTTCGAGAAGCTGGAGGAATCGCATGCCGAAGCGCGCGCACCGATCATGGAAGTGCTGCGCAACTACAAGAAGCAGCTGCTGATCGCGTTCGGCGCGCGGCTGGGCGGCGATATTGCCTTCTACGTGTTCACGCTGTTCCTGCTGTATTTCGTGCCGACCAAGCTGGGCCTGCCCAAGAGCATCGCGCTCAATGCCGTGCTGCTGGGCGCGGTGGCGCAGATCCTGTTCATCCCGATCGCCGGCCTGCTGGCTGACCGTATCGGCCGCCGGCCGGTGCTGATGATCGGCGGCATCGGCGGCGCGGTGTGGGCGTTCGTGTTCTTCGCCATGGTCAAGACCGGCAGCCCGGCGCTGATCATGCTGGCCTCGTTCGTCGGCATGGTGCTGGTGTCGTTCATGTTCTCGCCGCTGGCCTCGTTCCTGCCCGAGCTGTTCGCCACCCGGGTGCGCGTCACCGGTGCCTCGCTCGGCTTCCAGTTCGCCGGCGTGTTCGGCGGCGCGCTCGCTCCGCTGATCGCCGTGGGCCTGCTCGACCGCTTCGGCAACACCATGCCGGTGGCGCTCTACCTGGCAGCGGTGTGCGCGCTGATCGCGGTGGCGGCGTTCGCGGCGCGTGAAACCGCGCGCATGCACCTGTCCGACGCCGACCGCTGAAGCGCGGCCGCTCTCCTTGTCCTCACAACCAAACCGTACCGTGAAACAGTTCGACCTCATCATCCGCAACGGCACCGTCGTCACCGCCAGCGACACCATGCAATGCGATATCGGCATCGCCGGCGGCCGCATCGTGCAGCTCGGCCTTGACCTGGGCGAGGCCGCGCAGGTGATCGACGCCGGCGGCAAGCTGGTGCTGCCCGGCGGCGTCGATGCGCACTGCCACCTGGACCAGCCGATGCCGGACGGGCTGCGCATGGCGGATGACTTCCGCACCGGCTCGGTCTCGGCGGCGTGCGGCGGCACCACCACCGTGATTCCCTTCGCCGCGCAGGAGAAGGGCCATTCGCTGCGCGCCGCGGTGGCCGACTACCATCGCCGCGCCGGCGGCAAGTCGGTGGTCGACTACGCCTTCCACCTGATCGTGGCTGACCCGACGGAGGCGGTGCTGAACGACGAGCTGCCGGGCCTGATCCGCGAAGGCTATTCGTCGTTCAAGATCTACATGACCTACGACGACCTCAAGCTGAACGACCGCGAGATCCTCGAGGTACTGTCGGTGGCGCGCCAGGAAGGCGCGCTGGTGATGGTGCATGCCGAGAACTCCGACTGCATCGCCTGGCTCACCGACAAGCTCGGGGCGGCCGGCAATACCGCGCCGAAGTTCCACGCGCTGGCGCGGCCGATGGCGATCGAGCGCGAGGCCACGCACCGCGCCATCACGTTCTCCGAGCTGGTCGACGTGCCGATCCTGATCGTCCATGTCTCGGGCAAGGAGGCGGTCGAGCAGATTCGCTGGGCGCGCAACCGCGGCATGAAGATCTTTGCCGAGACCTGTCCGCAGTACCTGTTCCTGACCGCCGAAGACCTCGACCAGCCCGGCTACCACGGTGCCAAGTGCGTGTGCAGCCCGCCGCCGCGCGACCGCAGCAACCAGCAGGTGATCTGGGACGGCCTGGCCGACGGCCTCTTCACCATCTTCTCGTCCGACCATGCACCGTTCCGCTACGAAGACGCGCAGGGCAAGAAGCCCGGCGGCCAGGAAGTCCCGTTCCAGTACATCCCCAACGGCATCCCCGGACTCGAGACGCGGCTGCCGCTGCTGTTCTCGGCAGGCGTGGTGGGCGGCCGCATCTCGGTCAACCAGTTCGTCGCGCTGACCTCGACCAACCCGGCCAAGCTCTACGGCCTGCATCCGCGCAAGGGCACCATCGCCATCGGCGCCGATGCCGACCTGGCGATCTGGGACCCGCAGCGCGAAGTGACGATCCGCAATGAGGGGCTGCACCATGCCGTCGACTACACCCCCTACGAGGGCCTGCGCGTGACCGGCTGGCCGGTGACCACGCTGGTGCGCGGCAAGGTGGTGGCGCACGAGGGCGAGGTCATGGCCGAGGCCGGCCACGGCGAGTTCCTGCCATGCGGCCTGCCCGAAATGGCGCGGCCGCGCTACCGCACTTCGGGCGGCAGCCTGTGAACGCCGCCTTGCGTGATCGATAGCTTGACCGACACTGTAGACATGGAACTGACCAATCGCCTCGACGCCGCCACCATCGCGGCCCGCGTCGCCGCCGGGCGCCTCGACCCCGCCGAGGTGGCGGCGGCCTTCCAGGCCCGCATCGCGGCGCGCAACGACCAGCTCAACGCCGTCTTCGAACAACGCCAGGAACTGGTCGATGCCGACCTGGCGCAACTGCGCGCGCGCCTGGCGCAGGGCGAGCGCCCGCTGCTGGCGGGCGTGCCGGTGATCGTCAAGGACGTGATCTGGAGCCAGGGCCGGCGCGTGACGCAGGGCTCGCAGCTGTACCGCGACTTCATCGCACCCGCCGACGCGATCGCGGTCGAGCGCCTGCGCCGCGCCGGCGCGATCGTGCTCGGCATGGGCAACACCTCGGAGTTCGCCTGCAAGGGGCTGACCACCAACAAGGTCTACGGCCTGACGCGCCATCCGCTCGACCCCACGCTGACCGCGGGCGGCTCGTCGGGCGGCTGCGCGGTGGCGGTGGCGGCCGGCATGGCGCCGCTGGCGCTGGGCACCGATGGCGGCGGCTCCAGCCGGCGCCCGCCCGCGCATGCCGGCGTGGTCGGCTTCAAGCCCTCCTACGGCGCGATCCCCGACTCGGTCGGCTTCGCCCATGCCTTCAACGGCATTCAGGTGATTGCGCCGATCACGCGCACCGTCGCCGATGCCGAGCTGATGTTCGAGGCGCTGGCCGGCGCCGATCCGCGCGACCCCGACACCCTCGGCTTCTCGCCGGGCGCGGCGCGGCCGCTGCATACGCTGAAGATCGCGGTCAGTCCGCGCCTGGGCCTGGACACGCCGGTCGACGACGATGTCGCGCAGGCGTTCGACCAGGCCGTGGCCCGCCTGCAGGCCGCGGGGCTGAGTATCGAGCGCGCCGACCCGGCGTGGCCGCAGGGCGCCGACGAGGCCGCGCTGATGCCGCTGCAGCATGTCGGCCTGGCCCATCTCTATGGCGATGCCTGGCGCCGCGACCCCGAGGTATTCGATGCCGACGTCGCGCGCCAGATCGAGCGCGGGCTGGCCTGGACCGGCGCCGAGGTGGCGCGCGCGCGCGAAGCCAGCCGCCAGATCGCGCTGGCGGTGGCCGCCTTCTTTACCCGCTACGACCTGCTGCTGTGCCCTACCACGCCGTGCGTGGCCTGGCGCAACGACCGCCTCGGGCCGGAGCGCATCGGCGGCGTGGCGGTGGAGCCGCGCGCCCATGCGGTATTCACGCCCTTCTTCAACCATGCGCTGGCGCCGGCGATCTCGGTGCCTTGCGGCAGCGGCCGCGACGGCCTGCCGGTGGGCCTGCAGATCGCCGGCCCGCGCGGTGCCGACCGCAGCGTGCTGGCCGCTGCGAAGCTGGCCGAAAACGTGCTGGCGTCCTTAGTCAACCCTGCCTGATCCCCTGACATGCGAATCCTTGTTCTGAACCCCAACACCAGCGAAGGCATCACCGCGCGCCTGATGGCCGCCGCGAACGAGGCCGCCGCGCCCGGCACCGAGCTGGTGCCGCTGACCGCGAGCCGCGGCGTGCCGTATATCGCCACCCGCGCCGAAGCGCAGATCGGCGGCGCCATCGCGCTGGAAATGCTGGCCGAGCATCACGGCCAGTTCGACGCGGCGGTCATCGCCGCCTTCGGCGACCCCGGCCTGATGGGGGCGCGCGAGCTGTTCGACCTGCCCGTGGTGGGCATGGCCGAGGCGGCGATGCTGTCGGCGTGCATGCTCGGGCGGCGCTTTGCCATCGTCACCTTTGCGCGCGCGCTGGGCCCCTGGTACGAGGAGTGCGTCGACATGCACGGGCTGCGCGGCCGGCTGGCCGGCATCCGCATGCTCGACGGCAGCTTTGCCTCGGTGTCGGACGTGCAGGAAGAGAAGGAAGCCGTACTGGTGGAACTGGCCAACCGCGCCGTGGTGGAAGACGAGGCCGACGTGGTGATCCTGGCCGGCGCGCCGCTGGCCGGCCTCGCCGCGCGCGTGCGCGACCGCATTCCGGTGCCGGTGGTCGACCAGATGGCCGCCGCCGTCAAGCAGGCCGAGGCGCTGGTTGCGCTGCAGCCCCGCAAGGCCACCGCGGGCACCTTCCGCCGCCCCGACGCCAAGCCCACGCTGGGTTTGCCGGCGGCGCTGGCGGCGCGCATCGAGCACCGCTAAGCCGCGCCGCGGCTTGCTTTCAGGTGAACGCCGCGGTTCAGACCGCGGCGAACACCGCTTCCAGGTCCACCTTTTCTTCGGCGGGCAACTCCAGGCGCAGCGTGCTTTCGACGTGGCCGAGGTGCTCGCTCATCAGCCGCGCGGCGCGTTCGCCGTCGCCGGCTTCCAGCGCATCGACGATATCGTCGTGCTCGTGATGCGGGCACGACGGCACGCCCGGCGCGTCATACAGCGCAATGATCAGGCAGGTCAGCGAGCACAGCTCGCGCATGTACTTGCCCAGGTACTGGTTGCCCGTCATTTCCGCCAGCTTGCAGTGGAACTCGCCCGACAGCCGGATGATGGCGCGGCGGTCGTTGCTGTCTCGTGCCTGCGCTTCCTGGCGCGTGGTCTCGCGCAGCGCGCGCACGCCCCCGGCGCTGATCGCGCCGGCCAGGTCGCGCACCAGCGCGGGCTCCAGCAGGTGGCGGGAATGCAGCACCTGGCGCGCTTCGGCCACGCTCGGGCTGGAGACGAAGGTGCCACGGTTGGGATGCACGGTCAGCACACCCTCGTGCGCCAGCTTGGCGAAGGCCAGCCGCACCTTGGTGCGGCTGACGCCAAATACCCCGCCCAGCTTTTCCTCGACCAGTTTCGTGCCCGGCGGCAGGCGGTGCTCCCAGATCGCGGTCAGGATTCGGTCCGCGATTTCCTCGACCGATGCGCCGCGCGCACCGTCCGCGTCGGTCTCAGGGAGTCCTTCGGTGGGCCTGGCGGCCGGTTCGGCTTTGGTGCGTGGCATGGCGGTTGGCGCGGTCCGGAAAAAAGACAGTTGTTGCTGTCATTGTATGGCGGTTTCGGATCAAGTGTATAACACCGGTGGTGGACCGGTTGCCGCCTTACTTCCCGCCGAGCTGCTCCAGGGCCGCGCCGGTCACGCGGCAGATGCGCCAGTCAGGGAGCACGTCGGCGCCCATGGCCTGGTAGAAGTCGATCGACGGCTGGTTCCAGTCCAGCACCGACCATTCGAAGCGGCCGCAGCCGCGCTCGAGCGCGAGCGCGGCCAGATGCTTGAGCAGGGCCTTGCCCAGGCCGTGCCCACGCCACGCCGGATCGACATACAGGTCTTCCAGGTAAAGACCGGGCTTGGCCAGGAAGGTAGAGAAGTTGTGGAAGAAGAGGGCAAAGCCGACCGCCTTGCGGCCCGCCTTGCCGTCGACATCGGTGTCGACCTCCACCAGCACGGCCTCGGCATGCGGCGTGGCGCCGAACAGCGCCGCCTCGATCTTCCGCGGCGTGGCTTCGACCAGATGGGTCAGCTTTTCGTATTCGGCCAGCGCCAGGATCAGGTTGAACAGCGTTTCGCTGTCGGCGGCGGTGGCGGGGCGCAGCGTGAAGTTGGGCTTGGACATGCGGGTCGGCCTTGCGAGGTCAGGGATCGGCAATTATCGCCTGTCCGTCACTCGCCATGCCAGCCGGCATGGCACCGGATCAGTGGCCGAAATCCGCCAGCCTGCGCACCTGGTCGACATAATCGGGCGCCAGGCAATCGACCACCAGCCGCTCGGGCGTGCTGCGCAGCCACGTCAGCTGGCGCTTGCACAGCTGGCGCGTGGCGGCGATGCCGCGCTCGCGCATGGTGGCAAAGTCGGCCTCGCCATCCAGGTATTCCCACACCTGCCGGTAACCGACGCAGCGGATCGACGGCAGCCCCGGATGCAGGTCGCCGCGCGCGCGCAGACGCTCGACCTCCCCGATAAAGCCTTGCGCCAGCATGGCGTCATAGCGCCGGGCGATGCGGTCATGCAGCGCCAGCCGGTCCGACGGCTCGAGCGCGATCACGCGGTAGCGCTGGTCGGCCGCGCCGGCAAAGGTGCGGCCCTCGGCCTGGCGCGCCAGCAGCGCCGACATCGGCTGGCCCGACAGCTGGTGGATCTCCAGTGCGCGCTGGATGCGCTGCGCATCATTGGGTGCGAGCCGCGCCGCGGTGACCGGGTCGACCTCGGCCAGCATCGCATGCAGGGCCGGCCAGCCGCGCTCGGCGGCGAGCTGGTCCAGCTCGGCGCGCAGCGCGGCGTCGGCCTGCGGCAGGTCGTTGAGACCCTGCGTCAGCGCCTTGTAATAGAGCATGGTGCCGCCGACGATCAGCGGCACGTGGCCGCGCGCGCGGATCTGCGCGACCAGGCGCTCGGCGTCGGTGACAAACTGCGCGGCCGAGTAGCTGTCGGCCGGGTCGATGATGTCGATCAGGTGATGCGGCGCCGCGGCCAGTTCGTCGCGCGTGGGCTTGGCGGTGCCGATATCCATCTCGCGGTACACCAGCGCCGAGTCCAGGCTGATGATCACCACCGGTGCGTCGGCCGCCAGCGCCAGCGCGGCGGCGGTCTTGCCCGACGCGGTAGGGCCGAGCAGGCAGACCACGGGCGGGTGCGAGGCGGAATCGTGGGGTACGGCGGACATCGAAAACCTTGGATCAAAAGATGCGAGCGCGCTTATTGCCCGCGCAGGAACAGCCGGTCGAGCTCGGTCACGGTCAGCTGCACCCAGGTGGGCCGGCCGTGGTTGCACTGGTCGGCGCGCTCGGTCTGCTCCATCTGGCGCAGCAGCGCGTTCATTTCCTCGACCGTGAGCTTGCGGTTGGCGCGCACCGCGCTGTGGCAGGCCAGGGTCGCAAGCAGTTCGTTGCGGCGCTCGGCCAGCACGCGCGAGCCACCGTAGGCGTGCAGGTCGCGCAGCACGTCGCGCGCCAGCGCCTCGGCATCGGCCTGCTGCAGCAGCGCCGGCACCGCGCGCACCGCCAGCGTGGTGGGCGACACCGGGGCGATATCGAAGCCCAGCAGCGTCAGCGTTTCCTGGTGTTCTTCGGCGACGCCGATCTCGACCGGGCTGGCGGGCAGCGTGACCGGGAGCAGCAGCGGCTGCACCGCCAGCTCGCGCGCGTCCAGTGCGGCCTTGATCTGCTCGTAGAGGATGCGCTCGTGCGCCGCGTGCATGTCGACCAGCACCAGCCCGCGCGCATTCTGCGCCAGCACGTAGATGCCGTGCAGCTGGGCGATGGCATAGCCGAGCGGGTGTTCGTCGGCAGCGCCGGTGTGGTCGGACGCCGTTGCAGCCGGCAGCCGGTCCAGCAGGCCGGGCGGATCGCCGGCGCGCGCCGCCTCGACGTCGGCCAGCCATGCCGGCGGTTGCGGCGACGCGCCGGCCCAGCCGCCGGAGGGCGTGGCGGGCGCGCCGTATGGGCGTGCCACCGGCGCGGTGGCCTCGCGCACCATGCCCAGGTAGGCCTGGCGCGGCTGGGCGATGCCCAGTTCGGTCTGGCGGGCCGCGGAATAGTTGATCCATTGGCCCGGGCCGCCAGCGCCAGGCCGCGCTGCGGCCGCTGGCGGTACGGCGCCCGGCGGCAGCGTGAGCTCGCCGTCGGCATCGGTATGCAGGCTGTCGCCGTTGGCGCCGGCCTGGCGTGCCAGGCTGCGCTGCACCGCGTGGTAGACAAACTGGTGCACGGCGCGCGATTCGCGGAAGCGCACTTCGATCTTGGACGGATGCACGTTGACGTCGACCATCTCCGGCGGCAGGTCCAGGCACAGCACGTACGACGGGAAGCGGTCGCCGTGCAGCACGTCCTGGTAAGCGCTGCGCACCGCATGGTTGAGCAGCTTGTCGCGCACGAAGCGGCCGTTGACAAAGAAGTACTGCTGGTCCGGCCGCCCGCGCGAGGCGGTGGGCAGCCCGGCAAAGCCGTACAGGCTCAGGGTATCGGCGTGCTCGTCCAGCGCCAGCCGGGCGCGGGCGAAGTCGCTGCCCAGCACCTGCACCGTGCGCGTGGCGACGTCGCCGGCATTCCAGTGCTCCAGCGGCTTGCCGTTGTGGTGGACCGAGATGGTCACGTCCGGCCGTGCCAGCGCCACGCGCCGGACCATCTCCAGGCAGTGGCCCAGCTCGGTTTGTTCCGTCTTGAGGAACTTTCTGCGCGCCGGCGTGTTGAAGTAGAGGTGCTGCACGTCGACGGTGGTGCCTACACCGCCGGAAGCGGGTTGCAGCGCGCCGGAGTCGGCGCTGACCTGGGTGGCATGGGCATCCGCCGCGGTGCGGCTGGTCAGCGACATCTGCGACACGGATGCGATCGAGGCCAGCGCCTCGCCGCGGAAACCGAGGGTCAGCACCGATTCGAGTTCGTCGAGCGAGGCGATCTTGCTGGTGGCGTGCCGCATCAGCGCCACCGGCAGCTCGGCGGCGGGAATGCCGCAGCCGTTGTCGGTGATGACGATGCGCCGCACGCCGCCTTCCTCCAGCCGGATGCCGAGCTGCGTGGCGCCGGCATCGAGCGCGTTTTCCAGCAGTTCCTTGACCACGGACGCCGGGCGTTCGACCACTTCGCCGGCGGCGATCTGGCTGATGAGCTGGTCCGGCAGCGGCCGGATCGGGCGCGGCTGCTGGGTGGTGCGCAAGGCAGTGCTGGAAGGGGAGGCTGGCATCCGGCGATTATACGTGGACGTTCCCCCACGCAGACGGGTTGCCGAGGTGGGGGAAAGGCGCCGCCGCTCTTGTATGATTCAGGCGATGGCGGCGCGGATCCGAGATCGGCGCCGCATGGGAATAAACCGTCAAACCACCACACGGGGAACGACTTGGATCTCGCTTTGCAGCTCATCGACATGCTGGTGCATGTCGACAAATACCTCGGCACGGTCATCGACCAGTACGGCCACTGGGTCTATGCCATCCTGTTCCTGATCGTTTTTGCCGAGACCGGGCTGGTGGTGCTGCCGTTCCTGCCGGGCGACTCGCTGCTGTTTATCGCCGGCGCCTTCTGCGCGACCGGAGCCATGAACGAATGGGTGCTGATCGGCCTGCTGCTGGTGGCGGCCATTTCCGGCAATACCGTCAACTATATGGTGGGCAACTGGATCGGGCCAAAGGTGTTCGACCACCAGTGGCGCTTCCTGGACCAGGATGCCTTGCGCCGCACCCATGACTTCTATGAGCGGCACGGCGGCAAGACGCTGGTGATGGCGCGCTTCGTGCCGATCGTGCGCACCTTCGCGCCGTTCGTGGCTGGTGTGTCGCAGATGACCTTCGCGCGCTTCCAGATGTTCAACGTGATCGGCGCCGTGGCATGGGTGGTCGGCCTGGTGTTTGCCGGCTACTTCTTCGGCAACCTGCCGTTCATCCGCCAGTACCTGAACCTGATTGTGCTGGCCGGCATCGGCGCGGCCGTAGTGCCGCTGGTGCTGGGGGGGCTGTGGAAGCTGGTGCGCGGCAACCGCCGCCGGCCTACGCGCGTCGAGCGCTGAGCCGCCCCGGTTGAGCAGCCTCAGCTGAGGCTGCGGCTCATCATCCGCAGCGCGGGCATGCGCTCGCGGATCTGGCCGATATCGGCGGCGTCCGGGCGGGCCTGGACATAGGCTTCCAGGTCGGCGAGCGCGGGGCGGAAGCACTCCAGGTTGGCATAGGCCAGGCCCCGGTCGCGCACTTCCTCGATGGATCCCGGCAGCAGGATCACCAGCCGGTTCTGCACCGCCAGCAGCCGCTGCCAGCGCGATTCCTGCAGATAGATCGCCTTCAGGTTGCGCAGCATGCGCGCGATGATCTCGCGGTGGCTGGCCGCGCGCAGGAACAGGCCCAGCGGCACCTGGCTGGCATCGCTGATGCCCTCGCGCTCCAGGTATGGGTCCAGCATCTCCTGCAACTGTTCCTTCGACAGGGTCTCGCCGGTGAGCGGGTCCAGTATCACCTCGCCGGCCGGGATCGTCATGCGCAGCAGGAAATGGTTGGGAAACGACACCCCCTTGAGCGGCAGGCCGATCTGCTGGCCCAGTTCCATATGCAGCACCGCGAGCGAGATCGGGATGCCGCGGCGCTGGCGCAGCACCACGTTCAGGTACGAGTTGTCGGGGTCGTAGTAGTCGTTCGCGTTGGCGCCGAAGCCCAGATCGCGATAGAAGAAATGGTTCAGCAGGCGCAGCCGCTGGATCGCGGGGGTGCCTTCGGCAATCCGGCGCTTCAGCCGCAGCGCCAGCACGTCCAGCGCCGCCAGTTCGCCCTGCAGGTCCAGGTCGGGATAGGCGTCCTGCGCGATGGAGAGCGCGGTCTCGGTCAGCGGGATGCCGTTTTCGTCGGCCACGAGGCTGGCGAAATAATCCAGGACTTTGGTCGATGTCATGTCGGTTTCCCGGTGCAGCCGCCGGCACCGCGCGCAGCGTGGGTCACCAATGCCAGGCGCTCAGCCGGCAATGGCAGTTGCCGCTGACCCATCAGCCGGCCCGGCGCCTGAAGGCAGAGTAGCGCAGTCCCATGAGCCACAGTGTACCGAAGTAGACCACCGCTGCAAGTACCAGGCACGAAGCCAGCAGCGCGATGCGCAGCAGCGGCGTCGCGCCCAGGCCGATCCAGTCGAAGTTGCGCGCGAACCAGAGCAGCATGCCCGACAGCAGCAGCACCGAAGCGCTCAGCTGCGCGAGGAACAGCCACCAGCCCGGCGCCGGGCGGTACAGGCCGCGCCGGCGCAAGCCGTAGAACAGCAGCAGCGCGTTGAGCGTGGCCCCGGCGCTGATCGACAGCGCCAGCCCGGCATGGCCGATCCAGGGCACGAAGGCCACGTTGCAGGCCTGCGTGATCACCAGCACCAGCAGCGCGATCTTGACCGGCGTGCGGATATCCTGCCGCGCATAGAAGCCCGGCGCGAGGATCTTGATCGAAATCAGCCCCATCAGGCCCACGCCGTAAGAGACCAGCGCCTGGCGCGTCATCTCGACCGCATGGGCGTCGAACTTGCCGTAGTTGAACAGCACCGCGGTCAGCGGCGCGCCGAACACGAACAGCCCGACCGCGCACGGCACGGCCAGCAGGAAGGTCAGGCGCAGGCCCCAGTCGAGCAGGCTCGAATACTCGGCGTGGTCGCCCGAGGCGTTGGCCCTGGACAGGCTGGGCAGCAGGATCGTCCCCAGCGCCACGCCCAGCAGCGCGGTCGGGAATTCCATCAGGCGGTCGGCATAGGTCAGGTACGAAACGCTGCCCGCCGCCAGCCGCGAGGCGATATTGGTGTTGATGATCTGGCTGACCTGCGCCACCGACACTGCCAGCAGCGCCGGCCCCATCTGGCGCAGGATGCGGCGCACGCCCGGGTCAGACCACGCCGCGCGCAGGTTGAAGCGGATGCGCGGCATCACCCCCAGGCGCCGCAGCGCCGGCACCTGGATCGCCAGCTGCAGCACGCCGCCGATCAGCACGCCCCAGGCCTGCGCGTAGATCGGCTGCTCCATGTGGGGGCCGACGAACAGCGCCGCCACGATCAGGCACAGGTTGAGCAGCACCGGCGTAAAGGCCGGCACCGCGAACTTGCGCCAGGTATTGAGGATGCCCGACGCCAGCGCCACCAGCGAGATCAGCCCGATATACGGGAACATCACCCGCGTCATGAACACGGCCGCGGTATAGGTATCGGCCTGCCCGCGAAAACCCGTGGCGACCACCGTCATCACCAGCGGCGCACCGATCACGCCCAGCAGCGACACGGCCATCAGCACCCAGGTCATCACGGTGGCGACGGCATCGATCAGGGCCTTGGTCGGGGCATCGCCGCGCTTGGCGTGGTATTCGCCCAGGATCGGCACGAAGGCCTGTGAAAACGCGCCTTCGCCGAAGATGCGGCGCAGCAGGTTGGGGATGCGGAAGGCCACGTTGAACGCGTCGGTCATGTCCGACGCGCCGAAGGCGCGGGCGATCAGGATCTCGCGCACCAGGCCGGTGACGCGCGAGAGCATCGTCAGGCTGCTGATGGTGGCGAGCGCTTTGAGCAGGTTCAAGGTGCGGACGGGTGCGTGACGGGTGGGCCGGTGCCAGGGGCGCCGCGGGCTCTTTGAGACGCGGTCCGGGCAGTAAAGTTGCCGGCGCGCCACGTGGCCCGGCACAATGTGGCGCTTATTATACGGATCACGCTGCGTGGCCCGGCCTGCGCCGGCAAAGTCCCGGCGGTCTTGTCACATGCTCCGGCATCTGTGTATAATTGCCGATTCACAAGGACAGTTGCGTTCCGGATTCGTGTGTCAGTGCATCCCGGGTCGCTCGATATGACTTAATTGTTGTGTCCCCCGCGGCACGCATCTGAATTCAGGATATTTTTTACATGGCAAATTCCGCACAAGCCCGCAAGCGCGCCCGCCAGGCCGTTGCCCAGAACGCTCACAACTCCAGCCTGCGTTCGCGTCTGCGCACCGCCGTCAAGGCCGTCCGCAAGGCCATCGACGCTGGCGACAAGGCCGCTGCCGCCGAGATCTTCAAGAACTCGCAAGCTGTGATCGACAGCATCGCCGACAAGAAGATCGTGCACAAGAACAAGGCTGCACGTCACAAGTCGCGCCTGTCGGCCGCCATCAAGGCCATGGCTGCCTGATAGCTGGCCGGGCCGCCACGGCGGCCCAGCAGAGGCGGGTGCCCCCGGGCATGCCGCCAACAACAAAAAAGCTCGTCACCCGACGAGCTTTTTTGCTTTCCGGCGCCGCGCCGCCGGGCTTATTCGAGCGAGCAGGCTTCCACCAGCTGCAGGTTGTTGTCCCGGGCGAAATTCAGCACGAAGTCCAGCGCCTTGGGTTCGATATCACGCAGGCGCACGTCCACCACCACGCATTTGACATTGCCGGCAAAGATCGGCCGCACGTAGGGGGAGTAGGTCAGGCGGGGGTCGCCGCTGTCGCCCTCGGGGCGGAACTGCGCCATCACGCCGCACAGTCGTTCAGCCCAGTCGCTCGGGCGGAAGGTCTTGCCTTCCTTGGTAATGCCTTGGATAAAGTATTCGCGAACGTTGGGGTTCATGAGGCTGGACACTGCGGGTGAGGCGGATGACTCGACAGTAAGCCCGCTGGACGGGGGCGCCCGTTTGACGCGGCCGGGACGCGATTGGTTCGCGCTGGTTCCAGCCGGAAGGCGGGGCGTCGGTGTCCTGCAGGGGCACTTTTGATGCCGGCGGCGGGCACTGGCATGGGTATGCCGGGCCCCGCGTGAATCAGCCAGTATTATATCTTATATAAGAGTTGCGCATAAGGACGAAATCCTGTCAGGAAGCTGTCAGCGCAACCGTGCGGCAGGCCGCGGCCGGGTTGATCCGGGCTCGCCAAAGCAGAAATAATCCCTTATGATCCTTGCAGTTAAATTGCGTATGCGACGCGAAAGGCGGCTCCGCGACGCGCTTCGGTCATGAACAGTTTGCAAGAACAGTTCGTGACGGCGTGTCCCCACCGAGCCGCCTTCTTTGTTTTATGAGCTCAACCCCGATCAAGCATTACCTCCAGTTCAGCGACTTCACTCCCGACGAGTACGAGTACCTGCTGGACCGCGCGCGGATCCTGAAGGCCAAGTTCAAGAACTACGAGACCTGGCACCCGCTGCATGACCGCACGCTGGCCATGATCTTCGAGAAGAATTCCACGCGTACGCGCCTGTCGTTCGAAGCCGGCATCCACCAGTTGGGCGGCCACGCGGTGTTCCTGAACACGCGCGACTCGCAGCTGGGCCGCGGCGAGCCGATCGAGGATGCGGCGCAGGTGATCTCGCGCATGGTCGACATCATCATGATCCGCACCTTCGGCCAGGACATCATCGACCGCTTCGCCGCGCATTCGCGGGTGCCGGTGATTAACGGCCTGACCAACGAATACCACCCGTGCCAGGTGCTGGCCGACGTCTTCACCTATATCGAGCAGCGCGGCAGCATCCGCGGCAAGACGGTGGCGTGGATCGGCGACGCCAATAACATGGCGTACACCTGGATCCAGGCCGCCGAGCGCCTGGGCTTTACCTTCCATTTCTCGGCGCCGCCGGGTTACCAGCTGGATCCGGCCATGGTGCCGGCGTCCGCCGCCGGGCTGGTCAAGGTCTTCGACGACCCGCTCGCGGCCTGCCAGGGCGCCAGCCTCGTCACCACCGACGTGTGGACCAGCATGGGCTTCGAGGCCGAGAACGACGCCCGCAAGCGCGCCTTCAAGGACTGGATGGTCACCACCGCGATGATGGACCGCGCCGAGCCCGACGCGCTGTTCATGCATTGCCTGCCGGCGCACCGCGGCGAGGAAGTCGAGGCCGCCGTGATCGACGGCCCCAAGAGCGTGGTCTGGGACGAGGCAGAGAACCGCCTGCACGTGCAGAAGGCGCTGATGGAATACCTGCTCTGCGGCCGCTACTGAGCGCGCCCGGGGTGAACAGGAGAGGGGCCGTTGCGGCCCCTCTTTTTACGTCATTCGCAAGACACCCAAGGAGATGGAAGTGAGCCAGTTCGACAACGTATCGGTCGTCAAGAAAGCCAACCTGTATTTCGACGGCAAGTGCGTGAGCCACACCGTGCTGTTCCCGGACGGCTCCCGCAAGACGCTGGGCGTGATTTTCCCGGCGTCGCTGACCTTCAACACCGGCGCGCCGGAAATCATGGAGATCAACGCGGGCAGCTGCCGCGTGCGCCTGGCCGGATCGGAAGACTGGCAGACCTACGGCGCCGGCCAGCAGTTCAGCGTGCCGGGCAACAGCAGCTTCGATATCGAAGTGCAGGAGACGCTGGACTACGTCTGTCACTTCGAGTGACAGGCTGTGGGCCAGCCGGGCTGGCCCGCAGCGTTACAGCACCACCGGTTCGGGCTCGATGCGCACGCCGTAGCGCGCCTGCACTGTATCTGCGATACGGTTGGCCAGCGCCAGCAGCATCGCGCCGGTGCCGCCGCCGTGGTGCACCAGCACCAGGGCCTGCTTGCCATAGACTCCCACCGGGCCGTCGCTCAGGCCCTTGAAGCCGCAGCGGTCGATCAGCCAGCCGGCCGCCAGCTTGTACGTGCCGTTTGGCTGCGCATAGCTGACCAGGTCAGGATGCGCCTGCAACAAGGCGTCGCGCTGCGTGGCGCTGACCAGCGGATTCTTGAAGAAGCTGCCGGCATTACCCAGCTGCGCTGGATCGGGCAGCTTGCGCGAGCGGATCGCGACCACGGCGTCGCGGATGGCGGCTGCGTCCGGCGCGGCCTGCCCATCCAGTTCGCGCGCCAGTTCGCCGTAGGACAGCACCGGTTGCCATGCCCTGGGCAGGCGCAGCGTGACCGCGGTAATGATGTAGCGCCCTGCGCCGGCACCCTTGAACACGCTGTCGCGGTAGCCGAACTCGCAGGCTTGCTGATCCAGCCAGACGAAGGTGCCGGCCTGCCGGTCATAGGCACGCACGCCGGCAAAACGCTCGCGCAGTTCCACGCCATAGGCGCCGATGTTCTGGATCGGGGCTGCACCGGCGGTGCCCGGGATCAGCGCCAGGTTTTCCAGCCCGGGCATGCCGTCGGCGATGGTGCGGTTGACCAGCGCGTTCCAGTTCTCGCCCGCGCCGGCGGTCACCAGCCACGCTTCGCCGCCCGCGCTGGTGGCTTCGACCTGGTAGCCGGGGATTTCCATCAGCAGCACCAGCGCGTCGAGATCGCCGGTCAGCACGACATTGCTGCCACCACCCAGCACCACCAGCGGCAGGCCTTCGGCGCGCGGGTCGGCCAGGGCCGTGACCAGGTCGGCCTCGCTGCGCACGGGCACGGCAAAGCGCGCGCGCGCATCGAATCCGAATGTATTGTGGCGACGCAGGGGATAGAATTCGTGGAAATCTGCCATGCAAGGGAAAGGTGACGCGGCCGCCGCTGGTGTGCGCGACCCGGAACTGCGAGGTAGGCTGGATTATACGGAAGGCGCCGTGCGCGGCTGGCTTCCGGGCATACGGATCACAAGGAGAATGCAATGCCGTCGTTTGACGTAGTGTGCGAAGCGAATATGGTCGAGGTGAAGAACGCCGTCGAGCAAGCCAACAAGGAAATCTCGACGCGCTTCGATTTCAAGGGCTCCGACGCCCGGGTCGAGCACAAGGAAAACGAGCTGACCGCCTTTGCCGACGATGATTTCAAGCTGGACCAGGTCAAGGACGTGCTGATCAGCAAGATGGCCAAGCGCAATGTCGACGTGCGCTTCCTGGATTACGGCAAGACCGAGAAAATCAGCGGCGACAAGGTCAAGCAGGTGATCACCATCAAGAAGGGCGTGACCGGCGACCTGTCCAAGAAGATCGTGCGCATGATCAAGGACAGCAAGATCAAGGTTCAGGCCAGCATCCAGGGCGACACGGTGCGGGTGTCGGGCACCAAGCGCGACGACCTGCAGAACGTGATCGCCATGCTGCGCAAGGATGTGTCCGAGGCACCGCTGGACTTCAACAACTTCCGCGACTGAGCAGCACCCGCGCCGGCTTTCGTGCCGGCGCCGCGCGCAGCCGCCCCTCAGCGCGGCTGCGGCAATCCCCCGATCTTTGCACCGGCCTTGATGCCCTTCTGCGCGAACCAGCCCTGGTTCATTTCCAGCGCATAGCGGACGGCCGCCTTCGGGCAATGGTTGTTTTCGGTGCGCGGCGCCATGTCTTCGATATTGACGATGGTGCCGTCGTCGGCGAGGAACGCAATCGACAGTGGCAGCTCGGTATTGCGCATCCAGAAGCAGTGGCCCGCCTTCTGCTCGAACACGAACAGCATGCCGGAATTCGGCGCCATCGATTTCCGGTACATCAGGCCTTGCTCGCGGGCCGCGGGGGTGGCGGCGACTTCGGCCTGGATCGCATACATGCCCGCGGTCAGCGGCGCCACCGGCAGCGCGCCTTGGGCGTTGGCAACGCCGGCCGCCAGTGTGGCAAGCAGCAAGCAGCAGCGTGAGGTCAGGGTCTTCGACAACAGGGGCATGATGGTCAGTCCGGGAAGGCTCGGCGTCGGGCAGCCGCAAGCATAACGCAGGTTGCACGCGTGGCACGCCGCGCGCGGTGCAACCGGCCCCAAACAAAAAAGGCAGGCGCCCTGGTGGCGGCCTGCCTATCTTTCTGATGCCGGCGCACGTCCCGGCAGTGGCGCCAGCCGTGGTTACGCGGCCGGGGCTGCGGCAGCAGCGGTTTCCTTCTTCTTGCTGTGCTTCTTGTGGGTGGCCTTCTTCTTGGCGGTCTTCTTCGGGGCTTCTTTGGTGGCCGCGGCCGCGGGCGTGGCCGGCTCGGCAGGCGCAGCGGCCTGGGCGAAGGCGCCGGTGGCGAACAGGCCGACAACCAGTGCAGCGATCAGTTTTTTCATGGCGTATTACCTCGAAGGATAAAAGCAGTCGGGAAAGTGGTGACACGCGTGCTTGGACGTGTCCCCGACAAGAACGAGGCCGCTGTTGGCAGCGTTGACGGTCGATTGTTAGCTTTTGTAACGCAAGCGCCGCTTGGCGTCGTTCGCCTGTCTGGTCTTTGAGACATGAGTGCGCGGGGCTGGCGCCGCGCGTCCCGTGGTTGTCGACAGCGCAATGCCTGACTCCGCGAGCGGCACTTCGCAGCTTTGGCCGGGCGCGAGGCCGAGCGCGCGCAGGTCGAGCGCGCCGATCGCCACGCGGATCAGCCGCAGCGTCGGAAAGCCCACCGCCGCCGTCATGCGCCGGACCTGCCGGTTCTTGCCTTCCCGGATCTTCAGCTCCAGCCACGCCGTGGGGATGGCGGCGCGGAAGCGCACCGGCGGATGGCGCGGCCAGAGCCAGTCGGGGGCTTCGATGGCGCGCACCACCGCCGGCCGGGTCACGAAATCGCCAAGGTCGACACCGGCGCGCAGGCGGACGAGGGTGCCCGCGTCGGGAATGCCCTCCACCTGCGCCAGGTAGGTCTTTTCCAGCTTGTGGCGCGGGTCGGCGATGCGCGCCTGCAGCGCGCCATCGTCAGTCAGCAGCAGCAAGCCCTCGCTGTCGGCATCGAGCCGGCCGGCCGGATAGACGCCCGGCACCGACACGCACGACGCCAGGGTGGGCCGGCTCGGGTGTTCCGAGAACTGGCTCATGGTGCCAAACGGCTTGTTCAGGGCGATCAGGGTCATGGGGCGCAAGTATGCCGCAGCGGCGCGTGTGCAGGTCGGTCAGGTCGGCCGGATCGGGGTCCGGCCCGATTGGCGGATGATGAAAAATTGCTGCATAATATAAAATTAGTCTTGTGTCTTATATAAGACTGAAGCCGATCAGGCATGGCGCCGGCATGATGCACGGCAGTATGGGCGTGGCATCCAGGCCCGCTACAATGCCAGCGCCATCTCCCCGAATCTCGCCGTCCGGCCACGAACCGGCGGCAGTCACAACCGTTCCGTAACTGGAGACGTCATGTACCAACACATCAAGGTTCCGGCAGGCGAAAAGATCACGGTCAACCAGGACTTTTCGCTCAATGTCCCGGACAACCCGATCATTCCTTATATCGAAGGCGACGGCACGGGCCTCGATATCACCCCGGTGATGATCAAGGTGGTCGACGCGGCCGTGGCCAAGGCCTACGGCGGCAAGCGCAAGATTGCCTGGATGGAGATCTACGCCGGCGAGAAGTCGACCAAGGTCTACGGCCCGGACGTGTGGCTGCCGGATGAAACCCTGGACGTGCTGAAGGAATATGTGGTGTCGATCAAGGGGCCGCTGACCACGCCGGTCGGCGGCGGCATCCGCTCGCTCAACGTGGCGCTGCGCCAGCAGCTGGACCTCTATGTCTGCCTGCGCCCGGTACGCTACTTCAAGGGCGTGCCCTCGCCGGTGCGCGAGCCGGAAAAGACCGATATGGTGATCTTCCGCGAGAACTCGGAAGACATTTACGCCGGCATTGAATGGGCCGCCGAGAGCGACCAGGCCAAGAAGCTGATCGCCTTCCTGCAGAACGAGATGGGCGTGAAGAAGATCCGCTTCCCGGCGACCTCGGGCATCGGCGTCAAGCCGGTGTCGCGCGAGGGCACCGAGCGGCTGGTGCGCAAGGCGATCCAGTACGCGATCGACAACGACAAGCCGTCGGTGACGCTGGTGCACAAGGGCAACATCATGAAGTTCACCGAAGGTGGCTTCCGCGACTGGGGCTACGAGCTGGCACAGAAGGAATTCGGCGCCGAGCTGGTCGACGGCGGCCCGTGGTGCAAGTTCAAGAACCCGAAGACCGGCAAGGACATCGTGGTCAAGGACGCCATCGCCGACGCCTTCCTGCAGCAGATCCTGCTGCGCCCGGCCGAATACTCGGTGATCGCCACGCTGAACCTGAACGGCGACTACGTCTCTGACGCGCTGGCGGCGCAGGTCGGCGGCATCGGCATCGCGCCGGGCGCCAATATGTCGGACTCGGTGGCGATGTTCGAGGCCACCCACGGCACCGCGCCGAAGTACGCCGGCAAGGATTACGTCAATCCGGGCTCGGAAATCCTGTCGGCGGAAATGATGCTGCGCCACATGGGCTGGACCGAAGCCGCCGACCTGATCATCGCGTCGATGGAGAAGTCGATCCTGTCCAAGAAGGTCACCTACGATTTCGCCCGGCTGCTGGAAGGCGCGACCCAGGTCTCGTGCTCGGGCTTTGGTCAGGTGATGATCGACAATATGTAAGCACAGACTCCCGCCAAGACGGGCGAGCTGTCAACAAGACCCCGGTACCGGATCCCCGGAACCGGGGTTTTTTCTTGCCGCTCGCCGTTGCCTTGGCTAGAACGTCAGGACTGACTGACGGGCATCCGGCCCGGGGAGACTGGCATGGACGATCCGTTCCGCCGCACCGCCTTCGGTGCGGCCCTGTTCTACAAGGATCCGCTGGCGGCGCTGGACTGGCTGGAGCGGGCATTCGGGTTCGAGCGGGTCATGGTGATCCGCGACCAGCAAGGGCAGCTGGTGCATTCCGAAATGCGATTCGCCGACAGCTACCTGATGGTGGGCAGCGAGTGGGCCGACTTTACCGCCAGCCCGGCATCGGTCGGGGGCAAGAACACCCAGACCGTGCACGTGCATCTGCCCGACGGGCTCGACCAGCATTGCGAGCGGGCCCGGGCCGCCGGCGCCGTGATCCTGCGCGAGCCGCAGGACGAGTTCTATGGCGACCGCACCTACACCGCCCGCGATGCCGAGGGCCATGTCTGGACCTTCGGCCAGACTGTGCGCAAGGTCACCAAGGAGGAGGCCGAACAGGCCAGCGGCCTGAAGATCGACGGCTGGACCTGAGCCGGCGCGCGCGGGCGTGGCAAGGAAGGCCGGCCCAAAAACCAGAAAGCCCGGCGCCAGGCCGGGCTTTCGATCGGGTGTGCGTGCCGCTGATGCGAGCCGGTGCCCGCCGCGCCGCCTCTGGCGGCCAGCGGGGGCGCTGGCATCGGTCCCGTCCCGGGGGCAAATCCCCCCCACACCCTGGTTGACCGCTCCGGTGGCTCTGCGGCCGGGGATGCGGTCGCGGCGCGCTTTAGCTGGCGTCCTGGATATTGGTGGCCTGCTTGCCCTTAGGGCCCTGGACCACCTCGAACGAGACGCGCTGGCCTTCCTTCAGCGTCTTGAAGCCCGCCATCTGGATAGCCGAAAAGTGCGCAAACAGTTCTTCTTCGCCCTCGTCCGGCTTGATGAACCCGAATCCCTTGGCGTCATTGAACCATTTGACGATACCGCTTGCCATATACTCCCCCAACGAAATAGCAGATTTTCAAGCGGGGAAGCTTGCCAGCCAGACGGCACGGACTGCGGCGCCATGGCTGGCCGCGTGCTGAAATGCGGCCGGCGATGACGCGCGGCGAGGTGCTGTCGCGAGGCGGCCAGTCTGATTGCTGACTCGCCGCCGCGGGCCGTGGGCCTCCCTGCTCACGGATCACCCGCCTTGGCTGTTGCTTTGGCTCGCTGGCCTTCGGTGGGTGTGCAACCGATTTTTCTGGCAAAGGCGGAGACTGTCAAGCTGGCGGATTCCCCACTGCCAGAAGGGTGTGGCAGGAACAGGACGGCGCCTGGTGTTACCGTTGCCATGAATCGGCGGCCGCCGGCCCGGATTTTCGGTCGGTGCGGCGACGTGCCTTGCAAGGCCTTCCGCGGAACTATCCGCTCCCATTCACCACGGAAAACCGGTGGCCGGACTCTTGAATCCACCGCCTTTTCCCCAAATTGCAGAGTTGCGAGTAAGGGTTAGAATAAAGCCATGGCTACACGGCTTGCGAATGTCCCACAACGCGAAGCGGGCACCATCCTGGAGCGCAAAGAGCAGGCGCTGAAACCGCCTGCCATGTTCAAGGTGGTGCTGCTGAACGACGACTACACTCCGATGGAGTTTGTCGTGATGATCCTGCAGCAGTATTTCAGCAGGGACCGGGAAACGGCGACGCAGATCATGCTGACCGTGCACCGGGAAGGAAAGGGCGTCTGTGGTATCTACACCAGGGATATCGCGGCGACTAAGGTCGAGCTGGTGTCAACGCACGCGCGGCAGGCGGGGCACCCCCTGCAGTGCGTGATGGAGGAAGCATGATTGCGCAAGAATTGGAAGTGAGCCTGCATATGGCTTTTGTCGAAGCCCGGCAGGCACGCCACGAGTTCATTACCGTGGAGCACCTGCTGCTGGCATTGCTCGACAATCCCACGGCAGCTGAAGTCTTGCGCGCCTGCGCGGCCAATATCGAGGACCTGCGCACCAGCCTTAAGAACTTCATCGCGGACAACACGCCGGTGGTGCCGGGTACCGACGAGGTCGATACCCAGCCCACGCTGGGTTTCCAGCGCGTGATCCAGCGCGCCATCATGCACGTCCAGTCCACTTCCAACGGCAAGAAGGAAGTCACCGGCGCCAACGTGCTGGTCGCGATTTTCGGCGAGAAGGATTCGCACGCGGTCTATTACCTGCAGCAGCAGGGCGTGACGCGCCTGGACGTGGTCAATTTCATCAGCCACGGCATCCGCAAGGACCAGTCCGAGCCGGCCAAGCACGGCGAGGCGGCCGGCGAGGGCGAGGGCGGCGACGGCAAGGAAAGCCCGCTCGAGCAATACACCCAGAACCTGAACGCGCTGGCCAAGGCCGGCAAGATCGATCCGCTGATCGGCCGCGAGAGCGAAGTCGAGCGCGTGGTCCAGGTGCTGTGCCGCCGGCGCAAGAACAACCCGCTGCTGGTGGGCGAGGCCGGCGTCGGCAAGACCGCGATTGCGGAAGGCCTGGCGTGGCGCATCACCAAGAACGAGGTGCCGGACATCCTGGAGAAGGCGACGGTCTACTCGCTCGACATGGGAGCGCTGCTGGCCGGCACCAAGTACCGCGGCGATTTCGAGCAGCGCCTGAAGGGCGTGCTCAAATCGCTCAAGGACAATCCCAACGCGATCCTGTTCATCGACGAGATCCACACGCTGATCGGCGCGGGCGCCGCCTCTGGCGGGACGCTGGATGCAAGCAACCTGCTCAAGCCGGCGCTGTCGTCGGGCCAGCTCAAGTGCATCGGCGCGACCACCTTCACCGAATACCGCGGCATCTTCGAGAAGGACGCGGCGCTGTCGCGGCGCTTCCAGAAGATCGACGTGGTAGAGCCGTCGGTGGACCAGACCGTGCAGATCCTGCGCGGGCTGAAGTCGCGCTTCGAGGAGCACCATGGCGTCAAGTACGCGTCGTCGGCGCTGACCGCCGCGGCCGAGCTGTCGGCGCGCTTCATCACCGACCGCCACCTGCCGGACAAGGCGATCGACGTGATCGACGAGGCCGGCGCGGCGCAGCGCATCCTGCCGAAGTCCAAGCAGAAGAAGACCATCGGCAAGGGCGAGATCGAGGACATCGTCTCGCGCATCGCGCGCATTCCGCCGCAAAGCGTGAACCAGGACGACCGCAGCAAGCTGCAGACGCTGGAGCGCGACCTGAAGTCGGTGGTGTTCGGGCAGGATCCGGCGATCGAGGCGCTGGCCTCGGCGATCAAGATGTCGCGCGCGGGCCTGGGCAAGACCGACAAGCCGATCGGCTCGTTCCTGTTCTCGGGCCCCACCGGCGTGGGCAAGACCGAGGTTGCCAAGCAGCTGGCCTTCATCATGGGCATCGAGCTGCTGCGCTTCGACATGTCCGAATACATGGAGCGCCATGCGGTGAGCCGCCTGATCGGCGCGCCGCCGGGATACGTCGGCTTCGACCAGGGCGGCCTGCTGACCGAGGCCGTGACCAAGAAGCCGCACTGCGTGCTGCTGCTGGACGAAATCGAGAAAGCGCATCCGGATATCTTCAATATCCTGCTGCAGGTGATGGACCATGGTTCGCTGACCGACAACAACGGCCGGCGCGCCGACTTCCGCAACGTGATCATCATCATGACCACCAACGCGGGAGCGGAGACCATGAACCGCGCCACCATCGGCTTCACCAGCTCGCGCGAGCAGGGCGACGAGATGGCCGACATCAAGCGCATGTTCACGCCGGAGTTCCGCAACCGGCTGGATGCCACCATCAGCTTCCGCTCGCTCGATGAGGAAATCATCCTGCGCGTGGTCGACAAGTTCCTGATGCAGCTGGAAGAGCAGCTGCACGAGAAGAAGGTGGAAGCCAGCTTCAGCGAGAAGCTGCGCAAGTTCCTGGCGCACAAGGGCTTCGACCCGCTGATGGGCGCGCGTCCGATGCAACGCCTGATCCAGGACATGATCCGCAAGGCGCTGGCCGACGAGTTGCTGTTCGGCCGCCTGGTCTCCGGCGGCAAGGTGGTGGTGGATCTGGACGAACAGGACCAGATCAAGCTCGATTTCTCCGAGATCGAGCCAGAACCGCCCGAGGCGCCCGAGGAACAGCGCGCAGAAGCCTGAGCGATATTCGGCCGCGTTGCCAGCAACGGGGTCGATCATCGGGCAAAATGGCGGGGCGGCCAGACTGGCCGCCCCGTTCCTTTTTCCCTGCCGCCCCACGCCTCCAGCGCCCCGAAACCGAACACCCCGATGTCCTCTGCCGAACGCACGCGGCGCCGCCGCCTGCTGCTCAAGATCCTGCCGCTGGGCGCCTTGCCGGGCCCGATGCTCCATGCCGCGGTCGCAAGCGCCGCCGATGGCGCTGCCACCAACCGTCCGATCGCACTGGTGCTGCCGTTCCCGCCGGGAGGCAGTGTCGACATCGTCGCGCGCCAGCTGCAGCCCGGGCTGAAGGCAGCATTGGGGCAGACCGTGGTGGTGGACAACAAGCCGGGCGCGGGCGGGCTGATCGCGTCGAGCACCGTGGCGCGCGCCAGGCCTGACGGCAATACGCTGCTGATGGCATTCGACACGCATGCGATCAACCCGTTTGCCTACAAGCAGCTGCCCTACGACACCTTCCGCGATTTCTCGCCGATCTCGCAGCTGGTGCGCTTCCCGCTGGTGATCGCCGCCAATCCGGCGCTGCCGGCGTCGAACGTGCGCGAACTGGTGGCGCTGGCCAAGGCCAGGCATGACGGCGTGCGCTATGCGTCGTCGGGCATCGGCAGCCTGAACCAGCTCGCGGCCGAGGCGCTCGCGACCGAGGCCGGCGTGCATATGCTGCACGTGCCCTACAAGGGCGGCGGCCCGGCGGTGCAGGCGGTGCTGTCCAACGAGGTCGATATCTTCTTCAGCAGCTACGCCGCGGTGCAGGCGCACGTGGCCGCGCGCACGATCAAGGTGCTGGGCGTGACCGGCACCAGCCGCCTGCGCCAGTTGCCGCAGGTGCCCACGGTGGCCGAGCAGGGCCTCAAGGGCTTCGAGGCCTATTCGTGGATCGGCGTGTTCGGTCCGGCCGACCTGCCGGTGGCGACGGTGACGCGCCTGCACGGCGCGCTGGTCGAGTCGCTGCGCCAGCCACGCGTGGTCGATGCGCTCGGCGCGCAAGGCTTCGAAATCGTCGGCGGCAGCCCGGCCGAGCTGGGCCAGCTGGTACGTCGCGAGCATGACAAATGGCAGGCGGTGGCGCGCAGGGCCAATATCCAGTTCGAATAAACCAGTCCGGCGCCACCGTGCGCCACGCGTCCGGGGGGATGCCGATGGCAACGCAAGCAGAAATGTTCGATCACGCCGTGGTGGTGTGCCCAGACCTCGATGCCGGCGCTCAGGCCTGGCAGCGGCTCGGCTTCACGCTGACGCCGCGCGGCTACCACACGCTGGGTTCGCAGAACCACTGCATCATGCTGCAGCGGGACTACCTCGAGCTGCTGCACGTGACCGCGCCCAGCCCCAGCCGGCAGTATTACTGGGACGCCCAGCAACGCGGCGGTGGCTGTGCGGCGATGTCGTGCAAGAGCGCCGATGCCTTCGCCACCGCGGCGCGGCTGCGCGCGGACGGCTGGCACACCTCGGAACCGATCGAATTCTCGCGTCCGGTGCGGCTGGACGATGGCAGCGAGCATCCGGCCACCTTCCGCGTGACCGCGCTCGACGACGCCCCGGGTGCGCGCTATTTCGTCTGCGAGCATCGCACGCCCGAGCTGCTGTGGCGGCCCGAATGGATGCGCCATGCCAACGGCGCGCACAGCATCGCGACCATGTTCCTGGTGGTGGCCCCGGCGCTGGTGGATGCCGCCGCGCGCGCCTATGCCGAGCTGACCGGCGGCGAGCTGACGCAGCTCAGCGAACATGTCAGCAGCCTGGCGGTCGACAATGCCACGCTGGTGCTCAGCACGCCGCAGGCGCTGGCATCGGCCACCGGCAGCGCGCATATCCGTCGCGACGGGCCCGGCTATGCCGCGATCCGCTTGCGCACCAACGACCTTGCGGCGGCCCGCGCCGGCTGGCGCGAGCAGGGCGTGCCGACCCACGACCTGGGCCCGCGCGAAACCCTGGTGCCGGCCGATGTTGCCAGTGGTGTGGCCTTGCTGTTCGAGCAGCGGGGCTGAAATGCAAACTGGCGCCCCGCGGGGCGCCAGTACTTCATGCCGAGGCCGACAACCGGTCAGGCGCCGGCCTTGGCGTGATGCACGCCGGTCGAGCCAAAGCCGCCCGCACCGCGTTCGCTGTCCTGGCTGAACTCTTCGACCGTCGAGAACACCGGCCGCAGCACCGGCACGAACATCATCTGCGCAATGCGCTCGCCCGGCTGGATCAGGATCGGCTCCGTGCCAGGCGCGTTGCGGTTCCACACGCTGACCATGATCTGGCCCTGGTAGTCGGCATCGATCACGCCGATCGAATTGCCCAGCACCAGCCCCTTCTTGTGGCCCAGCCCCGAGCGCGGCACGATGGTCGCGGCCATGTACGGATTGCCCATGTGCACGGCGATGCCGGCCGGCACCAGCTGCGCGGGCGTGCCCGGCGCGATCGCCACGGGCGCGTCGACGCAGGCGTGCAGGTCGATGGCGGCGGCCATCTCGCTCTGGTAGGCGGGCAGGCCCCATTCGTTCAGGCGCGCATCGAGCACCTTGATTTCGACGGTCGGGTTCAGAGGCTGGGTCATAAACAATCTCGGGAATACGTTGCAAAGTCAGGGCCGCGCGCGACCGGGCAGGCGCTGGCCGATGGCCGCGACCAGCTGGCGTGCCAGCGACAGCTTGTCGGCGCGCGGCAGCCGCGTCATGCCGGCGGCGTCGAACAGCACGATTTCGTTGTCGTCCAGGCCGAAGGTGTGGTGGCCGATATTGCCCACCAGCAGCGGTACGCCCTTGCGCTGGCGCTTCTGCTCGCCGTACTGCTCCAGGTTCTCGCTTTCGGCGGCAAAGCCGACGCAGTACGGCGCATCGGCGCGGGCCGCTACCGCGGCCAGGATGTCGGGGTTCTGCACGAACTGCAGCGTGGGCGTATCGGTATCGCTGGCCTTCTTCAGCTTCTGCTGCGCGACCTCGGCCGGGCGCCAGTCCGCCACCGCGGCCACCGCCACAAAGACATCGACGCCGGGCAGCTGCGCCATCACCGCGTCATGCATCTGCTGGGCGCTGCGCACGTCGGTGCGCATCACGCCGCGCGGCGTCGGCAGGCCGGTAGGGCCGGCCACCAGCAGCACTTCGGCGCCGGCCTCGCGCGCCGCGCGCGCGATCGAGAAGCCCATCTTGCCGGACGACAGATTGGTGATGCCGCGCACCGGGTCGATCGCCTCGAAGGTCGGGCCGGCGGTGATCAGCATGCGCTTGCCTTGCAGCGGCTTGGGCTGGAAGAAGGCGATGATGTCTTCGAGCAGTTCCTCGGGCTCCAGCATGCGGCCGTCGCCGACTTCGCCGCAGGCCTGGTCGCCGCTGCCCGGGCCCAGGATCACCACGCCGTCGGCGCGCAGTTGGGCGGCGTTGCGCTGGGTGGCGGGGGCGGCCCACATCTGACGGTTCATCGCCGGCGCCACCAGCAGCGGGCAGTCGCGCGCGATGCACAGCGTGCTCAGCAGGTCGTCGCACAGGCCGTTGGCCAGCCGCGCCATGAAGTCGGTGGATGCAGGGGCGATGACAATGGCGTCGGCCTCGCGCGAGAGGTCGATATGCGCCATATTGTTGTCGATGCGCGCATCCCATTGCGACAGGAAGACCGGCCGGCCCGACAGCGCCTGCATCGTCACCGGGGTGATGAAATGCGTCGCCGCCTCGGTCATGGCCACCTGCACGGTGGCGCCGGCCTTGGTCAGCAGCCGGACCAGTTCGGCCGACTTGTAGCAGGCGATGCCGCCGGTCAGGCCGAGAACGATATGCTTGCCGCGCAAATCCATGGTGGGGAACCTGGCTGGGAGGAAAGGGGGATGATACCGGCGCCGCTCAGTGCTTGCGCACCCGCCGCAGCTCGTCGACGATCAGCAGCACCGCGCCCACCGTGATGGCGCAGTCGGCCACGTTGAAGGCCGGCCAGTGGTAGTTGCGCACGTAGAAGTCCAGGAAATCGATCACGTGGCCGTAGGCCACGCGGTCGATCACGTTGCCGACCGCGCCGCCCAGGATCAGCGACACCGCGAAGCAGAACAGCCGCTGGCCCGTATGGCGGTACAGCAGCCAGACGATGAACGCGCCGACCACCACGCCCAGGCCGGTGAAGAACCAGCGCTGCCAGCCGCCGGCGTCGGCCAGGAAGCTGAACGCCGCGCCCTTGTTGTAGACCAGCACCAGGTTGAAGAAGCCGGTCACCGGGCGCGACTCGCCGTAGCTGAAGCTGCGCACGATCACGATCTTGAAGAACTGGTCGAGCAGCACCACCAGCAGCGCAAAGGCCATCCACAGCAGCGGGGTGGTGCTGCCGGCAGCCTTGTTGCGGCGCGCCGGGCGCGCCGAACGGGACGTGGTCGATGCCATCAGGCGTGGCTCCTGTGTTCACCGGCGCCGAACAGGTTGCTGTCGCAGCGGCCGCAGAGTGTGGGGTGGTCGGGGTTGTGGCCGACGTCGGCGCGATAGTGCCAGCAGCGCTCGCACTTGGCATGCGCCGACGGCGTCACCGTCACCAGCAGGTCGCCAGCCTCGGGCGCGGGCGCGACCTTGGCCGACGAGGTCAGCAGCACGAAGCGCAGGTCGTCACCGAGGCTCTGCAGCGCCGCCAGCACCGGACCGCCAGCCTGGATGGTCAGCTCGGCCTGCAGCGACGAACCGATCTCGCCTTCCACGCGCACCGCTTCCAGCTGCCGGGTGACCTCGGCGCGCACTTCGCGCAGCGTATGCCATTTCTGCAGCAGGTCGTCGGCATCGTCGACTTCCGGCACGGCGTAATAGGTGCTGGTGAAGATGGTGTCGGTGTGCTCGGTGCCATGGGCGAACACCTGCCATGCTTCCTCGGCGGTGAACGACAGGAACGGCGCCATCCAGTGCAGCATTGCCTGGGTGATGTGGTACAGCGCGTTCTGCGCGGCGCGGCGCGCCTTCGAGTCCGGCGCGGTGGTGTACAGGCGGTCCTTCAGCACGTCGAGGTAGAAGCCGCCCAGGTCCTCGGAGCAGAAGGTCTGCAGCTTGGCTACCACCGGGTGGAATTCATAGGCTTCGTAGTGCGACAGCACTTCCTTCTGCAGTTGCGCGGTCAGCGCCACGGCGTAGCGGTCGATCTCCAGCCATTCGGCGGCCGGCAGCGCATGCTTGCCGTGGTCGTAGTCGGACAGGTTGGACAGCAGGAAGCGCAGCGTATTGCGGATGCGGCGATAGCCTTCCACCACGCGCTTGAGGATCTCGTCGGAGATCGACAGCTCGCCGGAGTAATCGGTCGAGGCCACCCACAGGCGGATGATTTCCGCGCCCATCTTGTTCGCGATGTCCTGCGGCGACACGGTATTGCCGATCGACTTGGACATCTTGCGGCCTTCGCCGTCGACAGTGAAGCCGTGCGTCAGCAGCGCCTTGTAGGGCGGCTTGCCATACAGCATCGAGGCGGTCAGCAGCGACGAGTGGAACCAGCCGCGGTGCTGGTCCGAGCCTTCCAGGTACAGGTCGGCCAGGCGCCCGTCGGCCTCGTCGGCGGCCGGGTCGTACAGGTCGTCGCGGTGCGAGCCGCGGATCACGGTCCAGTGCGTGGTGCCGGAATCGAACCAGACGTCGAGCGTGTCGCGGTTCTTCTCATACTGGCTGGCCTCGTCGCCCAGCAGTTCGGCCGGGTCCAGCGTCTGCCAGGCTTCGATGCCGTGCTGCTCGACGCGCTTGGCGATCTGTTCCAGCAGTTCGGGCGTGCGCGGATGCAGCGCGCCGGTTTCCTTGTGCACGAAGAACGCCATCGGCACGCCCCACTGGCGCTGGCGCGACAGGGTCCAGTCCGGGCGGTGGGCGATCATGTTGTGCAGTCGCTGCTTGCCCCACGACGGATAGAACTCGGTCGCCTCGATGCCGGCCAGCGCGGTCTCGCGCAGCGTCGGCACGGGCTTGCCGTTTTCCTCGACCGGGTCCACGTCCATGCCCGCGAACCACTGCGAGGTGGCGCGGTAGATGATCGGCGTCTTGTGGCGCCAGCAGTGCATGTAGCTATGGGTGTACTTGTGCGAGTTAAACAGGTTGCCCGATTCCTGCAGCGCATCGACGATCTTGGGGTTGGCATCCCAGATCGACAAGCCGCCGAACAGCGGCAGCGTGCCGGCGTAGACGCCGTTGCCCATCACCGGGCTGATGATGTCCGCATCCGGCATGCCGTGCGCCTTGCACGACTGGAAGTCTTCCACGCCATAGGCAGGGGCCGAGTGCACGATGCCCGAGCCGGTGTCGGTGGTGACGTAGTCGCCCAGGTAGATCGGCGACAGGCGGTCATAGCCCGCGTCCATCTTGGCCAGCGGGTGGTGGAAGCGGATTTCCGACAGCGCGGCGCCGGTGGCCGTGGCGACGACCTTGCCTTCCAGGGCGTAGATCTTCAGCTGCTCCTCGACCCGCTCGGTGGCCAGGATCAGGTGGCCGCGCGGGGTGTCGACCAGCGCGTATTCCACCTCGGGGTGCACGTTCAGCGCCTGGTTGCTCGGGATGGTCCACGGCGTGGTGGTCCAGATCACGATCCAGCCCGGCCTGGCGTCGATCTGCTCGACCGGCACCTTGAACGCGTGCGCCAGCTTGTCGGTCTCGGCGAACGGGAAGCCCACGTCGATCGACAGGTCGACCTTGTCCTTGTATTCGACTTCGGCCTCGGCCAGCGCCGAGCCGCAGTCGAAGCACCAGTTCACCGGCTTCAGGCCGCGGAACACATAGCCCTTTTCCATGATCTTGCCGAGCGCGCGCAGTTCGTCCGCCTCGTTGCTGTAGTTCATGGTCAGGTAGGGGTGATCCCAGTCGCCCAGCACGCCCAGACGCTCGAAGTCCGCCATCTGGCGCTTGATCTGCTCGGTGGCGTACGCGCGCGCCTTGGCCTGGACTTCCTGCACCGGCAGGCCCTTGCCGAACTTCTTCTCGATCTGGATCTCGATCGGCATGCCGTGGCAATCCCAGCCCGGCACGTAGACGGCGTCGAGGCCGGTCAGGCCGCGCGCCTTGATGATCATGTCCTTGAGCACCTTGTTGACGGCGTGGCCGATATGGATGTCGCCGTTGGCATACGGCGGGCCGTCGTGCAGAACGAACTTCTTCGCGCCCTTGCGCGCCGCGCGGATCTTCTTGTAGAGCTGCTTTTCCTGCCACTGCTTGACCCATTGCGGCTCGCGCTTGGGCAGGTCGCCACGCATCGGGAAGGGCGTGTCGAGCAGGTTGACGGGATACTTGTTCTTCTCGGGCTTGGCGCGTTTGTCGTCAGACATTTCGATTCTCAGGGCAATTCGGTTGGCGCGCGGCCGGCGCTGGGCCGGCGGGCGCGCGTGAAGACTGGGGCAGGCGGCGTGCGAACCGGGCCCGCGCAGCGGGGCGCGGGGCGCCGGCCGCTACCTAATTCGGTCGGTGGCCGAGGTGGCGAAATCGCGGCCGCCGCTGCCTTCCGCTGCCGCCGCGGCGCCCGGCGCCGTCAGGCCGAAGAAGGCGCGCGCATCGGCGCTGTCCTTGGCGATCGCGGCGGTGAGTTCATCCAGGGAGTCGAAGCGCGCCTCGTCGCGCAGCTTCTTCATGAATTCGACCCGCACCAGCTTGCCGTACAGGCTTTCATTGAAATCGAACAGGTGGACTTCCAGCAGGACCCGGCCGGCGTCCTCGATGGTGGGGCGTACGCCGATGCTGGCCACGCCGGGCAGCGGATGGTCGGCGATGCCGTGCACCTGCACCACGAAGATGCCGCTGACCGCGGGCCGCTTGTGCGAGATGCGCAGGTTCAGCGTCGGGAAGCCGAGGTCGCGGCCCAGCTTGCGGCCGTGGATCACGTGGCCGCTGATGGCGTAGCCATGGCCGAGCAGGCGCCGCGCGTGTTCCAGGTCGCCATCGGCCAGCGCCTGGCGCACCGCCGAGCTGGAGATGCGGATGCCGCCCTCGGACACCGAGCCCATCTGCTCGACATCGAAGCCGTAGCGGCGCCCGGCCTCCTGCAGGTAGGCAAAGTCGCCGGCGCGTTTGGCGCCGAAGCGGAAATCGTCGCCGACCAGCAGCCAGCGGGTATGCAGGCCATGCCAGAGCACGTTCTCGACGAATTCCTGCGGCGACTGGCCGGCAAAGTGGGCGTTGAAGTGTTCCACCACCACGCGGTCGACGCCGTTGCGGCGCAGGCTTTCCAGCTTGTCGCGCAGCAGCGCGATCCGGGTGGGGGCCTTGTCCGGTGTAAAGAATTCGCGCGGATGCGGCTCGAAGGTCATCACGCACAGCGGCAGGCCGCGCGCATCCGCCGCCGCCCGCGCACGCGCGAGCAGCGACTGGTGGCCGCGATGCACACCGTCGAAATTGCCGATGGTGAGCGCGCAGGGCGCCCGGCTCTCGGCGTTGGGCAGGCCGCGGAAGACTTTCACGGGGACGGCGGGAAACGATTCAGGTAAAGCGAGCATTATAAGGCGAATGGGTCGGCTTGCCGCTGCCGCGGCCCCCGGCCGGTCGCCGCGCTGCGGCTTTTGTGCCGCAACCGGCCCTCCCGCCATGGCGCGATGCCGCAAAAGGCGGCATGATAGGCGCCACTTTGGCTCACTACGGGATCGCTACGGGCATCCAGCGCGGTATGCCCGATCTTCGCTCATTCCCCGATTCCCAGTTGAAAGCGCTGACCTATCGGTTCTTTTCCCGGCTCCTGCCCAGGAGCCTGCCTCAGTCGAGCGCCCAGCTCGACGTCGAGACGCGCGCCAAGCTGATGGCGATCGTGCACAAGAATGCGCCGACCGCCATCGTCGCCTCGGTGCTGCTGCCCGCGCTGACCACCATCGGGTTCTGGAACGACGTCAGCCCCGCCGCGCTGCTGGGCTGGTGCGCGGTGATGCTGCTGCTGACGGCCGGCGGGTTGTGGTTCTACATTGGCTACCAACGCGACCACGCCCTGATGAGCCGCTCCGCGCACACGCAGAAATGGTGGAACAACATGCGCGCGGTCGCTTTCCTGACCGGCGTGACCTGGGGCAGCTCGGCGCTGATGCATTTGTATACAGCCTCGCCGGTGTTCTCCAGCGTGCTGTACCTGCTGACCCTCGGCGTGCTTGCCGGCGGCGCGGTGTCGCAGGCGCCCGTGCCGTCGAACCTGGTCTACGCGGGCGTGCCGATCCTGGTACCGAACCTGCTGATGGCGGAATTCGCCTTCCCTGGCCACGGCGTCTATGTGCAGGGCCTGCTGGCAATCTACGCGTTGATGCTGTCGCGCCACGCCTTCAATCTGCAGGTCACGCTGGTGCGCGCGATCCAGCTGGAGGGCGACAGCCGGCGCCTGGCCAAGCAGTTCCAGGACGAGAAGGAGCGGGCGCTGCATGCCAGCGAAGAAAAGTCGCGCTTCCTGGCGGCCGCCAGCCATGACCTGCGCCAGCCGGTGCATGCGCTGGTGATGCTGGTCGAGGCGCTGCGCGCGCGCAACCAGTCGAGCGCGTTGCATCCGCTGGTGGAGCAGGTGGCGGCTGGCACCCAGACCATCGACCTGTTGTTCCGCTCGCTGCTGGACCTGTCCAAGCTGGAAGGGCGCAAGGTCCTGCCGACGCTGGAGCCGTGCGAGCTGGGCGCGCTGATCCGCGACGTGATGAGCCAGTTTGCCGCCGACGCGCGCGAAAGCGGGCTGACCCTGACCCCCCGAGTGCCCGACGAGCTGTACGCGATGGCTGAGCCGGTGCTGCTGCGCCGGGCCTTGTTCAACCTGGTGCAGAACGCGCTGCGCTATACCCAGCGCGGCGGCGTGCTGGTGACCGCGCGCCAGCGCCGCAAGAACGTGCGGCTGGAGGTATGGGACACCGGCGCCGGCGTCACGCCCGAGCACCTGCCGGACATCTTCTCGCCGTACTACCAGGTCCACAACCCGCAGCGTGACCCGTCGCAGGGGCTGGGATTGGGGCTGGCGATCTTCAAGGAATGCGTGCGGCTGATGCGCGGCACCTATGGCGTGCGCTCGGTGCCGGGCAAGGGCTCGGTGTTCTGGTTCGCGCTGGCGCCGGTGCCGGCCGAGACCGTGGCCAGCGTGCGCGAGATGCGCGCCATGGCGCAGGCCGAGGAGGCCAAGCCCGATCGCCTGCAGGGCACGGTGCTGGTGGTCGACGACGACAGCCAGATCCGCAAGGCCTGGATCGCGCTGATGGAGGCGTGGGGCATCCGCGTGGCCTGCGCCGCCCACGGTGCCGAGGCCGACAAGCTGTTTGCCCAGGGCCTGCGCCCGGACATCATCTTCTGCGACCTGCGCCTGCCGGGCAGCGAGAACGGGCTGGACCTGCTCGAGCGCTGGCAGAACACGCAGCCGCAGGCGCGCAGCGCATTGCTGACCGGGGACCTGAAGTCGGCCGCGCTGGCGGCGGCGGAGGAGGCAGGTTATTTCGTGCTGCCCAAGCCGGTGGACCCGGCCTCGCTGCGGATGCTGCTGCGACGTTGGCTGCGGCCCGCCTAGCGACGCGCCGGCGCACCCTGGTGAACGGTAACGGCCGTCGCGCGCCTTACTGGCGCAGCCGGAACCGTTCCATGCGCGACATCACCTGCATGCGGGTGCGCACGCCAAGGCGCTGCAGGATGGCGGACACGTGTTCCTTGACAGTGTTCTCGGTCAGCCCGAGCCGGCGCGCGATCACCTTGTTCGGCAGGCCTTCCAGCACCAGCGCCAGCACCGAACCCTGGCGCGGCGTCAGGCCCAGTTCGGCGGGCGTGACCGGAATGCCGTGAGCCGGGCCGAACGATTGCGCGCGGCCGTTGAGGGCTTCGTCGGTGGGGAATGCGGTGTCGCCGGCCAGCACCTTGCGCACCGCGGCGGTGAAGGCATTGGCGTCCAGGTGCTTGCCGACGAAGCCGCACGCCGACAGCGCACGGGCGCGGCCGACGATTTCCGGGGTGGCCTCGGCCGACATGAAGATAAAGCGCGCGCCCGGGATGACGGTCTTGAAGGTCTGCATGGCATCGAAGCCGGTACCGTCATTCAGCCAGATATCGAGCAGCACGATATCGGGGCGCAAGCCTTGCTGCAGGCTGGCCAGGGCCTCGCGGGCACTGCCGGCGGCATGGACTGCCACATCCGGCATGACTTCGGCCAGGAAGGCGGTGGTCCCTGACAAGGCCATAGGATGATCATCGACCACCAACAACGTCGGTGCAGCGTTCGACATGCGAATTCCCGTTCAAATATCCCGTTTCGTCCTTGTTGTCACCTCTCCGGAGAACCTGTGTCATGCACAGGAATGGCGCGTGGACGTAGGGCCCACTCTAGCAGAGGGGGCGAAGCGTCACAATCCATCAATCGGGTTATACGGCTTCGCTACCACAGGCCAGTTAATCGGCGCCTGCCCGGATCTCGTGAATTAAGCACGTACTGGTTTGGCTTTACCGGAGTTTAGCGCCTTGCCTTGGTAGAATTGCGCGATGAAAAAAATTGTCATCTTGATTTCCGGGCGAGGCTCCAATATGGAAGCCATCGTCCGTGCCTGCGCGGACGGGGGCTGGCCCGCCCGCGTGGCGGCGGTGCTGTCGAACCGGCCGGACGCCGCGGGCCTGCAGTTTGCGCGCCAGCAAGGCATTGAAACCGGCGTGGTCGACCATCGCCAGTATCCAGACCGCGCCGCCTTCGACGCGGCGCTGGCCGAGGCCATCGACGCCCATGCCCCCGATCTGGTGGTGCTGGCGGGTTTCATGCGTATACTCACCCCCGGCTTTGTCGACCGCTACGCGGGCCGGCTGCTGAATATCCATCCGTCGCTGCTGCCGTGCTTCCCCGGCCTGAATACCCACCAGCAGGCGCTGGATGCCGGTGTCAAGCTGCATGGCGCGACCGTGCATTTCGTGACCCCGGAGCTGGACCATGGCCCGGTCGTGATCCAGGCCGCGCTCGACGTGCTGCCGGCGGACACGCCCGCGACCCTGGCCGAGCGCCTGCTCGCCTGCGAGCACGTGATTTACCCCCGCGCCGTGCAGTGGTTCGTCGAGGACCGGCTGCAGCTCCAGAACGGCGTCGTCAACGTTATCAACCCGGCCGAACCGCAATTGCTGATGGCCATCTCCGCCGCGACCCCGGCGGCAGGAGTCCAGGCATGAGCCGTACCCAGGCAGGAAACCGTTCCCCGCGCGGCGAGGGCCGCGCCCCCGCGCGCAGCAAGGGCAAGAGCAGCCCGATCCGCAAGTCGCCCAATGCCGGTGGCGCCAACGGCGCCCCGGTGCGCACGCATGGCGGCCTGCATGCCACCCATATCCAGCATATCGATCGCCTGCTGGGCAAGGTGATGCTGTTCGCGCGTCCCGCCGATGCGGTGGTCAGCTATTACTTCCGCGAAAACGCCAAACTCGGCCACCGCGAGCGCGGCATCATTGCCGAGGCGATCTACGCGGTGCTGCGCCGGCGCGTCGAATTTGCCCAGTTCGCCGAGAGTGGCACCGGCGCGGCCTCGCGCCGCCTGGCGCTGCTGGGGCTGGCGGCGACGCTGGGCCGCGATGCGCTGTCGCCGTTCCTCTATCCCGATGAAGCCGAGTGGCTGGACCGCCTGACCACCATCGAGCGCTCCAGCCTCGCGCCGCGCGTGCGCGCCAACCTGCCCGAGTGGCTGTACGACGAACTGGTGCGCCAGCATGGCGAGTCCTTTGCCGCGGCCCTGGGCGACGCCTGGCTGCGCCCGGCGCCGCTGGACCTGCGCGTCAACCTGGGCAAGACCAGCCGCGAGGCCGCGCTGGCCGAGCTGCAGGCCGCGGGCCTGGGCGCCGAGCCCACGCCGATGGCGCCGGCCGGCATCCGCATGGCCGGCAAGCCGGCGCTGAACCAACTGCCGATCTTCGTCAACGGGCTGGTCGAGGTGCAGGACGAAGGCAGCCAGCTGCTGTGCAGCCTGGTGGCGCCGCGGCGCGGCGAGATGGTGGTCGACTTCTGCGCCGGCGCCGGCGGCAAGACGCTGGCGCTGGGCGCGGCGATGCGCTCGACCGGCCGGCTCTATGCCTTCGACGTATCGGAGAAGCGCCTGGCCAACCTGAAGCCGCGGCTGGCGCGCAGCGGCCTGTCGAACGTCCATCCGGTGCTGATCGACTCCGAACGCGACGCCAAGATCAAGCGCCTGGCCGGCAAGGCCGACCGCGTGCTGGTGGATGCGCCGTGCAGCGGCCTGGGCACGCTGCGCCGCAATCCCGACCTGAAGTGGCGGCAATCGCCGGAGTCGGTGCTGGAACTGACCGCCAAGCAGACCGCGATCCTGGACTCCGCGGCGCGGCTGGTGAAGGGCGGCGGCCGCGTGGTGTACGCGACCTGCAGCGTGCTCGAAGCCGAGAACGAGCAGATCGTGCGCGATTTCCTCGCCGCGCACCCCAACTTCCGCCTGGTGCCGGCCGCCGAAGTGCTGGCCGAGCAGAAGATCGAAGTGCCGGGCCTGCCGGACAACGGCATGTTCGCCTTGTATCCGCACCTGCACCAGACCGATGGCTTCTTTGCCGCGGTGCTGGAGCGCACCAGCTGATCGCGGTTTCCAGCCGCGCCGCCCGCCGCGCGCGGGCGGCCAACTTTGAACCTGCACCATGAACGGTGAAACCCTGTCCGACCTCGGCGGCCTGAAGGACCTGAAAGCCTCGCATTCGATGTTCGGCAAGATGCTGGACGACCTGATCCGCGATGCCGGCGGCCCCGGCTTTTTCTGGCAGTTGCTGGTGTTGGCGGGTTGCCTGCTGGTGGCGTGGCCGCTGGCGCGCTTCGTGGTGCGGCGGCTGGAGGCCCGCTACGAGGCCTCCAGCTTCTCCGTGCGCTTTGCCGCCGCCAGCCTCGAGCGCGCGATGTTTCCGCTGGCCGGCTGGGCGCTGGTGCTGGTGGCCCGCTTTGCGCTGGCGCCGCTGATCCCGGTCAGCGTGCTGCGGCTGGCGCTGGTGCCGCTGTTCGGCATCACCGCGCTGAACTTCACCTTCTACGTGCTGCGCCGCGTCATGTCCGGCAGCGGCCAGCTGCACGGCATGCTGCTGCTGGTCGAGAAGGTGCTGACCACGCTGGTCTGGGTGGGCATGGCCCTGTACGTGCTGGGCGTGCTCGGCGACGTGGTGGGCTGGATGGAGAGCGTGCGCTTCTCGATCGGCGGCAAGCAGAAGATCAGTGTGGCCGAGACCCTGATGGCGGTGGTCTGGATCCTGCTGACGGTGCTGGTGGCGCTGTGGTTCGGCTCGTGGCTGGAAGAGCGGCTGATGCGTTCGGCCAACCTCGACGGCAACCTGAAGGTGGTGCTGACGCGGATTTCCAAGGCATTGCTGCTGCTGGTGTCGCTGCTGCTGAGCCTGTCGCTGGTGGGCATCGACCTGACCGTGCTGTCGGTCTTCGGCGGCGCGCTGGGCGTGGGCCTGGGGCTGGGTTTGCAGAAGATCGCCAGCAATTACATCTCGGGCTTCATCATCCTGCTGGACCGCTCGGTCAAGCTGGGCGACCAGATCACGGTGGACAAGTACACCGGCATCGTGTCGCAGATCCGCACCCGCTACACCGTGGTGCGCAACGGCGACGGCGAGACGCTGGTGCCGAACGAGCAGCTGGTGGCGCAGTCGGTGCAGAACCATTCGTTCTCGAACACCAACGTGCGCGTGGCGACACGCGTGCAGGCCGACTACAGCGCCGATCCCGAGACCGTGATCGCGCTGCTGACCGAATGCGTGCGTGAACTGCCGCGCGTGCTGCCCGACCCTGAGCCCGCGGCTTTCCTGGTGCTGTTCGCCGACAGTGGCATCGAATACGAAGTCGCGGTGTTCGTGGCCGATCCGCAGAACGGCAAGCTTGGGGTGCAATCGGCGATGAACCGCGCCATCTGGCGTACGCTGCGCGAGCACGGCATCTCTATTCCATACCCGCAGCGCGAACTCCGTGTGATGCATGAGACGCTGCCTGGGGGCCCCGGCGGACCGAAGGCGAGCATTTTGCCAGAGGCTGCAAACGCCTCCTGAACTTCCCGGCAAGGGGCACGCAGAGCGGGCGACGGATGCGCCACCCGTGGAACGAAAACCGTTGCACCCCGTCCAAATCCGGGAAATAGCGTATGCTTGCGCCCTCGGCGATCCGGTAGAATGCCGGGTTGTCGCGGGTTGAGACATCCCGCTCCCACATCAGACAGCCGCCAGATTGCAGCGGCTCGTTCCCGGCTCGCTTCATGAGCCGCTAGCCACGGCCGGCGCCGCGCGTGCTGCCCTGGGGGAGCCCGGAGCGACTTCGGGTCCCGTGGCAAGCGCCAGACAGCTATCGCAATCAATAGATTCGCAGCTATTTTTTCTGCGCGTTGTGTGTACCGGCCCAGCCGGATTGCACGGGAAAGTCCCTGTTTAACCGACGGAGAACAGTTTGTTCGACACTATTCTTGACTGGGCCGCCAACGGCCTTGCCAACTGGACCTGGTGGGAGATCGTCATCTACACGCTGGTGACGACGCATATCACGATCGCCGGCGTCACCATCTTCCTGCATCGCTGCATGGCGCACCGGTCGCTGGACCTGCACCCCATCGCTCAACACTTTTTCCGCTTCTGGCTGTGGCTGACCACGGGCATGGTCACGCGCGAGTGGACCGCGATCCACCGCAAGCACCACGCCAAGTGCGAAACCGAGGACGATCCGCACAGCCCGCAGACCCGCGGCATCCGCAAGGTGCTGCTGGAGGGGGCTGAACTCTATCGCGCCGAGGCCAAGAACAAGGAAACCATCGCCAAGTTCAGCCATGGCTGCCCCAATGACTGGATCGAGCGCAACCTGTACTCGCGCTTCACCTGGCAGGGCGTCGGCCTGATGCTGATCATCGACCTGGCGCTGTTCGGGGTGATCGGCATGACCGTGTGGGCGGTGCAGATGCTGTGGATCCCGATCCATGCCGCGGGCATCATCAATGGCCTGGGCCACTGGTGGGGCTACCGCAACTACGATTGCGAGGACGCATCGACCAACGTGTCGCCGTGGGGCCTGATCATTGGCGGCGAAGAGCTGCACAACAACCACCACACCTACCCGACCTCGGCCAAGTTCTCGATCAAGTGGTATGAGTTCGACGTGGGCTGGGGCTATATCCGCGCGATGCAGGCGGTGGGGCTGGCCAAGGTCAAGAAGATCCCGCCCAAGGCGCGCCTGGTGGAGGCCCGTCCGGTCGACCACAACACGCTGGAAGCCATCATCGCCAACCGCTATGACGTGATGGCGCGCTACGCCAAGGCCGTCAAGGGCGCGTTCCGCCAGGAACTGGAAAAGCTCAAGGAAGGCCGCGTGGCCGAGTACCGCAGCTTCAAGCCCGCCAGCAAGTGGTTCCACCGCGAGGAAACCAAGCTGGCCGCGCAGCAGCGCGAGCAGCTGGCGAGCATCGTCGAGCAGAACAAGGCGCTGCAGACCTTCGTTGAAATGCGCCGTGAACTGGCCGCCATCTGGGGCCGTTCGAACCTGACGCGCGAGCAGCTGCTGCAGCAGCTGCAGGCCTGGTGCCACCGTGCCGAGGCCAGCGGTATCCAGGCGTTGCACGATTTCTCGCTGCGCCTGCGCCGCTACGCCTGATACAATTCGGCCGCGCCGTATGGTTTGACAAAGCCCCGCCCATGGCGGGGCTTTTGTTTTAGATAAACTCCCCCATGTTCTGGCCGGCCGCACCCTGTTGGCGGAGGTCTAGAGGAGTACCCGGAGATGACCCCACAATCGATCAAGACCGTCGAGTTCGAGAAGCCGAACCTGGCGGGTGCCCAAAACGCCGCTGGCGCCAGCTGCGTGGCCCATGCCTGGGCCAAGGTGCCGCCGGTGCTATCGCCCGATGAGCGGCAGTCGCTGAAGGCGCGTATCCGCCGCTTGCTGAAGGAGCGCAATGCGGTGCTGGTGGCGCATTACTACGTCGACGCCGACCTGCAGGACCTCGCCGAGGAAACCGGCGGCTGTGTCTCCGACTCCCTCGAAATGGCCCGCTTCGGCCGCGACCACGAAGCCAGGACGCTGGTGGTGGCCGGCGTGCGCTTCATGGGCGAGACCGCCAAGATCCTCAGCCCCGAGAAGACCGTGCTGATGCCGGACCTGGACGCGACCTGCTCGCTTGACCTGGGCTGTCCGGCCGACGAGTTCGCCGCCTTCTGCGATGCGCACCCCGACCGCACCGTGGTGGTCTATGCCAACACCAGCGCCGCGGTGAAGGCGCGCGCGGACTGGATGGTGACCTCCAGCATCGGGCTGAAGATCGTCGAGCACCTGCACGCGCAGGGCAAGAAGATCCTGTGGGCACCGGACAAGCACCTGGGCAGCTATATCCAGAAGCAGACCGGCGCCGACATGCTGCTGTGGCAGGGCTCTTGCCTGGTGCACGACGAGTTCAAGGGCATCGAGCTGGACCTGCTGCGCCGCGAATTCCCCAACGCCAAGATCCTGGTGCATCCGGAATCGCCGGAGAACGTGGTGGCGCAGGCCGACGTGGTCGGCTCCACCTCGCAACTGATCGAGGCCGCGCAGAAGCTGGACGCAACCGAATTCATCGTCGCCACCGACAACGGCATCCTGCACAAGATGCGCATGGCCGCGCCCGGCAAGCACTTCATCGAGGCGCCGACCGCCGGCAACAGCGCGACCTGCAAGAGCTGCGCGCACTGCCCGTGGATGGCGATGAACGCGCTGACCAACCTGGCCGAGGTGCTGGAGACTGGCCGCAACGAGATCCATGTCGATCCCGTGATCGGTCGCCAGGCCGTAACCTGCATCAACCGCATGCTGGATTTCGCTGCCGCGCAGAAGCGCAATGTACGTCCGTCGGCTGACCTCGCCAACGAGCAGGCGCTGTTCCAGGGGATCGGCCCGGCATGAGCGTGAATCCGGTTTTCGATAGCTACGGCGCGGCGCTGCAGGCAGCGCTGCAGGCCAATGTCCAGGCAGCCATCGCCGAGGATGTCGGTAGCGGCGACCTGACCGGCCTGCTGGTGCCGGCGGACAAGGCCGCGCATGCGCGCGTGATCGTGCGCGAGTCCGCGGTGCTGTGCGGCCAGCCTTGGTTCGATGCGTGCATGCGCGCGGTCGACCCGGCGCTGGAAGTGCGCTGGCTGCAGCAAGAGGGCGCGCGCATGGCGCCGGATTCCGTGGTGTGCGAGATCGCCGGCCCGGCGCGCTCGCTGCTGACCGCCGAACGTCCGTCGCTGAACTTCCTGCAGCTGCTGTCCGGCGTGGCGACCACCACGCGCCGCTATGCCGACCTGATCGCCGGCACCCGTGCGCGCGTGCTCGATACCCGCAAGACGCTGCCCGGGCTGCGCCTGGCGCAGAAGTACGCGGTACGCATCGGCGGCGGCGAGAACCAGCGCCTGGCGCTGTATGACGGCATCCTGATCAAGGAAAACCATATCGCCGCGGCCGGCAGCATCGGCGCGGCGATGCGGGCGGCGCTGGCGCTCGATACGCAGGCGTCGGTGCAGATCGAGGTCGAGAGCCTGGCCGAACTGGAGGAAGCGCTGGTGGCCGGTGCCACGTCGGTGCTGATCGACAACTTCACCGTGCCGATGATGCAGGACGCCGTGAAGATCAACCAGGGCAGGGCGCTGCTGGAGGTATCGGGTGGCGTCAATGCCGACACCATCCGCACCTTTGCCGAGACCGGGGTGGACCGGATCTCGGTGGGCGCGCTGACCAAGGACGTGCGCGCGACGGATTACTCGCTGCGCATCATCGGCTGAGGGTTGTTCCGGCCAAATGAATAACGGGGTGGGCCATGCGGCGCCACCCCGTTTTGCTTGGCAAACGCGTCGTCAACGCTTGCGGCCGGCAGGCGGCTGCATCACCGTCGGCAGAGCCTTCGGCAATGAATCAGGATAGTCCCGGCTGAAATGCAGCCCGCGGCTTTCATGCCGCGAATAGGCGCTGTCCACGATCAGCGAAGCCACTTCGACCAGGTTGCGCAGTTCCAGCAGGTCGGTGGTGACGCGGAAATTGGCGTAGTACTCGGCAATCTCCTCGCGCAGCAGCACGATGCGGTGCTGCGCGCGTTCCAGGCGCTTGCTGGTGCGCACGATGCCGACGTAGTTCCACATCATGCGGCGCAGCTCGTCCCAGTTGTGCGACACCACGACTTCTTCGTCGGCATCGGAAACACGGCTCTCGTCCCACGCCGGCAGCGCTATATTGGGCGCGCCGGCCTTGTCCTGCGAGGCGATGTCTGCGGCGGCGGCGCGGCCGATCACCATGCATTCGAGCAGCGAGTTCGAAGCCAGCCGATTGGCGCCATGCAGGCCGGTGCAGGCGGTCTCGCCCACGGCGTAGAGACCGCCGATATCGGTGCGGCCCATGGTGTCCGTCACCACGCCGCCGCAGGTGTAGTGCGCGGCCGGCACCACCGGAATCGGCTCGCGCGTGATGTCGATGCCCAGTTCCAGGCAGCGCGCATGGATGGTCGGGAAGTGTTCCTTCAGGAAGGCCTCGGGCTGGTGCGTGATATCGAGATAGACGCAGTCCAGCCCGCGCTTCTTCATTTCGAAGTCGATCGCGCGCGCCACCACGTCGCGCGGCGCCAGTTCGGCGCGTTCGTCGTGTTCGGGCATGAAGCGCGTGCCGTCGGGCAGCTTGAGCAGGCCACCTTCGCCGCGCACCGCTTCGGAGATCAGGAAAGACTTGGCGTAGGGGTGGTACAGGCAAGTGGGGTGGAACTGGATGAATTCCATGTTCGACACCCGGCAGCCCGCGCGCCAGGCCATGGCGATGCCGTCGCCGGTGGCCGTGTCCGGATTGGTGGTGTAGAGGTAGACCTTGCCCGCACCGCCAGCGGCCAGCACGGTGTGCGTGGCGGTGATGGTGTGCACTGCGCCGGTGCGGTCGTCCAGCACGTAGAGGCCGTAGCAGCGGTTGCCCGGCAGCCCCATCTTGCGCGACGTGATCAGGTCGATCGCGAAGTGGTCTTCCAGGATGGTGATGTTCGGGTGCTGCGTGGCCTGCTGCAGCAGCGTGCTGACCACCGCATGGCCGGTGGCGTCGGCGGCGTGGATAATGCGCCGGCGGCTATGGCCGCCTTCGCGGGTCAGGTGGAAGCCCAGCTCGGCCTGCGCGTCGCGGGTGAAGGGTACGCCCCGGTCGATCAGCCACTGGATGGCCTCGCGCCCGTGCTCCACGATAAAGCGCGTGGCCTCTTCATCGCACAGCCCCGCACCTGCAACGAGCGTGTCCTGGGTGTGTTCGTCGTGGCTGTCGCCGGAGTCCAGCACCGCCGCGATGCCGCCTTGCGCCCAGTCGCTGGCGCCCTGGGTCATGGCGCGCTTGCTGAGGATGGCCACCCGGTGGGTGTCGGCCAGTTGCAATGCGACCGTAAGGCCGGCCAGGCCGCTGCCGACGATGGCGACGTCGAAATTCATGGTGCAAGGAGAGCGCGGGCAGGGCGCTTAACAGATTGGGGAAACGGCAAAGTCTACACCCGGCGCGCCATCCCGTGCATCAGTCCGCCGGGCCGACATGCAATTGTGCGCAATATCGACGGGCAACAAAAAGCCCCGCGGCATGGCGGGGCTTTCTGGCGGGATACCGGATCAATTACTTGATCTTGGTTTCCTTGTAAGCGACGTGCTTGCGGGCGACGGGATCGAACTTCATGATCTCCATCTTTTCCGGCATGGTGCGCTTGTTCTTGGTGGTGGTGTAGAAGTGACCGGTACCTGCGGTCGATTCCAGCTTGATCTTGTCGCGGCCGCCCTTGCTTGCCATGATGTACTCCTAATTAGACTTCGCCGCGTGCGCGCAGGTCGGCGAGCACGGAGTCGATGCCTTTCTTGTCGATCAGGCGCAGGCCGGCGTTCGAGACGCGCAGGCTCACCCAGCGGTTTTCGGATTCAACGAAGAAACGACGATTCTGCAGGTTGGGCAGAAAACGGCGCTTGGTCTTGTTGTTTGCGTGGGAAACGTTGTTGCCGACCATCGGCGCTTTCCCGGTCACTTGACAGACGCGTGCCATGAAGCACTCCTAAATCTTCTATTCGTGGACAATGTTCGCAACAGATCAACAAAAGGCGCGCGGGCCCGGACTGCAGCGGTTGAGACTTCAGCAAAACGGGCATTATAGACCGGATTCCTCCAGCGAATCAATGCTTTCTGCGCTCCGGCCCCGGCAGTGTTGCAGCCCTGCTCCTCTGGTGTCGTAGGCGTCACAGCCCGGGCAGGCGCTCGCAGGATTCCGCCAGCGAGCGGATTTCGTGCCCCGCGACGATGAAATGGTCCAGCAGCCGCACGTCGATCAGGTCGAGCGTGCGTGCCAGCTCGCGCGTCAGGTGGATGTCGCTCTGGCTGGGGGCCGTGGTGCCGCGCGGATGGTTGTGGGCGACGATGATGCCGGCCGCGTTATGCGTCAGGGCCTGGCGCGCCACCTCGCGTGGATAGACCGAGGTCCGCGTCAGCGTGCCGCGGAACAGCTCTTCGCTGGCCACCATGCGGTTGCCGGGATCCAGGAACAGGCACATGAAAACTTCGTGCTGCAGCGGTGCGAGGGTCAGGCGCAGGTAGCTGCGCACCGAATCCGGAGAGTCGAAGCCGGCCGGCAGCCGCAGCGACTCGGCCAGCGCGCGTCGCGCCAGCTCGGGGATGGCCTGCAACTGGGCGAACTTGGTCGTGCCCATGCCGCGCACGCCGGCGAGCGCCTCGCCCTCGGCCGCAAACAGCGCGGTCAGCGAGCCGAAGCGGTGCAGCAGCTCGCGTGCCAGGTCCACGGCACTTTTGCCGGCGGCGCCCACGCGCAGCAGGACGGCCAGCAGTTCGGCATCAGACAGGGCGGCAGCGCCGCTTTCCAGCAGTTTCTCGCGGGGCCGCTCGCAGGCGGGCCATTTGGCAATGGTCATGGGCATCCAGAAGTAGTCGCGTCGGGAACAGGGCCTGAGGCGCTGGGGCGGCGGGCCAGGGGCCAGTCGAATACAATACGGGTTGTTCCCTGGTTGATCACCCATGAATTTGCAAACTTTCGCGTCGGAAGCCGACGGCGGCACGGCTGGCCGCAAGACTGTCCAGGCCGACTCCTTCCTGACCCTGCACTACAGCATCGCGCTCGACAACGGCACCGAGGTCGTCAGCACGTTCGAGGAAAAGCCCGCCACGCTGCTCCTGGGCCAGGGCCAGTTCGCGCCGACGCTCGAGCAGGCGCTGCTGGGCATGCCCGAAGGCGAGCGCATGACCTATCGCCTGGCGCCCGAGCAGGCCTTCGGTCCGCGCAACGCCGAGCTGCTGCAGTGGGTGTCGCTGGCCACGCTGCGCGAGAACAGTTCGTTCGAAGAGGACTACAGCCCGGGTGACCTGGTCGAGTTCAACGCGCCCGGCGGCGGCAAGTACGCCGGCGTGCTCAAGGAGATCGGCGAGACCGCCGCGTTGTTCGACTTCAACCATCCGCTGGCTGGGCAGACCATCCTGTTCGACGTGCAGCTGATCGGCATTCTCTGAACGTCGCCACGCCGAACCTGTCCGGATACCGCAGCATGCCCGACCTGACCCCCGCCCCCGACGCAGAAATCCTGATGGCCCAGCCGCGCGGCTTCTGTGCCGGCGTGGACCGCGCCATCGAAATCGTCGAGCGCGCGCTCGAGCGCTTCGGCGCCCCCATCTACGTCCGCCACGAGATCGTCCACAACGCCTATGTGGTGGCCGACCTGCGCCGTAAGGGCGCGGTGTTCGTAGGCGAGCTTGACGAGGTGCCCGCCGGCGCCACCGTCATCTTCAGTGCCCATGGCGTGTCGCGCGAGGTGCGCGAAGACGCGGCCCGGCGCGGCCTGCACGTGTTCGACGCGACCTGCCCGCTGGTGACCAAGGTGCATGTCGAAGTCAGCAAGCTGCGCGCGCAGGGCTGCGAGATCGTGATGATCGGCCATCGCGGCCACCCCGAGGTCGAAGGCACCATGGGCCAGGCCAACGGCGGCATGGTGCTGGTCGAGTCGGTCGCCGATGTCGCGGCGCTGCAGATCGCCGATCCGTCGCGGCTGGCCTACGTCACCCAGACCACGCTGTCGGTGGACGAGACCCGCGAGATCGTGGCTGCGCTCAAGGCCCGCTTCCCCGAGATCCGCGAGCCCAAGAAGCAGGACATCTGCTATGCCACGCAGAACCGCCAGGACGCGGTGAAGTTCATGGCGCCGCAGGTGGAGGTAGTGATCGTGGTCGGCAGTCCCAACAGTTCCAACTCGAACCGCCTGCGCGAGCTGGCCGAGCGCCTGGGCGTGCCGGCCTATATGGTGGACGCGCCCGAGCAGGTGCGGCCGGAGTGGGTCGCCGGCAAGCGCCGCATCGGCCTGACCGCAGGGGCCTCGGCGCCGGAAGCGCTGGCCCAGTCCATCGTCGAGCGCCTGCGCGAACTGGGTGCGCGCCAGGTGCGTCCGCTCGACGGCATCGAGGAAAACATGGCGTTCCCGCTGCCGCGCGGGCTGCTGCCCACCAGCGCAGCCGCCTGAGTGTGGCGCGGGCATGCCCGCCTGAATGCCTGGCCTGATAAAGGGGCGCCGCGGTTGCGGCGCCTTTTTTGTTTCTGGCCGGTGCCGGACCGGGAATAATGCCCGCTGCCGGTGCCAGGGGTGCCCGCCATTCGTGCCTGGCGCTAATCAGGGTAATCCCCGAAGCTGGGGTTTTCCCTATTATGGTGCGGCGCTACATTCTGCACATTAGAGAGAAGCACCACGCAATGTAAATGAAACGCCTAATTAATAATGGTGCATTATAGGTGGTGCCGGCGCTGCTTCCTGGCCGCCTGGGGCGCCGCAGGCACGGTTCTTGTAAGAAGGAGGGGCGGCCGCGTCATGTGAGCGGGAATTGCCGCAATCTGTGCATTGGGGAAATTCCCTAGCTCAAATGCGCGGTAAATGGTCAAGGATGTTGCGTCGCGTATTGCATCGACTAAGAAAGGGGATACAATGCGCGCGTTTCAAATTGAAACTAAACAACGGCGGTCCAGGGAAACGTCCGGGAGGCGTTGCAAATCCCTGTTTTTGTGAATCCTAGGAGATCACTCATGCAAATCACGTTTGCCAAGATTCTGCCGATCGCGGCCGCAGTGGCGCTGGTCGCAGCTTGCGGCAAGAAGGAAGACAAGCCGGCGGATCCGGCCTCTTCGGCGCCGGCAGCCGCGGCTCCCGCAGCGCCTGCGGCCGGTGGTGGCGAGGTCGTCGTCAAGATCGGCCACGCGGCCCCGCTGACCGGCGGCATCGCGCACCTTGGCAAGGACAACGAAAACGGCGCCCGCCTGGCCGTGGAAGAAGTCAACAAGTCCGGCCTGGAAGTCGGTGGCAAGAAGGTCAAGCTGGAACTGGTCGGTGAAGACGATGCCGGCGATCCCAAGACCGGCACCGCCGTGGCGCAAAAGCTCGTCGACGCCAAGGTGGCGGCCGTGGTCGGCCACCTGAACTCGGGCGTGTCGATCCCTGCGTCCAAGATCTACAGCGACGCCGGCATCGTGCAGATCTCGCCGTCGTCGACCAACCCGGACTACACCAAGCAGGGCTTCAAGACCACCTACCGCGTGGTCGCCACCGATGCCCAGCAGGGCCCGGCGCTGGCCAACTATGCCGCCAAGACCCTGAATGCCAAGAGCGTGGCGATCGTCGACGATGCCACCGCCTACGGCAAGGGCCTGGCCGACGAGTTCGAGAAGACCGCCAAGGCGGCCGGCGTGAACGTGGTGGCGCGTGAAGCTACCAACGACAAGGCCACCGACTTCAAGGCCATCCTGACCAAGATCAAGGGCAAGAAGCCGGACGTGATCATGTACGGCGGCATGGACGCCACCGGCGGCCCGTTCGCCAAGCAGGCCCGTGAACTGGGCATCCCCGCCAAGATCGTCGGCGGCGACGGTGTCTGTACCGACAAGGTGGCCGAACTGGCCGGCGAGGCCGTGACCAACATCATCTGCTCCGAGGCCGGCCTGGCCCTGTCGCGCATGGAGAAGGGCGCGGATTTCGACAAGCGCTACCAGGCCCGCTTCAACGCACCGGTGCAGATCTACGCGCCGTTCACGTATGACGCCGTGATGGTTGTCGTCGATGCCATGAAGCGCGCCAACTCGACCGAACCGGCTGCCATCCTGGCCGAAATGCCCAAGACCAACTACAAGGGCGTGATCGGCAACATCGCCTTTGACGAGAAGGGCGACATGAAGGAAGGCACCATCACGCTGTACGAGTACAAGGACAAGAAGAAGTCCGTCCTCGACGTCGTGAAGATGTAATCTGGGCTTACCGGCCCATCCGAACGGCACCGTGAGTATTTTGCGGTGCCGTTCTTTTTAGCCTCGCCTAATGTAGAAGCATCCTTACCATGGATGGAGCAGGGCAGGCCGCTCACCAGCAAAGCAACCACCGCAACGTTACCCATCACACACCAGGGTCCCCCCGGCATCCACACCATGCCGTAAGGTCAGGGACTGAAGCAGGAGTTTTCATGGATATCTTTATCCAGCAGATCGTGAACGGTCTGGTGCTTGGCAGCATTTATGCGCTGATCGCACTGGGCTACACCATGGTCTACGGCATTCTCGGCATCATCAACTTCGCCCACGGCGACGTGCTGATGATCGGCGCGCTGACCGCCCTGTCAGCCATCCTCGGATTGCAGAAATTCGCCCCCGGCCTGCCTGAATGGCTGACGCTGGTGATCGCCACGCTGGTCGCCATGCCGGTCTGCGCGATCCTGTCCTATTCGATCGAGCGGGTCGCCTACCGGCCCTTGCGCAATGCGCCACGGCTGGCCCCGCTGATCACCGCGATCGGGGTTTCCATCATCCTGCAGACGGCGGGCATGCTGATCTGGTCGCGCAACCCGCTGACCTTCCCGCAGCTGCTGCCCTCGGAACCCATTGACATCGGCGCCACCGGCGCCACCATCACCGGCAAGGAGATGGTCATCATCGGCATGGCCGTGATGGTGATGTCCGGCCTGCTGGCCCTGGTCAACCGCACCAAGCTCGGCCGCGCCATGCGCGCCACCGCCGAGAATCAGAAGGTCGCCGGCCTGATGGGCGTGAACCCCAATTTCGTCATTTCCGCCACCTTCATGATCGGCGCCACGCTGGCCGCGCTGGCCGGCGTGATGATGGCCACCAACTACGGCAACGCCCACTTCTACATGGGCTTCATTCCCGGCCTGAAGGCGTTTACCGCCGCGGTGCTGGGCGGCATCGGCAACCTCGCGGGCGCCATGGTCGGCGGCATGCTGCTGGGCCTGATCGAGGCGCTCGGCGCCGGCTATATCGGCGACCTGACCAATGGCGTGTTCGGCTCGAACTACCAGGACGTCTTTGCCTTCATCGTACTGATCACCGTGCTCGTCTTCCGTCCGTCCGGCATCATGGGCGAACGCGTGGCGGATCGCGCCTGAGGAGAGCGAATCCATGAATACCCCGATTCCATCCACGGCCGCCGTCGCGGCGCCGACCAAGGTGCCGGCCAAGACCCTGGCCGCACTGATTGGCTTCCTGGTGGTGGCGCTGTGCGCACCGTTCATCGTCCAGACTCTGGGCGGCAACTACTGGGTCCGCGTGCTGGACTTTGCGCTGCTGTACATCATGCTGGCGCTGGGCCTGAACATCGTGGTCGGCTTTGCCGGGCTGCTTGACCTGGGCTATATCGCGTTCTACGCGGTGGGCGCCTACATGATGGCGCTGCTCGGCTCGCCGCACCTGGCGAACCAGTTCGAGTGGATCCAGCAGCTGTTCCCGACCGGCATCCATCTGTCGATGTGGTTCGTGCTGCCACTGGCGATTCTGGTGGCCGCTACCTTCGGCGTGCTGCTGGGCGCGCCGACACTCAAGCTGCGCGGCGACTACCTGGCCATCGTCACGCTGGGCTTCGGCGAGATCATCCGTATCTTCATGAACAACCTGGACCGCCCGGTGAACATCACCAACGGTCCCAAGGGCATCACCGCGGTCGACCCCGTGCATATCTTCGGCTTCGACTTCTCGAAGTCGCACGAGATCTTCGGGCTCAAGTTCTCGCCGGTGTTCATGTACTACTACCTGCTGGTGTTCCTGGTCATCGTGATCGTGTTCGTGTGCCTGCGCCTGCAGACCTCGCGCATCGGCCGCGCCTGGGTTGCCATCCGCGAAGACGAGATCGCCGCCAAGGCGATGGGCATCAACACCCGCAACATCAAGCTGCTGGCGTTCGCCATGGGCGCGTCGTTCGGCGGCGCCTCGGGCGCGGTGTTCGGCGCGTTCCAGGGCTTCGTCTCGCCGGAATCGTTCACGCTGTGGGAATCGATCTACGTGCTGGCGATCGTGGTGCTGGGCGGCATGGGCCATATCCCGGGCGTGATCCTGGGCGGCGTGCTGCTGGTGGGCTTCCAGGAACTGCTGCGCGTGGTCGCCGAGCCGATCCAGACCGGCCTGTTCGGCCACGTGATCGTCGATGCCGAGGTGCTGCGCCAGCTGCTGTTCGGCCTGGCCCTGGTCGGCGTGATGCTGTACCGCCCGGCCGGCATCTGGCCGTCGCCGCGCAAGGAAGACCGCCCGGTGGTGCGCCGCGCGGGCAATATCGGCCGTCTGTAAACCGGAGGAAGACATGAGCAACAACGATTTCCTCCTGTCGGTGCAGGGGGTCAACAAGCGTTTCGGCGGCCTGCAGGCCCTGTCCGACGTGGGCCTGCAGATCAAGCCGGGCGAGATCTACGGGCTGATCGGCCCCAACGGCGCCGGCAAGACCACGTTCTTCAACGTGATCACCGGCCTCTACACGCCGGATTCGGGCGAATTCGTGCTGGGCGGCAAGCCCTACCAGCCGACCGCCGTGCATGAGGTGGCCAAGGCCGGCATTGCGCGCACGTTCCAGAACATCCGCCTGTTCGGCGACATGACCGCGCTCGAGAACGTGATGGTCGGCCGCCACGTGCGCTCCAAGGCCGGCGTGTTCGGCGCGATCTTCCGCCCGCCCTCGGTGCGGCGCGAAGAAGAGGGCATCGAAGACATGGCGCATGACCTGCTCGACTACGTCGGCATCGGCAAGTACGCCAACTTCACCGCGCGCAACCTCTCGTACGGCCACCAGCGCCGGCTGGAGATCGCGCGCGCGCTGGCGACCGAGCCCAAGCTGCTGGCGCTGGACGAGCCCGCCGCCGGCATGAACGCGACCGAGAAGGTGGAGCTGCGCGGCCTGCTCGACAAGATCAAGAACGATGGCAAGACCATCCTGCTGATCGAGCACGACGTGAAGCTGGTGATGGGCCTGTGCAACCGCCTGACGGTGCTGGACTACGGCAAGGTGATTGCCCAGGGCCTGCCGCACGAGGTGCAGAACAACCCCGCGGTGATCGAGGCCTACCTCGGCACCTCGGCGCACTGATGGCGGGAGCGGACGTAATGAATCAGCCTGCAATGAAACAGACAGTACTGAAGATCTCCGGCCTGAAGGTTGCCTACGGCGGCATCCAGGCCGTCAAGGGCATCGACCTGGAAATCCGCGACGGCGAGCTGGTCACGCTGATCGGCGCCAACGGCGCCGGCAAGACCACCACCATGAAGGCCATCACCGGCCTGCAGGGCTGGGCCGGCGGCGACGTGGAATATATGGGCAAGTCGATCAAGGGCGTGCCCAGCTACGCGCTGCTCAAGCAAGGCCTGGCGATGGTGCCGGAAGGCCGCGGCGTGTTCGCGCGCATGACCATCACCGAGAACCTGCAGATGGGCGCCTACACGCGCAACGACGAAGCCGGCATCAAGGCCGACGTCGAGCGCATGTTCGGCATCTTCCCGCGCCTGAAGGAGCGCGCCAACCAGCTGGCGGGCACCATGTCGGGCGGCGAACAGCAGATGCTGGCGATGGCGCGCGCGCTGATGAGCCAGCCCAAGGTGCTGCTGCTGGACGAGCCGTCGATGGGCCTGTCGCCGATCATGGTGGAGAAGATCTTCGAGGTGGTGCGCGACATCTCGGCGCAGGGCGTGACCGTGCTGCTGGTCGAGCAGAACGCGCGCCTGGCGCTGCAGGCCGCGCACCGCGGCTACGTGATGGAATCCGGCCTGATCACCATGAGCGGTGATGCCAGCCAGATGCTGGACGATCCCAAGGTGCGGGCCGCCTACCTGGGCGAGTAAGCGGCGCGCCGCCGCCCCGGCTCCGACACCCCGCTGCCGCAAGAGGGGTGAGGGAGAGGGCGGGCGCCCGCAGGCGCAAGGCCTTTCCCCTTGCCGCGGGGCCCCGCGCGGGCCGGCTCGGTCGGTGTGCGCGGGTTCTGCGGTGCTGGCCCTCTCCCTCACTCCTCTGCGGCGCCGTCCCGGCTGCAAAGCAAAAAGCCTCGCGTAATGCGAGGCTTTTTTTGTCTGCAGCTACCTGGAGGATCAGGCCAGCTTCTTCAGCAGCGTGCGCAGCATGCCGATCATCTGGTCGATCTCTTCGCGCGTGACGTTCAGCGCCGGCATGAAGCGCAGCAGGTTGGCGCGCGGCGCGTTCAGCAGCAGGCCTTGCGGGGCCATGTCGCGCGCTTCTTCGACCAGTTGCGGGCCGATGTCCTTGCCCAGCAGCAGCGCGCGCAGCAGGCCTTCGCCACGTTCGCCGCCCAGGCCGAACTCGGCCGACAGCGCCAGCAGCTGCTCCTTCAGGTATTCGCCCTTGGCCTTGACGTCGTCCAGGAAACCCGGGGCGGTCAGCTGCTCGATCACGGCGCTGCCGACCGCGGTCATCAGCGGGTTGCCGTTGTAGGTGCCGCCCTGGTCGCCGGCCTCGAAGCTGGCGACCTCGGCCTTGCACAGCAGCGCCGACAGCGGCACGCCGCCGCCGATGCCCTTGCCCAGCGTCATGATGTCCGGCTCGACGCCCGACAGCTCGTACGCGAACAGCGTGCCGCAGCGGCCGCAGCCGGACTGCACTTCATCGACGATGAACAGCAGCTTGTGCTTGTCGGCCAGTGCGCGCAGGCCCTGCATGAACTCGCGCGTGGCGGGGATCACGCCGCCTTCGCCCTGCACCGGTTCCAGCATGATGCCGACGGTCTTGTCGGTGATCAGCTTCTCGACCGAGGCCAGGTCGTTCAGCTCGGCCTTGGGGAAGCCCGGCACCTGCGGCGCGAAGATGGTGTCCCAGCCGGCCTTGCCCGACGCGCTCATGGTGGCGAGCGTGCGGCCATGGAAGCTGTGGTCCATGGTGATGATCTCGTAGGCGCCATCCTTGTGCTTGCGGCCCCATTTGCGCGCCAGCTTGATCGCGCCTTCGTTGGCTTCGGCGCCGCTGTTGGCGAAGAAGACCTTGTCGAAGCAGCTGTTATCGGTCAGCTGCCTGGCCAGGCGCAGCATCGGCTCGTTGTAGAAGGCCGGGCTCGGGTTGATGATCTTCTTCGACTGTTCGACCAGCGCGTCGATCATGCCCTGGTTGGAATGGCCCAGGCAGTTGACCGCCCAGCCTTGCACGAAGTCCAGGTATCGCTTGCCGTTGTGGTCCGTCAGCCAGGAGCCCTTGCCCTCGGTGAACACGAGCTCGGGCCGGTTGGTGATGTACATCAGGGATTGGACGGGAAACTCAGCAAATGCCATGGCGGACTCCAGGGGTCGGCTTTAAACGATGGACGGACAAGCAGGTAAGACGCGGGAAAACAAAAAGCCACGGGGGTTGCCCGTGGCTCGTTGACATGAACAGACGCAGTCGACGGTCAGCCGCGCGGCACCCCAGCGGGGAGCGACGTACGGAAGCTGCGGCGTCGGTTGAGGGTCGTGTGCATGCGGGCAAATATAAGGCGCACGGGCCCGGGTGTCAAAACCAATTTTGGCGAGCCCGGGCATTGTTGCGTTGGCGGAACGGCGCGCGGGCGGCCCTCAGGCCGCCGGCGGGGCCGCGTGCAGGTCGGCCTCGGAGGTGAACGAGTCGGCGAAGAACGCGTCTTCGTGCAGCTTGCACTGGCGCGTGAAGTCGCCGCGCGCGGCGTTGATCATCACCGGCGCGCCGCAGGCGTAGACCTCGTGGCCCGACAGGTCGGGGAAGTCTGCCATCACCGCCTGGTGGACGAAGCCGGTGCGGCCCTGCCAGTTGTCTTCCGGCAGCGCGTCGGAAACCACCGGCACGTACTTGAAGTTAGGCAGGTCGCGCGCCCACTGCTCGCACAGCGCGTGCATGTACAGGTCCTTGGGCCGGCGGCCGCCCCAGTACAGCGTCATCGGGCGCGTGATGCCGGTGTAGGCGGCATGCTCGACGATGGCCTTGATGGGAGCGAAGCCGGTGCCGGAAGCCAGCAGGATGATCGGCGCGTCCGATTCCTCGCGCAGGAAGAAGCTGCCCAGCGGGCCCTCGAAGCGCAGGATGTCGCGCTCCTTCATCGCCGGCTGGCCTTCCTTCGCGCCGAACACGTAGTCGGTGAAGGCGCCGCCCGGCATATGGCGGATATGCAGTTCGATCGGACCGTCCTCGTGCGGCGGCGTGGCGATCGAATAGCTGCGGCGCTTGCCGTCGCGCAGCAGGAATTCGACGTACTGACCGGCCAGGTACTGCATGCGCTCGGTCGCCGGCAGCTGCAGCTTGATCGCGATCACGTCGTCGGCCAGGCGCTCCAGCGTGGTCACGCGGCACGGCACCTTCTTGATCGGGATGTCGCCGGCGCCGTGGACCTCGCGGCATTCGATGGTGATGTCCGAGGTCGCATTGGCGCAGCAGAACAGCGCGCGGCCCTCGGTTTTTTCCTGCGCGGTCAGCGCTGACGGGGCATGGTCGCCCTGCACGATGCTGCCTTCGAGCACGCGGCCCTTGCACGAACCGCAGGCGCCGTTCTTGCAGCCGTAGGGCAGCCCGATGCTGTGGCGCAGGGCCGCGCCGAGGATGGTTTCGTCCGCGGCCACTTCAAACTTGTGGCCGCTGGGCATGACGGTTACTTGATAAGCCATAATCGGTCTATGAGCCAAATTCTGTCGAAGCTGCAGGCCCCGCGCCTTTCCCAACCGCCGCAACTGCCGGCGCCATCGCGCCGGCTGGGCCGCCCGCGCCTGCTGATCGTCGGCTGCGGGGATGTGGGGACGCGCTGCCTGCGAATCCTGTCGTCGCGCATGCGTGTCTTCGCCGTGACCTCGCAGCCGGCACGCCGCGCCGAACTGCGTGCCGCCGGCGCGGTGCCGCTGGTGGCGGACCTGGACCGGCCGGCCACGCTGGCACGGCTGCGCGGGCTGGCCACGCGGGTGCTGGACCTGGCGCCGCCACCCGGGCAGGGTGATGGCGATCCGCGCACGCGTGCGCTGCTCGCCGCATTGCGCCGGACCGCATGGCGCCGGACTGCGGGGCGCCGCACCAGGACGGCTGCCGGCATGCTGCCCGGCGAGCCCGCCATTCTACCCGACCGTACCCGGCCCCGCGCTGCGTTTGTCTACGCCAGTACCACCGGCGTCTACGGCGACCGCCAGGGCGCGCGCGTGGCCGAATTCCATGCGGTGCGGCCGCAGACCGCCCGCGCGCGCCGCCGCGTCGCCGCCGAGCAGGCGGTGCGCGCCTTCGGCCGCGACGCCGGCTGGCGCGCCAGCGTGGTGCGCATCCCCGGCATCTACGCCGAGGACCGGCTGCCGGTAGCGCGGCTCAAGCGCGGCACGCCGGCGCTGGTGCCGCAGGACGACGTCTACACCAGCCACATCCATGCCGACGACCTCGCCCGCATCATGGTGGCGGCGCTGTTCCGCGGCCGCCCGCAGCGCGTGGTCCACGCCAGCGACGATACCGAGCTGCGCATGGCCGAATACTTCGACCTCGTGGCCGAGCGCCGCGGTTTGCCGCGTCCGCCGCGCATCACGCGCGGCGAGGCGCTCCAGGTGATCGACAAGACCCTGCTGAGCTTCATGAGCGAGTCGCGCCGGCTCGACAACCGCCGGCTCAAGCGCGAACTGCGCCTGCGGCTGCGCTATCCCACCGTCGCCGACTTCTTCGGCGCCTGAGACCTCCACCCGGCTCCTCGTGCCGCTGGCACGGGGCTTGCTGCCCCACAGCGTCGTCTCGACCCTGTCTATACAGCAACACTTTCCACGCGCCTGACTGGTGCCGGCACTTGCGGCCGGATCCAGGACGGTGCAGTGCCTGGTTGCGGGTTCCGCGCCAGAATGCGCTTTTTAAGGCGATTATCCGCCTGGTTGCTTGGTGGAAGCCCTACGTTGACTTGTATATACAGGCATTGTTTAATGCCCGAAAACGAGCACGGCCACACGCATGGCCTGCCGTCGACGGACACACCAAAGGAGCGTACAGATGAGGAATCCAAGCAGGTTTCGCGGTCGGGTGGCAGGGCAGGTGGCGGTGCTGGCTGCGGCCCTGGCAGCCGGCGCGGCGCAGGCGCAGAACACGCCGGTGACGCTGGGCATGAGCGGCTGGACCGGTTTTGCGCCGCTGACGCTGGCCGACAAGGCCGGCATCTTCAAGAAGAACGGCGTCGACGTCGAGATCAAGATGATCCCGCAGAAGGACCGCCACCTGGCGCTGGCCTCCGGCGCGATCCAGTGCGCGGCCACCACCGTGGAAACCCACGTGGCCTGGAATGCCAATGGCGTGCCCATCACCCAGATCGTGCAGCTCGACAAGTCCTACGGCGCCGACGGCCTGGCCGTGCGCGCCGACGTGAAGAGCTTTGCCGACCTCAAGGGCAAGACCATCGGCGTCGATGCGCCGGGCACCGCGCCGTACTTCGGCCTGGCCTGGATGCTCAAGAAGAACGGCATGTCGCTGAAGGACGTCAAGACCACCACGCTGTCGCCGCAGGCGGCGGCGCAGGCCTTCGTCGCGGGCCAGAACGATGGCGCCATGACTTATGAGCCGTATCTGTCGACGGTGCGCCAGAACCCGGACAAGGGCAAGATCCTGGCCACCACGCTCGACTATCCGATGGTGACCGACACGCTCGGCTGCGCCCCCAAGTGGCTCAAGGACAATCCCAAGGCCGCGCAGGCGCTGGTCGACAGCTACTTCGAGGCGCTCGAGATGATCCGCAAGGAGCCGGCCAAGGCCAACGACATCATGGGCGCGGCGGTCAAGCAGACCGGCGAGCAGTTCGCCAAGTCGTCCGCCTACCTGCGCTGGCAGGACCGCGAGGCCAACAAGAAATTCTTCGAGGGCGAGCTCGCCAGCTTCAGCAAGGAAGCCGCCGCGGTGCTGCTGGACATCGGCGTGATCCGCCAGGTGCCGGACGTGACCAAGCTGTACGACGCGCGTTTCCTCAAGTAACCCGGCAGCTTTCAGGAGGCGTGACGTCATGACGCAAGCCCGTATTGGTTCACCCGCCCCGGCTGCCGCCGTGGCGGCCCCCGCTACCGGGGAAGCGCCGCTGCGCCGGCGCCATCCGTGGCTGGCACCGCTGGTGCCGGTGGCGCCCAACACCCGCTGGATGCTGGGCCTGTCCTTCTTCGTGCTGTTCTTCGGCGTGTGGGCCGTGGTGACGCTGGGCGGCTTCGTGCCGCGCACGTTCCTGGCCGATCCGCTGACGATGGCCAGGGAGGGCATGATCCTGTTCACCGAGCACAACTTCATCGGCGACATCGGCATGACGGTGTGGCGGGTGGTCGGCGGCTTCGTGCTGGCGGCGGTGATCGCGGTGCCGCTGGGCATCTTCATGGGCGCGTACAAGGCGGCCGAGGCGTTCTTCGAGCCGTTCGTGTCGTTCTGCCGCTACCTGCCCGCGTCGGCCTTCATCCCGCTGCTGATTCTGTGGGCCGGCATCGGCGAGACCCAGAAGCTGCTGGTGATCTTCATCGGCTCGTTCTTCCAGATCGTGCTGATGGTGGCGGTGGCGGTCGGCGGCGCGCGCAAGGACCTGGTCGAGGCGGCCTACACGCTGGGCGCCAACAGCGCCGGCATCGTGCGCCGCGTGCTGATCCCGGGCGCGGCGCCGGAAATCGCCGAGATCCTGCGGCTGGTGCTGGGCTGGGCCTGGACCTACGTGATCGTGGCCGAGCTGATCGGCTCGTCGTCGGGCATCGGGCACATGATCACCGACAGCCAGGCGCTGCTCAATACCGGGCAGATCATCTTCGGCATCATCGTGATCGGCTGCATCGGCCTGGTCTCGGACCTTGTCTTCAAGCGCGCCAACCAGCGCCTGTTCCCGTGGAGTTCGATCCAATGAGCGCACTGTCCATCCAGCAGGTCTCGCGGACCTTCTCCAACCCGCGCGGCGGCCAGACCCTGGCGCTGCAGCCGGTCGATTTCGAGGTGCGCGACAACGACTTCGTCACCATCCTGGGCCCGTCGGGCTGCGGCAAGTCCACGCTGCTGCGCATCGTCGCGGGGCTGGATACCCCGACCAGCGGGCGCGTGCTGCTCGACGGCCAGCCGGTGTTCGCGCCCGGCGCGGACCGCGGCATGGTGTTCCAGTCATACACGCTGTTCCCGTGGCTGACGATCGAGCAGAACGTGCGCTTCGGCCTGCGCGAGCGCGGCATGAGCGCGGCCGAGCAGAAGGAGCGCAGCGACTTCTTCATCCAGCGCGTGGGGCTGCGCGGCTTCGAGCACCATTTCCCCAAGCAGCTGTCCGGCGGCATGCAGCAGCGCACCGCAATTGCGCGCGCGCTGGCCAACGATCCCAAGATCCTGCTGCTCGACGAACCCTTCGGCGCGCTCGACAACCAGACCCGCGTGCTGATGCAGGAGCTGCTGCTGGGCATCTGGGAGGCGTCGCGCAAGACGGTATTATTCGTGACCCACGATATCGACGAGGCCATCTTCATGGCCAACCGGGTGGCGGTGTTTTCCGCCAGGCCGGGTCGGATCAAGAGCGAGATCGCGGTCGATTTTCCGCATCCGCGCCATTACACGATCAAGACCACGCCGGAGTTCTCCGCGCTCAAGGCGCGGCTGACCGAGGAAATCCGCGCCGAGGCCATGGCCGCGGCCGAGCACTAAGACCTTATGAACCACGCCGCCGGAACCCCGACATCCGCTTCTGCCTCTCCCACCGCGCTCTACCAGCAGGTGAAGGAGTACATCGCCCGCCAGATCCAGAGCGGCGCGTGGCAGCCGGGTGACCGGGTGCCGTCGGAGCAGGAGCTGGTGAACCGCTTCGGGGTCTCGCGCATGACCGTCAACCGGGCGCTGCGCGAACTGCAGGAGCAGGGCAGGGTAGTGCGCGTGGCCGGCGTGGGCACCTTCGTCGCCGAGCACAAGCCGCAGTCGACGCTGCTGTCGGTGGTCAACCTGCAGGACGAGATCCGCATGCGCGGGCACGACTACGCCTGCGACGTGATCCTGGTGGAGCGTGTCTCGGCATCGATCGAGGTGGCCGCGGCGCTGGAGCTGCGCACCGGCGAGTCGGTGTTTCACTCGGTCTGCGTGCACCGCGAGGACGGCGTGCCGGTGCAGCTCGAGGACCGCTACGTGAACCCGCGCGTGGCGCCCGATTTCATCACGCAGGATTTCAGCGCGACCCAGCCTGGCGAATACCTGCTGCGCCACGTGCCCTACGACCAGGTCGAGCATGTGGTCGACGCCATCGCCGCCACGCCGGAGCAGGCCGCGCAGCTGGAAATGCCGCCTACGCAGGCCTGCCTGATGCTGACCCGCCGCACCTGGACCAACGGCGTGCCGGTGACCTTCGTGCGCTGCCTGCATCCGGGCAACCGCTATCGCCTCGGCAGCCGCTTCCGCGCCGACGGCAACCCCGCTTTCGGCTGATTCCACAAGAATCCGCCTGCTACCTCAAATTTTTACCTAAGCTGTATAGACAGGAACATACAAATGACTGCCAGCCCACATGACCAAGCCTCCCGTCCGCTGCTGACCCTGCAGCCGGGCCAAGTCACCCTGGCCGACCTGCGCCGTGTCTACCGCGGCGAGGTGCGCCTGGCCATGGCCGATTCCGCCTGGGCCGGCGTGCGCGCCGCGCAGGCCACGGTGCAGGACATCATCGACGCCGACGCCGTGGTCTACGGCATCAACACCGGCTTCGGCAAGCTGGCGCAGACCCGCATCCCCAACGACAAGCTGGCGCAGCTGCAGCGCAACCTGGTGCTGTCGCACAGCGTCGGCACCGGCCCGGACCTGGCCGAGGACACGGTGCGGCTGATCCTGGCGACCAAGGCGGTCAGCCTGGCGCGCGGCCATTCCGGCGTGCGTCCGGAACTGATCGAGGCCTTGCTGGCGCTGGTCAACCACGGCGTGACCCCGTGCATCCCGGCCAAGGGCTCGGTCGGCGCCTCGGGTGACCTGGCGCCGCTGGCGCATATGTCGTGCACGCTGATCGGCGTGGGCGAGGTGATGGTCGGCGGCAAGCGCGTGCCGGCCGCCGAAGGCCTGGCCCATGCCGGCCTGAAGGCGTTCGAACTGGGCCCGAAGGAAGGCCTGGCGCTGCTCAATGGCACCCAGGTGTCGACCGCGCTGGCGCTGGCCGGCCTGTTCGCCGCCGAGGACGCGTTCGCGGCAGGCCTGGTCGCCGGCGCGCTGTCGCTGGAGGCGATCAAGGGCTCGGTCAAGCCGTTCGATGCCCGCATCCATGCAGCACGCGGCCAGGCCGGCCAGATCGCCGTGGCCGGCGCCGTGCGCGCCATGCTCGATGGCAGCGAGATCGTCGATTCGCACAAGGCCTGCGGCCGCGTGCAGGACCCGTATTCGATCCGCTGCCAGCCGCAGGTGATGGGCGCTTGCCTGGACAACCTGCAGCACGCCGCGCGCATCCTGCAGATCGAGGCCAATGCCGCGTCGGACAACCCGCTGGTGTTTTCCGCGCAGGGCGACGTGGTCTCCGGCGGCAACTTCCACGCCGAGCCGGTGGCCTTTGCCGCCGACATCATTGCACTGGCGATCGCCGAGATCGGTGCGATTTCCGAGCGCCGGCTCGCGCTGCTTCTCGATACCGGCCTGTCCGGCCTGCCGCCGTTCCTGGTGCGCGATGGCGGCCTGAACTCGGGCTTCATGATCGCGCAGGTGACCGCGGCCGCGCTGGCCTCGGAGAACAAGTCGCTCGCGCATCCGTCCAGCGTGGACAGCCTGCCGACCTCGGCCAACCAGGAAGACCATGTGTCGATGGCCACCTACGGCGCGCGCCGGCTGGGCGAGATGGCGGCCAACACCGCGGTGGTGGTCGGCATCGAGGCCATGGCCGCGGCACAGGGCATCGAGTTCCACCGCCCGCTGAAGTCGTCGCCGCTGGTGGAACAGGAGCTGGCACGTATCCGTGCGCGGGTGGATTTTGTCGAGGGCGACCGCTATCTGGCGCCGGATATCGAGGCGATGAAACAGTGGGTGGTGCAGGGCGATGCGGGGGCGGGATGGCCTGCTGCGGTGAGGGCGATTTTGCCGACCAACGCGGGTTGAGCCGGTCCCAGTCACGCACCGAGCGCATCAGAAACCGATCGCGCCACCAGCGCCATCCCATAAGGAGAACAACACATGAACGCTCCCGAATCCCAATCCCTGCAACGCGGCCAGCGCGAGATCCGCGCGCCGCGAGGCACCCAGCTGCACTGCAAGAACTGGCTGATCGAAGCCGCCTACCGCATGATCCAGAATAACCTCGATCCTGACGTAGCCGAGCGCCCGCAGGACCTGGTGGTGTACGGCGGCATCGGCAAGGCCGCGCGCAACTGGGAATGCTTCGACGCGATCCTGGACAGCCTGCGCCGGCTAGGTGAAGACGAATCACTGCTGGTGCAGTCGGGCAAGCCGGTCGGCGTGTTCCGCACGCATCCCGACGCGCCGCGCGTGCTGATCGCCAACTCCAACCTGGTGCCGCACTGGGCTACGTGGGACAAGTTCAATGAACTGGACCGCGCCGGCCTGATGATGTACGGCCAGATGACCGCGGGCTCGTGGATCTACATCGGCACCCAGGGCATCGTGCAGGGCACGTACGAGACCTTTGTCGAAGCGGGCCGCCAGCACTACGACGGCGACCTGTCGGGCAAGTGGATCCTGACTGCGGGCCTCGGCGGCATGGGCGGCGCGCAGCCGCTGGCGGGCGTGCTCGCGGGTGCGTGCGTGCTGGCGATCGAATGCCAGGAATCGCGCATCGACTTCCGCATTCGCACGCGCTACCTCGACAAGAAGGCCACCACGCTCGACGAAGCACTGGCGATGATCGCCGAGGCCACGGCAAAGAAGGAGGCGATCTCGGTCGGCCTGCTCGGCAACGCCGCCGACATCGTGCCGGAGCTGGCAAAGCGCGCGCAGGGCGGCGGCATGCGCCCGCATATCGTCACCGACCAGACCTCCGCGCACGACCTGGTCAACGGCTACCTGCCGCAAGGCTGGACCGTCGCGCAGTGGGAGCATGCGCGCCAGCACGATCCCAAGTCGGTGGAAGCCGCCGCGCGTCCGTCGATCGTCAAGCACGTGCAGGCCATGCTCGACTTCCAGAGGATGGGCGTGCCGACGGTCGACTACGGCAACAACATCCGCCAGGTAGCGTTCGACGAAGGCGTGCAGAACGCCTTCGATTTTCCCGGTTTCGTGCCGGCCTATATCCGCCCGCTGTTCTGCCGCGGCAAAGGGCCGTTCCGCTGGGTCGCGCTGTCGGGCGATCCCGAGGATATCTACAAGACCGACGCCAAGATGAAGGAACTGTTCCCCGAGGACAAAGCCCTGCATCGCTGGCTCGACATGGCGCACGACCGCATCGCCTTCCAGGGCCTGCCGGCGCGGATCTGCTGGGTGGGTCTGGACGAGCGCCATCGCGCCGGCCTGGCCTTCAACGAGATGGTGAAGTCGGGCGAACTGAAGGCACCGGTGGTGATCGGGCGCGACCACCTCGACTGCGGCTCGGTGGCGTCGCCGAACCGCGAGACCGAGGCGATGCGCGACGGTTCCGACGCTGTATCCGACTGGCCGCTGCTGAACGCACTGCTGAACACCGCCGGCGGCGCCACCTGGGTCAGCCTGCACCACGGTGGTGGCGTCGGCATGGGCTTCTCGCAGCATTCCGGCGTGGTGATCGTGTGCGACGGCACCGACGCGGCGGCAAAGCGCATCGAGCGCGTGCTGTGGAACGATCCGGCCACCGGCGTGATGCGCCATGCGGATGCGGGCTATGACCTTGCCATCGCCTGCGCGCACGAGAAGGGCCTGGACCTGCCGATGGTGAAGGGCGTATGAGCCCGGCGCTGATTGAATCCTTCGCGCTGGCCGAGATCGCGCCCACGCGCTGGAAGAATGGCGGCGGCAACACGCGCGAGATCGCGGTGTGGCCGCCGGGTGCGGGCATGGATGACTTTGTCTGGCGCCTGAGCGTGGCCGATATCGAAAGCGATGGACCGTTCTCGGCGTTCCCAGGCATCGACCGCCAGATCGTGCTGCTCGACGGCGCGGGCGTGACGCTGCGCGCGGACGACGGCAGCTTCAGCCATCGTCTGGCCGGCGTCGGCGAGCCGTTCGCGTTTTCCGGCGATACCAGCTTGCAGGCGACGCTGCTCGAGGGCGCCACGCGCGACTTCAACGTGATGACGCGGCGCGGACACTGCCGTGCGCGCGTCGAAGCGTTCCGCGCAGGATTTGCGGTCAGCACCGGCAGCCACACGCTGTGCTTGCTGGCCGTCAACGGTGCCTGGCAGGCGAAGGACGGCGCCACGCTGCTGCAAGCGGGCGACGGCCTGCTGGCTGGAGCGGCCGCGGCCGCATCGAGCCTTGCGTTTGAACCCGCCGGTGACGCGGCGATGTGCCTGTGCGTCACCCTGGAAATGGAGCCCGCTCAATGACGCTGACCTATGCATCCGCCGCGCCTAGCGCGGACGGTGTCTGGCACAACTGCCACCTGCTGCCCGACGCCGATCCCGCGCAGGCGATCCGCGATGCCGCGCTGGTGGTCGAGCACGGACGCATCGCCTGGCTTGGCGCGGCAGCGGATTTGCCCGAGGCGTGGTGCGGCGCGCCGCGGCATGATGCCGAGGGAGCCTGGATCACGCCTGGCCTCGTCGATTGCCACACGCACCTGGTCTACGGCGGCCAGCGCGCCGACGAATTCGCCATGCGCCTGGCCGGCGCCGGCTATGAAGAGATCGCGCGCGCCGGCGGCGGCATCGTCTCGACGGTGCGCGCCACGCGCGCCGCCGACGAAGACACGCTGTTCGCGCAGGCCGCGGCGCGCCTGCAGCCGCTGCTGGCCGAGGGCGTCACCGCCATCGAGATCAAGTCCGGCTATGGCCTGAACCTGGAATCCGAACGCAAGCAGTTGCGCGTGGCGCGCCGGCTGGGCGACCATTTCGGCATCTCGGTCTACACCACCTTCCTCGGCGCGCATGCGCTGCCGCCGGAATACGCGGACCGTGCCGACGACTATATCGAGCTGGTCTGCAACACAATGCTGCCGGCGCTGGCCGAAGAGGGCCTGGTCGATGCCGTCGATGCCTTCTGCGAGTCGATCGGTTTCTCGATCGCGCAGACCGAACGCGTGTTCGACGCCGCCGCGCGCCATGGCCTGCGCGTCAAGCTGCATGCGGAGCAACTCAGCAACCTGGGCGGCGCCGCGCTGGCGGCACGCCATCGCGCGCTCTCGGCCGACCATCTCGAGCATCTGGACGAGGCGGGCGTGGCCGCGATGGCCGAAGCCGGCACGGTGGCGGTGCTGCTGCCGGGCGCCTACTACTTCCTGCGCGACACCAACCTGCCGCCGATCGCGCTGCTGCGCCAGTACGGCGTGCCGATGGCGATCTCGACCGACCACAACCCGGGCACCTCGCCGGTGACTTCGCTGCTGCTGATGATGAATATGGCCTGCACGCTGTTCCGGCTGACGGTGCCGGAGGCGCTCGCCGGCGTGACCGCGCACGCGGCGCAAGCGCTGGGCGCCACCGATCGCCATGGGCGGCTGGCAGCGGGCCGGGCTGCCGATTTCGCGCTGTGGCGCATCGATTCGCCCGCCGAACTGGCGTACTGGTTCGGCCGCAATCCGGTCGCGACGGTGGTGCGCCAGGGTCGGGTCCATGCCTGCGCGGGAGCCACGGCATGAGCGGCACGCAACTGTTCGCGCCGTTTGCGCTGCTGCCGGACGGCTGGGCCCGCGACGTGCTGCTGGCCTGGGACGAGCACGGCCGCTTCACCGCCGTGCAGGCGGGGGCGGCGCCAGCGGCCGGCGTGCCGCGTGCGGCGGGCCCGGTGTTGCCGGGCATGCCCAACCTGCATTCGCATGCGTTCCAGCGCGGCTTTGCCGGCCTGACGGAATTCCGCAGCCGCCCGCAGGGCGACGATCCGGCCGGCGCCGATTCGTTCTGGAGCTGGCGCACGCTGATGTACCGCTTCGCGCAGCGGCTCTCGCCCGACACGCTGGAAGCCATCGCCACCCAGCTCTATATCGAGATGCTGCGCGCGGGCTATACCAGCGTGTGCGAGTTCCACTACGTGCATCACGACGAAGGCGGCAGGCCCTATGCCGATGCCGCCGAGATGTCGCTGCGGCTGCTGCGCGCGGCGCAGCGCGCCGGCATCGGCATGACGCTGCTGCCGGTGCTGTACCAGAACGCGGGCTTTGGCGGCAAGCCGCCGCTGGAAGGACAGCGGCGCTTTCTGCACGACACCGATGCAATGCTGAGGCTGCTGGAACGGCTGCGCCCCGCGTGCGCGCAATCCGGCGCGCGCCTCGGACTGGCACCGCACTCGCTGCGCGCGGTGCCGGAGGCAAGCCTGCTGCATGCGCTGGCGGGCCTGCGCGCGATCGACGCGCAAGCGCCGGTGCACATCCATATCGCCGAGCAGCAGAAAGAGGTCGACGACTGCATCGCGTGGTCGGGCACGCGCCCGGTGACGTGGCTGTTCGACCATGTCGACGTCGATGCGCGCTGGTGCCTGGTGCACGCCACCCATATGGACTGGGACGAGCGCCGGCGCCTGGCGCACAGCGGCGCGGTGGCCGGCATCTGCCCGACCACCGAGGCCAACCTGGGCGACGGCGTGTTCGAGGCAGCGCCCTACCTGGCGCAGCAGGGCGCATGGGGCATCGGCTCGGACAGCCATGCCAGCGTCAGCGTGGCGGAGGAGCTGCGGCTGTTCGAATACGGCCAGCGGCTCGGCCTGCAGCGGCGCAACGTGCTGGCATCCGACACGCACGCGCAGGTGGCCGACCGCCTGTACCTGGAAGCGGTGGCCGGCGGCGCACGTGCAGCGGGCCGCGCGGTGGCCGGACTGGCAGCGGGCCAGCAGGCCGACTTCGTCGTGCTGGACGGCGCGCATCCGACCCTGGCGGGGCTCGACGGGCCGCAGGCACTGGCCACGCATGTGTTCGCCTGCCACGGCCATGAGACACTAGCGGAAGTCCGCACTGCCGGCCGCAGCCGCGTGCAGCATGGCGCGCATCCGCTGCAGGCGGAGGCCGGGCGCCTGTTTATCGCGGCGCGCGCCAGCCTGCTGGCCGACTGAAACCGGGCACACGCCCACTGCATCGAACCACCATGTCCTTTTCCACCGATACCCCCGCCTTCACCCTGCACCGGGGCACGCGCCCGCTGCTGGTTTCGATGCCGCATGTCGGCACGCACCTGCCCGCATCGGTCTCGCAGCGCCTGAGCGCCGAGGCCCGCACCGTGCCCGACACCGACTGGCACCTGGAGCGCCTGTACGACTTCGCCCGCGAACTGGGCGCGTCGGTGCTGGCGGCCACGCACTCGCGCTACGTGGTCGACCTGAACCGGCCGCCCGACAACGCCAACCTGTATCCCGGCCAGGACACCACCGGCCTGTGCCCGGTCGATACCTTCGACAAGACGCCGCTCTATGCCGACGGCAACGGTCCCGACGACGCCGAGATCGCCGCGCGCCGCGATGCGATCTGGCGCCCGTACCACCAGGCACTGGCCGAGGAGCTGGCGCGGCTCAAGGCTGCGCATGGCACCGTCGCGCTGTGGGATGCGCATTCGATCCGTTCGGTGCTGCCGCGCTTCTTCGACGGCAAGCTGCCCGACTTCAACCTCGGCACCGCCAACGGCGACAGCTGCGACGCCGCGCTCGCCGGCCAACTGCTGGAACAGGCCAGCGCGGTACCGGGCCATACCGCGGTGCTCAACGGCCGCTTCAAGGGTGGCTATATCACGCGGCAATACGGCAAGCCGGCCGAGGGCGTGCACGCGGTGCAGCTGGAGCTGTCGCAGTGCGCCTACATGAGCGAGGTGTATCCGTTCGCCTATGACGAGGCGCGTGCCACGGCGCTGCAGCCGGCGCTGCGCGGCATGCTGGCGACGGTGCTGGAATTTGTTGAATCGCGGTGAAGCTGGCGGGGTGCCGCTGACAGCAAAAGAAAAAGCCCGGCAGTGCCGGGCGTAAACACGTCAACGAAGGCTTATTTCTTCACGACATTCTTGTCGGCCTTGCTCCCCGTCGCCGCGTTGTACTTCTCGACATAGGCCTCGAACAGCTTGCGGATCGAGCGCCCGATCTTGGCGTAGTCGGCTTCGTTCAGGTTGGCCAATGACACCCGCCCTGACGGGTGGCGCGTGCCGAAGCCGCGACCCGGCAGCAGCACCACGCCGGCTTCGTCGGCCAGCTGGAACAGCAGCTCGTTCGGCTCGACCGAGTTCATGATCCACTTGACGAAGTCTGGCCCGATCGCCTTGCCGCCCAGCTGCTCGATATCCAGCAGGGTGTAGTAGTCGACCGCGTTCGGATCATCGCTTTCCGGCGCGATGCCGATCTCGCGATACAGCGACGCCTTGCGGCTGCGGATCAGCCGCTTCATCGCGTTCTTGTAGTTGTCCGGCGTGTCCATCAGCGAGAACAGCGAGAACAGCACCATCTGCACCTGCTGCGGCGTGGACAGGCCGGCAGTATGGTTCAGCGCCACGGTGCGGCTGTCGGCCACCAGGCGGTCGATGAACCTGAGCTGCTCCGGCTCGGTGGTGATCGAGCTGTAGCGCTGGTTCAGTTCCCGCCGATCCGCGTCCGGCAGCTTGCCGATCTGCAGGTCGAAGATATTGTCGCGATGCGTGGCGATCACGCCCAGGCGCCAGCCGGTAGCGCCGAAGTACTTCGAGAACGAGTACACCAGGATGGTGTTCTTCGGGCACATCGCGAACAGCGACACAAAGTTGTCGGCAAAGGTGCCGTAGACATCGTCGGTCAGGATGATCAGGTCGGGGCGCTCTTCGATGATCGAGGCCAGGTATTCGAGGCTCTCGTCGCTCATGCGCACCGACGGCGGGTTGCTCGGGTTGACCAGGAAGAAGGCCTTGACCTTGGGGTCGCGCAGCTTGTCGAGCTCCTTTTTCGAATACTGCCAGCGCGAGTCGGGATCGGCGTCGATCGACAGCTCTTCCAGCTGGTAGTCGTTCAGCTCGGGGATCTCGATATACGGCGTGAAGATCGGCATGCCCAGCGCAATGGTGTCGCCGGGCTTGAGCAGGCGGTTCTCGCGGATGGAGTTGAACAGGTAGGTCATGGCCGCGGTGCCGCCCTCGACCGCGAACAGGTCGAACTCGCCGATGAACGGATGGTCGCCGATCATCTCCTTGCGGATGTACTGGCCGACGATCTTCTCCGACAGCTTGAGCATGCGGTCCGGCACCGGATAGTTGCAGGCGAGGATGCCTTCGCACATTTCGTAGAGGAAATCGCTCGCGCTCAGCCCCAGCTGGTCGCGCACGTACGACACCGCGCCGGCCAGGAACTTCACGCCCGGAGTATCGGCGAACTCTCGCGCAAACAGATCGAAGCGCTCCTCGATACCTTCGCGGCGCGGAAAGCCGCCGACGCCCTCCGGCATGTACGAGAACGAGCGCTCCGATTCGCGCATCGCGAACAGGCCGAGTTGCCAGAAGCCGTGGCGCGGCACCGTCGCCAGGAAATTGGGGTTGCCGCGGCCGGCGTTCAGCATGAGACGCTCGGCGTCACTGCTGGCCAGCTTGATCAGTTCATCCTTCAGTTCGAACGGCGAGAGGCTGGACAGCTTGGAGATATCGAACTTGCTCATGGCTTGCTCCTGTGTAGACGCTTGTTGTTGGGTTGGCGGGCCGGCACCGGCGGCACGGGCCCGCGCAGCAGCGGAGAGGGCAAAGGGAAACGCGCTAGACCAGGCCCACCACCAGCGGGCCCAGCAGCGTCAGCAGCACGTTGGCGAGCGCGTAGGTGATGGCGAACGGCACCGTCGGCACCGGGCTTTCGGCCTTGTCGAGGATGCCGCCGAAGGCCGGGTTGGCGCTGCGCGAGCCCGACAGCGCGCCGGCCAGCAGCGCGGCGTTGTCGTACTTCAGCACGTAGCGGCCGAACAGCATGGTCAGGAACAGCGGCAGCAGCGTCACCACCGCGCCCAGGAGGAAGATGGTCAGGCCGCTCTGGCGCAGCGTGGTCACTGCCTGCAGGCCGGAATTGATGCCGACGATGGCGACGAACGCGGCCAGCCCGAAATCCTTCAGCAACTGGCACGCGGCGGTCGGCATGGCGCCGAACATCTTGTGCTTGGACCGTGCCCAGCCGAACACCAGCCCCGACAGCAGCGCGCCGCCGCCCGCGCCCAGGGTCAGCGGGATCGAGCCGACGCGCCAGACCAGCAGGCCGATCAGCAGGCCCACCAGCACGCCGGCGCCGAAGTAGACGAAGTCCGTCTTCTCGCTGGGCACCAGCTCGTAGCCGGCCATCCCCGCCGCGCGCTTGGTATCGGCGGGGGTGCCATACAGCGTCAGGATGTCGCCATGCTGCAGCTTCAACTCGGGCAGCAGGGGCAGCGGGTGATCATAGCGCTCGATGCGCTCGATATAGACGCCATGGCGCATGTCGCGCCCGACCATGTCGACGATCTCGGCGACGGTCTTGTTGTTCATGCCCTTGGCGGTGAACACGACGTTGCGCGATTGCATCACCGCGCCCATGCCATCGGCATCGGCCACTTCCTCGCCGATCTGCGCGGCGGCCGGCACGATGGCATCGCGGCGGCCGACCAGCAGCACCAGGTCGTCGTGCTGCAGCACCAGGTCCTGCGTGACGTCGAGCTGCTTGCCGGCGCGCTGCACCTTTTCCACGGTGACGAGGTCCTCGCCGCTCATCTCGAGCTGCGCGACGGTCTGTCCGGATGCGTCATTCACGCGATACAGCCGGCCGACCAGCCGGGGCAGCGCGCCGCGCTGGCCCGGACCGTACTGGGGCAGGCCACCGTTGAGCTTGGCCTCGACCTTCTTGGCATCCGTCTTCAGGTCCGCCTTCATGAAGCGCGGCAGGATGTTGACGCAGACGATGATCGCGCCGAGCGAGCCGAACACATAGGTCACCGCATAGCCGATCGCGACGTTGGCCTGCAGGGTCTTGACCTGGTCGGGCGGCAGGCCAAGCTTGGTGATGGCATCGCCCGCGGTGCCGATGATCGCCGACTGCGTCATGCCGCCGGCGGCGAGGCCCGCGGCCAGGCCCTTGTCGAGATGGAACAGCTTGGCCAGCACCACCACCGTGACCAGGCCGCACACCGCCATGAACACCGCCATGGCGATCTCGCGCAGCGAGCTGCGGTTCAGCGAGTTGAAGAACTGCGGGCCGCTTTCATAGCCCACCGCGTAGATGAAGACCGCGAACATCACCGCCTTGACGCCGTTGTCGATCTCGACGCCGACCTGGCTGATCACCACCGCGGCCAGCAGCGAGCCGGCGACACCGCCCAGCTGGAAACGCCCGAACGTGATCTTGCCGATCGCGTAGCCAACCGCCAGCGACAGGAACAGCGCGGATTCGGGCGACTTCTGGAAAATCACGTGCAACCAGTCCATCGAGGGCTCCTGAACGAGTGAGGCAGGTTGGGCGAGTTGTGGCATCCGGGTGTGGGGGCGCTTGGGCTCGGCCTCGCAGGCGGCGCGCGCGCAGGTGCCGCGGTGCGTGGCGCGGCATACCGGCCCGGGCGAGGGCGAGCGTGGCGACGCTGGCCGTTTGCGGTGTCGGCACGCAGGCAGCGCGTGCGACGGCATGGCCGTGTCGAGCAGCGAAAGGATTATCTCTGCCGCCCCGGGGTCGGCGTAGTGAAAGCTTTTGTCGGCGAATTAAACGCGGTCAACAATGCGCGCGCGGGGTTGCGCGCCTCGCGGTAGCGGGCTCGATGGCAGCGCGCCAGGGCACGGCGCGCACCCGCCGCAGGGAGGGTGCCGCCTCACCCGGATGGGTGCGGCGGCAGCGAGGAATGCGCCGCGCTCAGCGCCCGCCGGCCAGGCGTGCTTCGATATGCTTGGCGCGCTCGAGCGAACCGGGGTGAGAACTCAGCATGCTCGATTGCCCGCCATCGAGTTGCGACATCTTGCGGAACGCCGATGCCAGCGCCTGGCGGTTGGCGCCGTTCTTCGTCAGCAGGTCGAAGGAGTAATCGTCGGCCGCGGTTTCCTGGCGCTGCGAGAACTGCGCATTGACGAACTGCTCGGCCAGCGCGCCGATCTGCGACGACGACAGCGCCGTAAGCGAAGCGATGCCGGTCGACCCCAGCAAGCCGCGCGCCGCGGCCGCGGTGTAGGCCACCTGCATCGCCGCCTTGGTGTGGCCCAGCGCCACATGGCCGATCTCATGGCCGACCACGCCACGCACCTCGTCGTCGCTGAGCAGGTCCATCAGGCCGCTGTAGACACGCACGCAGCCGTTGGCCATGGCCCAGGCATTGATGTCCTTGGTCACGTAGACCTTGGCGTCGAGCGGCAGCCCGGTATTGCCCAGGCCGCTCATCACGGTGGCCAGCCGACGCGCGTACGTACTGTTCGCCGCCGCGATGGTGTTCTTCTTGTCCATCTCGGCGCAGGACTGGTCCGACAGTGTCTTCACGTTGCTGTCCGACAGCGTGGCCGCGGTGAACAGGCTGCCGCCGGCCTGGGTCAGGCTTTCCATGTTGGCGCCGGCACAGCCGGCCAGCAGCGTGGCGCAGGCGAGGGCGGATAGGGTCAGTCGGCTCATGGTCGCTCCGGGGTTGATGGGAGGGCAATGCCATAGGATAGGAAGCCACGCCCCGGGGCACCAGTGGGCGCTGTCCGACACACCTTGAAACGTCGGTCGGAAGGCATTGCAGGTATAAGCGATGTGACCGAACCGGCTGGTGAGAGGGCGAATTTCCAAAGCGGGCCTCAGCAGTGTCGAGTCGGTGGCTTGATCTTTATTCGTTTATAGACGAAAATGAATCTCTACCGGATCGAGCACTACGTGACGCCGGGCGAGCATCAGGATCTCTACCTGGACTGGCTTCGGCGGCTGCGCGACAGCCAGGCCAAGGTGGCGGTGATTCGCCGGGTGGCCCGGGTCGAGCTGGGAAATTTCGGCGATCACAAGTTCTGCCGTGACGGCGTGTGGGAGCTGCGCATCGACGTCGGGCCGGGCTATCGGGTTTATTACTCCGTGTCCGGTCATCGCGTGGTGCTGCTCCTGTGTGGTGGCGACAAGCGGACGCAGGACGCGGATATCGGCCGAGCGGTGGGCTGTTGGCAGGACTGGCAACGGAGATCGGATGATGAGAAGCAGGCCCCATGACGAGGCGATGGCCGAGCTGTACCACAGCGATCCGGCTCTGGCGCTGGAGGTCATCAATGGCATCTTGGCCGATGGTGACCAGGCAGAGTTGCTGGTCGTGCTGCGCCAGATGGCGCAGGCCTTTGGCGGTGTTCAGGCCGTGGCCGAGCGGGCGCACCTGAATCCTACCCAGCTCTATCGCACGCTGTCGCCAAAGGGCAATCCGGCGCTCAGCAGCCTGTCGGCCATTCTCGAGGCGATGGGAATGCGGCTGGCGGTGCGGCCATTGAACACATCTGCTCACGCGACCTGAAGACTGCCACGACGGTACGCCTCGATGACGATGTTCTCGAGGCGTTGAAGGCAAGCGGACCGCGCTGGCAAACGCGGCTCAATGTCCTGGTGCGCGACTGGCTGAAGACGCACAAGCTAGAGGAAACCGAGGTCTGAGCCCGGGCAGGAGCCGGCCTGAGGTGGACGGCTTTTTGGCTGCGAGCTTTGGCAGGGAAGGAATCTGGTGCCCGGGGTCGGACTCGAACCGACACGCCTTGCGGCGGGGGATTTTGAGTCGGCGATTTACAGTGTTTCTACAGGGAAGTAGGGCGAATTCTAGCGTAGATTGAAATAGGTAAAAACAGTTTCAAATCAGTAGGTTAGCGTATTTTATCCGAATTGGTGAAAACTGGTCACTGTACCTACACTGTACCGAAATTTCGGTACAGTGTAGGTGCCGGAATGCCAGGATAGATGACTGCACTCGACTGGAAAGCGGAAGTTCGATCAGGAAAGCCCAATGGCGTACAAACAGGACTTAAACGTCCGCTACTTCGCAGGCAATTCGTGTTTGGAGCCAATGATCGTCAATGACTTGGACCCGCGGGTCATTGCAACGTACAGATCCTGGGCGTCTAGTGTGTCAGCGTCAAGGATGACCGCATGGTCGTATTCCAACCCCTTGACCAGCAGGGTTGTGCCGATGAGCTTGCGGTGGCTGATCGGTCGCCCCGTGTGCCTCATGTCTCGTTGGTACAAATTCGCGGCCTCCGTCAATGTCGCCGCTCCCCCGTCAATGTGAATTTTCAAGACATTGAGGAAGCGATACAGCAGGTCGCGTCGGTAGGCTGATGTATCGGGGTTCGCTTTCAGCGCCAAGAAGAAAGCTCTAAGGTGCGCACTTGTCGGTTCTTTGATGTAAGTATTCGCAGCATGCAGAACCAAGGGATATTTGGTCCCTTTGCTCTGCTTTGCGACCTCGCCTCTCTTGGTGCCGGCCGTCAAGATCTTGCCCACTCCGATGAAGCACTTCTTGGAAAAATCCAAAGCAAGAAGGAAGCCTTGCTGGGTCGTCTTGGCGGAAACCAGTTTCTTGATGAACGAGTGAAGATCCTTACCTTCAACTTCTTCAATGGAAGAAAACCGTCCGCCCATGGTTCTTGCCAAGAGATGGGTCTTGTTCTTGGACTGTTGGTCGCCGCAATGAAGGGCAATCACACTCTCCTGATGGCCCAACAATTCCATCAGTGAGGAGTACTGCTTTGACGCCAAGAATTCCGGGGGGGTGTGAACACGTTTCACACATGGAGGGAGGCCGTTTGAAATATCGATCTTCTTCCCCTGCATTAGTGTCTCCCTCGCCTTCTTGAGCCAAGCTCCAAGGTTCGGATCGCCAGTCGTTTTCCAGCGCCACGGCGTCTCTAGCTGACCAAGGCAAGTGAAGGTCGGATAGACACTTACCGTCCAATCAACGGGCTTGCCTTCGTCACCACCAAAGTCAAAGATGGCCTGCATAGGATCGCCCAGGATTCGGCACGGCATGAACTCAGCGAACGAACAGATTAGAGAATGCTGCAGATCGGAGCAGTCCTGGTACTCGTCCACGTAGATGCCGGCATAGCTGGCTGCAACAACGCGACGAATGAACTGCTTCCCAAGCAGCTCTGAACAGCGCTCGTAGAGCTTGTTCCATTGCTTACCTGTGGGGTGCTCTGCCTTCCACCCCGAAGTCTTAGGGTAGGCGAGACAGAGCCGAAGTGACCAGCTCGCAATCGTGTCAATCTGGTACTTCGAAGCGGGCACACCAAGATTGTTCATCTTGGTCTTGATGGAGTTCACACCCGCAAAGGTATGAGTCAAGACGAGCTGCCGTTTGGTAGCAGCTTTCACCGCCATGGCGATAAGGTGCGTCTTTCCATAGCCGGCCGGCGCTATCACATACCCCTTGGTAGTGAAGTCGTTGAGCTTGAGAGCCAGGTCTTCAGACACGCTCTGCCCAAGCCCAAAGCTGGGCGAGCTTCGCGGCTATGTCCTTCTTTGAGAAATCTGCGTCATCGAATGCAGGGCTGATGGCCTGCACCCACAAATCGCCACGGGTAATGTCCTTAAACCAGTCGCTGCTTTTTGCCGCATTTCCGATAGCAAGCCTCAGCTCAGGGCTGTCTCCCCACTTGATAACGTCTTCATCAAGTGGCTTCTTATACCAAGAGCGCACGTTGTCGTAGACAGACAGACTAGGAACAGTTTGGGCGAGTTGCACACTCGCAATCACGCTGATCCACGGCAAGTCCCGAAACGCTCTTTGCTCTAATGAGAGCTTGTCGGTCCATACGTAGACCGAAATACCCTTGTCTCTCAACTCAGCCTCATGAGCAGGAGAAAACTGTTTCTCTGCATCCCCGTCAGCTACAACGCAGACGTCATAACCGAGCAGCTTGAATGCCTCTGCCAGAGCTTTGATCTTGCTCGCCCCACCTGCATTTAGCAAGGACACGCCGTGATAGGAGAATGGATCATTCCCCTTGGCTACCTGGTAGTCGTCATAGCCCCTCATGAACCCGACCTCGGTAGCCCCCTCACAGACGATGACCTTCTTCGACAAGAACGCCTCGGCACTAGAGCGAATTCTGCCTTGCGCCTCGTGAGCGGCCAACCCTTCGCAGTAAGCGGGAGTGACCCGCACGATACCTGCCTTGCTGTGAACGATGTATAGGTCATTGACCGTCAGTTCCCGCAGGACTGTGGGCGAGTGCGTGGTGAGGAAGTATTGGCCTTTCTTGTCTTCTCGCACGTGTTTGATGAGCCGAGTTATTCGGTGCGGTTCCAAGCCGAACTCCACCTCGTCAAACAAGGTGATGTGCCCTTCTTCCAGGCCCATCTTCTGAATGCCACACAGCAGCATTCGCCGTGATCCCAGACCTAGCTGACGAAGAGGAATGTCACCGTCGTGGAGGGCCAGCCCCCCAACCTTCAGGTTGATAGAAGCTAGATCGAGATGAGCCTTGTAAGCTTCCGACACCGGCACACCCAACAGCTTCGCGATGTCTTGAGACTTCTCAGCCGCCGCATCGAAGTTCTTGAGGGTGACAGGTCGGTTTGCATCCAAAGAGGCTCTGGCTGTGCGAGAGGCCGTTGCCAGCAACTCGTTCAGACTCTGGGCCTCAGTGAGCTTCGCCAGCGCCGTGCCTGTAGCCCACGAAAACTGTTTCTCGCTGTAGGCACCAATGAGGCCGACACTGACCTTGTTCCTATCGCCCTGCTTGAACTGAACGCCGTCAGGGTGACGATCACAGACAACCATCCACTTGGGCTCAAGATCTTTGTCGACTGTCAGCCGCACGGTCAGGACACTCTCCAGGTGATCTTCAGGCTCGTCGGTGAGCTTGAGAGCTGTGGAATCCCAGCCACGGAGGTACTGACCGTATTTGTCCAAGGCGCAGAAGGCTTCGGTTAAAGCTCCAATGGTGATTTCTATGACGATAGAGTTGGCTACCGTGCACAGGTAGAAATCGGCGTCGCTTAGGGTCAGATTCCACTGAGGATAGAAGGCATACCTGATGGCTTCGATGATGGTGGATTTAGAAGAATCCCCTTTGCCAATTAGGCAGAAGATGTCGGCGTTGGGAAGGCTCCAGTCAAGCTCTTTCACGCCCCGAAAGTTCTTGATCTTTATTTTTCTGATTTTCACCGCGCCGAGTCCTTCAAATCTGTATTTATGAAAATGGGCGATTTCATTGATTACTTGACTGTCTCAATTTGGCTTACGGCAGACGGTCTTGAGTCAGCGTTTTTACAAAATTTCTGCCACATCTAAACACTGGAGTGCACATGTAATGCAAATCCCGGCGACAGCCTATCCTGCACTAGTCCCCAAATCCTAAATTTCTTCGTCATGACGAAGACTTTGCGAGCGTTAACGCGTCAGCGCGCGGCTGCACAAACTCTTGCAGGCTGATCTGACCATCGATGAAACGCTGGGCGTGGGCCTCATCTGCTTCACTGAGCCAGAGACCTTCCAGGCCGACGGACGCTCGCGCGTAGTTAACAGCCGATTCGCGTCGGCCGCGTTCGGTATCTGATATGGTTTTGTGGGGCCGCAACCCGCATTTACCTTCGCCAGCCATGGTGTCTCCTTGCTGTAGGTAACTCGATTTTACAAGAGGTACGCGTATTTTGGCTTAGGTACACGCAACCTCATGGGTGGTGCGCTGAAATTGTCTTGTTTTACCTGCTATGGATCGCCTGTATTAGCCTGCATCGTAGTTTCCAAAGAGGCTTTGCCTCTCTGGACTCTCCACCCTCGCCGGCGGGAGCCTCGGGGGCAGGGGTTACGGGCCTCTGGCCCGGAACTCCTGTCCCCGGGGCATAGCGTGGCGCGCTCCTGCCGCGTCAAGGGGCCGTGTCCTCGCCCTGCGGGGCTGCGGGCCGCACCAACCCCTTGACCCGCCATCCGCTTGAGAGCACCGCTCCTGACGTTGTTTGGCTGGAAGAGGGGGTCAAGGGCGGGACCGGAAGCCGCAGCCCGAAGCGGAGCGTAGGGAACGGGTGAGGATACCGGGCGTAGCCTTTACCCTTGACCCATGTGGAGGCCGTGCAGCCTGTGGCAAGGGGTAGGAACAAGGCGAAGCCGCCGGGCCTGCCCCCGCAGTCAGTCCGGCAAGATCGGACGCGGGATGCAACCGAAGAGGTTGCCCAAGCGAAGCGCGGAGTTTTGCCGCTAGGAATGAAAGGGCCTCGCCGAAAGCGAGGCCAATGCAGGGGCAGATGGCAGGCTATTCGCCTTTGACTGAGCCGCCTGTAGCCGGCCCCCAGTTCTTGCCCATGTTCTGCAAGACGTGTTGCCGGTACGCTGGGTTCCACATTGTGTTGCCTGCTGCGAGATGATTGAGCCGGCCCCCGGTGACCATCATGCCGCTTTGCATGTCGCGGCGAGTTGTTTGACGGTTGAGAACTTGAGTTACGGGGGATGCGGCGGCCTGGCTGACTTGCCTAAGCGTGATACCCGCCGAGGACACGCCTCCGGCCAGGTGCGATGCTGCCTCATATGCGCGTTGCAGCAAGAACAGGGTGACGCCCGTGACGATCAGGATTTCAAGCATTGTGGCAATAGGATGGTCAGTGGTGACGGCCAAAACTTTGGCCGTAAGTGCACTGAAAAACTTCATGCCCATGCCGAGAACCGTTGTCACCAAGGCGATTTGCATGATGTAGGTCATCACTTGGCCAAACCAGCTATCAAACCATTTCGCGGTGACGGGGAACATCAGCATGGCGACGAAGAACGGCCCGATGCCAAGCATGAGGGTGAGCATGATTTTGGCAACGATCACCATTGCCCCCGCCGGAATGGCAATGATGAGCGTGGCGGCGTAGATGATTAGGGCGTTTAGTAGGTCCCAAAACACCATGCCAATCTCATACCAGCGCCGTTTTCCCATCTTGTCGAGCATATCGCCGCCGATCTGGAAGCCATCGGACACCGCCTTATCGAGCACCTGATAAACCGAGGTTGCGGACGTACTGCTGCCGGATGCCGAGAAGGCGTCAGCGACGCCCGTCTCCAGGCCGCGCAATGCCTCGACAACCCATGACAGGTACGTAGGGGCGCTCATTGCCAAACCGCCAATGACGATGAACTTCCCGCAAGTCTTCATGAAGTTTGAGGCAGGGGCTTCGACATATCCGAAGATGATGGCGAATCCCATCATCACGAGTGTGAGCGTGCCACCGTAGATGAAGATGTCAGTGAACATGGAAATGACATTGCCCGACGTCACCTGAACAAATGCGTTCAGCGTCATGTCGATGCTCTCGCCCATCCATTCAAAGATATTAGATTCAATAGCCACTATTTGCCCCCTTCGAGCACATTGATTGGCTCATGCTTTGTGTATCCGCGCTTCTCAACCGTCAGATGGTTCTGGGCGGTGATGGCATTTATGCAGTTCGGTGATGCGTCCGACTCGCCAGGGTTATTCCGGCACTTGGAAACCATCGCAGTGCGCTCGGCATCGTGCGCTTTGTACCAATCCACGGTTTGGACCGGCTCGGTCTGGTCGCAGCCCGCGAGTGTTGCTGCGACGAAAAGGGTGAGAACGAGCTTTTTCATTTCCGCATCTCCTGTGCGTTGATTTCGATGGTTCGGCCGCCGGTGTATCGGCTCTCGTGCTGCTGCAATACGCCGAGTGCGTGAGCCAGCTCGGCCGCGTCGATGATGCGTAGCGCCGCAACTGTGCGAAGTGCGCTTTCACGCGTGCCAGCCCAATTGCCTACGATTCGCCCGCTAGAGTTGCGCAGGACGAACGCGCAACCACCGAGGCAGGACAGTGAAATCAATGCCGCCATCCATGAAGACGTCGGACTCGACTGGCCGGGCAGGACAACCCCGGACCAATCTAGCGCCGCGATCACGAAGGGGAGGATGGCGAAGGCTGCGCCCAGAATGTCACCTTGAACAAGCGAAGGCGCGCGGCGGCCGACCTCGCGCGTGAAACCAAGGCGGTCTATGCATTGCCACCACCGGCGCATGAACATCAGTGTGAAAAAGCAAATTGTCAAAACAGGGATGTGAATGTAGGAAATCATGGGCTTGTCTCTTCTTATTTATCCAGCAGATTGAAAGGCTGATGCTTCGTGTATTCACGATTCGCCAGCACCTTCGCGTTGATTTCACGCTGGCGCTGTTCCTGCAACCGGTCTTCCGCTGCCGCGACCATCTGGTACATCTGTAGCTTGGTCTGCTCGTTCTGAATCATGGCCTGCTCGGCCGCGATGCGGCCTTGCAGTTCAGCAATGTCTTTCGGGTCCTGTGTCTGATTGATCTGCCTCATCAACTGGTCGATTTGGCTGAGGCGGTTTTTCGCCGCGTCGTAGGCGTCGAGCGCAAAGGCTTTGTCTTGCGCGCCCTTGACGGCCTGCGCTTCGCAGTTGGTGCGCTGCTCGTTCGAGGCGAAGCCGGTGCAGGCGTCATACACCTTGTTGTTGTCGTAGATGGCTTCAGCGCGCCCGCTCAGGCCGGCATAGCCGCCTGATTTCACGCTGTCATAGACGTCTTGCCAGTCTTGCGGCAGGTAGTCACGCAGCTGCGGGTTGTTGAACAGTTCGCCCATGCCGCGCGCGCCAGTGACCGCAGCGTATTGCTGCTTCATCTGGTCGATCTGGCTGACCATCTGGTCGTACTGCATCTTCCACTTCGCCATCGTTTCGATCTGGTTTTCCACGCTCTTGGCGATGGAAGCGCCATCTGTCACGGGGATTTGTGCGAAGGCGGCCGACGACGCGGCAATGCCGACGGCCAGAATGCAAGAGGCTGATAGTTTCTTCATGTTCGCCACTCCTGAGAGGTTGAGGGCGAACGTAGGACCGTGCTGTCCGGTCTGTCGGTCTGTTCAGGGACCGCGCCCAGTACGACAAAGCGTTCTTGGGGCGACTAAGCGGCCGATCTGCTCTCGGCGGTCGGAACCCTTCTTTTCGGGTCGGCGCCCGGTACGCTAGGCGTCCTTGGGGCGGTGCAACGTTCGTTGTGGTTAAAGGTACAACCGAAGTTGATTGTACTTACGGTTAATGCAAAGTAGTTTCCCGATTACGGCCACCACATGCGACGGTCAATGATGATGCGGTCCGACAGGTACGAGATGTTCGCCAGTTCCGCCAGGGCCATTTCTACTGTTCGGAACCGGTACGGTCGGCCTTTGTCGTCCATGACGGGGTGCTCTGTAGTGCCGTCCTGCACGGCCAAGGCAAAGCCCTTCCAGTAGTGTGCATACAGAATGACCTGCACATCACCGGTGCGCGCTGGATCATCGCAGTAGTCTTGCAACGCGTCATAGCGTAAAGCCATCTTATGGTCCTTCTTCCGCAATCAATCAACGGCTCAGGTCGCCTTTGCCTGAGTGGTTGATCCTCTCTAGTTGCTGGGCGTCCTTGGTCACCTCTGTGCTGCTCTGGCTACGCTGTGGGACCTGTAGCGCCCTGTCCTGCGAGGGATCAAGGAACCGGACAATTTCCAGGGCAAGCGATTTGTCCTCGATGTCACCAGTGGCCAAGGCTTTCGCAATGTGCCCGTAGCCATTCCTGATGGCACGTGAAACGCCGGAAAGCCCGCGTTGTTCCCGCTCGGCCGCTTTGGTGCTCTTGCCCCGCTTGGCGGCATGCCGCGTCGCCTGCTTGACCGTAGTGTGCGTGTTAGATCGTGCCCTACGCGGTGTGGCATTGGCCTCGATGCCATTTTCACGCAGTGCCTCGGCGAAGCGCTCCCGCCAACGTTGCAGGTCCGCTTTTCGTGGGTTGAGCCGGCTGCCGTCGAGACCCAGCGCCTTAACGCAAAGGTGGCCGTGGGGATGGGCTTCATCATCATGGATGGCGAAGACATACGCGTGGTTGGCGCCGAATTCCGTTTTCGCGAATGCACGGATAGCGTCATTGACTGCGCGTCGGTCGGTGCCGGGCGGCATGGACAGCACGATATTGAACGTTTCGCGGCGCGAGCCGTTATCAGGCAACCCGTACTGGCCGCTTTTCCATTCGTCGCGCACGTCCTGCACTGCCTCACGGCCAAGGATGATTTCACCGTCTTCGTTCTCCAACGCTACCAGGCCGTTGCGCGATATGTAGTCGAGATGTGCTTTCACCTGCGCGATGCCTTTGCCGCCGCCGGAGATCTTCACCATGACTTCGGGCGCTTTGCGAGTGGTCAGCATCAACTTGTCACGGACCCGAGCGCTGCCGGTCAGCAGCAGAGGCGTAGAGGGTGGCGAAGTGCGTGATCGCGTCACCGTGCGCTTTACGCCTTGGCTGGTGACGGGCTTGGTATAGATGCGTTCGCCCCAGTCCTTCAAAATTCCGTCAATGACCAGACTCATTCCAGCCTCCAGCGGTCAATGTTGGCGCGCATGATGTCTGCCACCCGCGCGGTGTGGGTTTTGATATGACGGGTCAGTGTGTCGATACGCTCAGCGGTCACCACCGTCTCCAGCGCGCGTCCCGCGTTCATATGCCGGGCGATCTGGTTCAGGTTGCGGCCGATGGCAAGCAGCCTCGAATTCGATTCGCCCAGCGTTCGCAGCTCCGTCATGCCGAACTGCGGTTCGCCGCTGAGATTGGCCCGTATCAGGTGGATGACCCAGCGATTGGCGGACATGCCCTGCTGCAAGGCCAGTGCTTCGATACGGGCATATTCCGTCTCAGTCAGGCGGAGTTCCAAGCGGCGACGCGAAGTATCGGGCTGCTCATGTGTTGATGGAGTGGGCGACGTGTCCGTTGCCGAACCGTTGAGAAGGCGGACAATGATCTGCCGCAGGCCGTCGCTGGGCGTGCTGCCTTGTCGAAGACAAAGTGCCTGCCAGCGCCGCTTCAGATCACCATCCAGACGGATGCTGAGTGTGGTCTTGCGCGTCATTTCGGCATCCTCGTATGCAGCTCCAGTTGGGCTTTGATTTCTTGAAGCCGGGCTTGAGATTCGGCTTTGCTGAGTGGTGCTGATTCCGAAGCACGCGACATATCTTGGGTCGCTGCCAGGCGTTCCCTTCTGGTTGCTATCGGGATGCCAGCAGACGGCACGAATCCCCCGGTGCGGTGGCGTTCAAGGATTCCTTTGAAATAGGCGACCTTCGTCTTTCTGATGGTTCCGGGTGTCTTGATGGCCCCGTCCAGTTCGTCAAGCAATGCTTGCGCATCAACTGATTGGACGTCGGTAAGCAAGTTTTGGATCGACAGTTTCTCAGCGGGGACCAGCGCGGTAGGGTACTGAAGATCGTCGTCGGTTCTCGTTGTAGTAGTAGGGTTATAGATAGGGTTAGTGTTAGTAGTAGTGTTACCCGGCCCCCTGCCCATACCCTGGAGATAGGCTGTCGCTGGGGTATGCCCGTTGCTAATCGATTGATTTCTATGGATGTCTTTTGCTTCGGCCGGAATGGACGTCTGGCCGTCGTCGGGGCCTGCATAGGGTGTCGATAGCCTATATGGACCGTATCTGAGGGCTTTGGCTACCGTATTGCGCAGCGGATCCTCGGTAGGCAGTCGATCGATAAAGTCATTCACGTAAGCGTCACGCCAGCCTTGGGGCAGTCCCGCTATTTGCTCGAGTGTCTTTTTCCTAAGGGTCGTTGCCACTGCCATCTTGGCGGAGTTGTGGTCCCACCAATCTTTGATCCAGATGTAATTCGCCTGCGGGTCAAAATCCAAGATGCCAGCATCGATGAGACGACGCATCACTGGCATTAGTTGTGAATCAGGGTCCCAGCCCATTTCTGAGGCTGCAACGCGAATGACGATTTCATAGGCGCCGATGACATTGCTGAATGGCGAGGTCAGGAAATAGAACAGCGCATAGCGGTCTTCGACCGTGCAGCCTGACAGGCGATTTGAGCGCCATATCTGGTCGTTGATGGTTCTTTGCCGACTCATGCGCGCGGCCCTCGCGTAGCGACCTCTGCGGGCGTGAGGTCATCGTCTGCCGGCTGTTCCAGATTCAGGGCTTCCGTGACTTGCAACGTCCGAAAATAAACACGGCGGCCGACCCGCAGCATGGCTGGTTTCAGCTTGCGCGAAAAATCGGTATCGGTATAAAGCGCCACGCGGACGCCGTCGGGAGATCGGCCTAGCAAGGTGGCGACGTCAACGATGCTCATCAACGGCCCAAACCGTCCCAACAAATATTCTCCAGTAGTCATTCATATGCCTCACAAGTTCACCGTAGGTAATGCCAGTCTTTACCGTGAAGGCATAGTTGTCAAACTTAAGTCGTTGATTTTAAAGACCAAAATAGGGTGTCCATGAAAACCAAGATTAGGCATCGCCAAATGCCAAGATATGGCACATTGGTTTTCTTGCGATGAAGCGATCAAGCAAAATGAATCTGGAAATCAAGGGCTTAGACGCGTTCAGAGAGGTGCCCTGATTTCGGCGTTTGACACGGCGGTGGATAAGGAAAAATTTTGTGGGGAATTACCAACGATGTGAGCGTGCTCACGCTGTTGACTCGCATTCGAAGTGATGGCACTAGGATCAGCGGATTACGTGTCACGCTGTCGGCGAGAGCCAAGTATCATGAGGCATGCATGACAAGTCGTTAGGGATCTATATGGAATCTTGGAATGACGCCCGGTAATGTCCGAGTCCGGCGCTTTCAATTGAATGCCAGCGGCCGTGATTTTGCGGTGGGTGACATCCACGGTCATTTTGGTCGGCTTGAGGTCGCGCTGGCTGCCGTAAGGTTCTCGCCAGAAAAGGACCGATTGTTTTCCGTGGGGGACCTTGTGGACCGAGGTCCTGAGTCAGCCGATGTTCTGAAATGGTTGGAGCGCCCGTGGTTTCACGCGATCTGTGGGAATCACGACCTGATGACGTGGCGACGGGCGATGGGCAATCCGATTCCGGACGTTGATCATCGCGCCCACGGCGGCGGATGGTTGGATGCCTGTGCCGGCGATGTTCGTGAACGCATTGCGGCCTGCTTGAGTGCCTTGCCGCTGGCTATCGAGGTGGAAACGCCGAGTGGTGTAGTCGGTATGGTTCACGCCGACTTCCCCTATGACGATTGGCAGGCCGTTCATGGCGCTACTTTCAGCCCGGAGGATGAGGATGCCTGCCTATGGTCCGTAGACCGCTATCGAATGCAGTATTCCCAGCCTGTCCGCAATGTACGTGCGGTGGTCCATGGACATATGACGCTACGCAAGCCTGCACAGCTTGGCAACGTTTACTACATCGATACAGGTGGATGGCAGGATGGGGGGAGGTTTACGTTGCTGGATTTGCATACGCTTAAGTCGTGGCCGCGCTGATTCCATTCTCCTGCCTCTGAATACATGGCGCAGCCCTTAAAGGCCCGACAAACGGGCAGATGAGAGAAGTGATTGGATAGGGCAAAAAAGAAGAGGTTCATCGCCGGTTTCCGGGGAAGGTTTCTCGCGTGACGTTTTCGAGCTTGCGCAGTAGCACCCAGCCCAGGACCTAATGATCTTGCGCAGCACTCGGTCGCCGTGTAGGCGGGCATGAATGCATCATCGACGCCTAGGGTTCTGCACTCTTCGAGCCCGTGAAGCATCACTTCCAATCTGCGTGTGGAAACCAGATCACGACTGAGCAGCGACAGGAACTCGAAATGGCGCTCCCAGCCGATTGAACGCGTTCATCGCGGCGATCGTGATCGTGAGGTCAACCAGATCCTTGGGCGCGAATTGTGCCGAGGCGGCGGCATACGCCTCATCAGACGCGTGCGTCTCGCTGACACGGGTCACCTCCTCAGCCCAGGCCAGCGCGGCGCGCTCCTGCTCAGAGAACAAATGGTGCACCTCGTCCCATACCGGTACCAAACTGATCTTGTCGATCGACATGGTTTTTCTTAGATCGCGACTGTGCATATCGATGCAGTGTGCGCACCCATTGATTTGCGAAACGCGGAGGAACACGAGGTGCACGAGTTCCTCCGGAAGGTTCGTCCTTCTCGTGACGTAGTGGTGGATACCGAAAAGTGCCTTTGCGCCTTCAGGTGCGATCTCTTGCCAGTTCAAACGGGTCATCACTGTCCTCTGCTGTTGTTTATGATTGTCGAATCGCGGCCAGCGCGCCCCGAAGGCCGCCGATCAACTTCGACCGCGATCCATGTCATAAGCAGACGTTACTCCACCGGCTGTTGGAGAAACAGGCCCAAAAACTGCCGAAACGACTGACCCAAGATGACTGACTTAAGTAAGTTCGATGCACTGTCGATTCAGGTGGACCGAGCCGCCGTCGCGGCAATCGGCGACCAGATCCATGCGAGCCTGCGACAGGCGATCCTCGACGGCCGGCTTGCGCCAGGACAGCGTTTGCCTTCCGGTCGAGACCTCGCCGCGCAGCTTGGTGTCGCGCGCGGCACCATCCGCGTGGCATACGATCGGCTAATCGCCGAGAACCTGGTATTCGGCGCCGGACCCGCTGGAACGCGCGTAAGCGCTCGGCCGCCTACCATCGAAGCGGTCGACGCCTTGCCAATCGACAGACCTTTGGCGGCTTTCAACCGTCCATTTTCGAGCGCCCCACGGCCGTTCCAAATGGGCGTACCCGCTCACGACGCGTTTCCGGCCAAGCTCTGGGCCCGCATGCGAGCGCGAGCCCTACGCGACGACGCGATCACTGACACGGCCTACGCTGACCCGCGAGGCGAACCCGTGCTGCGGGCCCAGATCGCGAGCCACCTTGCCATCAGCCGGCAAATGCAATGCCATCCCGATCAAATCATCGTCACCGGTGGATACCGGCAGGGCCTGCTGCTTGCCCTCACGGCGCTACGCGCTCAGGGGCGCAAGGCGTGGATCGAAGAGCCAGGTTATCCGCTGGGTAGGCGCGGGCTCGAGCTGATCGGCGCCACCCTCGAACCTGTGGCTGTTGACGCCGAGGGGCTGCGCGTGGACGATGGCATCGCCCGGGCCCCAGACGCCATGCTGGCACTGGTCACCCCAGGCCAGCACGCACCGCTAGGCGTGACCCTATCGCGCGCACGAAGACACGCCTTGCTCGACTGGGCGGCGTCAAGTGGCGCCTGGATCATCGAAGATGACTATCTCGGAGAACTTCAGCTCGACGGTCGGGCGGCACCGGCCCTCGCCTCAGGCGCAGGCGCCGAGCGTGTGATTCACATCGGGTCGTTCAGCAAAACGCTCAGTCCGGCGCTCGGCCTCGGTTTCGTCGTCGCCCCACGTTCGCTGGCGGAGCGTCTGGTCGAGGTCGCCGCCGTGTTGGCCCCGGCTCCGAACCGGATCGCCCAGTTGGCTGTTTCGGAGTTTCTATCCAATGGGCACTTCCTGCGGCACCTGCGGCAGATGAAGGCTCTCTATACCGAGCGCCGCAACCTCGCGCTAACGCATGTAAACAGACTTCTGCCGGGCACGCTAGCGGCTGGCCTGGGCGTAATCGCACCGCTCCCACAGATTGCCGACGACATCGCCGTGGTGCGTGCCGCCCGCGCACATGGCCTCGCGCCCTCGGCGCTCTCCGCTTGGCACCTTAGCCGCGGGCACGCGCAACGTGGCTTGCTACTCAGCGTGACCAACCTACACCCCGACAACATAGAAACCGCATGCGCGACGCTTGCAAGAATCGTTGCATCTCATTAAATCGTGGGCCGCATATCCCCGTGGATCATGCACCCGGCGTCGGAGCGTCCGGTTCTCGCGGATAGTGACCTCTGCGGTCGGCGGCGAAGTTTCGCCGACGGCCACGACCTGCCGGTGCAGAACGGCAGGTCTCCGGCTCTTCAGCGTGGCCGGCGATGCCTCTTGGCGGCTCGGTCTCAGTCAGTGGCCCACGATGCCGCCATTAGCCTTCTAGTGTTCCAGCCGATTTATATCTCGCAGCCATGGCTTGTTGGCAAAACGCCACTTGGTGACCATAATCTGCCTTACAAGAAAGGGAGAGGTCATGCGAATTCGCAAAGTTCAGATTAGCAATCTGAGAGCCATTGCTGACGCGACTGTTGAGTTTGACGACTACACCTGCCTGGTCGGCGCGAACGGCGCGGGCAAATCGACTGTCCTGTTTGCCCTCAATGTCCTGTTCCGCGAAACCGACGCGCAGGGCAATCCCCTCACCGTCTTGGCGGAGGAGGACTTCCATCGTCGAGATACCAGCAGGCCCGCCTCGGTGACCGCGTGGTTTGACCAGCTGTCTGCCGAGGCGCAAGAAGACTTCAAGGACTACTACCGAAACGGTTTCCTGGTCGTCACAGCTGCAGCTACCTTCGATCAAGCGAAGGGCAAAGCCGAGATCAAACAGTTGGGGCAACGCATGGCGATGGCCGAGTTCGCAGAGTACTTCGGACGAAAGGGCGACGGTGCCAAAGTTGCCGAGTTGAAAGAGCTCTATACGGGCCTGCGTGCCAAGTTTCCGGATCTCAATGCAGCTACGACCGGCCCGGCAATGGAGGATGCACTGCGTACCTTCGAGGCAGCCAGGCCAGACTTGTGCACCTTGATCCCAAGTGAGGATCAGTTTTACGGAGCGACCAAAGGGCAGGGCCGACTCCAGCGGCATATCCAGTGGGTGTACGTGCCCGCGGTGAAGGACGCGAGCACGGAGCAGGCGGAGGGAAAGGCGACGGCGCTGGGCAAGTTGCTTGCGCGTACGGTGCGTGCCAAGGTCAACTTCGCCGAGGGATTGAGCGAGCTCACGCTGGCGGCCCGGCGCAGCTACCAGCAGCTCCTTGACGAGAGCCAGGAGCAGCTGTCGGAGGTGTCTTCGGCCTTGAACGCTAGACTCGCCCAATGGGCACATCCGGAAGCAAGCCTCCGGCTTCAATGGCATCAGGATTCGGAGAAGTCCATTCGCGTCGAAGATCCGTTCGCGCGAGTTCTGCTGGGCGAGGGCGAGTTTCAAGGTGAACTGGGTCGCTTCGGCCATGGTTTCCAGCGCTCCTATCTTCTTGCCCTGCTGCAGGAACTGGCCAACGCCGACACCGGCAGCGGTGTGCCCAAGCTCATCTTGGGTTGCGAGGAGCCTGAGCTGTATCAGCACCCGCCGCAGGCGAGGCATTTGGCGGGTGTTCTCCAAGAACTGGCCAACACGGGTTCGCAGGTCATGGTGTCGACTCACAGCCCCCTGTTCGTCGGCGGCGATTCCTTCGAAAGCGTCAGGCTGGTGAGGCGCGACGCGGCTTCCCATGCGACATCTGTTTGCCAGCCAACGCTGGCTACCATCGGCGATGCGATTGCGCACGCACTCGGCGAACAGCCTGTCGCAGAACTGGCGACGCTGTCGAAGATCTATCAGCTTCTTCAGCCCCAACTGGCCGAGATGTTTTTCACGCAACGCCTGGCACTAGTAGAAGGCATTGAGGACTGCGCGTACATCCATGCATGGTTGGCGCTCAAAGACCGCCTGCTGGAGTTCCGTCGGCGCGGCACCCACCTGGTGCCTGTAGGCGGAAAGAGTGAGTTGTTGCGGCCGGCGGTTATCGCTCGGCACATGGGCACATACCGCTGTTCCTGATTTTTGATGCCGACGGCGACAAGATTGCGAACGAAGCCCATCGGCGAAATCACGAGCGCGATAACAAGTCTCTCTTCCGGTTTCTGGGTGTTGACGATGCGAACTTGTTCCCTGACGAAACGCTCTGGTCTGGCACGCATGCGATCTGGCCCAAGGAGCTTTCCGACTGCGTCGATGCGGATCTCCGGCAGTCCCTCGGCGATGAAGTGTTTGAGGCGGTGAAGAACAAGGCAGCTGTGCGTTGCGGTCAAGCGTCGGGCGCTAGAAAGCACACGATGATGGTGGGCGCGAAGCTCGCCTATGCTGTAGACGCGGGCGCGTCGTCACCTACGTTGGACCGACTATGCGATCAGCTGATCGCGTTCTAGCAGTTGCAGTCGTGTGCGGAGTGACCCCTTTGAGGCATGAAGGCCGAAGGGCTGACTGGCCGCTCAGGGTCGGGATCGGTCTGTCGTCATAGACGGCACCCGGCCAGTAGCGGTCATAATGCAAGGTCAATATCCAAAGCTGGCAACTGCTTAGTGGCGCGACCGGCTCCCGCGAGCGATGCTAATCTGCCGGGACTCATCTGCGTATGGGAGATGGCATGGATCGAATTGCTGATCGCTATTTGAGATTTTCAAAAGTCGAGGCGGCGGGGCGCTCGCCGTTGTATGAACAATGGGCGTTGCATGTCGCGAATTCGCTTGACGCACTGGCGTTTTTACAGGGTCTACCTGTAGATAAACAGCAACCCAATCTGCTGTTTGCAGCGTTCCGGCATATCGTAGGCGTGCCCACGTCGCCTGCGGAATTCGATGCAGGCCTGGCGCAACATGACGCCGCCATTCGGGCTCTTATGCTGACTCGTTCCTCGCAGACTAACGAACCGGGGCGCTGTGCAGTATTGCTGCCTGCTCTTGCTTCGGTCAGGGGCAAGATAGCGCTCATCGAAGTGGGCGCCTCTGCAGGGCTGTGCCTGCTGATGGACAAATACGGCTACGACTGGGGGGGACAACGCCTGGCTCCGTGTGGAGACGATTTGGGTTATCCGGTATTCCCCTGTACGGTCTCCGGCGCGGGCTCTCTCCCCCACACCTATCCTGAAATTGTGTGGAGGGCTGGACTAGACCTGAGCCCAATCGACGTTCACTGCGACGAGGATAGGAAGTGGCTTGAGGACTTGGTGTGGCCCGAGGATGGCGATCGACTCGCACGCCTTCAGTCTGCGCTCCGGATTTGCAGACGCGCGCCGCCTCAGATCGTCCGGGGCGATTTGCTGCGGGATCTTGCTTCCTTAATCGAACAGGCTCCGGCGGAAGCGACCGTGGTTGTGTATCACTCCGCCGTCCTGAACTACGTTATGGACCAGGCACTGCGCAATGAATTTGCACGCAACATGTTGGCCTCGCGTTGCGTCTGGATTAGCAACGAAAGTCCATTGGTATTTCCACAATTCTTGCCCGCGGCCACCCCCCAACCGTCCGGCATGTTCCTGTTATGTGCCGATGGCCATGCGTTGGCCTGGACGGATCCGCATGGTGCCGTGTTGCAATGGCTGTGATTCAGCGCTTTCGTCGCTACTCGCCGTCGGAGTCTTCGCCATCAAGAGATAGAAGAGACCGCTCTGTGTCGTTCGGCGACCCGAATCACCCCGCAGATCGGTGTAGAGCCAAAGAAAAGGCCCTTCACTCATAGGTGAAAGGCCTTTTCGATTTGGAACTGCGTCAGGGGGGTTATCCGCGCTTGAACAGGCGCTCGTGCATCCATCCATCGTTGGTCAGGATGACAGCCGCCTTACCCTGGATATCTCCCTGCGTCTGTTCCGCAAAGTTCTTGTAATTGGCACGCATGCCTTCCGATTTGGCCCAGTCATCTGCACCTTCTACCTTGTAGCGGTAGTTCACCTGCGACAGCTTTACGCCCATCATGTCGCTGGGTTCGGTGAAGTTGCTCACTTCCACAACGGTGTACTTGCCGGTGCAGAAGGCATCTTGACCAGCCATCGTATTGGCACCATTGGCGACGAGGAATTTCTTGCCGGTGTCAGTGATTTGGTACTCGGTGGCCGGCTCCATCTTGTTGCCAAACATGGCTTTGACTTCGGTGTCTCGCTTCGTCAGCAGCCCGGCATCGACCAGCGCGTCGGCGCGCTTCTTGCTCTGACCGCCCAGCATGTCTTGATTCGCTAGGGTGAACGGCAAGCCCTTTGCAGGAATCGCAGCGCACAGGCCCTTCTGAGTATCCAGGTATGCCTGTATGGCCTTGCTGAAGTTGCTCTTGTTAGCGTCCTTGGCGCTGCCGCACGCGGCAAGGGTAAGGGCAAGGCTGCTGATGGCGACGATCTTGATAGCGGTATGCAAAACTAGCTTCCTCCGGAGGTTAAGACAATCGGTTATTCATTATGGCAACGCGATGGAGCGATTATGCGTTGTTCTCTGTTTGGGAGTCGGCCTCACTCCGTTGTTTAGAAATGGACGGCGCGCGACGCGCGAGGCGGTCCAGCTTCTGCACCAGGTCTTCGGCCCGCAGGTGCGTATAGCGCTTGAGCATCTGCATCGACTTGTGGCCGCTGATGGCCGATACCTCCTGATCGCTCAAGCCGGCTTCCACAAACCGGCTGACAGCCTCGTGCCGCAGGTCGTGAAATCGGAAGTCTGCAAGGCCCGCTACCCGCTTGGCATCGGTCCACGCTTTGTCGAACAGGTAGGGGCGTCGTATGCCATCTCTGCCGGGTTCGCCGAAGAACACCAATTCGGTTTCAGCAGGACGCACGGGGTTGGCAAGTGCCTCGGTGAACACGCGTGTTGCCTCGGCAGTCAGCGGGACGGTACGAGGCGAAGAGTTCTTGGTGTGCTCCAGCCGCACGACGCGCCGCTCGATGTCCACTTGCCGAATACGCAGCGTCGCAATTTCAGACAGCCGCATGCCGGTCTGGACGGCAATGCGGACGATCCATCCGAACATCGGGTTCGAGTGCTTATCGACGGCTTGCAGCAGGCGGGTCTGTTCTTCGGGAGTCAATCGCCGGTTGCGGCCCGAGCCGGGGGCCGGGCGGCGAATGTTGGACACGGGATTGAAGGGCAGGCCGATGCCCCATTCTTTGATCGCGACGGTGAACAGGTGGCCCAGCAGTGCCAGTTCCAAGCGTACCGTGTTGTTACTGCGAGGCCGTAGCTTGCCATTCTTGTCCGGGTCGCCGGCCAGTCGCATGTCACGGAACTGCGCCACGATCTCGGCGTTCAGGGCGGCCAGCGAATATTTGCCAAGATGCCGGATGATGACCTGTGCCTTCTTGTGTTCGCCGGCTTGGGTGGAGGCCCGCTTGGTGGGAGTGACTTCCTTGAGGTAGCGGGTCAGTGCCGCTTCGACGGTCATGCGCTCAGCCGGCGCTCGCTGGATGTATACGCCGCGTACCATTTCGTCTTCGGTACGGCGCGCCCAGTCTTCGGCGTCCCGCTTGGTGCGGAACGTCTTGGCCGTGGTCGGCCAGCCTGTCTTGCGAATGAGGGCTTTCCAAGTGCCCGAGGAAGTCTTAACGATCGTAGCCATGAGTACTCCGTATGAGGCTAGCGCCGCATCACTGTACCGAAACTGTACCTGACCACAATTTTAGGAAAGTCCCCCGGTGCGGGGCTTGTACTGCGACATCTTCTAATGGCTTGAATCATCAGAAGATTTTTAGATGGTGCCCGGGGCCGGAATCGAACCGGCACGCCTTGCGGCGGGGGATTTTGAGTCCCCTGCGTCTACCTGTTTCACCACCCGGGCAGGTGTGACGGCATCGGAACCGATGCCGGGCTGAGCCGGGGATTATGCCGGAAATCCGGCCGCCGGACAACCGGCGCCGGGCCGGTCCCGGGCCACGCAAATCCGGTAGCATGGCGTCCAGTCCTGCGCCCGCCAACCGTACCGACTGTGCCGACCCCGACCGCCATGACCGACCCAGACTTGCTTGCGCGCCTTGCCAGCCTGCCTTCGCAGGACCCCGCCTTCTATGACCGCGAGTACAACAACCGCGCCAATGTGCCGGACAACCCGGCGCATCTGGCGCGCTGGGCGCAGTGGTCCGCGCAGGTGCGTGCACGCGGGGCGTTCCTGGCGGACCTGAGCTATGCCGGCGCGGACTCGCGCCATGCGTCGGGCGAGACCCTGGACTACTTTCCCGCGCAGCGCGCCAACGGGGCCTTGCCGCCGCTGCTGGTGTTCGTGCACGGCGGCTATTACCGCGCGCTGGACAAGCACGACCACAGCTTCGTCGCCGGCGCGCTGCCGGCGCTGGGGGTGTCGGTGGCCGTGGTCAACTACACGCTGGTGCCGGCGGCGACGGTGCCGGAGATCGTGCAGCAGGTGCTGCGCAGCGTGGCCTGGCTGTACCGGCAGGCGGACCGTCTCGGCCATGACCCGCAGCGGCTGTTCGTGGCGGGGCATTCGGTGGGCGGCCACCTGGTGGCGATGCTGATGGCCGCGCGCTGGCCGCAGTTCGGAGCCGACCTGCCTGCAGGGCTGATCCGCGGCGGGCTCTCGGTCAGCGGGCTGTACGACCTGGAGCCGCTGCGGCGCGCAGCCTTCCTGCAGTGCGACCTGAAGTTATCGGAGGCCGATGTCGCGCGGCTGTCGCCCGCGTACATGGCGCCCGCCGGCGATGCGCCACTGGCGATCGCCGTGGGCGAGCTGGAGGCGGCCGAATACCACCGCCAGCATGCGCTGATCCGCGCGGCGTGGCCGGCCAAGGTGGCGCATCCGGCGGCGAGCGACCTGGTGCTGCCGGACTGCCACCATTTCAACGTGCTGGACAGCCTGGCCAGCGCGGACGGCGCGCTGACGCAAGCGGTGCTGCGGCTGGTGGAGCGCTGAGCCCCGGCGCGCGCCGGGCCTCAGTCCTCCAGCACGCGCAGCAGCGACGAGGTATCGTCCTTGCCCCAGCCCCTGGCCATCAGCGCGCGCAGTTGCGCCGAGGTGGCCTGCATCGCCGGCAGTTCCAGGCCGATTTCCTCGGCGATGTCGCGCGCCAGACCGAAGTCTTTGTCGTGCAGCCGCGCCTCGATGCCCGCGGCAAAGTTGCGCGCCACCATCTTGGGGCCCATCAGGTCGAGCATGCGGCTGCCGGCCATGCCGGTCGCCATGGCTTCGAACACGCGGCCGGTATCGACCTGCTGCGCGGCGGCAAAGCGCATCGCTTCGGCAATGCCTTCGATATTCACCACCTGGGCAATCTGGTTGCACAGCTTGGCGACCTGGCCCGCGCCGTGGTCGCCGATATGGGTGATGGTCTTGCCGAGCAGCTCGAGCAGCGGGCGCACGCGTTCCAGCATCTCGGCCTTGCCGCCGACCATGATGGTCAGCGTGCCGGCCTCGGCGCCCATGGTGCCGCCCGAGACCGGGCAGTCCAGCGCCTCGATGCCGCGCGCGGCCAGGGCCGCGGCGATCTCGCGCGTGACGATGGGTGAGATGGTGCTGTGGTCGACGCAGATGGTGCCGGGCGCGGCCCCGTGGATCACGCCCTGCGCGCCCAGCAGCACCTCGCGTACGTCTTCGGACGAGGTCACGTTGGTGAAGACCACGCTGGCGCCGCGGGCCGCCTCGGCGGGCGTGAAGAAGGGCTCTGCCCCCAGCGCGCGCGCGGCCTCGGCGGCTTCCGGGCGGCGCACGAAGGCGCGCACGGTGTGGCCGGCTGCCAGCAGGTGGCGCACCATGTGCGAGCCCATGGCGCCCAGGCCGATAAAGGCGACGGTGACGGGGGTGGGAGTGGTGCTCATGCGATGCTTCCTTTCCTGATGCGTTGTTGCGTTGATGCGGCGGGCTACTTGTCGCCCGCGTAGGCAAACTTGCCGTTGCGGATCACCCCCATCACGCGCGAACGCTGGTCGAAGCCCTGGTGGTCCTTCGGGTTCAGGTTCATCACGCCGTTGGGGATGGTGAGATTGGTGGTGGTCTCCAGCGCGTCGCGCATGGCCGCGCGGAACTCGCGCGTGCCGGGCTGGGCGCCGGTCTTCAGCGCGCGGCGGGCGGCGTCGTCGAGCAGCATCCATGCGCCCCAGGCATCGCCGGCGAACTGCGTCACGCTGTCGGCGCCGTACTTTGCTTCGTAACGATTGACGAAGTCCAGCGCCACCTTGCGCACCGGGTGGCTCTCGGGCAGCTGGCGCGCCACCACCACCGGCCCGGTCGGGAACAGCGTGCCTTCCACGTCCTTGCCGCCCATGCGCAGGAAGTCCCAGGTGGCGATGCCATGGGTCTGGTAGACCTTGCCCTTGTAGCCGCGCTCGCCCAGCGTCTTCTGCGGCAGCACCGACGGCGTGCCGGCGCCGGCGATCAGGATCGCGTCCGGGTTGGCCGCCATCAGCTTGAGCACCTGCCCGGTGACCGAGGTGTCGTTGCGCGAGAAGCGCTCGTTGGCCACCACCCGGATCTTGCGCAGCTCGGCCAGCTTCGAGAACTCGCGCCACCAGCTTTCGCCATAGGCGTCGGCAAAGCCGATAAAGCCGACCGTGCGCACGCCGTGGTTGCTCATGTACTCGGTCAGCACAGTGGCCATGTGCGAGTCGTTCTGCGGCATCTTGAAGGCCCAGCGGCGCTTGGCGTCGGTCTGCGGCTCGACGATGGCGGCCGAGGCGGCCAGCGCCACCATCGGGGTCTCGCCCTCGGCCACGGCGTCGAGCGCGGCGATTGCGGTGGGCGTGATGTTGGGGCCGACGATCACGTCGACCTTTTCCTCGGAGATCAGCTTGCGCACGTTGCGCACCGCGGCGGCCGGGTCGGTGCCGTCGTCCAGGATGATGTAGTGCGCCTTCTGGCCGCCCAGCGTCTGCGGCCACATCAGCACGGTGTTCTTGGACGGGATGCCGATCGAGGCGGCCGGCCCGGTGGTGGACACATCGATGCCGACGCGGATGTCGGCATGCGCGGCGCCGGCGACGATCAGCGCGCCGGCAAGCAGCAGGGGGCGCAGGGGCAGCTTCAGCATGGTCTCCTCCGTTCTTATATGTGACGGGAAAGGATAGCCGAACTCGGCCGGCGGGGCACCGTGGCCCCGCGGCAGCGGCTTTAGCAGCCTTAGCGCACGCCCAGGCGCCAGAGCGAGGTCACTTCGGCCGAGCGCGCCGCGTGCAGCGGGTCGGCCGCATCGGCCGCGCGCGGGTGGCGCGGGCGGATGTCGGAACGGCCCAGCACCTTCAGCCCCGCGGCCTCGATCCAGCCCGTCAGTTCGTCGCGTTGGCGCAGGCCCAGGTGCTCGGCCAGGTCGGACAGCAGCAGCCAGCCCTCGCCGCCGGGTTCCAGGTGCTCGGCCAGCCCTTGCAGGAAGCCGCGCAGCATGGCGCTGTCGGGGTCATAGACGGCGCGCTCGACCGGCGAACTCGGCCGTGCCGGCACCCACGGCGGGTTGCATACCACCAGCGGCGCGCGGCCGGCGGGAAACAGGTCGGCCTCGATCACCTCGACCTGCCCGGTGTAGCCGAGCCTGGCGATGTTCTCGCGCGCGCAGGCCAGCGCGCGCGCGTCCTGGTCGGTGGCCACCACGCGCTGCACGCCGCGGCGGGCCAGCACCGCGGCCAGCACGCCGGTGCCGGTGCCGATATCGAAGGCCAGCGTCGTGGCCGGCAGCGGCTCGGCCGCGACCAGGTCGATGTACTCGCCGCGCACCGGCGAGAACACGCCGTACCACGGGTGGATGCGGTCTTCCAGCGCCGGGATCTCCACGCCCTTCCTGCGCCACTCGAACGCGCCGATCATGCCCAGCAGCTCGCGCAGCGAGGCCACGTAGGGCTCGCCGGCCGGGCCGTAGACCTGTTCGCACGCTTCCTGCACATCGGGCGCGCGGCGCAGCGGGATCTGGTGGCCGGCCTCGAACGGCAGCAGCAGCATGCCCAGCGTGCGCGCGCGCTGCGACTGCGCCAGCCGGTGCAGGTGGAAGGCCTCGGTGGGCGACGCGGCCTGGCTCTTGTCCCGGGCCTTGTGGCCGGGGCGGCTGGCCTTCTTGGGCTTGCGCTCGGTGCGGCGCGCCAGCGCATTCAGCAACTGGCGCGCGTTCTGGAAATCGCCCCGCCACAGCAGCGCGGTGCCTTCGCAGGCAAGGCGGTAGGCGGTATCGGCGCTGGTGGTGTCGTCGGCGACGACCACGCGCCGCGGCGGCGGCAGGCCGGCCTCGGAGCGCCAGGCGGCGCTGTGCTCGACGCCGTTTTCGGTCCAGTGGATGCGGGGCAGGTCGCTCACAGGACCTCCGGACGGCAGGTTGGGATAGGCAGGGCAGGCATCGTGGATTGACTTCTTATTAGAGTGGGGCGGCAGCGGTGGCCGCCTCAGAGTTCGTAGGCTTCGTGTTCGCCGGACATGGCCTGCTCGACCAGCTTGCGGTTGAGCGTCGGCGAGAACAGCTCGATGAAGGTATAGACAAAGCTGCGCAGGTAGGCCCCCTGCTTTACGGCCAGGTGGGTCACGTTGCTGCCGAACAGGTGCCCGGCGGCAATGCCGCGCAGGTTGCGGTCGCGCTCGGCATCATAGGCGACGCCGGCGACGATGCCCACGCCCAGCCCGATCTCCACATAGGTCTTGATCACATCCGCGTCGATGGCCTCGAGCACGATGTCCGGCGCCAGGTGGCGCAGCGCGAAGGCCTTGTCGATCTTGGTGCGCCCGGCGAAGTTGGCATCGTAGGTGATCAGCGGGTATCCCATCAGGTCTTCCAGCGCCAGGTGCTTCTTTTCCAGCAGCGGGTGCTCGGGCGGCGTAATCACCATGTGAGTCCACTGGTAGCCCGGCAGCGACACCAGGTTCTTGTCGCTGGAGATGCCCTCGGTGGCGATGCCGATGTCGGCCTGGTCATGCAGCAGCATGTCGGCGATCTGGGCCGGATTGCCCTGCTGGATCGACAGCCGCACCTTGGGGTAGCGCTTGGTGAACTCGCTGATCACGCGGGGCAGCGCATAGCGCGCCTGGGTATGCGTGGTGGCGATGGTGAAGTTGCCCTGGTCCTGAGCCGCATAGTCCATGCCGACGCGCTTCAGGCTTTCCACCTCCTGCAGGATCTTCTCGACCGAGCTGAGGATGCGGCGGCCGGGTTCGGTCAGGCTGCGGATGCGCTTGCCGTGGCGCGTGAAGATATCGACCCCCAATTCTTCTTCCAGCTCGATGATGGCCTTGGATACGCCGGGTTGTGACGTATAGAGCGCTTTAGCGGCCTCGGTCAGGTTGTAATTCTGCCGGACGGCTTCCCGCACGAAGCGAAACTGGTGCAAGTTCATATATCTGCGTTCGTATAAACAAACAACTTCTTATTAGTTTGAGGTATGAGGCCAGTTTATTACGATTCTCGAACTTTGTTAATGAACGGCCTGCCCTCGGTGCGCCTTCCCGCCGCGGCCAGTTCCACGGCGAGATCCGCGGGCCTCGCCACACCGAGTCCCCCATGTCCCTGGCCTATACCTTTTCCGGTCTGTTCGTAGGCGTCCTCGTCGGACTGACCGGCGTGGGAGGGGGCTCGCTGATGACACCGCTGCTGACGCTGCTGTTCGGCTTCTCGCCGGCCACCGCGGTCGGCACCGACCTGGCCTTCGCGGCCATCACCAAGGGCTTCGGCACCATCGCGCATCGCGCCCATGGCCACGTGCAGTGGCAGGTGGTGCGGCGCCTGTGCATCGGCAGCCTGCCGGCGGCCGTGGCCGCCATCCTGGTGCTGAAGAGCGCCGGCGAACTCGACGCCCGCTGGCTGCATGCGATCCGCGTGACCATCGGCGTGTCGGTGCTGCTGACGGTGCTGTCGCTGCTGTTCCGCCGCCAGATGCTGGCCTGGCTGGAACGCAACCCGCGCTTCCAGCTGCATGGCCGCAGGCAGGTGGTTGCCACCGTCATCGTCGGCGCGGTGATCGGCGTGCTGGTCACGGTCTCGTCGATCGGTGCCGGCGCGGTCGGCGCCACGCTGATCCTGCTGCTGTATCCCCAAATGAAGCCGGCCGAAGTGGCCGGCACCGACATTGCCTACGCCGTCCCGCTGACGGCGCTGGCCGGGCTGGGCCACGTGTGGCTAGGCACGGTCGACTGGAATTTGCTGCTGGCGCTGCTGGTGGGTTCGATCCCCGGCATCTGGCTGGGCGCGCAACTGTCGCGGGCGCTGCCCGAGCGGCTGGTGCGTGCCGCCCTGGCGACGACGCTGACACTCGTCGCCATCAAGCTCGTTTCCTGAATTCAACGAATACTGAACGGACCCCGCCATGTATCAGTACGACCAATATGACCAGCGTATCGTCGCCGAGCGCGTCGCCCAGTTCCGTGACCAGGTGCGCCGCCGCCTGGCGGACGAGCTGACCGAGGAAGAATTCCTGCCGCTGCGGCTGCAGAACGGCCTGTACATGCAGCGCCACGCCTACATGCTGCGCGTGGCGATCCCGTACGGCCTGCTGTCGTCGAAGCAAATGCGCAAGCTGGCCCATATCGCGCGCGAATACGACCGCGGCTACGGCCACTTCTCGACCCGCCAGAACATCCAGTACAACTGGATGGAGCTGGAGCGCGTGCCCGACGTGCTGGCCGAGCTCGCCAGCGTCGAGATGCACGCGATCCAGACCTCGGGCAACTGCGTGCGCAACATCACCACCGACCACTTCGCCGGCGTGGCGCCGGACGAGTCGGTGGATCCGCGCGTGCTGGCCGAGCTGCTGCGCCAGTGGAGCACGTTCCAGCCGGAATTCGCCTTCCTGCCGCGCAAGTTCAAGATCGCGATCTCGGCGTCGAAGGACGACCGCGCGGTGGTGCAGATGCACGACATCGGCGTCTACGCCTACAAGAATGCCGACGGCGAAACGCGCCTGCGCATCCTCGCCGGCGGCGGCCTGGGCCGTACCCCGATCCTGGGCACGATCATCAAGGACGACCTGCCGTGGCAGCACATGCTGACCTACATCGAGTCGGCCATTCGCGTGTACAACCGCTACGGACGCCGCGACAACAAGTACAAGGCCCGCATCAAGATCCTGGTGAAGGCGATCGGCGCCGACAAGTTCGCCCAGGAAGTCGAGGAAGAATGGCAGCACAGCAAGGACGGTCCGGCCACGCTGACGCAGGTCGAGTTCGACCGCGTGGCGCAGTACTTCACGCCGCCCGCGTATGAAAAGCTGGCCGACACCGACGCTTCGTACGAAAACCACCTGCTGGAAGACAAGGCGTTCGCGCGTTGGGTCAGCCGCAGCGTGCACGGCCACAAGGTGCCGGGTTACGCCGCGGTGACGCTGTCGACCAAGCCGGGCCTGGCCTCGCCCCCGGGCGACGCCACCGACGCGCAGATGGAAACCGTGGCGGACCTGGCCGACCAGTTCGGCTTCGGCGAGCTGCGCGTCGCGCACGAGCAGAACCTGGTGCTGCCGGACGTGAAGAAGCAGGACCTGTACGCGCTGTGGCAGCTGGCGAAGAAGGCCGGCCTGGCCACGCCGAACATCGGCCTGCTGACCGACATCATCGCCTGCCCCGGCGGCGATTTCTGCTCGCTGGCCAACGCCAAGTCTATCCCCATCGCGCAGGCGATCCAGGAGCGTTTCGACGACCTGGACTATGTCTATGACCTGGGCGAGATCTCGCTGAACATCTCGGGCTGCATCAACGCCTGCGGCCACCACCACGTCGGCAATATCGGCGTACTGGGCGTCGACAAGGATGGTTCCGAGTGGTACCAGGTCACGCTGGGCGGCGCGCAGGGCAACCAGACCGCGCTGGGCAAGGTGATCGGCCCGTCGTTCAGCGCCGAGGAAATGCCCGACGTGGTGAGCCGCATCATCGACACCTTCGTGGCCAACCGCATCGAAGACGAACGCTTTATCGAAACCCTGTCCCGCATCGGCATCGCCCCGTTCAAGGAGCGCGTTTATGCCGACAAGCAGCCGCGCGAGCGCGCCGAAGCCTGAGGACCGGAGACTGAACATGGCAAAGATCATTCAACTGCAACAGGACGGCGCTACCGTCGCCCCCGTCATCGTCGATGACGCCTGGACCGTGCTGCGCGGCACCGCCGAGCAGCCGCTGACCGACGAGCAGATTGCCGCGGCCGCGCAAAGCCAGGACGCGGTGCTGTTCCCGCTGTCGGTGTGGAAGGCCAACGAAGCGCTGCTGGCCGGCCGCGATGCGGCCCGCACCGGCGTGTGGCTGGCCCCGGAAGACGAGCCGGGCGATGCCGAGGCGTACTTCGCGCGCGTGGCGCTGGTGGCGGTGGACTTCCCGGTGTTCCGCGACGGGCGCGGCTTCTCGACTGCCTACCTGCTGCGCACCCGCTACCACTGGAAGGGCCAGCTGCGCGCCATCGGCGACGTGCTGCGCGACCAGCTCAACTTCATGAAGCGCTGCGGTTTCGACGCCTTCGCGGTGCGCGCCGACAAGAACATCGACGACGCCATCAAGGGCTTCACCGAGTTCACCGTGACCTACCAGGCTTCGGTGGATGAGCCGCTGCCGCTGTTCCGCCGTGCGCGGGCAGAGGTTGGCGCGCAACCGAAGGAAGCGGCATGAGCACGGTGCTGAGCGACATCGCCGTGGTCGACGCCGGTGCGGCGTCGGCGCTGCGTCCGCCTGCGCTGTGGGTTGCGCCGGAATACACCGGCAGCATCGCCGCGCTGGAGCAGAAGGAGCGCGAGCTGGGCGAGCGCCTGGCGGGCATCGCCGCGCGCTTCTTCCGCGCGCGCTTTGCCTCGAGCCTGGCGGCCGAGGACATGGTGCTGACCGACGCGATCCTGCGCGGCACCGAAGCCGTGCGCGCCGGCATCCGCGTGTTCACGCTGCAGACCGGGCGCCTGCACGCCGAGACGCTGGCAGTGCTGGACAAGGTGCAGTCGCACTACGGCTACAGCATCGAGCAGTTCACGCCGGACGCCGAGGCCGTCGAGAACTACCTGAAGAAGAATGGCCTGAACGGCTTCTACGACAGCATCGACCTGCGCAAGGAATGCTGCGGCATCCGCAAGGTCGAGCCGCTCAACCGCGCGCTGTCGCACGCCGACGCCTGGCTGACCGGCCAGCGCCGCGAGCAGGCGGTCACGCGCGCCGAGCTGCCGTTCGAGGAAATGGACGAGGCCCGCGGCATCCCCAAATTCAACCCGCTGGCGGACTGGAGCGAGGCCGAAGTGTGGGCCTACCTGAAGCGCCACGACGTGCCCATCAACGACCTGCACGCCAAGGGCTACCCGAGCATCGGCTGCGAGCCGTGTACGCGTGCCGTGCGCGCGGGCGAGGATGTCCGTGCGGGACGTTGGTGGTGGGAGAGCAAGGACTCGAAAGAGTGCGGGCTTCACGAACAGAACATCAAGCATTGAGGCCGGAAAAAATGGGCATCATGAACGACATCGCAGAAGCCACCAGCAGCGTGGCGCACCTGTTGCAAGTACAGAACGATCACCTCGACCGCCTCGAAGCCGAGTCGATCTACATCATCCGCGAGGTGGTGGCCGAGTGCCGCAACCCGGCGCTGCTGTTCTCGGGCGGCAAGGATTCGATCGTGATGCTGCACCTGGCGCTGAAGGCCTTCCGCCTGGGTGACCGCAAGATCGAGCTGCCGTTCCCGCTGGTGCATATCGACACCGGCCACAACTACCCGGAAGTGATCGCGTTCCGTGACCAGCGCGTCGCCGAACTGGGCGCGCGCCTGGTGGTGGGCCATGTGGAAGACTCGATCCAGCGCGGCACCGTGCGCCTGCGCAAGGAAACCGATTCACGCAACGCCGCGCAGGCCGTGACGCTGCTGGAAACCATCGAGGCGCACAAGTTCGACGCGCTGATGGGCGGCGCCCGCCGTGATGAAGAGAAGGCCCGCGCCAAGGAGCGCATCTTCTCGTTCCGCGACGAGTTCGGCCAGTGGGACCCCAAGGCACAGCGCCCCGAGCTGTGGAGCCTGTACAACGCCCGCATGGCGCAGGGCGAGCAGATGCGCGTGTTCCCGATCTCGAACTGGACCGAACTGGACGTGTGGCAGTACATCGCCCGCGAAAACCTGGCGCTGCCGCCGATCTACTACGCCCACCAGCGCGAAGTGGTGCGCAAGAATGGCCTGCTGGTCCCGGTCACGCCGATCACGCCGAAGCAGGACGGCGACGTCAGCGAAGTGCTGTCGGTCCGCTTCCGCACCGTCGGCGACATCAGCTGCACCTGCCCGGTGGCCAGCGTTGCCGATTCGCCGGAAGCGATCATCGCCGAGACCGCGGTGACCGAGATCACCGAGCGCGGCGCCACCCGCATGGACGACCAGACCAGCGAAGCCTCGATGGAACGCCGCAAGAAGGAAGGCTACTTCTAAGCCGCACGCAGCAAAGGATCCAGACATGACTCACCAAGCAACCCACCAAGGCCTGCTGCGCTTCATCACCGCCGGCTCGGTCGACGACGGCAAGAGCACGCTGATCGGCCGCCTGCTGTACGACAGCAAGGCCGTGCTGTCCGACCAGCTGACCGCGCTGGCCAACGCCAAGAACAAGCGCACCGCCGGCGAGCAGATCGATTTCTCGCTGCTGACCGACGGCCTGGAAGCCGAGCGCGAGCAGGGCATCACCATCGACGTGGCCTACCGTTACTTCTCGACCGCGCGCCGCAAGTTCATCATCGCGGATACGCCGGGCCACGAGCAGTACACCCGCAACATGGTCACCGGTGCGTCGACCGCGCACGCGGCCATCGTGCTGGTCGATGCCACCCGCGTGACCGTCAAGGACGGCCGTGCCGAGCTGCTGGCACAGACCAAGCGCCACTCGGCCATCCTGAAGCTGCTGGAGATCCAGCACGTGATCGTCGCCGTCAACAAGATGGACCTGGTCGACTTCAGCGAGCAGACCTTCAACGAGATCCGCGCCGCCTACGCCGAACTGGCCGAGCAACTGGGCCTGAAGGACGTGCGCTACGTGCCGGTGTCCGCGCTGCGCGGCGACAACATCGTGCATGAGAGCGATGCCATGCCGTGGTACCAGGGCGAGCCGCTGCTGCCGCTGCTGGAAGAGCTGCCGGTGGAAGAAGCCGCGCCCGAGGACGACGCCGCGCTGCGCTTCCCGGTGCAGCTGGTGATCCGCCAGGACGGTTCGCAGTCGGACGACTTCCGCGGTTATGCCGGCCGCGTCGAAGCCGGCACCGTGCGCGTCGGCCAGAAGCTGCGCGTGCTGCCCGCCAACCGCGAAGCGGTGGTGGCCGAAGTGCTGACCCCGAACGGCGCCGCGGAATCGGCCAACGTCGGCGACACGGTCACCGTGCGCCTGGCCGAGGACGTCGATGTATCACGCGGTGACATGTTCGTTGCCGCCGATGCGACCGCGGCTTCCGCCAAGAAGCTGCAGGCCGACCTGTGCTGGTTCGACGACGAGTCGCTGAACCCGTCGCGCAAGTACGTGCTCAAGCACACCACGGCCAGCGTGTTCGCGCGCGTGTCGGCGGTGGACCGCGTGCTGGACGTGCACACGCTGTCGCACGAGACCGGCCGCCACGATATCCGCCTGAACGACATCGGTTCGGTGCAGATTTCGCTGCAGAAGCCGATCGTGTGCGATGCCTACGGCGATAATCCGGCCACGGGCGCCTTCGTGCTGATCGACGAGGCGACCAACCACACGGTGGCCGCAGGCATGATCCGTGCGTTTTCCTGATCGGTAACGAACAGGAACGAGCGGACAAGGGGCAACAGATGGACAAGCAGGCGCAGAAGACCTACGGCAAGGTGTTCCTCATCGGGGCAGGCCCCGGTGCGGCAGACCTCATTACGGTGCGTGGTGCACGGCTTTTGGGCGAAGCCCAGGTGGTGCTGCACGATGCACTGGTGTCGCCGGAGATGCTGGCCTGGTGTCCGCAGGCGGAGCTGGTCGAAGTCGGCAAGCGCTGCGGCCAGCGCTCCACCGCGCAGTTGTTCATCAACCGGCAGATCGTGGATCTGGCCAGCAAGTACGAACGCGTGGTGCGCTTGAAGGGCGGCGACCCGATGCTGTTCGGGCGCGCCGACGAGGAATTGCAGGCGCTGGAAGCGGCCGGCATCGAGTACGAGGTGGTGCCGGGCATCACCGCGGCGCTGGCGGCCGCGTCGGCCATCGGCAAGCCGCTGACCAAGCGCGGCGTGTCGCGCAGCGTGGCGTTTGCCACGCAGGCCAAGGCAGCGGATGGCGAGGGCTCGCCCGATATCGAAGCCGCGGTCAAGGCCGACACGCTGGTCTACTACATGGGCCGGGACCAGGCCGCCTCGATTGCCGCGCAGCTGATCGCGCACGGCAAGCCCGCGTCGACGCCGACCTGGGTGGTGGAAGCCGCCACCACGCCGCGCCAGCGCAGCCGCGAGTTCACGCTCGGCCAGATGGCGGCCGGCGAAGCGGCGGCATGGATCGACCCGGTGCAGCCCAGCCTGCTGATGATCGGCGCCGCGCTGGCCGCGCGCGCGACCGAGGCGCCGCGCGAGGATGCGGGCGTGACTGAAGCGCGCACGCCGCGCGCTGCCTGAGCCGCAAGCGCACGCCAGAACGACAAAGCCCCGTGCCGGTACGCCGGCACGGGGCTTTTTTCATGGCCGGGGCAAGCTGCCGCTCAGGGCTGGGCGCGGTCCGTCCCGGGCAGCGACGCCATGCAATAGGCCGCGATCGCATCCAGCACCGCATCGGACTCGCCGACCGCGGCCGCGCAATGCAGCCGCATGCCGGGATGGGCCTGCCGGCACTGGTCGAGCAAGGCAGGCAAATCGCGCCGGATATGCCCGCCCTGGCCAAAGAACACCGGCACCACGGTAACCTCGGCGACGCCGCCCGCGGCGAGTTCCGCCAGCGTATCGGCCAGCAGCGGCGACATCAGTTCCAGAAATGCCAGCCGCACCTCGCAGCCGGGCAGGGCGGCAACCAGCTTCTGCTGCAGCCGCTCGAACGGCTCGCGCCAGCGCGCATCGCGCGCGCCATGCGCGAACAGGACCAGGGCGCGATCGGAAGCTGCCATGGCCGTCCTCAGTGCCGGTCCACCCAGCGCAGCGCCAGCAGCGCCAACGTCAGGTAAAGCGTGCCTGGCACCAGCGCGGAAATGATCGGCGGCCACGTATGCAGCAGGCCCACGTGCGAGAACAGCGTATTCGACAGGTGGAACGACAGCCCCAGCATGATGCCGCCGAACACCTTGACCCCGACCGCGCCGGCGCGCGCGTGCAGGTAGGCGAAGGGCAGGGCCAGCGCCACCATCACGAACAGCGTCAGCGGGTAGATCACCTTCTTCCAGAACGCGATCTCGTAGCGCTGGGTGTCCTGCTTGTTGTCGCGCAGGTGGCGGATATAGCGGAACAGGTCCAGCGTCGACATCCGCTCCGGCGTCACCAGCAGCACGGACAGGATCTGCGGGGTCAGCTCCGAATGCATGGCCACGCGCGGGAACTTGACCTGCTCGGCGCGGAAGTCCGGCGCGAGCGCGTCGCGTGCCGGCGCGCCGGGCGCGGGTTGAGCGCCCTGGGCCTGCGGCGCCAGTTCGACGAAGCGGGTCTCGCTGACGTTCTGCAGCTCCCACGACTGGCCGCCCTGGTAGCGCCCCTCCTGCGCCACGCGGATCACGCGCAGCCGGTACTGGGGGTCGAACTCGTACATGGTGATGCCGGTGATGGTCTGGTCCGGCCGCAGCCCCGCCACGTTGACGAAGCGGGTGATCTCGCCCTCGCCGGCGGCATCCTTGTCGCGGTCCTTGACCCAGACCCCGGAGCGGAAGCCCGACGACACCGTCGCGCCGATCGCCTCCAGCTTGACCTTCTGCGCATACTGCTCGGCGCGCGGGCCGATGAACTCGCCGAACAGAAAGGTCACGAGCGCCAGCGGCACCGCCAGCTTGAACAGCGAGAACAGCGCCTGGCGGGTGTTCAGGCCGGCCACGCGGAAGATGGTGTACTCGGACTGGCTGGCCAGCTGCGAGAACACATAGATCGCGCTGATCAGCACCGCGATCGGCAGCACCTCGTACACCCGCGTGGGTGCCTGCAGCAGGACGTGGAACAGCGCCACCAGCGAGGTGTACTGGGCGTTGACGTTCTCCAGCTCGTTGAGCATGTCGAAGAACACGAACAGCGACAGCACCGCGAACAGGATGAAGGCGAACACGCCATAGACCAGCCGGCCGAAATAGCGTTCGTAGACGCGCAGGATCCTCATGCCCGGCCTCCGGCAGCAGTCGCGGCATCGCGCTTGCGCAGCCCGAACACGGCGCGCCAGCCTCCCAGGCTGCGGTTCTGGCGGTAGCGGAACAGCACCAGCGCGCCCAGGAACACGGCCAGGTGGATCGGCCACCAGGCCAGCCAGAACGGAATCGAGCCGTTGCGCACCCAGGACTGCGACAGGTTGATCAGGTTGCTGTAGGTCAGGTAGATCAGCACCGCGAACACCAGCGGCGTGTAGCGGCCCAGGCGCGGGTTAACGTAGGCCAGCGGGATCGCGATCATGACGAAGTTGAAGGCCAGGATCGGCAGCGAGATGCGCCAGATCAGCTCGCCCAGGTTCTCGCGCGTGGGGTTGCGGATCAGCTCGATGGTGTCGCGGCTCTTGGGCGGCAGCTTGGCCTCGGACTCGGGCGGCTTGTTGTCCACCTTGACCGCATAGCGCTCGAACTCGACGATGCGGTAGTCGATCTGGCCGGGCGTGCCTGAGTAGCGGCGGCCATTCTCCATCACCACCAGCCGGTCGCCGTTGGGCATGGTCTCGAACTGGCCCTGGTGCGCCAGCGCCACGCCGATCTTGTCGGCCTCGGCATTGGCGACGAAGACATTGCGCGCATGCTTCATGTCGGCGTCGATGCCTTCGATGAACAGCACGTAGTTGGCCTTGGCCGGCTCGATGAAGCGGCCGGCGGCGATCATCGACATCACCCCGCGCTGCTCGAAGCGGTCGCGGAACAGCGCACTCTGCTGGTTGGCCCACGGCCACGCGAACAGGCCCAGCAGCAGCGCCAGCACGATGAAGGGCGCGGCGAACTGCAGCACCGGCTTGACCAGGTCGCGCAGCGAGATGCCGGCCGAGAACCACACCACCATTTCCGAATCCTTGTACCAGCGCGTCAGCACGATCAGGGTGGAAATGAACAGCGTCGCCGACAGCAGGATCGACAGGTAGCCGATGGTGGCCAGGCCGATCAGCATCAGCACGTCGTTGGGGCTGGCCTTGCCGTTGGCGGCCATCCCCAGGATGCGGATCACGAGCGAGGTGAGCATGAAGGTCAGCATCACCAGGAACACCGCCCCGGCGGTGTAGGCAAGCTCGCGTCGCAGGGCTTGTTGAAGGATCATGCGGGTTCGGTTCCGGGCTGCCGGCCGGAGCGGGCGATGTGCCGTGCGAGGTGCCTGGCAGAACAGCTGGCTGACGGCACAGCGTGCTGTCAACGTGACCGGGGCGTATCAGCGGCGGCAGGTCGCGGGGTAAAAATCGCGGATAATGGAGGCTTTCGTGTCTAACGAGCCCCTGGAAGGAAGCGCGATGGAATTTAGCACAAAAGCCCTGGATTGGAGCAAAGCCGGCCAAAATGGTTTCCTGGCGACCAAGACCGACTGCCTGGTGGTCGGCCTGTTCGAAGGCCAGAATCTCGGCGGCGTAGCCAAGGCCCTCGATGTGGCCACCAAGGGCTTGGTGGGACGGCTGGTCAAGCAGGGCGACTTCGAGGGCAAGCGCGGCACCCAGCTGATGCTGCACGAAGTGGCCGGCGTGGGCGCCGCGCGCGTGCTGCTGGTGGGCCTGGGCAAGGAAGCCGACTTTACGGACAAGGCCTTCGCCGATGCGGTGCGCACCGCGGTGCGTGCCTTGTCGTCCACGCGTGCGACCTCGGCGCTGTGGTGCCTGGCGCAACAGGCGCCGCAGCAGCGCGACGTATCGTGGGCCGTGATCACAACCATCACGCTGGTGCGCGAAGCCGGCTACCGCCTGCTCGAGCGCCATCCCGGACTGAAGCGCGCCAACGCCCAGAATGCGGCCAGCGGCAAGCCCAACGCCAATGACAAGTCCTCGCTGCGCAAGGTCGTGATCGCGGTCGACAGCGGCGACGCCCGCGCCGCGACCCAGGCCGCGGTGCGCGGCACCGCCATCGCCAACGGCATGGAGCTGACGCGCGACCTCGGCAACCTGCCCTCCAATATCTGCACACCGACCTACCTGGCCAATACCGCGCGCACCATCGCCAAGCGCCACAAGCTCAAGGCCGAGATCCTCGGGCGCAAGCAGATCGAGGCGCTCAACATGGGCGCGTTCCTGGCCGTGACCAAGGGCAGCGAGGAGCCGCCCCAGTTCATCGTGCTGCGCTACGACGGCGCCGGCGCCAAGCAGGCGCCGGTGGTGCTGGTGGGCAAGGGCATCACCTTCGATACCGGCGGCATCTCGCTCAAGCCGGGCGAGGGCATGGACGAGATGAAGTACGACATGTGCGGCGCCGCCTCGGTGCTGGGCACGATCCAGGCCGTGGCCGAGATGGGCCTGAAGCTCAACGTGGTCGCGGTGGTGCCCACCTGCGAGAACATGCCCAGCGGCATCGCCACCAAGCCCGGCGACGTGGTCACCAGCATGTCGGGCCAGACCATCGAGATCCTGAACACCGACGCCGAGGGTCGCCTGATCCTGTGCGATGCGCTGACCTATGTCGAGCGCTTCAAGCCGGCCGCGGTGATCGACGTCGCCACCCTGACCGGCGCCTGCATCATCGCGCTCGGCCATGTCAACAGCGGCCTGTACGCGCGCTCCGACGCGCTCGCCGACGCGCTGCTGCAGGCTGGCCGCCGCGCCATGGACGGCGCCTGGCGCATGCCGCTGGACGACGAATACCAGGACCAGCTCAAGTCCAACTTTGCCGACATGGGCAATATCGGCGGCCGCCCGGCCGGCAGCGTCACCGCAGCCTGCTTCCTGGCGCGCTTCACCGAGAAGTACGACTGGGCCCACCTGGACATCGCCGGCACCGCGTGGAAGAGCGGCGCGGCCAAGGGCGCCACCGGCCGTCCGGTGCCGCTGCTGACGCAGTTCCTGATGGACCGCGCGGCCTGAGCGCGGCGCAACGGAGCAGGAGCGGCAACCGTCCATGACGCGCATCGACTTCCATAGCAACGTGCCGGACGTGCTCGGCTATGTCTGCCGGCTGGTCCGCAAGGCCTACGGCGCCGGGCAGAAGGTGGTGATCCACGGCGCCCCGGCGCAGCTGGCTGACCTCGACGCGCGCCTGTGGACCTTCTCCCCGCTGGACTTCCTGCCGCATTGCGGGCTGGAAAGCCCCAACGCGGCGGTCACGCCGATCCTGCTGGCCGCCACCACCGAGGGCGTGCCGCACCACCAGCTGCTGATCAACCTGGCTGACGAAGCCCCGGCGCAGTTCGCCAGCTTCGAGCGGCTGATCGAGGTGGTCGGCGCCGGCGATGCCGCGCGCGAAGCCGGCCGCCAGCGCTACCGCTTCTACCGCGAACGCGGGTATCCGCTGACGCACCACGACATCGGCCAGCCCAAGGGAGACGCCGCATGAGCGAACGCACCACCTCGCGGGTGATCCCGCGGCCGGAACCGCACGACAGCATCCCGCTGCTGACCGAGGTGGTCGACCTGCCGGATGTCGACACCGAAGCCGACACTGAAGCCGACACCGAAGCGCCGGCGCAGGCGGGCGCCGCGGCGGACGACGGGGTGATCGACACCTTCGGCATGGACGATGCCGGCATGGTGATGCAGGTGGGTGACACCGGCGACGCCGCGCTGGACGACGCGATCGTGCCGGCCCAGCCCGCCGTGCAGACGGACGCCGCCACCGGCACCGGCGACGACGACCTGCGCGCGGTGCGCACCGAGCTGCTGAGCCGCGTGATGATGCGCTTTCGCACCGAATGGCCGCAGGTGGTCGCTGCCCACACCGAAGCCACGCTGCAGTCGCGGCTCGCGCCGCTGACGGCGCAGCTGGCCAGCGAGCTGACGCAGTCGCTGGAGGCGCGGCTGGTCGAGTGGCTGGACGCGACGCTGGAGGAAATGGAGAAGGCGCCGGGGGAGGATTGAGGGTTTTCTCCCCTCTCCCGCTTGCGGGAGAGGCGGGCGCCTGCCAGGGGCGACGGTACTGCAAGCGCTCTGCAAACGAAAAAGCCTGCGAGGGATCGCAGGCTTTTTGCCATCCACCGGACCGCTCTCAGTCCGTCACCGCCCCCTTGCTCGCCGTCGATGCGAGCCGCGCGAACTTCGCCAGCACCCCGCGCGTATAGCGCGGCGCCGGTGCCTTCCAGCTGGCGCGGCGCCGGGCCAGTTCTTCGTCCGCTACGTTCAGCTGCAGCAGCAACTGGTGCGCGTCGATGGTGATCGAGTCGCCCTCCTGCACCAGCGCGATGGTGCCGCCGACGTACGCCTCCGGCGCGACGTGGCCGACCACCATGCCCCAGGTGCCGCCCGAGAAGCGGCCGTCGGTGATAAAGCCGACCGACTCGCCCAGGCCCTTGCCGATGATGGCCGAGGTCGGCGCCAGCATTTCCGGCATGCCGGGGCCGCCCTTGGGGCCGAGGTAGCGCAGCACCAGGATGTCGCCGGGGTTGATGCGGTCGGCCAGGATCGCGTCCATCGCGCTCTGCTCGTCCTCGAACACGCGCGCCGGGCCGGTGATGACCGGGTTCTTCAGGCCGGTGATCTTGGCGACCGCGCCTTCCTCGGCGAGGTTGCCCTTGAGGATGGCCAGGTGGCCCTCGGCGTAGAGCGCGCGCTCGATCGGCAGGATCACGTCCTGGTCGGCGCGCGGGGCGTCGGGCACGTGCTCGAGTTCCTCGGCCAGGGTGCGGCCGGTGATGGTGATGCAGTCGCCGTGCAGCAGTCCGGCCTTGAGCAGGATCTTCATCACCTGCGGGATGCCGCCGGCGCGGTGCAGGTCGGTTGCCACGTACTGGCCCGACGGCTTGAGGTTGCAGAGTACCGGCACCTTGCGGCGGATGCGCTCGAAGTCGTCGATGGTCCATTCCACCTCGGCGGCATGCGCGATCGCCAGGTAGTGCAGCACCGCGTTGGTGGAGCCGCCAGTGGCCATGATCAGCGCCACCGCGTTCTCGATCGACTCGCGCGTGATGATGTCGCGCGGCTTGAGGTCGCGCTTGACGGCCTCGACCAGCACGCGCGCCGATTCAGCGGCGCTGTCGACCTTTTCCTGGTCCGGGTTGGCCATGGTCGACGAGTAGAGCAGCGACATTCCCAGCGCCTCGAACGAGCTGCTCATGGTGTTGGCGGTGTACATGCCGCCGCACGAGCCGGTGGACGGGCAGGCGTTCCGTTCCACCCCTTCGAAGTCTTCCTCGCTCATGCGCCCGGCGGTGAACTCGCCGACCGCCTCGAACGACGACACGATGGTCAGGTCCTTGCCCTTCCAGTGGCCGGGCTTGATGGTTCCGCCGTAGACGTAGATGCCCGGCACGTTGGTGCGCGCCAGCGCGATCATGCCGCCCGGCATGTTCTTGTCGCAGCCGCCGATCACCACCACGCCGTCCATCCACTGGCCCTGGGCCGCGGTCTCGATGCAGTCGGCGATGACCTCGCGCGAGATCAGGGAGTACTTCATGCCCTCGGTGCCCATCGACATGCCGTCGGAGATGGTCGGGGTGCCGAACACCTGCGGGTTGGCGCCGGCGGCCCGGATCGCGTCGATGGCCGCATCGGCCAGGCGCTGCAGGCCGGCATTGCACGGCGTGATGGTCGAATGCCCGTTGGCGATGCCCACCATCGGCTTGTCGAAGTCCTCCTTCTGGTAGCCGAGCGCGTAGTACATCGAGCGGTTGGGGGAGCGCGCCACGCCTTGCGTGATGTGCCGGGAGCGCTTGTTGAATGCCATGGTTGGGGTCTCCGGAATCCTTGTTCTATGCCGCCGCGCGCGCGCGGCGGGCGCTGTGATGGGGCAAGAATGACGCGTGCGTTTTGGCGTGTCAAATGGATTGTTGGGGCGCCGGAGTGCGCCGCCCGCGGCGTCCGCCTCGCGGGGCGCCGCGGGGATTTGTGACATCATTACGGGCTACGATGCGTGCGCGGGCCACGCGTTGGCATTGCCGTGCAACCTTCGCCGCACCCGCGCGTCATACCTGGCGCCGCACGGCCGGCGCCGCCGCTGCCCCATAACCACCATTCACGCCAACATGCTGATTCATCCCCAGTTCGACCCGGTTGCCATCCACCTGGGCCCGCTTGCGATCCGCTGGTACGGGCTGATGTACCTGGCCGGGTTCGTCATGTTCCTGTGGTTCGGGCGCCTGCGCATCCGCCAGCCGCATATCGCCGCCAAGGGCTGGACCACGCGCGACCTGGACGACATGCTGTTCTTCGGCGTGCTGGGCGTGATCCTGGGCGGGCGACTGGGCTACGTGCTGTTCTACAAGCCGACGTACTACCTGGCGCATCCGATCGAGATCTTCAAGGTGTGGGAGGGCGGCATGGCCTTCCATGGCGGCTTCCTTGGCGTGGTGGTGGCGATGTGGCTGTTCGGCCGGCTGCGCCGGCGCCACTGGATGGAAGTGACCGACTTCATCGCGCCGATGATTCCCTGCGGGCTGGCTGCCGGACGCATTGGCAACTTCATCAACGGCGAGCTGTGGGGGCGCGCCACCGACCTGCCGTGGGGCATGATCTTCCCGCAGGCCGGCGACAACATCCCGCGCCATCCGTCGCAGCTCTACCAGTTTGCCGGCGAGGGCGTGGCGCTGTTCGTCATCCTGTGGCTGTTCGCGCGCAAGCCGCGGCCGATGGGCGCGGTCTCGGGCGTGTTTCTGATCGGCTATGGCGCGTTCCGCTTCGCCGCGGAATTCGCGCGCGAGCCCGACACCTTCCTGGGCCTGCTGGCGCTGAAGCTGTCGATGGGCCAGTGGCTGAGCCTGCCGATGATCCTGGCGGGCATCGCCATGGTGATCTGGGCCTACCGCCGCCAGCCCGGCGCCGGCGCGCCGCAGCCGGCGGCCTGAGCCCCGCCTGCCCAGCGCGCGCTAGCGGCCGGCACGGCGCAGCGCGTCGATGCGCGCCTGCGTGTGCGGGTGCGTCGACAGGAAGTCTTCGCCACGCCCGGCCTGCGCTTCGTCGGGCTTGCCCTCGCGCTGCTCCAGCGCGACCAGCACGTCGGCCAGCGCCGCCGGCGGCAGGCCGTTGCGCTGCATCACGTCGATGGCATAGGCGTCGGCCTCGCGCTCGTGGTCGCGCGAATAGCGCAAGGTCAGCATGGCGGCCGGCACGCCCGCCAGCACCGACGAGATATCGCCGAACAGGTAGGCCGACAGCGCGGCCAGGGCCGAGCCCTGGATCACTTGCTGCAGCCCGTGGCGGCGCGCCACGTGGCCCGCCTCGTGGGCCAGCACGCCCATCAGGCCGGCGCCGCTGCCCGCCAGGCCGACCAGCTCGTCGGTGACGATGATGATGCCCCCCGGCAGGGCCAGCGCATTGGCACCGATTTCGCCGCCCTGGCGGAACACCACCTGGTAGTCGTGCGCGGCGTCGCGCGGGCGCCGCAGCGCCGCGAAGCCGGCACGGATGCGGGCCTGCTCGGCGGCCGGCAACTGCGTCGGCGCGAGCATGCCGTGGTCCAGGCTCTCCAGCGTCAGCTGGCCGAGCCGGGCCTCCAGTTCGGCCGGCACCGCGCGTGCCATCATGCCGGCTCCCCACGGCAGCAAGACGTAGTAGCCCAGCACCAGCACCGCCACCAGCGCCGCCACGGCCAGGCCAGCGAGGCGCCAGCTGTTCTGCGCGCGCGTCACCAGGCCGTCGCGGTGGCCGGTGGAGGCCAGCAATCGGTCGAAGGCGGCATGGTCGGTGACCTCGCAGAAGGCGCCGTCGACGAAGGTGACCAGCCGCGGCGCGCGGCGCACGCGCTCCGACACGCGCAGCTGCGACAGCGGCGCGCGCCGCAATTCGGTGCCGTCTGCGTCGCGCAGCACGGCCTGCTGCGCCTCCACGGCCAGCGTGGCAGGATGCGCGCGCGACGAGCGGCCGTCGAAGAAGGTGACCGGGATCATGGCGCGTCAGAGCGCGATGTCGATGTCGTACCAGTCTACCGCCGCGTCGCCCAGCGCGCCCACCTGCTGCGCTTCGCCGGCGACGAAGCTGTCGAGCGGACCGGCCGCGAGCATGGTCACGCATTGCAGCCGGTAGCGCGTGGCGCGCACGCGCGCGAACGGCAGGAACAGGCCGAGCGTCAGGGCGATCGCAATCAGGTTGGTGACAAAGATAAAGACCATGCGCGCGGCGCTGACCTGGCTGCGGAACGCGTGCGGCGCCAGCGTGGTGTGGCTCCACACCACATTCTGCAGCCGCGCCATCAGGTAGGGGCTGACCGACAGCATGCCCAGGTAGAAGCCGGCGATGCCGAAGCCAAGCAGCGCCGCCGCGCCGAAATTGCCGATCCCCGGCGCCATCAGGAAGCCGGCCGCGGCCATCACCAGCGTGCCCGCCAGCACCACGCCGAAGGCGCGCAGGTAGGCCCGGTAGAAATCGCCCGCGCCGGCGTGGAAGCCGAACGGTGCCGTGCCGAAGCGGGTGTGGTTGTGCTGGTAGCGCTTGAAGCGCTGGTGCGCCAGCGGTCCCAGCAAGCCCAGCGTGGCCACCGCGGCCAGCGGCCACAGTACGAACACCCGGTAGGCCTCGGCATCGCCGCCGGTGAAGCCGAAGCGCAGGCCGCGGTAGCTGGAGTTGGCCATGCGGAAGCGCAGCGAACGCACCAGCAGCAACGGAAACACCGCCAGCAGCACCAGCAGCATCGCCAGCGCCAGGAACGGCGAGAAGGTCGACGCGAACTGGAACGCCAGCACCAGCCCGAACACGATGGCCCGGCCTTTCAGGATTGCCGACGGCTTGCCGTGATAGTCGAAGCTGGCGCCGTCCAGCCGCGTATTGCGGTAGAAGTACTGCAGCGTGCGCACCTTGGCCCAGGCGGAATAGATGCCCAGGGTGACGATGGTCAGCAGCGCATTGACGATCCAGATTCGGAAATATTCCGAGCCCGACCCGGTGAAGCTCAGGCCCAGCGGCCGCAGCGCGGCGGCGCCAGGGCCGGCGGGCGATGCCGGTTCGGCCGGGTTGGCGGCCAGGGTGAAATCGCTGCTGCCAGCTTGCATGGCATGACCTCCAGAGTGATGTGCGATGGCTACAGGAAACCGGCGGGGGATATCCGCGGCGGCCGGCGCCTGTTTCAAAAACGCAACGATGCCAGGCAAGGCGATTGCGGCGACGGCCTCACATTCTGACATCGATAAATACCGCCGACGGCACAATTTGTATGGCCGCGTGCCGCCAGCCCATGCCGTATCGTCCTCACCATGGAAAACCCTCGTAACACTTTGGAAACATTCTGTTACACTGATCTCATCCTGTAACAAGTTGCGGTTCGGTGCCATCCATAAAATCAAGGGCTTAGCCCGACTGGCACGTAAATCGCTAATATCACTGTTACAAGATGAGCGGCGAGCCACAGCCGCCAACGGCAGTGCCAGGGGGGAGTACGGCTCTTCGGGTCGAGAGTTACGCTAGCCGCGCTGCACGGATCAAAGGGCACGGGAAAATCCACGCGCTTTGGCGCGTTTGCAACAGGGGTGGCGCGGGGCCAGCGCCAGGTCAATCCATGGACCCACGCGACGGATGCATTCGTATCCGCCAGCGATGAATCACGCAGTTCGGCAGTTCTTTTCAGGCGCGGGCGTTTCCTTGCGGGGAGGCAAGGGACGCCCGCCGCACCTCACCACATCATTTCCCGCTGGACCTGCACGCACGACCTTGCGGTGCACCATCGAAAGTCCTTGTATCGTTCGCGCCCTAATCCATAATTATGAATTATGGGATCCGATGCACACGCCATTGGATTCTCCGTGCGATACAGGAGATGGCATGCGCATCGTCCAGCAGGCGCTGTACCTGGAAGTGGCAGACCGGCTGCGCGCCATGATCGACGCGCATACGCTGGTGCCGGGCGCATGGATCGACGAAAGCGCGATGGCCGAAACGCTGGGCATCTCGCGTACGCCGCTGCGCGAGGCGCTCAAGGTGCTTGCCGCCGAAGGCCTGGTGCGGCTGGAGCCGCGCCGTGGCTGTTTCGTCAATGAACTGTCCGAGCAGGACCTCGACGAGATCTTCCCGCTGATGGCGCTGCTCGAAGGGCGTTGCGCCTATGAGGCCGCGCGCAACGCCACCCGCGCCGACCTCGACGCGCTCGACGGCCTGCACGCCGACCTGGCGCGCTATGCCCAGGCCGGCGATATCGACGCCTACTACGAGACCAACGCCCAGATCCATGAAGCGATCCAGCGGCTGGCGGGCAACCGCTGGCTGAGCGGGCTGATCAGCGACCTGCGCAAGGTGCTGCGGCTGTCGCGCCACAAGAGCCTCAAGCTGCCGGGGCGGATCCACGAATCCTGCGCCGAGCACCTGAGCGTGTTTGCCGCGCTCAAGGCGCGCGACCCGGAAGGCGCCGAAGCCATGATGAAGACCCACTTGCTGCGCCAGCGCGGCGCGCTGCAGGCGCTCGATGCCGGCGGCGCCGCGATGGCGCAGGACGTCACCGACCTAGCCGAGGTAAAGGCGGCCGTGCGCGCCCCGCCGGCCTTGCGCGTGGCGGGCGCCGAAGACTGACTCCCGCACACCGCCACGCCAGCCACAGTTTCCCCCACGTTCACATCGATGCATCAAAGGCAGGTACCGCATGAACTCCTTCGATACGGGTGACCAGAAGATCAGCGCGCCGCTGGGCGAGAACGAGCCGTCCAGCTCCAATATCCTGTCGCGGCTGGGCCGCTGGTGGGGGCGCAAGGGCGAGGCCGACGCCAAGGCCAATGGCGATGCCAGGGCCGCCACGCCGGCCGATGGCGAGGCGCCGCTGCCGGCGCGGGTGGTGCGCCGCCAGCGCGAGCAACTGCGCCTGTGCTTCGATGCGCGCCTGACCGACGGCGCCGCCAATGCCGCCGCGCAGGCCTGGCAGGCCGAATACGAAGCCGCCGGCGAGGCCACGCGGCGCGGCATGCTGGCGGTGCTGGCCGAAGTGGCCAGCAACGGCAGCGAAGAGGCCGCGGCCGATGGCGACAAGGGCGCGCGCGCGGGCCAGGCCCAGTCCAACGCGCGCATCCGTTTCTTCAAGCGGCTGGCCGCGCTGCATGGCCAGCGCGGCAACAGCGCCTGCGGGTTGCATTTCCTGATCCAGCTGCGCGCCGACATGCTGCGCTGGCAGCGCCGCATGCCCGGGCTGCGCCCGCTCGACGACGACCTCGAGGGCTTGTTCTCGAACTGGTTCGACGTCGGCCTGCTCGAGCTGCAGCCGATCACCTGGGACTCGCCCGCGTCGCTGCTGGAAAAGCTGATCCGCTACGAGGCCGTGCACGAGATCGCCTCGTGGACCGACCTGCGCAACCGGCTCGATTCCGACCGCCGCTGCTACGCCTTCTTCCACCCGCGCATCCCGCGCGAGCCGCTGATCTTCGTCGAGGTGGCCTTTGCCCCCGAGATGGCCGCCGACGTCCATACCCTGCTGGACGAAGCCGCGCCGCTGGAAGACCTGCGCCGCGTCAAGTGGGCGATCTTCTATTCGATCAGCAACACGCAGGCGGGGCTGCGCGGCGTCAGCTTCGGCAACTTCCTGCTCAAGCGCGTGATCGAGGAAGTGCAGCGCGAATTCCCCAAGGTGAAGCAGTTCGCCACGCTGTCGCCGATTCCCGGGTTCGCCGACTGGCTGCGCAAGCAGGACGGCGAGGCCGTGGCGCGCGTGCTGGGCGACAAGCGGCTGGCGCGCTGGAGCGAACGCCACGGCAGCGCGCCCGCCGACGGCGCGGCCTGGCTGGAGGCGCTGGCGCCGGATGCCGCCGATGCCGTGGTGCGCGACACCGCGCTGACCCTGGCCGCGCATTTCCTGGTGCGCGAACGCAACCAGTCGATGCCGGCCGACCCGGTGGCGCGTTTCCACCTCGGCAACGGCGCCTGCGTGGAACGGCTCAACTGGGGCGCCGACCTGTCGCGCAAGGGCCGCAGCCAGAGCTGCGGCATGATGGTCAATTACCTTTACGTACCCGAGGCGCTGGATGACAATCTGGCACGCCTGGGCGCAGGCAACCCGCGCATCAGCCGCAGCGTCGGCAAGCTGCTGTGATCCTGGTCCGGTCACGGGGATTGTCCTTGCCCTTGCACCCGCGGCGCCTGGCGCGCCGCGACGTTTTGTCGGGAGCCATGTCGTAGAAGCAAAGCCAGCCGCGCAGTGCCCATGCGGGCGCGCGCGGCCATCAGATTGACTTTCCAGAAGAGAGAGGAGACAAAGATGAATCGTCGTCAGTTCAGCCTGGCCGCCTGCGCGCGCGCAGCGGGCCTGGTCCTTGGCGTGGCCGGCATCGGTGCCGGCGCCATGCTTGCCGCCCCCGCCCCCGCGCACGCCGATACCTGGCCGTCCAAGCCGGTCACCGTGATCGTGCCGTTCCCCGCCGGCGGCGGCACCGACGCCTTCGCGCGCCCGCTCACCGCGCAGCTGTCCAAGCAGCTGGGCAAGCAGTTCGTGATCGACAACCGCGGCGGCGCCGGCGGCACGGTCGGCGCCAGCCTCGCGTCCAAGGCCGCGCCGGACGGCTACACCGTGTTTATCGGCGGCGCCCACCACGCCATCGCGCCGTCGTTCTACAAGAAGCTGGACTACGACATCGAGAAGGACTTCATTCCGGTCACGGTGATCGCGCAGCCGCCGCAGGTGGTGGTGGTCAATCCCAACCGCGTCAAGGCCAATACGCTGCAGGAGCTGATCGCCTACGCCCGCGCCAACCCCGGCAAGCTCAACTACGGCTCGGCCGGCAACGGCTCGTCGCATCACCTGGCGGGCGAGCTGTTCAAGATCCAGACCAAGACCTTCATCACCCATATCCCGTACAAGGGCGCCGGCCCGGCACTGTCCGACCTGATCGCGGGCCAGGTCGACCTGATGTTCGACGGGCTCGGCTCGTCGGCGCAGCATATCCGCGCGGGCCGCATCAAGGCGCTGGCGGTGGCGTCGAACAAGCGCTCGCCCGCCTTCCCCAACGTGCCGACCGCGGCCGAGGCTGGGGTGCCCAACTACGAGGTATCGACGTGGTACGCGATGTGGGTGCCCAAGGGCACGCCGAAAGACATTGTCGACCGCCTCTACGCCGAGACCGAGAAGGCGCTGAACACGCCGGAGCTGAAGCAGGTCTGGCTGAACAACGGCTCGGAAACGCCGGCGTTCACGCCGGAGCAGTTCGGCCAGTTCCAGCACGCCGAGATCCGCCGCTGGGCCCAGGTGGTGCAGCAGTCCGGCGCCAAGATGGACTGACGCCATGCCCATGCCGATCCGAAGCCGGGGGATGCGCCCATGAGCGGCACCGTGCGATTTGCCGCGCAGGGCACCACCGCCACCGTGACGCTTGCGCACGCGGGCAAGCTCAACGCCATTTCCGCGCAGATGTGGCGCGAGCTGGCGGCGGGGTTTGCGCGCCTGTCGGCGGATAACTCGCTGCGCTGCGTGGTGGTGCGTGGTGCCGACGGCAACTTTGCCGCCGGCGCCGACATTGCCGAGTTTCCCGCCGAGCGCGGCGACGAGGCCGCCGTGCGCCACTACCACATGGCCACCATCGCGCCCGCGCTGGCGGCGGTGGCGCAATGCACGCATCCCACCGTGGCGATGATCGAAGGCGTGTGCGTGGGCGGCGGGCTGGAAATCGCCTGCCATTGCGACCTGCGCATCGCCGCTTCGGACAGCCGCTTCGGCGTGCCGATCAATCGGCTGGGCTTCCCGATGGCGCCTGGCGAGCTGCAAGGCCTGCTGGCGCTGGCGGGTCGCGCCGCGACGCTGGAGATCCTGCTCGAGGGCCGCGTCTTCGATGCCCCGGAGGCGCGCGAAAAAGGCCTGCTGACCCGCGTGGTCGAGCCCGCCGTGCTGGCCGCGGAGGTGGACGCCACGGTGCGCCGCATCGCCGCCGGCGCGCCCGCCGCAGCGCGCATCAACAAGGCCACCATCCATCGGCTGGCGCCGTCGCCGGCGCCGCTGTCGCCGGCCGACCTGGACGCGCATTTCGCCTATGCCGAAGGCGCGGACCACGCCGAAGGCGTCGCTGCCTTCCTGGCGCGCCGGCCACCACATTTTCGCGGGGAGTAGGGCGCGCCGACGGCACTGCTTCCTATCCTCGTTGTCTTTGCTTTCTCAGTCTTTGGTTCGCTCCCTGCCATGAACGCCAACCTGTTCGCCCTGTTCGAATCCCGCTTCCCCGCTGACCGTACCGCCTGCTGCATCGAGACGCACGACGGCCTGTACTACAGCTGGGACGACCTTGACCGCGCCACCGCCAAGCTGGCCAACCTGCTGGCCTCGCTGCACCTGCCCGAAGGCGCGCGCGTGGCGGTGCAGGTGGAAAAATCGCCCGAAGCGCTGTTCCTGTACCTGGCCACGCTGCGCGCCGGCTATGTCTACCTGCCGCTGAACACGGCCTACCAGGAGGCCGAGATCGACTACTTCGTCGGCAATGCCGAGCCGTCAGTGGTGGTCTGCAGCAGCAAGAACTTCGGCTGGGTCTCCAAGGTGGCGTTCCGCCACGGCGTGAACCATGTGTTTACGCTGGACGACGATCGCAGCGGCTCGCTGCTGTCGCGCGCGGCGGGCAAGGCCGACACCTTCGAGACGGTGGCGCGCGCCGACGATGACCTCGCCGCCATCCTCTATACATCGGGCACCACCGGCCGCAGCAAGGGCGCGATGCTGAGCCATCGCAACCTGGCCTCCAATGCGCAGACGCTGCACGAGTTCTGGGGCTGGCGCAGCGACGACGTGCTGCTGCACATGCTGCCGATCTTCCATGTGCACGGCCTGTTCGTCGCCTCGCATGGCGCGCTGCTGGCCGGCGCCAAGATGATCTGGGCACCCAGGCTCGACATGGCGCAAGTGCTGAAATTCCTGCCGCGCTGCACCGTGATGATGGGCGTGCCGACCTACTACGTGCGCATGCTGCAGGAGCCGCGCTTCGACGACGACACCTGCCGCCGCATGCGCCTGTTCGTGTCGGGTTCGGCGCCGCTGCTGCTGGAAACCTTCGACGCCTTCCGCGAGCGCACCGGCCATACCATCCTGGAACGCTACGGCATGAGCGAGACCGTGATGCTGGTGTCCAACCCCTATGACCCGGCGCTGGGCGAGCGCATCGGCGGCACCGTCGGCATGCCGCTGCCGGGGGTGTCGGTGCGCGTGGTCGACGGCGACGGCAAGCGCTGCGCGCCAGGCGAGATCGGCAACGTCGAGGTGCAGGGCCCGAACGTGTTCCAGGGCTACTGGCGCATGCCGGAAAAGACCCGCGAAGAGTTCACCGACGATGGCTGGTTCAAGACCGGCGACGTCGGCCGCTTCGGCGGCGCCATCGTCAGCCAGGCGGGCGAGCGCGCGGTGCCGGACCACTACCTGACCATCGTCGGCCGCAGCAAGGACCTGATCATCTCGGGCGGCTACAACGTCTACCCGAAGGAAATCGAGAGCTTTATCGACGAGATGCCGGGCGTGGCCGAGAGCGCCGTGATCGGCGTGCCGCACGCGGATTTCGGCGAGGCGGTGGTGGCGGTGGTGGTGCGCAAGCCCGGTGCCGACATCGACGAGGGCGCGCTGATCGGCACGCTCAAGGGCCGCATCGCCAATTTCAAGGTGCCCAAGCGCGTGCACGTGGTGGACGAGCTGCCGCGCAACACCATGGGCAAGGTGCAGAAGAACGTGCTGCGGGAGAAGTTTGCGGCGCTGTGAGGAACCGGCGAAAGCTGGGGGTTTGCTCCCCTCTTCCGCCTGCGGGAGAGGGGAGCCCTTACCAGTGGCGGTGGCAAGCGCCAGCTTACTTCAGCATCTGCACCGACCCGTTCACCGACACCGTGACCTGGGTCTTGCCGCCCTCAACCGGCACCGGTACCGCGGCGTCGGCCATCATGGCCTTGGCGGCGCCGTACATGCGCGGCACCGGCGGCACCATGCCGGTCTCGTTCACGTTCACTTCACGGATGGTGTAGCTGTTGTAGCCGAACAGTTTGGTGGTGGCCTGCGCCTTGGTGCGGAACGAGGCGATGGCCTGCTCGGCGAGCTTGGCCTCGGCGGCCTCGCGTGCTTCGCGCGACAGCGAGAAGGCGATGTTCTGCACCTGCATCTGGCTCGCCAACTCGCCCGCGAGCTTGGACACCGCCGAGAAATCGCGCGACTTCAGGATGACCTCGGAGCGCCCGCGCCAGGTGCTGATGCGGCCGTTGCGGTCGGTGCTGGGGTGGATGGTGAAGCCGCCGGATTCGGCGGTCACGCCCTGCACGCGGCGCGCCTGCGTGATGACGGCCTGGGTCCGGGTCGACAGGCCCGAGGAGATCGCGGCCGGTTCCGCGCCTTCCTGCTCCGCGGCCAGCGTCAGGTGCACGATATCGGTCGGCACCTCGGTGACGGCCTGCGCGGTCAGCGACAGCACGCCCGACGGCGTTTCCGTGGGACCGCCGTGGGCCGAAGCGACGACGGCGGTGGTGCCGAGCAGGGTGGCGGCGAGCCATTGTTTCATGTGGTTCTCCCAATCAAAACGTGATGGGTATCAGACGTGGCCGCGAGGGCGATCGTTCCGCGACATTGCAAACGATTGTTGCGGTGGCGTCGCGCGAGTGGCCTTGCTTCCCCCGTGCGGGTGACGCGGATCGTCAGAATGCCTGCCAGGCCTTCCACAACATATACGTGGCCAGGCACAGCAGCAGCACGGCGAAGACCTTGCGCAGCTGGCCCACATCCATGCGGTGCGCGGTGCGCGCGCCCAGCGGCGCGGTCAGCACGCTGGCCGCGGCGATCACCAGCAGCGCGGGCAGGTAGAGATAGCCGAGCGAGGCGGGCGGCAGCCCGGGGGCGTGCCAGCCGCTCCAGATGTAACCCGCCACGCTGGCCGCGGCGATCGGGAAGCCGAGCGCGGCCGAGGTCGCCACCGCGTTGTGGATCGGCACATTGCACCAGGTCATGAACGGCACCGAGACAAAGGCGCCGCCCGCGCCCACCAGGCTAGACAGGAAGCCGATCACGCCGCCCGCGCCGGCCATGCCGGCGAAGCCCGGCAGCTGGCGCCCCGGCTTGGGCCGGCGGTTGCGCAGCATCTGCAGCGCCGAGAAGCCGACGAAGCCTGCGAACGCCAGCGACAGCCAGCTGGTCTTCAGCGCCGCGAAGACCTTGCCGCCGCCGACCATGCCGCCGATCACGATGCCGGGCGCCAGCGCCAGCACGATCGGCCAGCGCACCGCGCCGCGCTTGTGGTGCGCGCGCACGGACGACAGCGAGGTGAACAGGATGGTGCCCATCGAGGTGGCGATCGCCGTATGGACGATGGCTTCGCCGGCAAAGCCCAGGCTGGTGAACAGCAGCGTCAGGAACGGCACCATCATCATGCCGCCGCCCACGCCGAGCAGGCCGGCGCAGAAGCCGGTGAATGCGCCCAGTGCGAGCAGGGCGGGGATCAGCACCGGCAGGTTGTCGAACGGCATCGTGTCAGCAAGGTGGTTGTTATTGTCGTCAGCCTTGCCGCGCAAGGCCTGGTGCGGCGTGGCAACGCCAAGCCCGTCAGCCCATCAGCTTGCCGGTGATATAGCGCCATTCCGCAGGCGTCACCGGCGTGATCGAGAGCCGGTTGCCGCGCCGGAGCACCACCATGTCGGCCAGCGCTTCATGCTCGCGCAGCTCGGCCAGCGGGATCAGGCGGCTCTTGCGTTCGAAGCGCACGTCGACCAGCAGCCAGCGCGGCGCCTCCGCCTTGGATGCTGCGTCGAAATACGGGCTCTTGCGGTCGAACTGCGTGGGGTCGGGATAGGGCGCGGAGCAGACCTCGGCCAGTCCGGCGATGCCGGGCTCGGGGCACGACGAGTGGTAGAACAGCACGCCGTCGCCCACCTGCATGGCGTCGCGCATGAAGTTGCGCGCCTGGTAGTTGCGCACGCCGGTCCACGGCAGCGTCCGTTCCCGGGCCAGGTCGTCGATGCTGGCCTCGTCGGGTTCCGATTTCATCAGCCAGTACTGGCGGGCGCGTTGGTTCTGGTTAGGGCTCACGGCGCTGCTCAGGAAAGGAAGGCCCGCGCGGGAAAACACGGGCAAGCATGCAGGCAAGAAAAAAGGCGATGGTTCAGAAAACCACCGCCTTTTTTAGGGGGTCCCCGCCTCGGCCGCTGGGTCGGCATCCTGAACCCAAGTGAGGTTCAGAGTGGCTGCGGAAGTCGCATTTCGGGTACATCATCCACTCAGGGAGTCCAGGCCAGGCCCGGACTATGAATGCGACGACGCGCTCGCCCACGCGACATAATCCCGCACCATGCAATGCATATCGGTTCAAGGAGTTTATGACCCTCACGAACCAGGCAGGGAAACTGTCAAACGTCTGACTGTCCACGTGCTGGATGTCAGACGTTTGCCGTTTCTAACAAGGATGGGATGAAAACGGCGGCCAGGCGCGATAACCTGACCTGTCAGCTGCACTTCTGTGGTGCCTCGTGCAGTCTGGCTACACTATACACCGCGTTGCAGGCCATACCAAGTGCGCTCGCGCGTGTCGTTACATTTTGCGCGGCAGCGCGGCATCCGCAGCACATCCCACCCGTGCTGCTCAGCCGCGCGTACCGGTGCCCACGTGGGCATATTGCCGCAGCGCTTCGTCGGCGCGATCGTTCAGTTCGCGGATGCGCGCGCGGATGGCGTCGACCGGGATCGCGCCCTCGGCCTGCTGCTTGCGCTGCAGCGACAGCAGGTCCGAGGCGATGCTGATCGCGGCCATCACCGCCACGCGCTCGACACCCTTGGCCGCGCTGCCGCTGCGCAGCTTGTTCATCTGCGTGTCGACCAGGGCCACGGCCTCGAGCAGCGCGGCCTCGTTCTCGGGCGCGATGGCGAAGCGGTAGGCCTGGCCGGCGATGTTGACTTCGACTTGCTTGTTGCTCATGCGTGTTCTCCGGGGGCCTTGTGCGCTTCGGCGCCCTGCGCCACGGCCTCTTCGCCGAGCAGGTCGAGCTGGCGCGTGTCGCTGGCGGTCGGCAGCTTGTCAAGGATGGACTGGATGCGCAGCTGCGCTTCCTCGATCTTGATATTGAGCAGTTCGCGGTCGGCGGCCATGGCCTCGCGCTCGCCGCGCAACTGCGCGGCTTCGCCCTCCAGCCGCGCGATCTCGTCGCGCAGCCGCTGGTTCTCCGCCGCCAGGGTGTCCGCATGGTGCAGCACGCGCCCGATCTTGGCGGCCAGTTGTTCGAGTTCGGTGAGCATAGGGCCTGTCATGATGGGAGTAGTGTCAGGTATCGCGATTCTAGCCGATGCGCCGGCATGCACAATGCGGAGGAAAGGTTTGTGACCGGCCGCCCGCATGGAAGTTGCAGGCTTCTGCACCCAAGACGCCGCGAGAGTGTGACAAAACGCTACCACGCGGCCCATGCGCGCAGTGGGGTTGCCGCGTTGACGCGGGGGGCGAAACGCCATAGACTCGCGCACGTTCCAGGTGCTCGCCCTTTTCGTCCCTGGCGAAGGGGCAGTTCAACGGGAAACAGGGAGCCGGGCCGGCTGCGCGCCGGACAGGCCAACCTGTGCTGCCCCCGCAACGGTAAGCGACCGCGGTGCGCATGCGCCAGCCACATCGCTGGCAAGGCCCGATCCGTCATCGGATGCCAGGCCACATGCCCGCAGGACCGGCCACACGCCACTGAACCGCAGGTTCGGGAAGGCGCCGGTTCCGTGTCGCCAGCCCGGATACCGGCCTGAACGCGGGCTGCCGCCCGTGCGCGGCACGCCTCATCGCCATATGGCCCGCGGGGGAACGGGCCCGGCCGTTCCTATCCAGTCCTGCATCATGCGTTCATCGCTTCACAGGTCGACCCGCCCGGCAAGCCCGGCGGTGCGTCCGTCCGTGCCCGCCATCCTGGCGGCCATGGCCTCGTTCACCCTGGTTCCCGGTACCGCTTCCGCGCAGGCGGCGGACAGCCGCACCGCGCAGCTCGCGCCGGTGGTGGTCACTTCCACCCGCACCGCGCAGTCGATCACCGAGGCGCTGCCGCATACCACGGTGGTCACGCAGCAGGACATCGCCAATGCGCAGGCGCCGGACCTGCGCACGCTGCTGCGCAGCCAGGCCGGCGTCGAGTTCGCGACCAACGGCGGCATGGGCAGCAATACCTCGCTGTTCATGCGCGGCGCCAACTCCAACCAGACCCTGATCCTGATCGATGGCGTGCGGGTGTCGTCGGCCAGCAGCGGCACCGCGCAGCTGGCCAATATCCTGCCCGACCAGATCGACCGCATCGAGGTGGTGCGCGGCAACGTCTCGGCGCTGTACGGCTCGGACGCGATCGGCGGCGTGGTGCAGATCTTCACCAAGAGCGGCGCGGGCCAGGCGCCGGCGGCCAACGCCGCGGTGGAGTACGGCAGCAACAATACGCGCCAGGGTACGGTCGGCTATGGCGGCCAGGTCGGCGATACCTCGTTCAACCTGACCGGCTCGGCGTTCAAGACCGACGGCTTCTCGTCGATCAATACGAAGCAGGCGCCGCGCGCCAACCCCAACGACAACCCGTACGAGAACCAGAGCGTGTCGGGGCAGGTGAAGCACCGCTTCACGCCCAACTGGGATGCCGGCATCACCGGCTACTACTCGAAGAGCAAGCTGTCGTTCGACAGCGCCTTCGGCCGCCCCACCGACGAGAACCGCACCGACAGCGAGCTGTACACGCTGTCGGCCTTCGTCAACGGCAAGCTGGGCACGGACTGGACCACGCATTTCAAGCTGTCGCAGAGCGAGGACCGCAGCGACACCTTCCTCAACGGCAGGCCCAACGGCACCTTCAATACCCGCAACCGCCAGTTCAACTGGCAGAACGAGTATGCGCTGGCCGCCAACCACACGCTGCTGTTCGGCACCGACTACCTGCAGCAGGAGCTGGACTCGAGCGCCTACGGCGCGCCGACGCGCAATGTGTTCTCGGTGTTCGGCGGCTATGACGGGCGCTTCGGCAAGCACCAGCTGCAGCTCAACGCGCGCAACGACCACTATTCCGACTTCGGCAACCAGGGCAGCTTCTTCGCCGGCTACGGCTACAACCTGACCGACGCCTTCAAGCTGATCGCCAGCGTCAGCAATGCCTTCCGCGCGCCGACCTTCAACGAGCTGTACTTCCCCAACTTCGGCCAGCCCAACCTGCAGCCCGAGCGCGCCAAGTCGGTCGAGGCCGGCGTGCAGTACACCACCGCCAGCGCCGGCCTGCTGCGCGTGACCGCCTTCGAGACGCGCTACCACGACCTGATCGTGTCGGCGCAGCAGCCCAGCGGCATGTTCCTGGCGCAGAACGTCAACAAGGCCAAGGTGCAGGGCATCGAGGCATCGTGGCGCGCCACCGTGTATGGCACCGACTTTGGCGCCAGCGTGACCTTCCAGAACCCGGTCGACGAGCAGACCAACACCCAGCTGCTGCGCCGCGCGCGCCGCCATGCCGCGCTGGACGTGGGCCGCGATATCGGCAACTGGCGCTTCGGCGGCGAATGGCTGCTGTCGTCGTCGCGCATGGATGCCGGCTCGCGCCGGCTGGGCGGATACGGTATCGTCAACCTCACCGCCCGCTACAACATCGACAAGCAATGGTTCATCGCCGCCCGCGTCGAAAACCTGTTCGACAAGGACTACCAGCTCGCCTACCCCTACAACACGCAGGGGCGCGCGGGCTTCATCACGCTGGGCTGGCGCCAGCGATGAGCGCGCGGGCGCGCCATGTCTGAATTCCGGCGCGCCCTGGCGATCTGGCTGGCGCTGGCGTTTGCGGCGCTGCTGGCGTTTGCCCTGTCGCTGGCGCTGGGCAGCGTTGCGCTCGATGCGCGCGCGCTGTGGCTGGCGCTGAGCGGCGCCGACACCGGCACCGCCGGCGCCATCGTGCATGAGCTGCGGCTGCCGCGCGCGGCCGCGGCCTTTGCCTGCGGCGGGCTGCTGGCCCTGTCCGGGGCGCTGATGCAGGTGCTGCTGCGCAACCCGCTGGCCGAGCCTTACGTGCTGGGCGTATCGGGCGGCGCGTCCACCGCCGCGCTGCTGGCGATGCTGGCGCTGGCGCCGTGGTGGGGCGTGCAGGCGGCCGCCGCGCTCGGCGCCCTGCTGGCGATGGTGCTGGTGGCATCGCTGGCGCGGCGCGACTTGCTGCATCCGCAGGTGCAGGGCGGCCATCGCGAAGCCGGCGCGCGGCTGCTGCTGACCGGCGTGATCCTGGCTGCCGGCTGGGGCGCGGTGATTACGCTGATCCTGTCGGTCGCGCCGGAGTCGCGCCTGCGCGGCATGCTGTTCTGGCTCACCGGCGATCTGGGCGGCACCGCCAGCTACGGCGGCGCGCTGGCCATGCTGGTGGCGGCGCTGCTGCTGGCCATGCCGATGGCGCGCGCGCTCAACGTGATGCTGCTGGGCGAGACCGTGGCGCAGGCGCTGGGCGTGCGCGTCGGGCGCGTGCGGCTGGCGACCTTCATGCTGGCATCGCTGTGCATTGCCGCGGCCATCACCACCGCCGGCTCAATCGGCTTTGTCGGGCTGGTGGTGCCGCACCTGGTGCGGCTGGCCTGGGGCAACGACCAGCGCATGCTGCTGCCGGCCGCGACGCTGTTGGGCGGCGCGCTGCTGATGGCGGCCGACCTGATCGCGCGCACCGTGGTGGCGCCGGCGCAGTTGCCTGTGGGGGTGATCACCGGGCTGCTGGGCGTGCCGACCTTTCTCTACCTGCTATTGCGGAGGCCGCGATGAGCGCCGCCACGCACTGGTCCTTGCCGCTCGCGGCTTGCCCGCGGCTGACGCTGCGCGAGCTGCGGCTGCGCACCAGCCAGCGCGTGCTGGTGGACCGGCTGAGCCTGGCCGTCGGCCCCGGCGAGCTGTGGTGCATCGCCGGCCCCAACGGTGCCGGCAAGTCCACGCTGATGACCGTGCTGGCCGGGTTGCGTCACGCCGACGGCGGCAGCGTCGAGATCGACGGCACCGCGCCGGCGCTGGTCGACCCCGCGCTGCTGGCGCGCCAGCGCGCCTACCTGCCGCAAGCCGTGCACGACACCTTCCCGATGCCGGTGCTCGACGCCGTGCGCGTGGGCCGCCATCCGCACCTCTCGGGTTGGGGCTGGACCGGGCGCGAGGACGACCGCATCGTGCACGACGTGATCCGCGCCATGGATATCGAGGCGCTGGCCGCGCGCGATGTGCTGACGCTGTCCGGCGGCGAGCGCCAGCGTGTCTCGCTGGCCGCGGCACTGGCGCAGCAGGCGCCGCTGCTGTTGCTGGACGAGCCGGTCTCGCACCTGGACCTGCGCCACCAGATCCTGGTGCTGGAGCAGCTGGCCGCGCTGGCCAGGGCCGGGCGCCACGCCATCGTGGTGATCCTGCACGACCTGACGCTGGCGCTGCGCTACGCCACCCATGCCCTGCTGATGGCTGAAGACGGCACCGCGCTGCACGGCCCCGCCGCGCAGGTGCTGACCCCCGAACACTGCTCGCGTGCGCTGCGCACCGCGATCGTCAGCGTCAGCGACGGCGCCCATACCGCGCTGATTCCCGACGGCGCGCGCCCGACCACACCACACTCACACCATGACTGAAAACCACAACCCCGCCGAGCAGAACCCCGACCGCGATGCCCGCCACAAGGCGCGCATGGTGCGCAAGAAGGAAGTCGTCGACGCCAAGATCGCCGCCGCGCAGGACGAGCGCGGCGTGATCGTCATTACCACCGGCAACGGCAAGGGCAAGTCCAGCTCCGGCTTCGGCATGGTGGTGCGCGCGCTCGGCCATGGCATGCGCGCCGGCGTGGTCCAGTTCATCAAGGGCGCGCAGCCCACCGGCGAAGAAATGTTCCTGCGCCGCTTTCCCGACCAATGCGCCTTCCATGTGATGGGCGAGGGCTATACCTGGGAAACCCAGGACCGCGCCCGCGACGTGGCCAAGGCGCAGGCCGCGTGGGAGGTGGCGCGCGCCATGCTGCGCGATCCCGGCATCGGCCTGGTGCTGCTCGACGAACTCAACATCGCGCTCAAGCTGCACTATCTTGATGTGGAGCAGGTCATCGCCGACCTGCGCGCGCGCCCGCCGATGCAGCACGTGGTCATCACCGGCCGCGGCGCGCCGCCGGCGCTGGTGGAGGCGGCCGACACCGTCACCGACATGACCCCGGTCAAGCACGCGTTCCAGCAGGGCATCAAGGCCCAGCGTGGCGTGGAAATGTAGCCCTTTTTTTCTGAGTACCCGATCCAGGCATCATGCAGTTTCCCGAAATCCCTCCGCTCGACGAAGCGCTGCGCCCCGTGCTGCAGGCCGCCATCGATGACAAGACCAAGCCGCTCGGCGCGCTCGGCCGGCTTGAAGCGCTGGCCCTGCAGCTGGGCCTGATCCAGGGCACCGCGCGGCCGGTGCTGCGCCGGCCCACGGTGATCGTGTTCGCCGCCGACCATGGCGTGGCCGACGCCGGTGTCAGCGCCTATCCGGCCGAGGTCACGGCGCAGATGGTGCAGAACTTCCTGGCCGGCGGCGCGGCCATCAACGTGTTCTCGCGCCAGCACGGCATTGCGCTGGAAATCGTCGACGCGGGTGTGCGCGTGCCGCTGCCGGCGGCGCCGGGCCTGGTCAACTGCCGCATTGCCGATGGCACCCGCAACTTCGCCGCCGAGCCCGCGATGACGCCGGCACAGGCGGCCGCGGCGATGACCGCCGGCATGGCGCGCGTGCTGCGCCATGCGCAGCAGGGCTGCAACGTGATCGGCTTCGGCGAGATGGGCATCGCCAATACCTCGGCCGCGGCGTGCCTGATGCAGCGGCTGACGGGCCTGCCGCTGGAGGATTGCATCGGGCGCGGCACCGGGCTGGACGACGCCGGCCTGGCGCGCAAGCGCGAGGTGCTGGCCGGCGCGCTGGCGCGGCATGCCGATGCGCAGGCACCGCTGGACGTGCTGGCCACCTTCGGCGGCTTCGAGATCGCGATGATGGCCGGCGCCTTCCTGGCCGCCGCGGCCAGCCGCATGGTGATCCTGGTCGACGGCTTTATCGCCACGGCGGCGCTGCTGGTGGCGCAGCGGCTGGACCCCAACGTGCTGCCGTACTGCGTGTTCACGCACTGCTCGCACGAGCGCGGCCACCGCGCGCTGCTGGCGCAGTTCGAGGCCGCGCCGCTGCTGGCGCTGGACCTGCGCCTGGGCGAAGGCACCGGCTGTGCGCTGGCGTGGCCGCTGCTGGCCTCGGCCGCGGCGTTCCTGAACGAGATGGCCACCTTCAGCGGCGCCGGCGTCAGCACCGCATCGCCATGAGCGTGCCGACCGACCCGGTGCCCGTGCCCGAACCCGGACCCGGACCCCGCAGCCCCGCGGGCGTGGCCGGCGAACTGCGCTATTTCCTGACGGCGCTGGGCTACTTTACGCGCGTGCCGCTGCCGGGCTGGCTGGCGCGCTGGGTCGGCTTCGAACCCCATTACCTGCATGCCGCCGCACGCTATTTCCCGCTGGTCGGGCTGCTGGTGGGCGGCGCGGGCGCGCTGGCCACCTGGGGCGCGGCGCTGTGGTGGCCGCCCGGCGTGGCCGTGCTGCTGGGCATGGCCGCGACGCTGCTGCTCACCGGCGCCTTCCATGAAGACGGGCTGGCCGATTGCGTCGATGCCTTCGGCGGTGCGTGGCAGCGCGAGGACGTGCTGCGCATCATGCACGATTCGCGCATCGGCGCGTTCGGCGCGATCGCGCTGGTGGTGGCGCTGCTGCTGAAGTGGCAACTGCTGGTGGCGATCGCCGGGCGCGGCGGCATCGCGGTGCTGCTTGCCGTGCTGGTCGCCGCGCATGCCGCCAGCCGCGCGATGGCGGTCAGCTACCTCGCCACGCTGACCTACGTGCGCCCCGAGGGCAAGGCCAAGCCGGTGGCGCAGAAGCTGGCCGGCGCGGGCCTGGTGTTCGCGCTGCTGTGCGGGCTGGTGCCGCTGTGGCTGGTGTCGCCAGGTTTCTGCGCGGTGGCGGTCGGGATGCTGCTGGTGCTGCGCCTGCTGCTCGGCCGCTACTTCGTGCGCCGCATCGGCGGCTATACCGGGGATTGCCTCGGCATGGCCCAGCAATGCGCCGAGATCGGACTCTACCTGGTGGCCGCCGCATGGACGTGGTCCTGATCCGGCATGCGCAGCCGCAGGTGCCGGCAGGCACCTGCTATGGCTGCCTCGACCTGCCGCTGCTGGCGCCGCTGACGCCGCCCGCGGCGCGTATCGTTGGCGGCCTGCCGGCTCCCGATCGCATCGTGGCCAGCCCGCTGGCGCGCGCGCTCGGCACGGCACAGGCACTGGCCCGGGCATGGCCTGGCGGCGTGCCGGACATCGACACCGAACCTGCGCTGCGCGAAATCGACTTCGGCAGCTGGGAGGGCGTGGCCTGGGATGCGATCGACCGCGGCGCGCTCGACCAGTGGGCGGCCGACCTGCTGCATGCGCGCCCGCACGGCGGCGAATCGCCGGCGCAGGCGATGGCGCGGGTGGTTGGCTGGGCCGCGACGCTGGCCGAAGCTCGCGCGCAATGTCTGTGGGTGGTCGGCCATGCCGGGCCGATGCGCATGCTGGCGGCACACTGGCTGGGCGTGCCGCTGTCGACCACGGTCAGCTGGGAGCTGGGCTTCGGCGCCAGCTGCGGCTTCAGGCTGGGCCAGGGCGGGGCGCGGCTGGGCTGGTGGAACCGCGCCGGCTGATCAGCGCGCCGGCCGGCGGCTACGCGCGGTGTCGAGGTCCTTGCACAGCTGCGCCGCGCCCTGCACCACGCGCGGGCCGGCACGGTTGAGCAGGTCGCCGTCGATCACGAACAGGTTGTTGCGCGCCACCGCCGTGACCTGCTTCCAGCGCCGCCACATCTCGAAATCCGGCAGCGGCTGGTCCGAGCGCGTGGCGCCCATGCCCGCCGTCACCATCGCTTCCGGATTGCCCGCGATCACCGCTTCGACCGACACCGTCGGCACCAGCGGCGTCTCGGCCGCGAACAGGTTGCGGCCGCCGCACAGCACCAGCATGTCGCTGACCAGGTGCTGGCCGTTGAGCGTCATCAGCGGCTGCTGCCAGACCTGGTAGAACACCGTCACCGGTGGGCGTGCCGCATAAGTTTTGCGCAGCGTTTCCACTTGCTGGCGGAAGCCGTCGGCGGCGCGCCGCGCGGTGGCTTCGGTGCCGAGCAGCGTGCCGAGCTTCTCGATATTGTCCGGGATTGCCGCCAGCCTGCGCGGCTCGCTGTAGAACAGCGGGATGCCGAGCGCGCGCAGGCGGTCGGCCTGCTTCTGCGCATTGCCGTGGCGCCACACCACGATCAGGTCGGGCTTGAGTGCGGCAATGCGCTCCAGGTCCAGCGCCTTGTTGTCGCCCACGCGCGCGATCTCGCGCGCCTGCGGCGGGTAGTCGCTGTAGCTGACGGTGCCGACGATGCGGTCGCCCGCACCAGCGGCGAACAGCATCTCGGTGACGTGCGGCGCCAGCGAGACCACGCGGCGCGCCGGCTGCGCCAGGGTCACGGTCTGGCCGGCGTCGTCGATGGCGGAGACAGTGGCGCTGGCGGGCAGCGCCGCGAGCAGCAGCGCGCAGGCGAGGACAGGAGTCAGGCGATTCGGCATGGCATGGTCAAGGTCAGGCAGCGGCCGCCAGCGCCGCGTCCAGCCGCTGCCAGGCCAGCGGCTGGTCCGGTGGCAGGCCAAGGCGCAGGCTCGGCGGGCAGCCGCCGGCGGCATCGAAATAACGGGTCCAGACGCCGTGCTGCGCCAGCACGTGTTGCAGCTGCGCCGCGTCGCGATGCGGGACCCAGCAGAACAAGGGATGCATCACCGGCGGCAGGCCGTGGTGTTCCAGCACGGCGGCCAGTCGCGCCCCGCACGCTTGCAGCCGTGCCCGCGTGGCGTGCTGCCACGGCTGGTCGGCCAGCGCGCGGCGCGCCACCTCGCGCGCGGGGCCGGCGACGGTCCAGTGGCCCAGGCGCGCGCGCAGCGCGTCCAGCAGCGCCGGCTGTGCCAGCACGAAGCCGCAGCGGATGCCTGCCAGCCCGTAGAACTTGCCGATCGAGCGCAGCACCACCAGCCCGGGGCGTTCGCTGTGCGCGGCGACGGAACCGCCGGGCAGGCAATCGATAAAGGCCTCGTCGACCAGCAGCGTGCCGCCGCGCGCCGCCAGCGCGGCATGCCAGCGCAGCAGCGTGGCGGCGGGCAGCACGCGCGCGGTCGGATTGTTGGGGTTGACCACGACCAGATGATCGAGCGCGTCGGCCAGATCAGGCCGGTTGAAGTCGGCTTCGTCCAGCAGCACCACGGTGTGCCCCGCGGCGGCGAACGCCGGCGCGTATTCGCTGTACCCCAGCGCGGCGACGCCGACCCGTCCCGGGCGCAGCAGCGCCGGCAGCGTACGGATCGCGGCCTGCGAGCCGGCCACCGGCAGCGCATGGGGCGCGCCGCATGCCGCCGCGGCCAGTTCGGCCAGGCCGTCGTCGTCCTGCGGCAACCTTTGCCACACCTGCGGCGGCAGCATCGGCACCGCATAGCCGTCGGGGTTGATGCCGGTGGACAGGTCGAGCCAGTCGTCGGCCGCGCGGCCGTAGCGGCGCACCGCGGCAAGCAGGTCGCCGCCATGGCGGATCGGGGGCAGGGCGGTGTTCATGCCGGTGCGGACACCATCAGTGCGGCAAGCGCGCTGGCGGCTGCCAGTGCCAGCCACAGCCATAGCGTGCGTTCGACCAGCCGCAGACAGGCCATCACATGCGCCGCCTGCGGCGCGGTGCCGGTGCCCAGCGGCGGGCGTTGCTCGATTTCACCGTGATAGCGCGCCGGGCCGCCAAGCCGCACGCCGACGGCGCCGGCTCCCGCGGCCATCACCGGGCCGGCATTGGGGCTCGACCACGCCGGCGCCTGCGTGCGCCAGCAGCGCAGCGCCTGCGCGGTGGCGCCGAGCAGCGCATACGACAGCGCGGTAAGCCGCGCCGGTACCAGGTTGAGCGCATCGTCGAGGCGCGCCGCGGCCCAGCCGAAATGCAGCAGCCGGGGCGTGCGGTAGCCCCACATCGCATCGAGCGTATTCGCCAGCCGGAACACGACCACGGCCGGCGCGCCGCCGGCCAGGAACCAGAACAGCGCGCCGAACACCGCGTCATTGCCGTTTTCCAGCGCCGATTCGCAGGCGGCGCGGGCCAGTGCCTCGGTGTCGGCATCGGCGGTGTCGCGCGAGACGATGCGCGCGGTCAGCGCGCGCGCGGCGGGCAGGTCGGCCGCGCCCAGCGCGTCGGCGATCGGGGCGATATGCTGGTGCAGGCTGCGCGCGCCCAGCGCCGCGTACAGCACCAGCGCATGCAGCGCCAGCGCGGCGAGCGGGTGCCAGCGGGCCGCGGCGGCCACCAGCCACCATGTCAGCGCGGCCGGGACCAGCACCAGCGCGCACCACCCGGCAAGTCCGGCAAGGCGCGGGCGCCATGGCGCATTACGTTGCGAGGGAGGGTTGAGGCGTCGTTCCAATGCGGCCGCGATGCGGCCGAAGCCCACCAGCGGATGCCAGCGGCGCGGCTCGCCGAGCCAGCGGTCCAGCAGTGCCCCGATCCATGCCGCTGCCACGCATGCCGGCCAGGCCAGCATCAGCATGCGGGATCGGGCCCCTTTACCGCCACCGGGATGCCCGCCACCAGCAGCCGCACGCAGTCGGCCGCGGCGGCCAGCTTCTGGTTCAGGCGGCCCAGTTCATCGACATAGAAGCGGGTGATGGCGCCCATCGGGATCACGCCGAAGCCGATCTCGTTCGAGACCAGGATCACGTGGCCGGGCAGCGTCGGCAGCGCGTTGAGCAGCGCCTCGATTTCTTCGGTGAAGGCCGCCGGTGGCGTGATCACGCCATGCTCGGGATAGCTGCGGCCATTGGGGAATAGCAGGTTGTTGATCCACAGCGTCATGCAATCGACCAGGATGCAGCCGTCGTGGCGCGCGTTGGCATAGAGCGCGTCGGCCAGGTGCACCGGCTCTTCGACCAGGCGCCAGTCGGCGGGGCGGCGCGCGCGGTGCAGCGCGATGCGCACCTCCAGTTCCTGGTCCGCGTGGGCCGGGTCCTGGTGCGCGGTGGCGATGTAGGTGACCGGCCCGCCGGTAAGGGTGGCGTGGTCGGTGGCGAGCTGTTCGGCAAAATGGCTCTTGCCGGAACGTGCCCCGCCCAGCACCAGGGTCAGCTGGCGGCCGCCGCTCCCGCTGGCGGCAGCGCGCGGCTGTGCGGCAGGGGCGATGCCGGATGCGTTAGCGGGTGCGATGGCCGGGGTTTCCATCCGCGTATTGTAGCCGCCGCATCCGGGCATGGCACGGCCCGCGTGCGGGCCGGTGCGATAATCCGCCGATGCAACCCGACTCTCCGCAATTCCTGCCGCCGGGTGCCCTGCGCGGCACGTTGATGGTCCAGGGCACCACCTCCGATGCCGGCAAGAGCACCATCGTCGCCGGCCTGTGCCGGGTGCTGGCCCGCGCCGGCACGCGCGTGGTGCCGTTCAAGCCGCAGAACATGGCGCTCAACAGCGCCGTCACCGCCGATGGCGGCGAGATCGGCCGGGCGCAGGCGCTGCAGGCGCAGGCCGCGCGGCTGGCGCCGCATACCGACATGAACCCGGTGCTGCTCAAGCCCAGCAGCGACACCGGCGCCCAGGTCATCATCCACGGCCGCGCGCGGCTGGACCTGGACGCGCGCGCCTACCACGCCTACAAGCCGCAGGCGATGCAGGCGGTGCTGGCCTCGCACGCGCGCCTGGCGCAGGCGCACGAGGTGGTGCTGGTGGAGGGCGCTGGCAGCCCGGCCGAGGTCAACCTGCGCGAGCGCGACATCGCCAACATGGGCTTTGCCGAGCAGGTCGACTGCCCGGTGGTGCTGGTCGCTGACATCGACCGCGGCGGCGTGTTCGCGCATCTCGTGGGCACGCTCGACTGCCTGTCCGAGAGCGAGCGCGCGCGCGTGACCGGCTTCATCATCAACCGTTTCCGCGGCGATATCGGGCTGCTGGAGCCGGGACTGGACTGGCTGGTGGCGCGCACCGGCAAGCCGGTGTTCGGCGTGCTGCCGTACCTGCACGGCCTGCACCTCGATGCCGAGGACGCCATCATCGGCGCGCAGGCCGATGCTGGCCAGGCCGCGCGGCGCCTGCGCGTGATCGTGCCGGTGCTGCCGCGCATCGCCAACCATACCGATTTCGACGCACTGCGCGCGCATCCGCAGGTGGACCTGCAGTTTGTCGGCCCCGGCCGGCCCATCCCGCCTGCCGACCTGGTGGTGCTGCCCGGCAGCAAGAACGTGCGCGGCGACCTCGACTTCCTGCGCGCCCAGGGCTGGGACGCGGCGCTGGCGCGGCACCTGCGCTACGGCGGCAAGCTGGTCGGCATCTGCGGCGGCATGCAGATGCTGGGGCGGCAGGTGCACGACCCCGATGGCCGCGAAGGCCCCGCCGGCAGCAGCGCGGGGCTGGGCTGGCTCGATTATGAAACCACGCTGGCCGCCGACAAGCAGTTGCGCCAGGTGCGCGGCCGGCTTGCGCTGGACCCGGCCGACGCGCCGGTGCGCGGCTACGAGATCCACCTCGGCGTTACCACCGGCAAGGGCCTGGAGCAGCCGGCGCTGTGGCTCGACCGCGGCGACGGCACCCTGCGGCCGGACGGGGCGCGCTCGGCCGATGGCCAGGTGCTGGCCACCTATGTGCACGGCCTGTTCGACGATCCCGCCGGCTGCCAGGCGCTGCTGCGCTGGGCCGGGCTGGAACACGCCCAGGCGGTCGATCTCGACGCGCTGCGTGAAGCGTCGATCGAGCGCCTGGCCGACACCCTGGCCGCGCACCTGGACCTGGCGGCACTGCTGGCGCCGTTGCGGCGCTGAGGTCGTGGCGCTGAGGTTGCGACGGGCAGGCGGCGGCAAGCAGCGGCCCTGCTAGAATCGCGAATCCTTCGCATTCGCATCGTGGCATGGAGATGGCTTTTCCGCCATATTCCGCGCCTTGCAGCGTCCGCTCAACGTACTTCACCCCGTCATGGTTACCGGCCGCCTGCGCGTCGTCCTCGTCAAGCTGCATCGTTATATCGGCCTGAGTCTCGGTCTGCTGTTCGTCCTGATGGGGCTGACCGGCATGACCATCGCCTGGCGCGATGAACTCGACGCCTGGCTCAATCCCGACCTGCTGGTGGCGTCCGCGCCGATGACCGCGCCGGTGACTCCGGACACGGTCCAGGCCGTGACCGAGCGGCTGGCGGCGCCGCCCTACGGCAAGCCCAACCTGCTGATGCTGCCGACCCATGCCGACGGGGTCTTTATCGCCTGGTATCCGGTCAAGGGACCCGGCGGCGTGGTGGCGGGGCGCTCGCGCCAGGTGATGGTCGACCCGGTCACGCTGGCGGTGAAGGGCGAGCGCGTCTGGGGCGAGGCGGGGCTGTCGCGCCAGCTGCTGCTGCCCACGCTGTTCCACCTGCACCGCTACCTGCTGTCGGGCGATACCGGCAAGACCATCACCGGCGTCGCCGGCATGCTGCTGTTGCTGACCACGCTGGTGGGGGTGGCGGCATGGTGGCCCAAGATGAAGCTGCGCTCGGTGGTGCAGGCGTTCCGCATTACGCATGGCGGTTCATGGTCGCGCTTCAACTATTCGCTGCACCGCGCCGGCGGCATCCTGGCCGCGCCGGTGCTGGCCGTGATCGCGTTTTCCGGCTGGTACCTGAACCTGCCCAAGTGGGTCACGCCGATCGTGGCGGGCGTGATGACGGTGACGCCACCGGCCAAGCACGTCTCGGCGCCCGCGCCGGCGGGAGCGCGGCCGCTGGAAGCGGGCGAGATCATGGCCGCGGCGCAGGCGCAGTTCCCGCAGGCGCAGGTCACCCGCATCGGCTTTCCGCGCAAGCCCGGCGACGCCTTCGAGATCCGGCTGTGCCAGCCCGGCGAGGTGCGCCAGCACACCGGCGCCACGCGGCTCTGGCTCGATGCCTGGACCGGCGCGCCCCTGGGCGTGCGCGACCCGCACCAGGCGCCCGCCGGCGACACGCTGCTGAACTGGCAGTTTCCGCTGCATACCGGCGAGGCCTTCGGCCTGCCGGGGCGGATCTTCGTCACGCTGTTCGGGCTGGCGCCGCTGGCATTTGCCGTGACCGGCACGCTGATCTGGTGGAAGCGGCGGCGCGGCCACCAGCGCCATGTGGTGAAGAGCGCGCAGCGCGCCGGCATGCGCCGGGCATGAAAAAAGGCAGGCCTGCGGGCCTGCCTTTTTCTTTGGCGGACGCGGCTGCGCCGCTCAGATTTCCAGGTTGTCGATCAGTCGGGTCGCGCCCAGCCGGGCCGCGGTCAGGATCACCAGCGGCTCGCCGGCGAGGAATTCCTCGCGCGTCGGTGCCTGCAGGTTGACGCGCTTGCGGATCGACACATAATCCGGCTTCCAGCCACGCTGTTCCAGCGACGCGCGGGCGCTGGCCTCCACCGCCAGCAGGTCGGCCGAGGCGCGGTCGCCGCCGAGCACGGTGTCGCGCACGTCGTGCAGGGTGCGGTACAGCACCGGCGCCTCGGCGCGCTCGTCCGGGCTCAGGTAGCGGTTGCGCGACGACAGCGCCAGGCCGTCTTCGGCGCGCACGGTCTCGGCGGGAATGATGTCGATCGGCAGCGCGAACTGCTGCACCATCTGGCGCACGATCATCAGCTGCTGGTAGTCCTTCTTGCCGAACACCGCCACGCGCGGCTGCGCGCACGAGAACAGCTTCATCACCACCGTGCACACGCCCTTGAAGAAGCCGGGGCGGAACTCGCCTTCGAGGATGTCGCCCAGGTCGTGCGGCGGCTCGACGCGGTATTCCTGCGGCACCGGGTACATGTCGCGCTCGGAGGGCGCGAACAGCACGTAGACGCCTTCGCTCTGCAGTTTTTCGATGTCGTCCTGCAGCGTGCGCGGGTACTTGTCGAAATCCTCGTTCGGGCCGAACTGCAGGCGGTTGACGAAGATGGATGCCACCACCGGGTCGCCGTGCTGGCGCGCCAGGCGCATCAGCGACAGGTGGCCTTCGTGCAGGTTGCCCATGGTGGGGACGAAGGCCGCGCGGTTCTGGCCGCGCAACTGGTCCCGCAGCTCTTGGATGGAGGAAATGACTTTCATCTGCCTTGGTGTGCTGGTCGTGTAGGGGTGACCCGGACGCCGGTCCGCGGCGCGCGGCGGCTGCCGTGCCGGTCTGGGCCGGCTGTCGGCGGATTGTAGATCAACTGGGGCGGGGCTGGCCTCGGCGGTTCGGACGGGTCAGCTGGGGCTGTACGCCAATCGCACATAAATCGGCGCGAACGGCTCGGCCTGGGTGATCTCCACCAGCGATTCGCGCGACAGCTCGAGCATGGCGATGAAGTTCACCACCACCACCGGCACGCCCTTGCCGGAGCGCACCGCGTCCTCGAACAGCTCCGAGAACTCCATGAAGCGCGCATGCTGCAAACGGCGCAGGATCTGGCTCATGTGCTCACGCACCGACAGCTCCTCGCGCGAGATCTTGTGGTGCTGGTTGAGCTTGGCGCGCTTGAGCACGTCGGCCCAGGCCGCCTGCAGGTCGACGGTTTCCACGTCGGGAAAGCGCGGCGCCAGGCTCTGTTCGATATACACCTGCGAGCGCAGGAAGTCGCGGCCCAGCTGCGGCACCGTATCCAGGCGCTGCGCGGCCAGCTTCATCTGCTCGTATTCCAGCAGGCGGCGCACCAGCTCGGCGCGCGGGTCCTCGGCTTCCTCGTCGCTGTCGGCCTTCTTGACCGGCAGCAGCATGCGCGACTTGATCTCGATCAGCATCGCCGCCATCAGCAGGTATTCCGCCGCCAGCTCAAGGTTGGTCTTGCGGATCTGCTCGATATACGACAGGTACTGCCGCGTGACCTGCGACATCGGGATGTCGAGGACATTGAAGTTCTGCTTGCGGATCAGGTACAGCAGCAGGTCCAGCGGGCCTTCGAAGGCTTCAAGGAAGATCTCGAGCGCGTCCGGCGGGATGTAGAGATCCTGCGGCAGCTTGAACAGCGGCTCGCCGTACAGGCGCGCGAACGCCATCCCGTCGACCATGTCGGCGGGGCCGGCCGGGCCGGCGGCGGCGGCGGGCGCCACGGCGGGCAGCTCCACGGGCAGCGGCAGCTTGTCCTGGTCGGCTGCGCTCATGGTGCGCTCGGCTCGGGGGCGGCGGGGATCAGTTGTCCTGCGAGTAGACGTAGGGCTTCTGCGCCACGCGCGAAGCCTGGGCGCGGGCGCGCTCTTCGAGGTCGATCGGTGCCTTGTCCCACAGCAGGGCGCGGCCGTCGCGCTGCTCGGCCTCCAGCGTCGGGCGCTCTTGCTTGAGCTGCTTCAGGAACTGGGTGATATCGGATTCGTAGAGGGCCATGTTCAACCGGGATGCACCCGTGCGGGCGCCAGATAGGTACAGTGGGCCATGATTTTACAGTATCGGCTCCCCGGGATGCACGCCAGACCGTAGCCGGGGGCCGCGACGGCACCGCAACGCGTGGGAAAGTTCCGGGCGCGCGGCCGGGTGTGGTCAAATACCGACTTTGTATGTGTGGACAATGGGGCGATGCCGCAAGACACCGCTAACACCGCTGACTCGGCTGGCCGTGCCGCCAGGAGCCTGGCCGCGCGCGCACCGGGCGTGCTCGCGGCGCTGGTGCTGGCACTTGCCGCGGGTGCGGTCCAGGCCGCCTACAAGGTCGAGGTCGAAGCGCCCAAGCCGATCCGCGAGATGCTCGAGGAGCACCTCGACCTGGCCCGCTACAAGGATCGCACCGACCTGTCGCAGGACCAGTTCGACTACATGGTCGAGACCGTCGGCGAGCAGGTGCGGGCCTTCACCTCCACCGAAGGCTATTTCGATCCCACCACCACCACCCGCGTCGAGCGCGAGGGCGACCAGCGCGTGGTCCATGTGATGGTCGACCCCGGCGCGCGCACGCTGATCCGCAACGTCGACCTGCAGGTGACCGGCCCGGCGGCGACCCAGTCGCCCGAACAGGTGGCGGAGATGAAGGCCAAGTGGGGCCTGCCCGCGGGCGAGCCGTTTCGCCAGGACGACTGGGACAAGGCCAAGGAAGACGCGCTGGTGACGCTGCAGAGCCATACCTACTACGGCGCGCGGCTGGCCGCGTCGCAGGCGCGGGTCGAGCCGGACGAGCTGCGCGCGGACTTGTCGGCGCACTACGTCAGCGGCCCGGCCTACCGCCTGGGCCCGCTCAAGGTCACGGGCACGCGCCGCTACCCGGAACAGATCATCGTAAACGTCAACCCGCTCAACGAGGGCGAACCGTACCGGGTCGAGCGGCTGCTGGAGCTGCAGCGCGCGATCCAGAACCAGCCGTATTTCTCCAACGTGCAGGTCGACCTGGAGCCGCCGCCGGATGCCGAGCAGGCGCCGGACGGGGTGGTCACCGCGCCGGTGTCGGTGCGCGTGCGCGAATATCCGGTGCACCGGCTCAACAGCGGCGTCGGCTTTACCACCGATACCGGGGCCCAGGTCGAAGGGCGCTATTCCTACTACAACCTGTTCAACCGCGCCTGGACCTTCGATTCGCAGGCGCGCATCGAACAGAAGCGCTCTTACCTGTTCGCCGAGGCGGCGATGCCGCCGTCGCGCGGTGCCTACCGCAACAGCGTCTACAGCAGCTACGAGCGCACCATCGATATCGAGAACACCGACACCACCAGCCTGCGCGCGGGCCTGAAGCGCTCGCGCTCGCGCGAGAAGTACGACGTGACCACGTCGCTGGATTTCTACTACGACAAGCTGCTGCCGGTGGGCCAGGCCAGCCAGATCAGCAAGGCGCTGGTGCCGGCCTTTGCCTGGACCCGGCGCGATGTCGACAACCCGGTATTCCCGCGCCGCGGCAACGTCATCAACACCCAGATCGGGGTGGCCGCCAAGAACCTGCTCAGCGATGCCACCTTCCTGCGGCTGTACGGCCGGATCCGCCAGTACGTCCCGGTGGGCAAGCGCGATCTGGTGGTGGCGCGGCTGGAGCTGGGCGCCAACGTCACCGGCGACAGCGCCAGCCAGATCCCGGCGACGCTGCGCTTCCGCGCCGGCGGCACCGACTCGATCCGCGGCTACAGCTACCAGTCGATCGGCACGCCCAGCGGCGCCAGCATCCTGCCGGCCAAGTACCTGGCCACCGGCAGCCTGGAGTACCAGTACTGGTTCAAGCCGGACTGGGGCGTGGCCGTGTTCTGGGATGCCGGCACCGCCGCCAACGACCTGCGCGGCGTGACCATCTACAACGGCGTGGGCGTCGGCGTGCGCTGGCGCACGCCGGTGGGCCCGCTGCAGCTGGACGTGGGCTATGGCATCCAGGAGCAGCAGTTCCGGCCGCATATCTCGCTCGGGGTGGCGTTCTGATGAACGTGCACGACCTGCCTTCCGTGCCCGGCGGCGGCGACGCCGCGCCGCCGCCGTCCGGTCCGGCACCGCGCAAGCGCCGGCGGCTGTGGCGCGCGCTGGGCTGGCTGGCCGGCATCCTGCTGTTGCTGGTGGTGGTGCTGGCGGCCGCCGGCGTGGCGGCGCTGCGCACCGAAACCGGCACGCGGCACCTGTGGACGCTGGCCACGCGGCTGTCGGCCGGCATGCTCGGCGGCCGCCTGGAAGGCGGCACCGTGGCGCACGGCCTGCGCCTGCGCGACGTGGTGTTCGTGAGCGGCCAGACGCGCGTGACGGTCGACCGCGTCGACGGCAGCTGGAAGCTGAGCTGGCAGCCGCGGCGGCTGCATGTGCAGTGGCTGCGCATCGGCAAGACCGAAGTGCGGCTCGGGCCGTCCGAGCCCAGCACGGAGCCGATGCGCAAACCCGCTTCGCTCGAACTGCCGCTGGCCGTCGATGTCGATGCGCTGACGCTCGAGCGCCTGGCGCTGGTGCAGGGCCCGGCGCCCACCGCCGAGCCGATGGTGTTCGGCAACCTGTCAGGCGCGCTGCACAGCGACGGCCAGCGCCACCGCGTCAGCGTCGACAAGCTGGAAACGCCCTACGGCAAGCTCGCCGCCAACGCGCAGCTGGGCGCCGCCGCGCCGTTCGCGCTCAGCGCCGAGGCCTTGCTGGAAAGCAGCTGGCAGGACGAGGCCTTTGCCGTCAATGCCACCGCCAACGGCAACCTCGACGCCTTGCGCGCCGAAGTCCAGGCCAGCGGCGACCGCATCCGCCTGCGTGCCGGCGCCGACCTGACGCCGTTCGGCAAGGTCCCGTTCACGCACCTGCTGGTCGACGGCGACCGCATCAACCCGCGCCTGTTCAGCCCGTCGGCGCCGCACGCCAACCTGACCGTGCATGCCGAGCTGCGGCCGGTGGATGGCGTGGCGGCCGGCAGCAACGCGGCGGGTGCTTCGGCGCCTGCGGCTTCCGCGCCGGCCGCCTCCGCGCCATCGCCGGCATCGGCGGCCTCTGCCCCCGCGGCCGTGCCCGCGCCGGCGCCGCTGGCGGTCGCCGGCGAGATCGAGATCCGCAACCTGGAGGCCGGCCCGCTCGACCGCGAGCGGCTGCCGGTGCAGTCGGTGCGCGCCCGGGTCGAACTGAGCGAGGCGGCGCAGACGGTGTCGAACCTGCGCGTGGCGCTGCCCGGCAAGGCCGAGATCGCCGGCAGCGGCTCGCTGCGCGGCGGCCGCGGCGGCTTCGACCTGGACGTGCGCAGGCTGGACCCGGCGGCGCTGCATGGCTCGCTGACCAGCGCCAGCCTGTCAGGCCCGGTGGTGGTCCGCATCGAGCCGGGCCGCCAGAGCGTGGCGCTGGACCTGTCGGGCGGCCAGCTCAAGCTATTTGCCGACGCCAGCATGGACGCCGAGACCGTGACCCTGGCCGCGCTGCGCGCCGTGGTCGGCACCGGCCTGCTGACCGCCGAGGGCAAGCTGGGGCTGAAGGACAAGCAGCCGTACAGCTTCAAGGGCAAGCTGTCGGCGTTCGATCCGTCGCGCCTGGCCAAGGTGGCCGCGGGCCGGATCAATGCGGATTTCACCGCGACCGGCGAACTCGCGCCGCAACTGGGCGTGGCGCTGGACTTCGCCGTGCATGAAAGCGAATACGCGGGCCTGCCGATGACCGGCGGCGGCAAGCTGCGCCTGGCGGGAGAGCGGCTGTTGCCGAGCGAGGCCGCGCTCAGCATGGCCGGCAACCAGGCCAGCCTGCGCGGCAGCTTCGGCGCGCGCGGCGATGCGCTGAAACTGGCGGTCGATGCGCCGCAACTGGAGCGCCTGAAGTTCGGCGTGGCCGGCCAGCTCAAGCTCGACGCCACCATCACCGGCACGCTGAAGAAGCCCGAGGTGGTGGCCGACTACAACGCGCAAACGCTGGAGGTGGGCCCGCACAAGCTGGCCAGCGCCAGTGGCCGCGCCGAGATCCGCGGCGGGCTCGACGGCCCACTGTCGGTGCAACTGGCGGCGCGTGGCTACCGTGGCCCGCATGCCAGCCTCGCCACGCTCGACGCGACCCTCAACGGCACCCAGGCCAACCACGGCTTCGACGTCAAGGCGGCCGGCAGTATGAACCAGCGGCCCCTGCAGCTGGCGCTGGCGGGTCAGGGCGCGTGGCGGGGCAAGGACGGCTGGAACGGCACCATCCGGACGCTGGAAGAGCGCGGCACCGTCAACCTGCGCCTGGCCGCGCCGACGCAGCTGCTGGTGGCCGACCAGCGCGTGCGCCTGGGCGCGACGCGCCTGCTGCTGGACCGCGCCACGCTGGTGATCGACAGCCTGGACTGGGATCACGGCCGCATCCGCAGCGCCGGCAGCCTCGACGGCCTGCAGGTGGCGCGCGTGCTGGAGCTGATGGAAACCATCACCGGCGAGCGCCCGCCGGTGCGTTCCGACCTGGTCATCGACGGCCGCTGGAACCTGGCGCTGGCCGAGACCGCCAGCGGGTTTGCGGAAGTGCGCCGGCGCAGCGGCGACCTGTCGGTCAACGCGGGCCGGGGCTTCACCACGCTCGGCCTGGGCGAGACCAGCCTGCGCGCCGACGCCGGCGGCAACCGCATCGCGCTGCGCGGCGGCATGGTGTCGGGGCGCATCGGCAAGGTGGTGGTCGATGCCTCGGCCGGGCTGGTGCAGGAGCAGGGGCTGCAGACCGTGGGCCCGGCCTCGACGCTGGGCGGAACCGTCACCGTCGACGTGCCGCGGCTGAAGTCGCTGGAAGCGCTGACCGGCCCGCAGTACGCCTTCGACGGCCGCCTGGCCGCGGCGATGCGGCTGGCCGGCACGGTGGCGGCGCCGCTGCTGACCGGCACCATCAATGGCGACGACCTCGCGGTCACGCTGTACGACCAGGGGTTGCGCCTGACCGACGGCACCGTGCGCGTGGTGCTGGACCAGAACACGGTCGAGCTCAGGCAGGTGGAGTTCCATGGCGGCGAGGGCAAGCTCACCGCCACCGGCAATATCAAGCTGGGCGAGGCCGATCCCAACCTGACCGGCCGCATCGTCGCCGACAAGCTGCAGCTGTTCGCCAGCCCGGAACGCACCCTCGTGGTGTCGGGCGATGCCAGCATCGCCAACGAGAACAAGCAGGTGGTGATCCGCGGCAAGTTCCGCGTCGACCGGGGGCTGTTCGACCTGCCCAAGGCCGGCGCGCCGGTGCTGGGCGACGATGTCGTGGTGATCCGGCGCAAGGACCAGCGCGCGGTCAAGACCGCGGCCACGCCGGTGCCGGAAAGCAAGCCCGCCAGCCGCTTCAGCCCGGTGATCGACCTGACCGTCGACCTCGGCAACAACTTCCGCTTCCGCGGTGCCGGCGCCGACCTGCTGCTGGCCGGGCAGATGGGCGTGAAGAGCGAACCGCTGGCGCCGATGAAGGCCACCGGCACGGTGCGCGTCACCGACGGCACCTACGAGGCCTTCGGACGCAAGCTGGACATCGAACGCGGCATCATCAATTTCAACGGCCCGATCGACAACCCGAACATGAACATCCGCGCCATGCGCCGCAACCAGGAGGTCGAGGCCGGTGTCGAAGTCACCGGCACGGTGCGGCTGCCGCGCGTGCGGCTGGTGTCGGAGCCCAACGTGCCCGACGAGGACAAGCTGTCGTGGCTGATGTTTGGCTACGGCGCGGAAAGCGCGGGCGCCGGCCAGCAGCGCCAGCTGAGCGGCTCGGCACTGGGCGGCGCCGCGCTGGGGCTGATCGGCGGCAAGGCCGGCAAGGGCATCGTCTCGCATTTCGGCATCGACGAATTCTCGATCGGGCCCAGCACCGCGGGCCTGAACGACCAGCAGGTGGTCAGCATGGGCAAGGCCATCACCGACCGCATGTCGGTCGGCTACGAGCAGAGCCTGACCTCGGCCTCGAACGTGGTGAAGCTGAGCTGGCAGTTCTCGCGGCGCTGGTCGCTGATTGCCAAGGGCGGTTCCATCAACGGTTTGTCGGTCTTGTTCAACCGCCGCTTCGATACCTGGGCCAACCTGTTCAGCGGGGCCCCGAATCGCGGCACCAGGAGGAGCCAGCAGGATGAAAGCCAGCCACTCGACCCCCAGGGCGCCGCACAGGCGGCCTCGGCCGTCATCGCCGAGCCGGTGCGCCGATGACTTCCCTTCGACCTTTGCCGCGTCGCCACGACGCCTTGCCGCCATGGGACTGATTGCCTCGATGCTTGCGCTGTTCGGCTGCGACCAGCAGAAGGTCGACGAAGCCATGAAGAAGGCGGGCGAGACCGCGCGCAACACCTGGAACGCGATCAAGCCCGACAGCGAGCTGTTCAAGGGCATCGTGCCGGGCCAGTCGACCGAGGAAGACCTGCGCCGCCAGGCCGGCAAGCCCGAGATCGTCTGGGAAGAGGCCGACGGCGGGCGCCGCCTGGAATACCCGCGCGGCCCCGAGGGCACCACCACGTGGATGGTCACCATCGGCGCCGACGGCAAGGTCGCTAAGATCGAGCAGGTGCTGTCGGCCGAAAATTTCGCGCGCGTGCGCGCCGGCATGAGCAAGGACGATATCCGCCGCCTGCTGGGCAAGCCCACCAAGGTGGAAGCGTTCGCGCTGAAGAAGGAAGAGGTGTGGGGCTACCGCTGGATGGAAACCTCGACCGACAAGGCCTTCTTCAACGTGCATTTCAACAGCGACGGCACGGTCACCACGACCTCGCGCAGCGACGATCCGTCGCGGATGCAGGGCGGCTGAGGCGCGCCCCTGCATCGCGCCCCGACCCTCAGTGAAGGAGATGGCAGGCGGCCACGTGCGCCGGCGCGGCTGAACCGGCGGCCGGGTCCAGCCGCAACATGCGGGGGATCTCGGTGGCGCAGGCCGGCACCGCCCGTGGGCAGCGCGGATGGAACTTGCACCCGGCTGGCGGGTTCAGCGCCGAGCCGATATCGCCCAGGATCAGGCCCTCGGCCGGCTGGTGGTCGGGATCGGGCCGCGGCGCCGAGCCCAGCAGTGCCTGCGTGTAGGGGTGGCGCGGGGCGCTGAACACCGCGGCGCTGGGCCCGCTTTCGGCCATATTGCCCAGGTACATCACCCCCACGGCCGAGCTGAAGTGCTCCACCAGTGCCAGGTCATGGGCGATCACCACATAGGCCAGGCCGAAGCTGCGCTGGATATCGGACAGCAGGTTGACGATCTGCGCCCGGATCGAGACATCCAGCGCCGAGGTGGGCTCGTCCAGCACGATCAGCCGCGGCTGCAGCGCCAGCGCGCGCGCCACCGCGATGCGCTGGCGCTGGCCGCCGCTGAACTCGTGCGGGTAGAGTTCGAGCGCGCCGGGCGGCAGGCCGACGATCTCCAGCAGCTCCAGCAGGCGGGCGCGCAGCGCCGCGCGGTTGCCGCCCTGGCCGTGCGCCAGCAGCGGCTCGGCCAGCAGCATGCTGACCTTCAGCCGCGGATTGAGCGACGACGACGGGTCCTGGAACACTGCCTGCACCTGGCGCCGGTAGGCCAGCACGCCCTTGCGGTCCAGTGCCAGCACGTCCTGGCCATCGAAGCGGATGGCGCCCGCGCTGGGGCGCTCGAGCAGCAGCAACTGGCGCGCGATGGTGGTCTTGCCGCAACCGGACTCCCCCACCAGCGCAAAGGTCTGGCCGGCATCGACGGCAAAGCTGACGCCGTCGACGGCACGCACGGTGCCGCCGCGCGTAGGGAAATGCTTTTGCAGGTCTTGCACTTCAAGCAGCATGGCGCCTCCTGGCTTAACGCTGTCTCAACCGGCCGAGGCCAGCCAGCAGCTGACCTGGTGGCCGGATTCGAGTTCGATCTCGGGGGGATAGGCGTCGTCGCACAGCGGCTTGCGGTGCGGACAGCGCGCCGCGAAGCGGCAGCCGTGCGGCGGGTCGACCAGGCTGGGCGGGCTGCCCGGGATGGCGTACAGCCGCTCGCGCCGGTCGCCGAAATGCGGGATGGCCTGCAGCAGCGCCTGCGTATAGGGATGGGCGGCGCGCTGGTACAGCGTGCGCACGTCGCCGGTCTCGACGATGCGCCCGGCGTACATCACCGCGACCCGGTGGCAGATGCTGGCCGCCACGCCCAGGTCGTGCGTGATCAGGATGATGCCGACGCCGGTCTGCGCCTGGATCTTGCGGAACAGCGCCATGATCTGCATCTGGATGGTCACGTCCAGTGCCGAGGTGGGCTCGTCGGCCACCAGCAGCCGCGGCGCGCTGGCGATGGCCATGCCGGTCACCACGCGCTGGCGCATGCCGCCGCTGAACTGGTGCGGATAGTCGTCCAGCCGCGTCTCGGGCGACGGGATGCGCACGCTTTCCAGCACCTGCACCACCTGGCGCCGGCGCGCTGCGCGGCTGTCGGCAAGGCCATGGTAGTGCAGCGGCGCGCCGACCTGGTCACCGACGGTGAACACCGGATTGAGCGAGGTCAGCGGATCCTGCGAGATCATGGCGATCTTGCGGCCGCGGTACTGCGCGCTCATGGTCTTTTCCGGCAACTGCAGCAGGTCCACGCCATCGAGCAGCACCTTGCCGCCCAGGCGCACGCCGCCCTGGCGCGGCAGCAGGCGCAGGATCGAGAGGATGGTCATGGACTTGCCGGAGCCCGACTCGCCCACCACGCCCAGGGTCTCGCCCTGGTTCACATGCAGGTCGACGCCGTCGACGGCGCGCACCAGGCCGCGGCGCAGTTCGAGGTGGGTGGTCAGGCCCTGCACCGACAGCATCGGCGCGCCGTGCGAGGACGTGTCGGGGGCGGCCGTTGGCAACCGGCGTGGGGTCACGTGCGGGTCCGGGCCGGTCATAGCTGCCTCCGTTTCGGGTCGAAGTGGTCGCGCAGCCAGTCGCCCAGCAGGTTGGACGCCAGGCAGGTGGCCATGATCGCAAGTCCGGGCATGGTGATGGCCCACCACGCGTTGGTGATGTAGTTGCGCGCATCGGCCAGCATCAGCCCCCACGACACGTCGGGCTGCTGGATGCCCAGGCCCAGGAAGCTCAGCGAGGCCTCGAAGATGATTACCTGGCCTACCTGCAGCGTGGCCAGCACCAGCAGGGTGTTGAGCAGGTTGGGCAGCAGGTGGCGGCGGAAGATGATGAGCGTGCCGCAGCCCGCCACGCGCGCCAGCGCCACGTAGTCGCGCTGCTTGAGCGACATCACCTCGCCGCGCACGATGCGCGCGTACCAGGTCCAGTAGGTGATTACGATCACCAGCACCACGGTCTCGAAGCCGGGGCCCAGCACCGCGGCCAGCACCAGCGCCAGCGCCAGCGCGGGGATCGACATCTGGATGTCGACCAGCCGCATGATGAGCGCATCCAGGCGGCCGCCGAAGTAGCCGGCCAGCATGCCCGCGGCGGTGCCGATGCCGCCTGAGATCAGGATGGCGTACAGCGCGACCACCAGCGAGATGCGCGTGCCGGCCATGATGCGCGTGAGCAGGTCGCGCCCCATGTTGTCGGTGCCGAGCGGATAGGCCCAGCTGCCGCCGGCCAGCCATGCCGGCGGCTGGAACGCGAGCCCGAGGTCGAGGCCGTTGGGGTCGTGCGGCAGCAGCGCCTCGCCGCCGATGGCGCAGGCCAGCAGCAGCGGCAGCACCGCCAGCGCAAACCACGGCAGGCCGCGCAGGTTGTGCCGCGGGCGCTGGCGCACCGGCGCGGGGGCGCGGGCAGGAGGCATGGCGGTCTCAGGCATGGCGGATCCTCGGGTCGATCAGGCCGTAGCTCAGGTCGACCAGCAGGTTGGACAGCACGAACAGCACGGAGGTGAGCATCACGCCCGCCTGCACCACGGGAAAATCGCGCGCGAACACGGCCTCGACCACGGTGCGGCCGACGCCGGGCCAGGCGAAGATGACCTCGACCACGAAGGCGCCGCCCAGCATCGCCGCGAAGTAGACGCCGAGGATCGTCACCAGCGGAATCGCCGCGTTGCGCAGCGCGTACTTCCAGATCAGCACGCGCTCGGGCAGGCCCATGGCGCGGCCCATGCGGATGTAGTCGCTGTCGAGCACGTCGAGCATGGCCGAGCGCACCACGCGGGTCTGCGCCGCCACCGGATACCAGCCCAGCGCCATCGCGGGCAGCACCAGGCTGTGCCACGATTCGCGCCCGAAGGCCGGCAGCCAGTTGAGCTGCACCGCGAACAACAGGATCAGCAGCAGGCCGACCCAGAAGTTGGGCATGGCCTGGCCCGCCATGGCGAAGACCTTGGCGAAGCGGTCGAACCACGAGCCGCGGTAGACCGCCGACAGCACCCCGAACGGCACCGCCATCGCGATCGAGAACGCCAGCGCGGCCAGCGCCAGTTCCACCGTCGCCGGCAGCCGCTCCAGGATCAGGCCGAGCGCCGGCTCCTGCCAGCGGTAGGAGTTGTCGAAGTCGCCGGTGACGGCGTTGCGCAGGAACACCAGGTACTGCGCCGCCAGCGGCTGGTCCAGGCCGAGGTGCTGGCGGGTCTGTTCGATGACCTCGGGCGGCGCGTCGGCCGGCAGCAGCAAGGCCAGCGGGTCGCCGGACAGGCGCGAGATCAGGAAGATGATCACGCTCGCGCCAAGGATGCTGATCAGGCCGTGCAGCAGGCGTTTGGCAATAGGCATGACAGGCTCCGTCGGAGATTCGTCAGCGGGGATGCCGCGTCCGGCACGGGCGCCGGACGCGGCGGCGGGTCAGCGCTGCTTCCAGCTGACTTCCTGGAACGAGCGCCAGTAGTCGCGGATGGGCCAGGGCACGTAGTTGATCTTGTTGTCGCGCCAGGCAAAGGTGACCAGCGGCCGGTAGGTAGGCAGGCCGCCCAGGACGCGCTCCTGCTTGAGCCGCGCGATCTGCTGCAGCAGCGCGGTGCGTGCCGCCGGGTCCATGGTCTGGCGCTGCTTTTCCAGCAGCGCATCGACCTCGGGGTCGCTGGTGTAGGAGTAGGTGCCCCAGCCGCCGCCGCTCTGGTAGCTGTGCAGGTGGCCGGACCAGGCCAGCCCGGGGTCGCCGGGCAGCCCCTGCGACCACATCCAGCTCAGCACCCCATCCATCTCCGGCGGGCCGGTGCGCCCACGCTTGCCCAGGCTGATCCACGCGCCGTACTCCAGGTTGCGTACCTGGCAGCGGATGCCCACCGCGCTCAGGTAGGCGTACATGGCTTCGCCGACTTCCTTCACGCCCGGCTCGCGTGGCGTGGTCAGGTTGTAGCAGGGCGTGTCGAAGCCATTGGGGTAGCCCGCCTGCTTCAGCAGCTCGCGCGCCCGCTTCTGGTCAAAGGCATAAGGCTTGAGCGCGGGGTCGTAGCCGGTGGACTCCTTGCCCACCTGCGCATAGCGCTCGCCCTGGCCGAACAGCACGCGCTTGATGATGGCGTCGACATCGATGGCATGCGCGGCCGCCTGGCGCACGCGCACGTCGTTGAACGGCGACTTCGCCATCTGCGTGTTGAAGTTCAGGAAGAGGTTGTTGCCGCTGACCAGCGTGACGGTCTTCACGCCCGGCATCTTCTTGAACTCTTCCACCATCGACGGCGGCACGTTGTCGATGAAATCGACCTTGCCGGTCTTGAAGGCGGCCACCCGCGTCAGGTCTTCGGGAATCACCTTGATGGTCAGTTCCTTGACGCCCGGGCGCTTGTCCTGGTTCCAGTAGCCGTCGAAGGCTTCCAGCTTCAGTTCGTCCTTGACCGTGCGCGAGACGAACTTCCACGGTCCGGTGCCGACCGGTTTCCTGGCGAAGGCTTCCTCGCCCACCGTCTGGATGTACTTCTTGGGCATGGCCCACAGCTGCATGTTGCCGACCAGGAACTGCGCGTCCGGCTCCTTGAAATGCAGCTTGAAGCGGTGCGCGTCGACGATCTCGAAGCGCTCGACCGACGAGACATAGTGCGAGAAGAAGCTGCTCTTGGGGTCGCGCTGGCGTTGCCACGAGAACTCGAGGTCCTCGGATGTCAGCGGGTCGCCGTTGTGGAAGCGCACGCCCTTGCGCAGCTGCACGTCCAGCACCGGCTTGCCATCCTTGCCGGTCTCCAGCTTCCAGCTCTGCGCCAGCCAGTTCTCGTCCTTGAGCGCGGCGTTGCGGCGCACCAGCATCTCGAAGATCTGGCCGACAAAATAATGGTCGACGCCGGCCGAGATCTTGACCGGATCCAGGGTGGTGGATTCCGCGCCGAAGGCGACCGTAAGGCTGCCGGTGGCGGGCGCTGGCGCGGCGCCGTGGGCGAGCGGCACGATGGCCGCGGCGACGATGCCGGCCAGCAACCGGTGGCGGGTGGCGCCGGACAGTGTCTTCACTTGCATGGTGCTCCTCCTGTTGCGCCGTCTCGTGGCGGCGCTGTGGGTGTGAACCAGGGATGCGCTCAGCGCGGGAAGCTGCTCTCGAGCTGGCGCACCACCTCCAGCAGCCGCGGCCGCACTTCCTGCAGCAGGAACGACGGCGACAGCCGGAACGACGGCCCGCCCACGTTGATCGCCATGGGCGCCATGCCCGGGCCGGGCTCGAAGCCGCGCGCGATGCCGTTGACATCGGCCTGCCAATCGCCCATCGAGCAGGTCACGCCCAGGCTGCGGTGATCCGCCAGCGCCTGCTCGATGCCCTGGCGCAGGCGCGGCCATGCCACGTCGTCGACATCGCGCACCTGCTCGATGAAGGCCTGCCGCTCGGCGTCGGCCACCACCGCCAGCCACGCCCGGCCGATCGCCGAGGTTGCCACCGGAATGCGCGAGCCGGTATCGAGCGTCAGCGCAATCGCGGCGCTGCTGCGGCAGTGCTCGACATAGATCATCGAGAAGCGGTCGCGCGTGCCCAGCGACACCTCGCCGCCGGAGAAGTCCGCCAGCTCCTGCATCAGCGGGCGCGCCACCTTGCGGATATCCAGCCGCGACAGCATGGCGCTGCCCAGCCGCAGGCAGGCCGTGCCCAGGCTGTACTGCTGGCTGCCTTCGACGCGCGCCAGGTAGCCCAGGCGGGTCAGGGTCGAGGTCAGGCGCGAGACGGTGGACTTGGGCAGCTGGCAGCGCCGCGCGATTTCCTGATTGCCCAGCGCGCGGTCGCTGGTGCGGAAGCACGCCAGCACGTCCAGCCCGCGCGCCAGCGCGGTGACGAAGTGGCGGTCTTCCTTGGTGGTGCCGGGGGATCGATCGTGCATGGCCGATGGCTCCGTGGTGGCTCCGTGGTGGCGCCTGGGCGCGCACAAGGCGCGTGGCTGGTCGCCGGCGCTTCCGGGCGGGCGGGTCGCGCTCGCGCTCAGCCGCCGGCCTCGGTGTCCAGCAGCGCCTGCAGTTCCACCTTGCGCACCTTGCCGGTGGCGGTCAGCGGGAACTCGGGCAGGATGCGGATCTCGGGCACCTTGTAGACCGCCATCTGCTCGCGGCACCAGGCATGCAGCGCGTCGGCGGTGGTGCCGTCGGCATGCTCGGGACGCAGGCGGATAAAGGCCACCGGCACCTGGCCCTTGTCCGGGTCCGGGCGGCCCACCACGGCCGAGCCCAGCACCGCCGGATGGCGCGACAGCAGCACCTCCAGCTCCGACGGGAACACGCTCATGCCGCGCACCTTCAGCATCTCCTTGCGCCGCCCCAGGAAATGCAGGTAGCCGGCCTCGTCATAGGCGCCGATATCGCCGGTGCGGAACCAGCCGTCGCGGAACACCTCGGCGTCGACGTCGGGGCGGCCCCAGTAGCCCTTGAACAGCGACGGCGTGCTGACCACGATCTCGCCTTCCGCGCCGACCGGCAGCACCGCGCCGGTGTCGAAGTCGCAGATCTTGATGCGCGTGCCTGGCACCGGCAGGCCGACGAAGACCGGGCGGCCGCGCAGGTCCATGTCGTCGTCCTGCATGCCGGTGGTGAAGGTGTCGCTGGTGTGGGTCTCGGTCATGCCCCATGCGCCTTCGGCAATGATGCTGCCGGTCAGCGCGTGCCAGCGCTGGCGGATGTCGGGCGTGATCTTGCGGATGAACGAGGCCGCGCGCGTATGCTGCAGCGAGCGCAGGTCGTAGCGGCCGCACTCGGGGTGGTTCATCAGCTCGACGGCGTTGTCGACCACGACGAAGGTGCGGTTGACGCGGTAGCGCTCGATTGCGGCCATCACCGCGACCGGGTCCCAGCGCGCCAGCAGCACCACGGTCGCGCCGCTGAAGATCGGGTAGATCAGGCCGAGGTTCTCGCCCGCGATCCAGAACATCGGCAGGAAGTTCAGCATCACGTCATCGGCGCCCTCGGCCAGCCGCGCCGCATCGACGCCGCCGGTCAGCGCATACGAGGCCGCCGCGGTGTACAGCATGTCGCGCTGCGTGTGCATGCAGCCCTTGGGCAGGCCGGTGGTGCCGCCGGTGTAGTTCAGCGCGGCCAGCGCGTCCAGGTCGACCGGCGGCAGCGCCACCGGCGCGGTCTCGCGCAGCGCCTGCAGCAGGTCGATGGCGCCGTCGACGGCCAGCGCGGGCGCATCGAGTCCGGCCGGCAGCGGCAGGTCGGGCTGGGCCGGCAGCATCGCGCCGGCGCTGGTGGTGTAGATCGCCTGCAGCGGCGTGCGCGCGCACACCGACATCAGCAGCGGCGCCAGCTGGTCCTGCACGATGATGGTGGTGGCGCCGGCATCGTTCAGCTCATACTCCAGCTCCTGCTCCTTGAAGAGCGGGTTGACCGGCACGTACACCGCGCCCAGCTTCAGGATGGCGTAGAACACCACGTGGAACTGCGGGCAGTTGCCCATCATCACCGCGACCCTGTCGCCCGCGCCGACGCCGCGGCCCCTGAGCAGCGCGGCGCAGCGCTCGGACAGGTCGTCGAGTTCGGCATAGGTGACGGTGGTGCCGTACCAGACCAGCGCCGCATGGTCCGGGCGCTTGCGCGCCCAGGCGCGCAGGTAGTCGCCCAGCGGGGCCTCGCCATGCGGGTAGACCGGTGCGTCGGGCAGGCCGGCGGGCCAGATTTTGCGATGCCGGGCTTCCAGGTCCGCGAAGAACGCCTGTTCGTTCATCTGCTGTCTCCTCTTGCTGTCGCTCTGGGGTGTTGTCCGCCGCCGCGCCTACCAGGCGTCGACGAAGGCGCGTATCGGTCGCTGGGCGCGGTGGGGGTCGGCGGCGCCCGCGTCGAGGCCGCTGACCAGCCACTGGCGCGTGGCGGCGGGATCGATCACCGCATCGAGCTCCAGCGCCGCCGCGGCGTTGATGGCATGGCCGCGTTCGTACATCTGGGCGACCAGCTGCTGGTACAGCGCATCGCGTTGCGGGCCCTCAGGCAACGCTTCCAGTTCCTTGCGAAAACCCAGCCGCACCGCACCCTCGAGTCCCATGCCGCCGAACTCGCCGGTCGGCCACGACACCGTGAAGCTGGGCGCGCGAAAGCCGCCCGCGGCCATGGCCATCGCGCCCAGGCCGTAGCCCTTGCGCAGCACCACCGCCACGAACGGCACGCGCAGCTTGGCGCCGGTCACGAACATGCGCGACACGTGGCGCACCTGCGCGCGGGCCTCGACCTCGGGGCCCACCATGAAGCCCGGCGTGTCGATCAGCGACACGATCGGCAGCCCGTGCGCGTTGCACAGCTGCATGAAGCGCGCGGCCTTGTCGGCGGCGTCGGCGTCGATGGCGCCGCCGAGGTGGCGCGGATTGTTGGCGAGGATGCCCACCGGCCGGCCCTCGATTCGCGCCAGCGCGGTATGGATGCCGGTGCCGAAGCCGGCGCGCAGCTCCAGCACGCTGCCGGTGTCGGCCAGCCCGTCGATGGCGGCACGGGTGTCGTACACGCGCAGGCGGTTCTCGGGCACCACGTGGCGCAGTGCCAGCGGGTCGGGCGCCTGCCATGTCTGCAGGCGGCCCTGGAACATCGACAGGTAGTGTTTCGCTGCGGCCACGGCCGCGGCTTCGTCTTCGACCAGCAGGTCGGCCACGCCGTTGTGGTACTGCACCGCGGCCGGGCCGATGTCCTCGGGCCGGAACACGCCCAGGCCGCCGCCTTCGATCATGGCGGGGCCGGCCATGCCGATGTTGGCGTTGCGCGTGGCCACGATCAGGTCGCAGCAGCCCAGCAGCGCGGCATTGCCGGCGAAGCAGCGTCCCGACGCGATGCCGATCACCGGCACCTCGCCGCTCAGCTCGGCGAAGGCGCCGAACGACGGCTGGTACAGGCCCGCGACGGTGGGGAAGTCGACATCGCCCGGGCGGCCGCCGCCGCCTTCGGCAAAGATCACCGTGGGCAGGCGGTTGCGCAGCGCCACCTCCAGGATGCGGTCGGTCTTGGTGTGGTTGCGCTTGCCCTGGGTGCCGGCCAGCACGGTGGCGTCGTAGGCCAGCACCGCGCAGCGCGCGCGTTCCGGCGCGAACAGGCTGCCGTTGACGCTGCCGGTGCCGGTGATCAGGCCGTCGGCGGGGGTGTTGGCGATCAGGTCGGCCTCGCTGCGCCGGCTGGCCTGCGCCGCCAGCGCCAGGCCGCCGTATTCGCGGAAGCTGCCGGCATCGCACAGATCGTCGACGTTCTCGCGCGCGGTGCGCTGGCCGCGCGCATGGCGGCGTGCCACCGCCTCCGGGCGGGCCGCGTCGTACAGGAAGGCATGTCGGTCCAGCACGCGCTGCAGGTCCGGGCGGATCGCCGCGGGGTCGGCGCATTCGGTGTCGCCAGCGGCATGCGCGCCGGCGTCGGCGGGCTCCAGCACCAGCAGCACCTGGCCCTCGGCCACCTGCTCGCCGGACGCGCTGCGCAGGTCGATGACGCGTCCCGCCTGTTCGGCCACGATGGCGTGCTCCATCTTCATCGCATCGAGCACCGCCACGGTCTGGCCGGCCTTGACCACGTCGTTCTCGCGCGCCAGTTCGATCACGCGGCCGTTCATCGGTGCGCGCACCGCGCACAGGCCTTCGCCCAGTTGTTCCTCGAAGCTGGCGGTGCTGGACAGGGCCGCCACCGGCGCCACGGGGGCGCCCGCCAGCGCCTGCCTTGCCGCGTGCTGCGCGCCGATCTGCGCCGCGCGCTCCAGCAGCGCGGGCAGCGCCGTCTCCATATAGCGGGTATGCACGTGCTGGCTGGCAAAGTCATCGTGCTCCGCAAGCGCGCGCAGCAGGTCCAGGTTGGTGGCAATGCCGGCGATGTTGAACTCGGCCAGCGCGCGCTGCAGGCGCCGCACCGCATCCCCGAAGTGGTCGCTGGCCGAGGTCACGATCAGCTTGGCCAGCAGCGTGTCGTATTGCGCGGATGGCGCATAGCCGGTGTAGCCATGCGTGTCGACGCGCACGTCCGGCCCGGTGGGCGGATCGAAGCGCTCCAGCCGGCCTTGCGCCGGCCGCGCCAGTCCTTGCGCGTCGGTGGCTTCGGCATTGACGCGCACCTGGATCGCATAGCCGCGCGTGCGCGGCGGGTGATGCGGGTCCAGTCCCAGTTCGGACAGGCGACGGCCCTGCGCCAGCCCCAGCTGGACGGCCACCAGGTCGATCCCGGTGACCTGCTCGGTGACGGTGTGCTCCACTTGCAGGCGCGGGTTGGCTTCGATAAATACGAAGGGCAGGGCCGCGCCATCGCGGCCGGCGCCATGCCCGGGTTCTTCGACCAGGAACTCGAACGTGCCCAGGCTGCGGTAGCGCGCCTCGCGCGCCAGCGTGCACGCGGCATCGACGATGCGCTGGCGCAGCGCGGCATCGAGCGCCGGGCTGGGCGCGATCTCCACCACCTTCTGGAAGCGGCGCTGCAGCGTACAGTCGCGCTCGCCCAGCGCGATCACGCTGTCGCCGTCGGCGGCGATCTGCACTTCGATATGGCGCGCGCGCGCCACCAGCCGCTCGGCGTAGAGGGCGTCGATGCCGAACGCCGAGCGTGCCTCGGAGCGGCAGCGCACATAGGCTTCCGGCAGGGCGTCGCGTTCGCGCACCACGCGCATGCCGCGCCCGCCGCCGCCGCCAACGGCCTTGAGCACCACGCCGGCGCCGTCTTGTTCGTCGAAGAACGCCGTCACCGCATCGAGCGTGGCGCCGCCCGGCGTGGCCGGCATCACCGGCACGCCACAGCGGGCGGCCAGCGCCAGCGCGCGGCCCTTGTCGCCGAACAGGGCCAGGTGCCCGGGCTCGGGGCCGACAAAGACGATCTGCGCCGCCGCGCAGGCGCTGGCGAAGTCGGCGCGCTCGCTGAGGAAACCGTAGCCGGGGTGGATGGCATCGCAGCCGGTGGCCCGCGCCGCGCCGAGGATGGCATCGATGTCGAGATAGGCCGCCGCACCTTCGCCCTGCAGTGCGACGGCTTCGTCGGCGAGCAGGCGGTGGCGGCTGTTGGCGTCGTCAGTGGCGTAGACGGCCACGGTGGCGATGCCGAGATCGCGGGCGGCGCGCTGCACGCGCAATGCGATCTCGCCGCGATTGGCGATCAGGAGCTTCTTCACAATGTCCCCTTCCATGCGAAGCGGCGGCGCCGGCTTCTTGTTTTTGTGGTTTGTGATTCTGCGAGGTGGAATCTACGCGGCTGGCCAGGGGGTCACAAGCGCGATGCGCCGGAACCATGTATGACATGCCGCGTGTGCATAGAGCCGGGGAGAGGGAGGGGATTTGCCGCTGTTTTGTTCTGCATTGCAGAATTCAGCCGGCTGTGGCGGGCGAGATGTCGCGCCGCGAGGGATGGAGCGGCGATTCGCCGCCGAGGGAAACCGCGTCACGGGCGTGCCGCGGGATGCAACCCTCTCCCGCGTGCCGGGAGAGGGTGCAGCGATAAAAGACGATCAGCCGATGCGCATGCCCGGCACCGCGCCGCTGTGCGGCTCCAGGATGTACAGGCCGGGCGCGGCCTTTTCATCCGCGGCCGAGGCCGCCAGTACCATGCCTTCGGAGACACCGAACTTCATCTTGCGCGGCGCCAGGTTCGCCACCACCACGGTCAGCTTGCCGACCAGCTGCTCGGGCGAGTAGGCCGACTGGATGCCGGAGAACACGTTGCGCGTGCGGCCTTCGCCGAGATCCAGCGTCAGCTGCAGCAGCTTGTTCGAGCCCTCCACCTTCTGGCATTCGACGATCCTGGCCACGCGCAGGTCGATCCTGGCGAAGTCGTCGATGGTGATGGTGTCGGCGATCGGCTCGATGGCCGCGGCGCTGGCATTGGCAGCCTGCGCCGCGCTTGCCTGCAGCGATTCGCGGTTGGCGGCCAGCAGCGCGTCGACCTGCTTGGCGTCGACGCGCGTCATCAGGTGCTGGTAGGGCTGCACCGGGCTGGCGGCCGACAACTGCTGGTCGATCGCGCGCCAGTCCAGCGGCGCGACGTTGAGGAAGCGCTCGACGCCGGCGGCCACGTTGGGCACCACCGGCTTCAGGTAGATGGTCAGCAGGCGGAACGCCTCCAGCGAGACCGAGCACGCCGCATGCAGCGCGGCGCGCTTGCTGTCGTCCTTGGCCAGCTCCCACGGCTTCTCGGTGTCGACGAAGGCGTTGACGGCGTCGGTCAGTTCCATCACCAGGCGCAGCGCCTTGCTGTACTCGCGGCTTTCATACAGGTGCGCCACCTGCGGCGCGGCCTGGCGCAGTTGCTCCAGCAGCGGATGCGCCAGCGCGGCCTCATCGACCTTGCCGTCGAAGCGCTTGACCAGGAAGCCCGCGGCGCGGCTGGCGATGTTGACGTACTTGCCGATCAGGTCGCTGTTCACGCGCGCGATGAAGTCGTCGAGGTTCAGGTCGAGGTCTTCCATGCTGGCGTTGAGCTTGGCGGCGAAATAGTAGCGCAGCCACTCCGGGTTCATGCCGGTGTCGATGTAGCTCTGCGCGGTGATGAAGGTGCCGCGCGACTTGCTCATCTTGGCGCCGTCCACGGTCAGGAAGCCATGGGCGAACACATTGGTCGGGGTGCGGTAGCCCGAGAAGCGCAGCATCGCCGGCCAGAACAGCGTGTGGAAATACAGGATGTCCTTGCCGATGAAGTGGTACTGCTCGGCGGTCGAGTGCGGGCCGACCCAGGCATCGAAATCGATGCCGCGCTGCTGCGCCAGGTTCTTGAAGCTGGCGTAGTAGCCGATCGGCGCGTCCAGCCACACGTAGAAGTACTTGCCCGGCGCGCCCGGGATCTCGAAGCCGAAGTAGGGCGCATCGCGCGAGATGTCCCAGTCGGACAGGGTCGAGGCCTCGCCCTCGGCGCCCAGCCATTCCTGCATCTTGTTGGCGGCTTCGGGCTGCGCCAGGTCGGCCACCCACTCGCGCAGGAAGCTCTCGCAGCGCGGATCGGACAGCTTGAAGAAGTAGTGGGCCGACGACTTGCGCACCGGCGTCGCGCCCGACACCACCGAGTAGGGGTTCTTCAGGTCGGTCGGCACGTAGGTGGTGCCGCATACCTCGCAGGAATCGCCGTACTGGTCCTTGGCGCCGCACTTCGGGCACTCGCCCTTGATGAAGCGGTCGGGCAGGAACATGTTCTTGACCGGGTCGTAGAACTGCTCGACCTCGCGCTCGGCGATCAGGTCCTCGGCCTTCAGGGACAGGTAGATCTTTTCGCACAGCTCGCGGTTTTCTTCCGCGTCGGTGCTGTAGTAGTTGTCGAACGACACCAGGAAGCTGTCGAAATCGCGCTTGTGCTCGGTCCAGACGCGGTCGATCAGCTGCTTCGGGGTGATGCCTTCCTTCTCGGCACGCAGCATGACCGGGGTCCCATGGGTGTCGTCGGCGCCGACGTAGTAGACCTCGTTGCCCATCATGCGCTGGAACCGCACCCAGATATCGGTCTGGATGTACTCCACCAGGTGGCCGATATGGATTTGGCCGTTGGCGTAGGGCAGGGCGGATGTGACGAGGATGCGACGTGCGGTCATAAACAGGAGCCGGTCAGGAGCGGGGAAATCGAGGGGGACGGCGCCAGCCAGGACGGGCGGGCGCGTGCCGGGAAGGGGCTATTTTAACAACTGGCCGGCCGCCGCGCGGCGGTTCCGCATCGCGGAATAGACGGGCCGCCGGACCCGTTCGGGCAAAAAAAAGCGCCGGTCAGTGCCGGCGCAGCTTTCCACAACGGAAAAGGAGGAGAAATCAGGTACCGCCCGGGAGGTCAGCCACCCATCGCGAGCCAGCAACGGTGGCAAGCGGCACCTGTTTCTATGACAGGGTCACCCTTGAATTGGTTTCAAAAAAATTTCGACGCGGCGATTTTGTGCCCGTCCGGCCTCGGTCCCGTTGTCCGCGACCGGCTGGCTTTGGCCGCGGCCTTCGGCGCTCAGGCGGTTGCGTGCGACCCCGCGATCACCCAGGTAGCCGGCCACGCTCTGCGCGCGGCGCTGCGACAGCTGCATGTTGTAGTTGGGGTTGCCGGTGCTGTCGGTATGGCCCACCACGTTGGCGCTGACGTCCTGGTGCTGGCCCAAGGTCTGCGCGACCTGGTCGAGCACCGAGCGGAACGACGGCTTGATGGAGGCGCTGTCGGTGTCGAAGGTGACCTGGCTCGGGATGTTGACCTTCAGCGAACCGTCCGGCTGCTCGGTGATCTGGGTGCCCGTGCCCGCGGTGTCCTTGTTCAGCTTGCCACGGATCGCGTTCCAGTTGTAACCGGTCGCGCCGCCGATGGCGCCGCCGACGGCCGCGCCCACCAGCGTGCCGGTGGTGTTGCCGCCGATCAGGTTGCCAAGCCCCGCGCCGACCGCGGCGCCGACGCCGGTACCAACCGCCGTGTGGGTTTGCTGTTCGGTGGCGCAGCCAGCGGCCAGCAGCGTGGCGGCGGCGAGCGAAACGGTAACGAGCTTGATCTTCATGCTTTCTCCTTCTGATGTTCCCGTAAATGTTCTTGGTACCGCGTGGCGATGGTAACGCCAAGGCAAGCGGCAGGTAACCCATTGTGCCCGTCGGCCCGGCCGGGCGCGGCACCGCTTGCGGTGTCGGCATGCCGGGCCGTCCAACCGCACTACAATATGGATATGGCGGCGCGCGCACAAGTGCAAGCTTGTGAGAGTTGTAATTGTCTGTAATCCCCCACCCAACAGAGGGGATTGCGCGCGGATTTCCGGCGTTCATGGCCGGTGCTGCATACTTTGATACATTAGGCGCAGGCCATCATGCGCCCATTCCCCACTACCCAAGCGGAGTTTGTCTTGAGCCTCAGCACTGAGCAGGTTACCGAAGCCCTGCGCACCGTCATCGACCCCAATACGGGCAAGGACCTGGTCTCCACCCGCTCGGCCCGGAACATCCGCGTCGATGGCGGCGAGGTTTCGCTCGAGGTCGAACTCGGCTATCCCGCCAAGAGCCAGTTCGATCCGATCCGCAAGCTGGTGGTGGCCGCGGTGCGGCAGCTGCCGGGCGTGACCAATGTCAGCGTGGCCGTCAGCATGAAGATCGTCGCCCACGCGGTGCAGCGCGGCGTCAAGCTGCTGCCGGGCGTGAAGAACGTGATCGCGGTGGCGTCGGGCAAGGGCGGCGTGGGCAAGTCGACCACGGCCGTGAACCTGGCGCTGGCGCTGGCCGCCGAAGGCGCGCGCGTGGGCATGCTCGACGCCGACATCTACGGCCCCAGCCTGCCGATGATGCTGGGCATCGACGGCCGCCCCGAATCCGCCGACGGCCAGACCATGGAGCCGCTGGAGGGCCACGGCCTGCAGGCCAACTCGATCGGCTTCCTGATCGAGCAGGACAATCCCATGGTGTGGCGCGGCCCGATGGTGACCTCGGCGCTGGAGCAGCTGCTGCGCCAGACCAACTGGCGTGACCTCGATTACTTGATCGTCGACATGCCGCCGGGCACCGGCGACGTGCAGCTGACGCTGTCGCAGAAGGTGCCGGTCACCGGCGCGGTGATCGTGACCACGCCGCAGGACATCGCGCTGCTGGACGCCAAAAAGGGCCTGAAGATGTTCGAGAAGGTGGGCATTCCCATCCTCGGCATCGTCGAGAACATGGCGGTCTATTGCTGCCCGAACTGCGGCCATGTCGAGCATATCTTCGGGCACGGCGGCGGCGAGAAAATGTGCGCCGACTACGGCGTCGACCTGCTGGGCAGCCTGCCGCTGAACCTGAGCATCCGCGAGCAGGCCGATTCCGGCCGCCCGACCGTGGTGGCCGAGCCCGACAGCCCGGTGGCCGAGATGTACCGTGCCATCGCGCGCAAGGTGGCGATCAAGGTCGCCGACAAGGCGCGCGACATGACCAGCAAGTTCCCCAGCATCGTCGTGCAGAACACCTGAGCGCCCGCCTGCCGCCATGGACAGCCAGCCCACCGCCAACCTGCCGCCGCCCGGCGCCCGCCCCGCCGTCACCATGGCCGTGGTGATGCGCAAGGTGGCGCTGGCGAATCGCTGGCAGCCCTGGAAATGGCAGCTTGACGCGGTGCTGCCCGACCTGGGCGAGTTCGGCACACAGCCGGTGTGCCTGGAGCACGATGCCCACGGCGCGCGCTGGCTGTACCCGGGCTACGAGGTCGAGCTGTTCCGTGACCAGGGCGAGGGCTACTACCTGAACCTGACTTCGGCCACGCCGTGCTGGTTCGTGCTGTGGCGCATGCCCGAGGATGAAGGCAAGGGCGACGCAGATGATGCGCATCCGGTGCCGGTCACCGTGGCGCTGTCGTACAACGAGGCCGGCCGCTGGCTCGATGCCGGCGAGACCGTCGAGAACGTGCCGCTGGCGCCCGAGCAGCGCGACTGGCTGCAGGCCTACGTCAACGAACATTACCGGCCCGAGCCCAAGCAGCGGCGCCGGCCCGAATCCTTCAAGGCGCCGGACGAGCGCGCCCGCTACTGATCCGACACCACTGGCAAACGGCCCTGCTCATGAGCGAATCGTCCTTCCTGTCGCGCTGGTCGCGCCGCAAGGCCGCGGTGCGCGAAGGCGTGGCCGTTCCCGCCGAACCGCCGCAGCCGCTACGGACCGAGAGCGAGCCTGTCCCTGCGACCGTCGAAGCCGCTCCCGAGGCGCCGCGGGATCCCCCGCCGACGCTGGCCGATGTCGCGGCGCTGCGGCCCGGTGACGAGATCGCCCGCTTCGTCGCGCGCGGCGTGGACGAATCGGTCAAGCGCGCCGCGCTAAAGACCTTGTTTGCCGATCCGCACTTCAATGTGATGGACGGGCTCGATATCTATATCGACGACTACAGCAAGCCGGACCCGATCCCGCCCGAGACCCTGCGCCAGTTGCGCCAGGCGGAGACCCTGGGCCTGTTCGAGCCGACCGACGAGGAACGCGCCGCGGCCGAAGCCGCGGCCCGGCTGTCGGAGCCGGAACAGGTACCGCCGGCAGCGCAAACGGAAGCGGAGCAGGAACCGCATCAGGCGGGTCCGGCACCAGGCGAAGACGCCGCCGCGCCGCTGGTGCTGGCCGATGCACCGGCAGGCGCCGAAACGCCGCCGCCGGATCCCGGTCAAAGCGAACAACGGGGCCAGCAAGACCCGCGGCAAGATCCGCATAAGTGCGCGTAGCCCCAGGGGGCAGCGCAGCCTACAATAGGCATCCCCACAATCCGCCGGCCCGCAGACCCCCGCCAAGAAGGGACGTCCGGACCGGTCAGCCGCACTCGCCATGCCGACGCTGATCTGCAATTGCAACGACACCATGCCGCTGGACGGGGCGGCATTGTCAGACGCAACCCGCGACGCCAGCCAGGGGCCGCTCAAGGTCCATCGACTGCTGTGCCGGCGTGAAATCGGTGACTTCACCGCCGCGCTGGACGGCACCGAGGACGTGATCGTCGCCTGCACCCAGGAGCGCCAGCTGTTCACCGAGGTGGCCGCACAAGCCGCGCAGGGCCGCGATGGCCAGGCGGTGGTGACCGCGCCGGTGCGCTTCGTCAATATTCGCGAAACCGGCGGCTGGTCGCAGGGTGCCCGGCGCGACCCCAGGACCGCCAATGCCAAGATCGCCGCGCTGCTGGCGGTGGCGGCGCTGCCCGAACCCGAACCGGTGCCGGTGGTGGACTACCGCAGCGACGGCGCGGTGCTGGTGCTGGGGCCGGCTGCGCGCGCGCTGCCCTGGGCCGAGCGGCTGGCCGCGATGCAGCTCGAAGTCACGGTGCTGCTGACCGGCGGCGACCCGCGCGACGGGACCGCCGCGCAGCCCGCGGCGCGCGCCTATCCGGTCCACAGCGGCCGGCTGGCCGCGCTGACGGGCTGGCTCGGCGCCTTCGAGGCCAGCTGGGAGACCGGCGCGGGCCGCAGCAACCCGATCGACCTGGACCTGTGCACGCGCTGCAATGCCTGCATCGATGCCTGTCCCGAAGACGCGATCGACTTCAGCTACCAGATCGACCTGTCTCGCTGCCGCGCGCATCGCGATTGCGTGCGCGCCTGCGGCGCCGCCGCGGCGATCGACTTCGACCGTCCGCAGGGCACCGGCGCGGGCCGCTTCGACCTGGTCTTCGACCTGTGCGACACGCCCGCCTTCACCATGCACCAGCCGCCGCAAGGCTACCTGCATGCCGGCGCCGATCCGGCCCGCCAGCAGGCCCAGGCGCTGGCGCTGGCCGGTCTGGTGGGCGAGTTCGAGAAGCCCAAATTCTTCCGCTACAAGGACAGCCTGTGCGCGCACGGCCGCAACCAGACCACCGGCTGCACCGCCTGCATCGATATCTGCTCGACCCAGGCCATCTCCTCGCGCTGGCATGATGGCAAGGGCCGCATCGAGGTCACGCCCAACTTGTGCATGGGCTGCGGCGCCTGCACCACGGTCTGTCCCAGCGGTGCCATCAGCTACGGTTACCCCGGCCCCGAGACGACCGGCGCGCGGCTGCGCACGCTGCTGTCCGCGTACCGGCACGCCGGCGCGCGCGATCCGGTGGTGCTGCTGCACGGCGAGGAATCCGGCACGCCCGCGCTGCTGGCGCTGGGCCGCGCCGCCCGCGGTGGCAAGGCGCGCGGCGTGCCCGCGCAGGTCATGCCGCTGTCGCTGTTCCATCCGGCCTCGGTGGGGCTGGAGCTGTGGCTGGCCGCGCTGTGCTGGGGCGCCAGCCGCGTCGCGGTGCTGCTGACCGGCGACGAGGCCCCGCAATACCGCACCGCGCTGCTCGAGCAGATGGCGGTGGGACGCGCGCTGCTGTCGGGCCTGGGTTATGACGACGAGGCGCTGTCGCTGGTCGAGGCCGCAGACACGGAAACACTCGATGCCGGCCTGGCGGCGCTGCGGCCGGCACGCAACGCGCTGCCGCCCGCGCCCTTCGGCCCGGTCGCGGCCAAGCGCGAGCTGCTCGACTTCGCGTTCGACCACCTGGTGCGCCATGCGCCGTCGCCGGCGCAGAGCGTGCCGCTGCCGGCGGGCGCGCCCATCGGCGCCATCGCCGTCGATACCGGCAAGTGCACCTTGTGCCTGGCGTGCGTGGGCGCGTGCCCGTCGCAGGCGCTGCGTGACAACCCCGAGCGCCCGGTGCTCAGCTTTATCGAGCGCAACTGCGTGCAGTGCGGGCTGTGCCAGAAGACCTGCCCGGAAGACGCCGTGACGCTGGTGCCGCGCCTGCTGGCCGGCGACGCGGCCCGGCGCCCGGTCACGCTCAACGAGGCCCAGCCGTTCCATTGCGTGCGCTGCGCCAAGCCGTTCGGCACGGCGCAGATGGTCGAGTCGATGCTGGTGCGCCTGGCCGGCCATCCCGCCTTTGCCGGCGCCGCCGCGGAGCGCCTCAAGATGTGCCCGGACTGCCGCGTGGTTGACATGATGGAACGCGACCCAGGCGCCGTCACCGGCGCCACCCTGCGCTGAGACCCGCCCGGCCCGCCGGGCACAATTCATCACGACATGACAGATTTCCAGCCGATCCAGCTCACCGCCGCGCCGCCCGCCGACCCCGCGGACAGCGAAGACACCGCCCGCGCCGACCTGTACGGTCTGCTCGCGACGCTGTTCTACCGCGCCCCGGACGCGGCCTTGCTGCATCACATCGCGGCCAACCGCGCCGTGGGCGAAGACGCGCAGACCGTGCTGGGCAAGGCGTGGAATGTGTTGTGCGACGCAGCATCCGAGACTACCGCGGCCGAGGCAGAGGAGGAGTACCGGCAACTGTTCGTCGGCGTGGGACGCCAGGACGTGTTCCTCTACGGCTCTTTCTATATGACAGGCTTCCTCAACGAGCGCCCGCTGGTGGCGCTGCGCGAAGACCTGGCCCGCTACGGGCTGGAGCGCCACGAAGGCGTCAGCGAGACCGAGGACCACATCGCCACGCTGTGCGAGGTGATGCGCTTCCTGGTGGCGGGCGACGACCTGTCGGTGTCCAACCTGGGCGAGCAGCAGCGCTTCTATGCGAAGCATATGCAGCCCTGGATCGAGCCCTTGTGCGAGGCGGTGGCGGCGCACCCGCAGGCGCGCTTCTATCGCAGCGTGGCCGGACTGCTGGGCGCCTTCGCCGGGATCGAGGCGGTGGCGCTCGAGATGGCCTGAGCGCGGGACCGATGCGGCGCAAGGCGCAGGTTTCTTAGCTCAAGTTGAAGCAGAAGGTAAGGAAAAACCCGTGCTTGTCATGGTCTTTCCTTCCAGTTGATTCTAGAATATGCATAACAACGCATAACGGCACAACCATCGGGCTTTGACAACCGAGGAGCCCCCCCATGAGAGAGAAGCCAACCAGGGTCGCGCGCCGCACGTTTCTCGCGGGCGCCGGAGTTGTAGCCGCCGCCACCGGTGCGGCAGCGCTGAGCGCGCGCACACCCGCCATGCCGGGCCAGGCTGCAGCACTGCCGGAACCCACCGATCCTCCGTCGGACAGCAAGGGTTACCGGGTCTCCGACCACATCCGCAAGTATTACCGGACCACGCTGGTGTAACTGCCAAGGCGGCGTGGTCTGGCGCGCCGCCTGCAACCGGACGCAATCCAGTCGTCCGTTTCTGAGGTGAGACATGATCTTGACCCGCAAACGCGCGGCGCAGGGCGCATCCGCCCGCCTCGCTGACGGCCACGCCAACCGGCCCGACTCCGCCGACGCAAGCTCCGGCCGGCTCTCCCAACGACTCGCGGCCAGCCTGGCCGGCGCCATGCCGACCATGGACCGCCGCGGTTTCCTCAAGCGCTCCGGCATCGGCGTCGGCGCCGGCCTCGCGGCCGGGCAGCTGACGCTGCTGCGCAAGGCCGACGCCGCCGACGACAAGAAGGCCGCCGGCGATGGCAAGACCGGCATCGTGGTCAGGCGCACCGTGTGCGGCCACTGCTCGGTCGGTTGCGCGGTCGACGCGGTGGTGCAGAACGGCGTGTGGATCCGCCAGGAGCCGGTGTTCGATTCGCCCCTGAACATGGGTGCGCACTGTGCCAAGGGCGCGGCGCTGCGCGAGCACGGCCACGGCGAATACCGGCTCAAGTACCCGATGAAGCTGGTCAACGGCAAGTACCAGCGCATCGGCTGGGACCAGGCGCTCGACGAGATCACCGCGAAGATGAAGGAGATCCGCCAGCAGAGCGGCCCGGACTCGATGTTCTTCGTCGGGTCTTCCAAGCACAGCAACGAGCAGGCCTACCTGATGCGCAAGTGGGTGTCGTTCTTCGGCACCAACAACACCGATCACCAGGCGCGCATCTGCCACTCCACCACGGTGGCGGGCGTGGCCAACACCTGGGGCTACGGTGCGATGACGAACTCGTACAACGACATGCAGAACTCGAAGGCTGCGTTGTATATCGGTTCGAACGCTGCCGAGGCGCACCCGGTGTCGATGCTGCACCTGCTGCATGCCAAGGAGAACGGCTGCAAGGTGATCGTGGTCGATCCGCGCTTCACGCGCACCGCGGCCAAGGCGCATCACTATGTGCGGATCCGCTCGGGCACCGATATCGCATTCCTGTTCGGGGTGCTGTACCACATCTTCAAGAACGGCTGGGAAGACCAGAAGTACCTGAACGACCGTGTCTACGGCATGGACAAGATCAAGGAAGAGGTGCTGGCCAAGTGGACCCCCGACAAGGTCGAGGAGGTCACCGGCGTGCCCGAGGCGCAGGTCTACCTGGTGGCCGAGACCATGGCCAAGAACCGGCCCAGCACGCTGGTGTGGTGCATGGGCCAGACCCAGCACACCATCGGCAACGCAATGGTGCGCGCCTCGTGCATCGTGCAGCTGGCGCTGGGCAATATCGGCGTGGCGGGCGGCGGCGCCAACATCTTCCGCGGCCACGACAACGTGCAGGGTGCCACCGACGTGGGCCCCAACCCCGATTCGCTGCCGGGCTACTACGGCCTGGCCACCGGCGCGTGGAAGCACTATGCGGCGGTCTGGGGCGTGGACTACGAATGGATCAAGAAACAGTTCGCCTCGCAGGTGATGATGGAGAAGTCCGGCACCACGGTGTCGCGCTGGATCGATATCGTCACCGAGAAGAACGAGCTGATCGACCAGGACAACAACGTGCGCGGCGTGTTCTTCTGGGGCCATGCCCCGAACTCGCAGACGCGCGGCCTGGAAATGAAGAAGGCGCTCGACAAGCTCGACCTGCTGGTGGTGGTGGACCCGTACCCGTCGGCGACCGCGGCCATGGCCAACATGCCGCCGGCCGAGGGCGACAAGGTCAACCCCAACCGCGCGGTGTACCTGCTGCCCGCGGCGACGCAGTTCGAGACCTCGGGCTCGTGCACGGCCTCGAACCGCTCGCTGCAATGGCGGGAGAAGGTGATCGAGCCCCTGTTCGAGTCGATGCCCGACCAGACCATCATGCAGGCGTTCGCCGACAAGCTCGGCTTCGGCAAGGAGCTGTCGAAGAACTACAAGATGATCGAGGTCAAGCGGGCCGGCCGGACCTGGATGGAACCCGAGCCCGAGTCGATCCTGCGCGAGATCAACGCCAGCAACTGGACTATCGGCTACACCGGCCAGTCGCCCGAACGCCTGAAGTCGCACATGCGCAATATGCAGATGTTCGACGTCAAGACGCTGCGCTGCAAGTCGGGCAAGGATCCGGTGACCGGCTATGACCTGACCGGCGACTACTTCGGTCTGCCGTGGCCATGCTATGGCACGCCGGAACTGAAGCATCCGGGCTCGCCCAACCTGTACGACACCACCAAGCACGTGATGGACGGCGGCGGCAACTTCCGCGCCAACTTCGGCGTGGAGCGCGATGGCGTCAACCTGCTGGCCGAGGACGGTTCGCACTCGCTGGGCGCGGAGATCACCACCGGCTATCCCGAGTTCGACCACGTGCTGCTGAAGAAGCTGGGCTGGTGGGACGACCTGACCGATGCCGAGAAGGCCAAGGCCGAGGGCAAGAACTGGAAGACCGACCTGTCCGGCGGCATCCAGCGCGTGGTGCTGAAGAACCATGGCTGCCATCCGTTCGGCAATGCCAAGGCGCGCGCGGTGGTATGGAACTTCCCGGACCCGATCCCGCAGCACCGCGAGCCGCTGTACTCCACGCGTCCCGACATGGTCGCGAAGTACCCGACCCACGACGACAAGATGGCGTTCTGGCGGCTGCCGACGCTGTACAAATCGGTGCAGCAGCGCAACCTCGAGAACAAGGTGGCCGAGAAATTCCCGATCATCCTGACGTCGGGGCGCCTGGTCGAGTACGAGGGCGGGGGCGAGGAAACCCGTTCCAACCCGTGGCTGGCGGAACTGCAGCAGGAGAACTTCGTCGAGATCAACCCGCGCGCCGCATCCGACCGGGGCATCCGCAACGGGGACTACTGCTGGGTCAAGACCCCGACCGGCGCCAGGCTGAAGGTGCGCGCGCTGGTAACCGAGCGGGTCGGGCCCGATACCGCCTTTGTCCCGTTCCACTTCTCGGGCTGGTGGCAGGGCAAGGACCTGAAGGACTACTACCCCGAGGGCGCGATGCCGGTGGTGCGTGGCGAAGCGGTCAACACCGCCACCACGTATGGTTATGACGCGGTGACGATGATGCAGGAAACCAAGACCACCATTTGCCAGATCGAGCGGTTTGCCTAAGCGCAGAGGAACACCATGGCACGCATGAAATTTATCTGTGACGCCGAGCGCTGCATCGAGTGCAACAGCTGCGTCACTGCCTGCAAGAACGAGCACGAGGTGCCCTGGGGGGTGAACCGGCGCCGCGTGGTCACGGTCAACGATGGCATGGTCGGCGCCGAGAAATCGATCTCGGTGGCCTGCATGCACTGCTCGGACGCGCCCTGCATGGCGGTCTGCCCGGTCGACTGCTTCTACCGCACCGAGGACGGCGTGGTGCTGCACGACAAGGACGTCTGCATCGGCTGCGGCTACTGCTCGTACGCCTGCCCGTTCGGCGCGCCGCAGTTTCCGTCGACCGGCACCTTCGGCGTGCGCGGCAAGATGGACAAGTGCACGTTCTGCGCGGGCGGCCCGGAGAAGAACGGCTCGGAAGCCGAGTTCGAGAAGTACGGCCGCAACCGGCTCGCCGAAGGCAAGCTGCCGCTGTGCGCCGAGATGTGCTCGACCAAGGCGCTGCTGGGCGGCGACGGCGACGTGATCGCCGACATCCTGCGCAACCGCGTGATCAAGCGCGGCACCGGCGGCGACGTATTCGGCTGGGGCACGGCCTATGGCAATGCCCAGGCCGGCGCGAAGCCCGCGGCCCCGGCGCAGCAGCCCGCGCCCGCACCGGCCGCGCCCGCCGCGCCGACCGCGCCGGCCGCCACGGCACCTGCAGGAGGGAAAGCGTCATGAACCGCATCCGCGTCGTTGCACTGGTGTCGCTGTGCGGCGTGCTGCTGGCCGCGTGCGGCGAGAAGCCGCAGACCATCGGCCCGTCGCACCGCAAGGCCGACGCCCAGGCGTTCCAGGGCGCCCCGGACGATCCGTTCGTGGCCAAGGGCTGGACCGCGGGCGACCGCAACAGCTGGAACAACCAGATCCGCCAGCGCAACCAGTTGCAGAACGAGTACAACCGGGTGCAATGACCGCGCCGCCGTGTGGACTTCCCGCCAGCCGGGAACTGAAGGAGGGGCTATGACGCCGTCGCACAATCGATGCCGCGCCGGAGGCTGGCGTGGCTGGCGGGGTTGGCTGACCGCCGGCGCGCTGGCGCTGGCCGCGGCCGGCAATGCCGTGGCACAGGCCCCGGCACCCGCGCCCGGGCCGTCGACCGGACCGGCGACCGCATCGGCCAGCGCCGACGCCAACAACCCGGCCACGCATCCGGCCCAGCCGCTGGCCGGCATTGCGTCCGAGAACATTTTCGACATCCCGCCGCGCGACATCGCCGCCGAGGCCAGGTCGCAGCAGCAGCGCAGCGTCACGCAGCCCGGCAACAACGCGCCGATGTGGCGCGAGGTCAATTCCGACCAGCGCCACTACAGCAGCCTGCCCGACAAGGAAGCCGGGGTGCTGATCCAGCGCACCGGCCAGTCGTGGCGGCTGTTCCGCAACGGCGTCATCACGGTCTGGGGCGGCTGGCTGCTGCTGATCGTGCCGGTGGCGATCCTTGGGTTCTTCCTGTGGCGCGGCACCATCCCGCTGCGCACGCCCAAGACCGGTCGCATGATCGAGCGCTTTACCCCGCTCGAGCGCATCGTCCACTGGACCATGGCGATTTCCTTCGTGGTGCTGGCGGTGTCGGGCATCGTGATGCTGCTGGGCAAGCATTTCCTGCTGCCGCTGATGGGCCATATGCTGTTCGGCTGGCTCAGCTACATCCTGAAGAACCTGCACAACGTGGTGGGGCCGATCTTCACGCTGTCAGTGATCGTCGCCTTCGTGGTGTTCCTGCGCGACAACCTGCCCAGCCGCGACGACGTCCGCTGGGTCACCAGCCTCGGCGGGCTGGCCTCGGGCAAGCACGTGCCGAGCGGGCGCTTCAACGCCGGCGAGAAGATGTGGTTCTGGGTGGGCGTGTTCGTGTTCGGCCTGGTGCTGTCGGCCTCGGGCTGGGTGCTCGACATGATCGTGCCCGGCATGGATTACTACCGCGCCACCATGCAGATCGCCAACGTGATCCACGGCATCTCGGCGGTGCTGATGACTGCCATGGCGTGCGGCCATATCTATATGGGCACCATCGGCATGGAAGGCGCGTACCGTGCCATGCGCGATGGCTGGGTCGATGAGGCCTGGGCCAAGGAGCACCACGAGCTCTGGTACGACGACATCAAGTCCGGCAAGATCCCGGCCCAGCGTTCGGCCAGCCCGGACGCCGCCGCGGCCCGGCCGGCCCGGCAGAGTCCCGGCGAAGCCTGACGCAGGCCTGGCGAGCGGGTCCCCACGACACAGCAGGAATCCAGAACCATGACACGCATCCTGACGCTGATTGCCGTTGCCGGTGCCGCATGCACGGCCTTCGCCCCGGGCGCGCTGGCCAAGCTGCCCGCGCCGACCGAAGCCCAGCAGGCCAAGACCGCCGAGACCCGGGCGCGCGCCGCCTGGTCCGACAAGGTCGCGGCGTACCAGCTGTGCCGTGCCCAGGACAAGATCGCCGCGCATTACCTGGCCGACCGCAAGGCGCACGGGCAGCAGGCGCGCGAGCCGGTGCAGACCACCGCCTGCGCCGATCCGGGACCGTTCGTGGCGCCGGCCCCGGCCATCGCCAGCACCGCCGGTGCCCCCGCGGCAGGCGCGGTACAATCGTCCGCAAAGGCGCCATAACTTCTGCCCCCTGCATGCCGCTCGGGGCTTCACCCGCAGCCCCGAGTCCCTCGTCATGACCTTGCGTCCCGAGCTTACCCAGGCAGCCGTTCCCCTGATCGAAGAGGTTGAAGTCGTCGACGAGCAAGGGCGCGTGCGCGCGGCCTACCTGCCGGGCGAGCGGCCGCTGACGGTCTATCTCGACAAGCGCGAGCTGGTCACGCTGATGACGCTGGGCGGCGCGCCCGAGCACCTGGTGCTGGGCTACCTGCGCAACCAGCGCCTGGTGGAATCGATCGAGGATATTGCCGCGGTGCAGGTCGACTGGGAAACCGAATCCGCCGCGGTGACCACCCGCACCGGCGTCGACCGCATCGAGGAGCGCACCGCGCGCCGCGTGGTGACCACGGGCTGCGGCCAGGGCACCGTGTTCGGCTCGCTGCTGGACGAGGTCGACAGCATCCGCCTGCCGCTGGGCCCGACGCTCGACCAGGACACTCTGTACGGCATCATCGACACCATCCGGCTGCAGCAGTCGGTGTACAAGCAGGCCGGCTCGGTGCATGGCTGCGCGCTGTTCCAGGGCACCGAGCTGCTGATGTTCGTCGAGGACGTCGGCCGCCACAATGCCGTCGACGCGATTGCCGGGCGCATGTGGCTCGAAGGCATGACTGGCGGCGACAAGATCTTCTACACCACCGGGCGCCTCACTTCCGAAATGGTGATCAAGGGCGCGCAGATGGGCATCCCGTTCCTGCTGTCGCGCTCGGGCGTGACGCAGATGGGCTACCAGATGGCCCGGCGCGTCAACCTGACGCTGTTCGCGCGCTGCACCGGCAAGCACTTCCTGCTCTATACCGGGCGCGAGCGCTTCCGCCACCGCCAACCCGAGGATGTAGTGGCGTAGCGGCCACTTGCATGGCCGCTTCGAGGCTTTGGGGGGCGCGCGCCGAATGGTTGTACAATGCGGCGCACTCCGAGCCGTCTATCCTCCCAACCCTATGAGCATCAAATCCGACAAATGGATCCGCCGCATGGCGGAGCAGCACGGCATGATCGAGCCGTTCGAGCCAGGCCAGGTCCGGGAGGCCGACGGCCGCAAGATCGTGTCGTACGGCACCTCGAGCTACGGCTACGACATCCGCTGCGCCGACGAATTCAAGATCTTCACCAATATCAACAGCACCATCGTCGACCCGAAGAACTTCGACGAGAAGTCGTTCGTGGACTTCAAGGGCGAGGTCTGCATCATCCCGCCCAATTCGTTCGCGCTGGCGCGCACGATGGAATATTTCCGCATCCCGCGCAGCGTGCTGACCATCTGCCTGGGCAAGAGCACCTACGCCCGCTGCGGCATCATCGTCAACGTGACGCCGTTCGAGCCGGAATGGGAAGGCTATGTGACGCTGGAGTTTTCGAACACCACGCCGCTGCCGGCCAAGATCTACGCCGGCGAGGGCTGCGCCCAGGTACTGTTCTTCGAGAGCGACGAGATCTGCGAGACCTCGTACGCCGACCGGGGCGGCAAGTACCAGGGCCAGCACGGTGTCACACTGCCGAAGACCTGAGCGCATTACAATCCGGCGTCTGCCGGCACGGCGGGCCCGCCAGGGCCGCCAAATCTGACGTGAGAGCCACATGTCGCCGTCGCGGGGAACCCCTGCCGGCCATGTGGCTCAAGTCCTTTATGTCCCGCTTTCCATCAAGGATGCCCGATGAAATTCCGCTTCCCCGTCATCATCATTGACGAAGACTTCCGCTCCGAGAACATCTCCGGCTCCGGCATCCGCGCGCTGGCCGAGGCGATCGAGAAAGAGGGCATGGAAGTCATGGGGCTGACCAGCTACGGCGACCTGACCTCGTTCGCCCAGCAGGCCAGCCGGGCATCGACCTTCATCGTGTCGATCGACGACGACGAGTTCGCCAGCGACAGCGAGGAACTCGAGGCCGCCGCGATCGAGAAGCTGCGCGCCTTCGTCGCCGAGGTGCGCCGCCGCAATTCCGACCTGCCGATCTTCCTGTACGGCGAGACCCGCACCTCGCGCCATATCCCCAACGATATCCTGCGCGAGCTGCACGGCTTCATCCACATGTTCGAGGACACGCCCGAGTTCGTGGCGCGCCACATCATCCGCGAAGCCAAGGTCTACCTGGACACGCTGGCGCCGCCGTTCTTCAAGGCGCTGATCGACTACGCGCAGGACAGCTCGTATTCGTGGCACTGCCCGGGGCACTCGGGCGGCGTGGCCTTCCTGAAGAGCCCGGTGGGCCAGGTGTTCCACCAGTTCTTCGGCGAAAACATGCTGCGCGCCGACGTCTGCAACGCCGTCGACGAACTGGGCCAGCTGCTGGACCACACCGGCCCGGTGGCCGCGTCGGAGCGCAATGCCGCGCGCATCTTCAACTCCGACCACATGTATTTCGTCACCAACGGCACCTCCACCTCGAACAAGATGGTGTGGCATGCCAACGTGGCGCCGGGCGACATCGTGGTGGTGGACCGCAACTGCCACAAGTCGATCCTGCACGCGATCATGATGACCGGCGCGATCCCGGTGTTCCTGATGCCGACGCGCAACCACTACGGCATCATCGGCCCGATCCCGAAGAGCGAGTTCGATCCGCAGACGATCAAGAAGAAGATCGCCAGCCACCCGTTCGCCAGCAAGGCGAAGAACCAGAAGCCGCGCATCCTGACCATCACCCAGGGCACCTACGACGGCGTGCTGTACAACGCCGAGCAGATCAAGGAAATGCTGGCGGCCGAAATCGACACGCTGCACTTCGACGAGGCCTGGCTGCCGCACGCGGCCTTCCACGACTTCTATCGCAACATGCACGCGATCGGCAAGGACCGCCCGCGCAGCAAGGATGCGCTGGTGTTCGCCACGCAGTCGACGCACAAGCTGCTGGCCGGCCTGTCGCAGGCCTCGCAGATCCTGGTGCAGGACTCCGAGACCCGCAAGCTGGATCGCTACCGCTTCAATGAAGCGTACCTGATGCACACCTCGACCAGCCCGCAGTACTCGATCATCGCCTCGTGCGACGTGGCCGCGGCGATGATGGAAGCGCCGGGCGGCACAGCGCTGGTGGAAGAGAGCATCCAGGAAGCGATGGACTTCCGCCGCGCCATGCGCAAGGTCGAGGGCGACTACGATGCCGGCAACAACGGCGACTGGTGGTTCAAGGTGTGGGGCCCGGACGCGCTGATCGAAGACGGCATCGGCGACCGTGAGGAATGGATGCTGAAGGCCAACGAGCGCTGGCACGGCTTCGGCGACCTCGCCGACGGCTTCAACCTGCTCGACCCGATCAAGGCCACCATCATCACCCCGGGCCTGGACGTCGACGGCGAGTTCAGCGAGCGCGGCATCCCGGCGGCGATCGTCACCAAGTACCTGGCCGAGCACGGCATCATCATCGAGAAGACCGGGCTGTACTCGTTCTTCATCATGTTCACCATCGGCATCACCAAGGGCCGCTGGAACTCGCTGGTGACCGAGCTGCAGCAGTTCAAGGACGACTACGACCAGAACCAGCCGCTGTGGCGCGTGCTGCCGGAATTCGTCGGCAAGTATCCGCAGTACGAGCGCATGGGCCTGCGTGACCTGTGCGATGCGATCCACAGCGTGTACAAGGCCAACGACGTGGCGCGCGTGACCACCGAGATGTACCTGTCGGACATGGAGCCTGCGATGAAGCCGTCGGACGCGTGGGCCATGATGGCCCACCGCGAGATCGAGCGCGTGCCGGTCGACGACCTGGAAGGCCGTGTCACCGCGATCCTGCTGACGCCGTATCCGCCGGGCATTCCGCTGCTGATCCCGGGCGAACGCTTCAACCGCACCATCGTGCAGTACCTGAAGTTTGCGCGCGAGTTCAACAAGCTGTTCCCGGGCTTCGAGACCGACATCCACGGCCTGGTGGAGGACGAGGTCGACGGCAAGAAGGCGTACTTCGTCGACTGCGTGAAGCAGGGCGCCTGAGCGCCAGCCGGCATCTTCCGTGGATGCAGCAAGGGCCCCGCCAAGGCGGGGCCCTTTCTATTTGTCCTGGCTGAACGGATTCATCACCATCGTGCCGGTGCCGCGGAAGTCCGCGACATTGCGCGTGACGATGGTGAGGCGGTGGATCAGCGCGGTGGCGGCGATGAACTTGTCCAGCGCGTGCTCGGGCCGCGCCGCGCGCAACTGGCCCCAGACCTGCGCGACCTCGGCATCGACCGGCAGCACCTGCCGTCCGAAGTCCTCGAGCACATGGGCCAGCCAGCGCTCCAGCAGCGCCGCCTGCACCGCGTCGCCGCGATGGCGGATCAGTGCCACGCCGCGCTGGAGTTCGCCCACGGTCAGCGCCGACAGGTAGAGCGCGGCCCCGTCGCGCGCCGCCTGCCGGAAGAAGGCGCGGACGCCGGGATTGGCGCGCTCTCGCTTGCGGGTCTCGCTGATGACGTTGGTATCAATCAAATACACGCGGCGCCTCGCCCGTATCCTGGATGCGCTCGAAGTCGGCGTCCTGGCCGACGTCCGGCATGCCGGCAAGCACCTCGGCAAAAGTGCGCCGGGCCGTGCCGCCCAGCGCCTGCGCCAGGATGGCGCGGTGTTCTGCCTCGGCGCTGCGGCCATTGGCGACGGCCTGCTCGCGCAGGCGCTGGACCAGCGCTTCATCGACGCCACGAACCAGTAGGGTTGCCATCGTGAACTCCTCACCGTTGGATGGTGCGATGATAGCATTGTTATCATTACGGCGGTCACGTATCGATGGCAGGCAGTAAAACGGGGTCGCGGCGAAGTGCCCCGCGCATTTGGTGCTCGGCATGGTGTTCTCCTGGGTATGGGCTGAACGCAGGAACCAGTCTGGGCCGTGCCGGCCCGCTGGTCGATGAGCCGATTCGCAATTGCGCGGGTGCCTCGTCGCGACGCCGATGCCTGTCGCGTCAGCGCTGCGCCAGCACTTCCTCCAGCGTCACGTGGCCCTGGAAAGCCCCCGCGCTTTGCGCCGGCGCCTGCCGCTCGATGGCATGGGCAAAGCGCACCGCCGGATCGGCTTCGAGCTGGTTGTAAAGACGCTGCAGGTTCGGGAAGTCCTCGACGTTCAGCACCTTGTGGTACTTCGACCAGCGCGCGATGCCGCTGAAGTAGGCGTCGGCCACGGTGCGGTGCTCGCCCAGCAGCCAGGGCCGCTCGCCCAGCATGGCTTCGAGTTCCTGGTGCACGTGGCGGACCTGCTCCGTGCCATAGCGCACCAGTGCAGGCCGGTCGGTCTCGTCCACGCCCTCCAATGCATGCCACAGCGGGGCAAAGGCGCCGAAGTAGCTGGTGTTGAGGTAGGCCAATTGCTGGTTGAGCCGGTCGAAATCGCGCGTGCCCTGGGCAAAGCCAAGCTTGCGCTCGATGCCGCGCGCGCCGATGTGGTTGAGGATCGCCATGCTTTCGCTGAGGAAATTGCCTTGCGCGTCCATCAGCGTCGGCGTTTCGCCGACCGGGTTGATCTGGCGGTAGGCATCGCTGGTCACGACTTCGGGCATTTCGATGCGGCTCAGGCGATAGGGCTGGCCAAGCCATTCCAGCGCCACGATCGAGCCGAAAGAGCAGCCGGAGGGAACGCCGTAGAAGAGGGTGGGGGTAGTCATGGGTAGTTCTCCTGGATTCGGTTAGGGCCCGCCGATCGGGCACAGGGGGACTGTAGATCCATGGACTTTGCGTGAGTAGTAGGCAAAAATCCGACCTATCGTCCACGCACATAGACTTTGCTTGCCGTGATCAATCTCAACGACCTGCGCTTCTTCGTCGTCGCCGTCGCCCATGGCGGCTTTGCCGCCGCGGGGCGGGCGCTGGGAGTGCCCAAGTCCACGGTCAGCAAGCGCGTGGCCGAGCTGGAGCAGGCCCTGCAGGCGCGGCTGCTCTACCGCAGTTCGCGCAGCTTTACGCTGACCGATGCCGGCCGCGACTTCTACGATCACGCGCATGCCGCGCTGATCGAAGCCGAGGCCGCGCAAGAGGCGGTGCAGCGGCGCGTGGCCGAGCCCAGCGGTACGGTGCGGATCACCGCCGCGGTGCCCACCGCGCAGCGCTACCTGGCGCCGCACCTGCCGGCGCTGGCGCGCGCCTATCCGCGCCTGCACGTGCAGCTGGAGGTGTCCGACCGCATGGTCGACCTGGTGCAGGAGGGCTTCGATATCGCGGTGCGCAGCCATTTCGCGCCGCTGCCGGACTCCGGCCTGGTGCAACGCCAGCTTGCCGTCGACGACATCGTGCTGGTGGCGTCGCCCGACTACCTGGCGGGGCGCGGCATGCCGGAAACGCCCGCCGCGCTGTCTGGCCACGACGGTCTGCTGACCGGTGCCACCGCCGGCACATGGCGGCTGTGGGGGCCCCAGGGCGCGCGTGCAGAAGCCACCCCGGTGCCGCGCATGACCGTGAATGAATCCACCGTGCTGCTCGGCGCCGCCGTGGCGGGGCTTGGCATCGTGCCGCTGCCGCACGAGCTGTGCCGCGCGGCGCTGGCGGCCGGGCAACTGGCGCGCGTGCTGCCGCAGTGGACGGCCGGCAGCGTGACCACCACGCTGCTGCTGCCGGCGCGGCGCGGGCAGTTGCCTGCGGTGCGGGCCACTGTCGACTTCCTCGCGCAATGCCTGGCGCCGGGCGGCGCCGGCACTGCCATGCCGCAATAAAAAGGCCCCGCATCGCTGCGGGGCCTGCGGGCGGCGATCAGGCCGCGACCTATTTCTTCTCGAACTCGAACTGCGGCACGGCCGGTTCCGGCGCCGGCGCGGCACCCGGCAGCTCCAGTGAACCCGGCGAGGCCGGCGCCGATGCCGGCTTCTCGGGTTCGCCCAGCGGGATACTGACTTCCGCCGCGTTGCTATGCTTGAGCGAGCCCTTGTCGAGCAGGCCGGTCACCATGCCGGGCCAGAACATCACCAGCAGCACCATGGCCATTTGCAGGCCGACCCAGGGCAGGGCGCCCCAGTAGATGTCCGAACTCCTCACTTCCTTCGGGGCGATGCCGCGCAGGTAGAACAGCGCGAAGCCGAAGGGCGGGTGCATGAAGGAGGTCTGCATGTTCACGCACAGCATCACGCCAAACCACACCAGCGCTGCCGTTGCCGCGGCTTCCGGGTTGCCGCCCATGGAGTCGGCGACCACCGGTGCCAGCACCTTGACCGCCACCGGCGCCAGCATCGGCACCACGATGAAGGCGATCTCGAAGAAGTCCAGGAAGAAGGCCAGGAAGAAGATGAACAGGTTCACCACGATCAGGAACCCGATCCAGCCGCCCGGCAGCGAGGTGAACAAATGCTCGACCCACGCGCCGCCGTCCACGCCCTGGAACACCACCGAGAAGCAGGTGGAGCCGATCAGGATGAATACCACCATCGCGGTGATGCGCGCGGTGGACTGGTAGGCGTCGACGATAAGCAGGCGCAGGTCCGTCATCTGGCCGGCGCGCAGCAGCAGCCAGACGATCACCAGGTACATCACCGCCAGCGGGATGCGGAAGGCGTGCGAGCCGAAGGCGAAGACGCCCACCGCGGCGGCCACCAGCGTGGCGGCGATGCCGACGCGGTAGACCTGCCGGTCGATGCGGGTAAAGGCCTTGTCGCGGATCACGGCCAGCACCAGCGCGCCAACCGCGCCCATGGCACCGGATTCCGTCGGCGTGGCAATGCCCAGCATGATGGTGCCCAGCACCAGGAAGATCAGCACCGCGCACGGGACGATGCCGCGCAGGCATTTGCGCCACAGCGCCCAGCCGCGCAGGGTGCGGGCTTCGGGCGGGACCGGCGGCAGCCAGTCAGGCTTGAAGCGCGTCAGGAAAAAGGTGTAGAGCGCGAACAGCGCGATCTGGATGACCGACGGCCCCCAGGCGCCCAGGTACATGCTGCCCACGTCGGCGCTGCCCATCGGCGTCTTGAGCTGGTCGGCCAGCACGACCAGCACCAGCGAGGGCGGCACCAGCTGCGTGATGGTGCCCGATGCCGCCAGCACGCCGGTGGCGTACTTCATGTTGTAGCGGTAGCGCATCATCACCGGCAGCGAGATCATCGCCATGGCGATCACCTGCGCGGCCACCGTGCCGGTGATGGCGCCCAGGATGAAGCCCACCAGGATCACGGAGTAGCCCAGGCCGCCGCGCACCGGGCCGAACAGCTGGCCCATGGAGTCCAGCATGTCCTCGGCCAGCCCGCACTTCTCCAGGATCGCGCCCATGAAAGTGAAGAACGGGATCGCCAGCAGCAGCTCGTTGCCCAGCACGCTGCCGAAGATGCGGCTCGGGATGGCCTGCAGGAAGCTGAGCGGGAAATAGCCCCATTCGATGGCCAGGAAGCCGAAGGCCAGCCCCACAGCTGACAGCGAGAATGCGACCGGGAAGCCGATCAGCATGAACAGCACCAGGCCGCCGAACATCATCGGCGGCATATATTCCAACGGGATCATTGAACCGGCCTCTCGTACTTGGATTCGATGCGCACCAGGCCCTTGAGGGCGGCGAAGCGCTTGATCAGCTCGGACACGCCTTGCAGGGTCAGCAGGGCGAAGCCGACGGGCACCACCAGCTTGATCGGGTAGCGCGGCAGGCCGCCGGAGTTGCCCGATTGCTCGAGGATGCGCCACGAGGGCAGAAACAACGATTCCCACGACAGCCAGGTGAACAGCACGCACGAGGGCAGCAGGAACACAAGGATGCCGAAGATGTCGATCCAGTGCTGCGCGCGTTCCGAGACGTTGCCGTAGATCAGGTCCACGCGCACGTGTTCATTGCGCTGGAAGGTGTAGGAGGCGCCGAACATCACGGCAATGGCAAACATGTACCACTGCAGTTCGAGTGGCCAGTTGTCGCTCAAGTTGAAGCCATAGCGCAGGAGGGCGTTGCCGGCGCTGATCAGGCACGACAGCAGGATCATGATGTTTGCAAGCCTGCCAGTGTGCTGATTCAACCTGTCGATCTGTCGTGACAGACCAAGCAAGTAATACATGGGTTGTCTCCCCGGTTTTTGCGGCGATTAGTTTATCTGTAACAAAAAGTGGCGGCGCTAGGGGCTACTACCTACGGGCGCGGGCGAGATTGCGCCAAAGCGCGCAGCAACAATGAAAAAAGCCACCGGGCTCGCGCCACGGTGGCTATTTCTTGCTGAGAACTTACGCGAAACTTACAGGGCGCTGCCTGGCTCTTACAGCGCCGCGCGTGCCGCGGCGATGGCCGCGCGCACCTGGTCCGGGGCGGTGCCGCCGACATGGTTGCGCGCCGCGACCGAGCCTTCCAGCGTCAGCACCGCGTGCACGTCGTCGCCGATCAGCGCGGCCTGGTCGCCCAGGCCGGAAACCTCGCGCAGCTCGGCCACGCTCAGGTCGGCCAGGTCGCACTGGCGGCCGTCGCAGGCGCGCACGGCGTGGGCCACGGCCTCATGCGCATCGCGGAAGGGCAGGCCCTTCTTCACCAGGTAGTCGGCCAGGTCGGTGGCGGTGGCATAGCCCTGCAGCGCTGCGGCGCGCATCGCTTCGGGCTTGACGCTGACGCCCGGCACCATGTCGGCGAAGATGCGCAGCGTGTCGACCACGGTATCGACGGTGTCGAACAGCGGCTCCTTGTCTTCCTGGTTGTCCTTGTTGTACGCCAGCGGCTGGCCCTTCATAAGCGTCAGCAGGCCGATCAGGTGGCCGTTGACACGGCCGGTCTTGCCGCGCGCCAGCTCGGGCACGTCGGGGTTCTTCTTCTGCGGCATGATCGAGCTGCCGGTGCAGAAGCGGTCGGCGATGTCGATAAAGCCCACGCGCGGGCTCATCCACAGCACCAGCTCTTCCGAGAAGCGCGACACGTGGGTCATCACCAGCGCGGCGGCGGCGCAGAATTCAATGGCGAAGTCGCGGTCCGACACGGCATCCAGCGAATTGCGGCAGACGCCGTCGAAGCCCAGTTGCTGCGCGACGAACTCGCGGTCGATCGGGTAGCTGGTGCCGGCCAGCGCGGCGGCACCCAGCGGCAGGCGGTTGACGCGCTTGCGGCAGTCGGCCATGCGCTCGGCATCGCGCGTGAACATCTCGTTGTACGCCAGCAGGTGATGGCCGAAGGTGACCGGCTGCGCCACCTGCAGGTGGGTGAAGCCAGGCAGGATGGTGTCGGCGTGCTGCTCGGCCAGGTCGAGCAGCGAGGTGCGCAGCGCGCCCAGCAGCGCGATGATATTGTCGATCTCGCTGCGCAGCCACAGGCGGATGTCGGTGGCGACCTGGTCGTTGCGCGAGCGGCCGGTGTGCAGGCGCTTGCCGGCATCGCCCACCAGCGCGGTCAGGCGCGCCTCGATGTTCAGGTGGACGTCTTCCAGGTCCAGCTTCCATTCAAAGCTGCCGGCCTCGATCTCGCCACGGATCTGCGCCATGCCGCGTTCGATCTCGGCGCGGTCGGCCTCGGCGATGATGCCCTGCTGTGCCAGCATGGCCGCGTGGGCCAGCGAGCCCTGGATGTCGAACAGGGCCAGGCGCTTGTCGAAGAACACCGAGGCGGTGTAGCGCTTCACCAGGTCGGACATCGGTTCGGAGAAGCGGGCGGACCAGGCTTCGCCTTTCTTGGCAAGTTGGGAGGTGGACATGGACGTCGGCTGCAGTGGCTCGCGCGGCAGGCGGCCGGCGTGCGGACGGCGGCGGGCGCGAAAAATTGGGAAACGGCGATTATATCGCCCGGCGGCACGCTGGCGGTGCGGCCCGCGACGGCGGCTCGCTGCTCAGGGCCGGCTGTGGATCACGGGTCCCTTGAACACCACCGGGCCGCTGGGCCCGTCGGCACGGGGCGAGCCGCCGGCCGGTTCGATGCTGGCGGCCAGCGCGGGCACCGCCGTTGGCCGCTGCGCCAGCGCCAGCCGCGCTTGCGGCACACGGCCGATCAGTCCCAGGGACTGTGGCTTTCCGCCTGCCGGCAGCGCCCACAACTGCAGTACCTGCTGATCGTTCAGCTTCAGGTGATTCAGCCGGCGCACCACAAGGTCGCCGCTGCCTGCATCCCATGACACCAGCATGGCCGGCTGCGCGCGGTCGTCGTTGAGCACGGCGATGACGTCGGCGGGCACCGCCTCGCGCTGCTGCGCCAAGTGCATGCCGATGCCGATGGCCAGCACCGCCACCACCGCCATCGCCGCCGCGGCGCCGCGCCAGAACACCGGCGCCGTCCACAGGCGCTGCCACCAGCCGCCGGCGCCGGGGCCAGCGGCGCGGGGTGCGGCGAGCGAACTGCGCTCCTCGGCCGCCTTCCAGCCAAGCCTTTCCTCGATCCCGCACCAGACCTTGTCTACCGGCTCGGCCGCCGCCTGCAATTCGGCCACGCCGGCAAGGCGCGCCTGCCAGCGGTGGATCGCCGTGCGCACCGCCGGTTCTTCATGCGCCAGCCGCTCCAGGCGCCGGCGCGCGCCGCCGCGCAGCACGCCCAGCGCGTACTGGGCTGCGATCCGGTCGAGCAGGTCGGGATGGCTGGCCAGCTTCATGCCGCGCCCTCCATGCAGCTGCGCAGCCGCTCCAGCCCGCGCCGGATCCAGGACTTGACCGTGCCCAGCGGCGCGCGCAGGCGCTCGGCCAGCTCGGCGTGGCTCAGGTCCTGCAGGTACGCCAGTATGATGGCCTGGCGCTGGGGCTGCTCCAGCCGCTGCAGGCAGCGGTTGAGCGCGCGCGCCTGCTGGCTGGCCTCGGCAAGTTCGGCGGGCCCGGCCGAGTCGTCGGCCAGCCATTCGGCCAGGTCCTGCTCCAGCTCGGCGGTCTGCGGCACGCGCGCGGCCGCCGCCCGGCGCAGGCAGTCGAGCGCGCGGTTGCGCACGATCGCGGTCATCCACGTCATCGGCGCGGCCAGCTGCGGCCGGTAGTCGCCGGCGTGGTGCCAGATGCTGACAAAGCTTTCCTGCACGACATCCTCCGCCCAATCGCGCCTGCCGGTAATACGCAGCGCAAGGCCAAACAGTTTCGTTGCGGTGAGGTCGTAGAGTGCGCGCAGTGCCTGGCGCTCACCCACGGCCACGGCCTGCAGCAGTCCTTCCAGCCGGTCGGGGCTGGCGGGCGTGGCATAGGACGGCTGCGGGGAGGGCGGCACCGGGACGGCTCCTTGCAAGCAAGCTTTGCCGGATTATAGGTAGCGCTGCATCCAAACGCGCATCCAAACGCCCGGCAGCTGCGTAGATGCTGACAGGCGCAAGCCAGGCACCCCGTCCCGGGGGCGCCACGTTGTCATCCCTCACAGGAGCACACCATGGACCGCATGTCACAAAAGCCCGCACGCGAGCCCGGAACCCTCATCACGCCGCCGGACGCGCGCCGGCGCGGGCTGCTCAAGGCGCCCGGCCTGTTCGCGCTGGGCTCGCTGGCCGTCATCACGCTCGGCGAATCGATGCCGGCGTGGGCGCAGACGCAATCGGGCAGCACCAAGGACGACATCAATATCCTCAATACCGCGCTGGGGCTGGAATACCAGGCGATCGCGGCTTACCAGGTCGGCGCCGAAAGCGGGCTGCTGCAGAAGCCGGTGCTGGCCACCGCGGTCAAGTTCCAGGACCACCACAAGGCCCATGCGCAGGTGCTGGCCGGGACGGTGTCGAAGCTCGGCGGCACGCCGGTGACGGCAAAGAAGGCGTCGGCGTATGAGTTTCCGACCGAAAAGCTGAAGACGCAGGCCGACGTGCTGCGCTTTGCCGCGGGGCTGGAGAAGGGCGCCACGTCGGCTTACTTGGGCGTGCTGCCGAACTTTTACAACCGCGAGCTGACGCGCGCGGCCGGCAGCATCCTCGGCGACGAGGCGATGCACTGGGCGGTGCTGCTGCACGCGCTGGGTGAAGATCCGGTGCCGGGGGCGTTTGTGGGGTGAGTCGGTTGAAGCTTGCCGGGTGGGGGCTCCCCTCTCCCGCGCGCGGGAGAGGGAGGACACCTTGCCTGGGCCAGGTCGGGCGGCTTTGGAGCACCAGAACCGCTCTCTTTGGCCGAGGCTTGGGTTGGGCTGTCAACCCGTATTGCGCAACCCCGCCGCCACCCCATTGATAGTCAGGTGGATCCCGCGCCGTACGCGGATATCATCCCCATCCTTGCCGGCCCGGTAGCGCTTGAGCAGTTCCACCTGCAAGTGGTTGAGCGGATCCAGATACGCAAAGCGGTTCTTGATCGAGCGCGCCAGCAGCGGGTTGTCCGCCAGCCGCTCCTGGTGGCCGGTGATCAGCGCCAGCATGTCGCAGGTCAGGTGCCATTCCTTGCTGATGCGGTTGAACACATTGCGGCGCAGCGCGGCGTCGTCGCACAGCTGGGCGTAGCGCGAGGCTACGGCCAGGTCGGTCTTGGCCAGCACCATGTCCATGTTGGACAGCAGCGTCGAGAAGAACGGCCAGGTCTTGACCATGCGCCGCAGCGTGGTGACGGCCTGCTTGCGCGCCTTGTCGTCCGGCGCGCTGTCGAGCAGCGAGCGCACCGCGCTGCCGAAGCCGTACCAGCCCGGCAGCAGCAGGCGGCACTGGCCCCACGAGAAGCCCCACGGGATCGCGCGCAGGTCTTCGATGCGGCGGTTCTTCTTGTCCATCAGCTTGCGCGAGGCCGGGCGCGAACCCAGGTTCAGGTCGGCGATCTCGGTGATCGGCGTGGTGGCGAAGAAGTAGTCCTTGAAGCCGGGGGTTTCGTAGACCAGGTCGCGATAGGCCGTGAAGGCGCGGTCCGACAGCTGCTGCATCACGGCCTCGAAGGTATCCAGGTCCTTCGGCGCGTTCTGCTGTGGCAGCAGCGAAGCTTCCAGCGTCGCGGCGACCACCGTTTCCAGGTTGCGCCGGCCGATCTCGGCATTGGCGAACTTGCTGTTGATGATCTCGCCCTGCTCGGTCAGGCGGATCTGGCCGTTGACCGTGCCCGGCGGCTGCGACAGGATGGCCTGGTAGGTCGGGCCGCCGCCGCGGCCGACGGTGCCGCCGCGACCGTGGAACAGGCGCAGCTTGACGTTGCGCTGCTCGAACAGTTGCACCAGTTCCAGCTCCGCCTTGTACAGCTCCCAGGTGGAAGTCAGGAAGCCGCCGTCCTTGTTCGAATCCGAGTAGCCGAGCATCACCTCCTGCTCGACGCCATGGTGGGCGAGCACCGCATCGAAGCCCGGCAGGTCCAGCAGCGACTGCATGATGCCGGCGGCGTTGCGCAAGTCCTCGATGGTCTCGAACAGCGGGATCACCATCAGCTCCATGCGCGCCGGGTCGGTCTTGCTGCCGAGCGTGCCCTGCAGCATGCCGGATTCCTTCTGCAGCAGCATCACCTCGACCAGATCCGACAGCGTTTCGGTGTGCGAGATGATGTAATTGCGCGCGACGCGCTTGCCATAGCGCGCACGCAGCTCGCGCGCGGCGGCGAAGATCGCCAGTTCCTTGCGGGTCTGCTCCGAGTACTCGTGCCACGGCAGCGTCAGCAGGCGCGGCTGGCGCAGTTCGGCCAGCAGCAGTTCCAGCTTGCGCGCCTCGGGCAGCGCGGCGTAGTCGGGGGCGATGCCGGCCGCGGCGAACAGTTCGGCGATGACCGCCTCGTGCACGTCGGAGACCTGGCGCATGTCGACCGAGGCCAGGTGGAAGCCGAACACGGCGATGGCGCGGGCCAGGGCATCGATGCGGTGGCTGGCCAGGGCCTGGCCGTGGTGCGCGCGCAGCGAATCGATCACGACCTGGATGTCGGCGCCGAAGGCCTCGGCGCTGTCATAGGGCTCGGCCGGCGCCACCGGGCGGCGGGTCGCGGCATGTCCGCTCAGCGCCTTGCAGGTGGCGGCCAGGCGCGCGTAGATACCGATCAGCGCGCGCCGGTAGGGCTCGTCGGCGCGGTGCTCGGAATGGTCGGGCGAGCGCTCGGCCAGCGCCAGCAGTTCCGGGCTGGCGTCGACCATCAGCATCGACATCGACAGCTCGGCGCCGAGCGCGTGCACTTCTTCCAGGTACCAGTCCAGGATCAGCTGCGCCTGCTGGCTGGCGGCGTGCTCCAGGGTCTCGGCGGTCACGTTGGGGTTGCCGTCGCGGTCGCCACCGATCCAGGAACCCATCTGCAGGAACGGCGCCAGCGGCGCGGCTTGCGTGCCCGAGGCGCCAGCGGCGCCCTTGCGCTTGCGCGTCCCCGGGAACACTGCGGCGATGTCTTCTTCCAGCTCGCTCATCAGCTGCGGGATGCCGCGCAGGAAGGTGGTGCGGTAGTACGACAGCGCGTTCTCGATCTCGTCGGCCACCGTCAGGCGCGCGTCGCGCAGCATGCGGGTCTGCCACAGCGTGGTGACCTTGGCGCGCAGCTGCGCGGTGTTGTGCTCGCGCTCGCGCGCGGTCATCGGCAGGTCGCGCTCGGCCAGCAGGCGGGCGATCTCGCGCTCGGCGTCGAGGATGCTCTTGCGCTGGACTTCGGTCGGGTGCGCGGTCAGCACCGGCACGATCAGCGCCTCGTCGAGGAACTTGCGCAGCTGCTTGCCGGTGACGCCGGCGGCGTCGATCTTTTCCAGCGCGTGCTGCAGGCTGCCGTCCTGCGGCGGCGAGCCGGCCAGCGCATGCACGCGGCGGCGGCGGTTATGGTGCTGGTCCTCGGCGATATTGGCCAGGTGCGAGAAATAGCTGAAGGCGCGCACCACCTGGTTGGTCTGGTCGCGCGACAGGCGCTTGAGCAGCCGGTCCAGTTCGGCGCCGGCGGCGCGGTCGTTCTCGCGGCGGAAGCGCACCGCGGTCTGGCGGATGGTCTCGACCACCTCGAAGGCGGCGTCGCCTTCCTGCTCGCGCAGGCAGTCGCCCAGCAGGCGGCCCAGGAAGCGGATGTCCTCGCGCAGCGGCACGTCCTTGTCAGCGGTGCGGGCGGTGCGGCGGGAGGGGGCGGTGGCGATGGTGGTTCCGTTGCTCGACACGATCGAAAGCGTGGGCTTGGTAGAACGCTTGGCTGCGCGGGGGGCGGAGCGGGGCGGTTTAGCGCTGGTTGCGCCGGTTGCGTCACCTTTCGCGGCGGACGAATCCTTGGCGGCCGCGCCGGTCTTCCGACCGTTGGGCCGCGCAGCATGCTGCGTCATGCAATCTCCTCTTGCTTCTCTAAGCTTATCTAATGGTGCGGAGGGGCGATTGGGGCGCGTGCTACCATTGACGCATGTCGTCCGCCACCCCGTCTTCCGCTACCGCTGTCGTGTCTCGCAACCTTCCGCAAAAGCTCGTCATTGCCTCCCGAGAGAGCCGTCTGGCGCTGTGGCAGGCAGAACATGTGCGTGCTGCATTGCAACAATACTATCCCGCGTGCGACGTGTCCATTCTTGGCATGACCACCCGGGGAGACCAGATTCTAGACCGTACGCTGTCGAAAGTCGGCGGCAAGGGTCTGTTTGTCAAAGAACTGGAGTTCGCGATGGACGAAGGCCGGGCCGACCTCGCGGTGCATTCGCTCAAGGATGTGCCGATGGAGCTGCCCCCGGGCTTCACCCTGGCGGCGGTGATGGAGCGCGAAGATCCGCGCGACGCGCTGGTGTCGTCGGCTTATGCATCGCTGGACGAGATGCCGCCCGGCACCGTGGTCGGCACTTCCAGCCTGCGCCGCGAAGCTGCTTTGCGCAGCCGCTACCCGCACCTGGTGATCAAGCCGCTGCGCGGCAACCTCGACACGCGGCTCGGCAAGCTCGATCGCGGCGAATATGGCGCCATCATCCTGGCCGCCGCGGGCCTGAAGCGGCTCGGGCTGGGCGATCGCATCCGCGCGCTGATCACGGTCGAGGCGTCGCTGCCGGCCGCGGGGCAGGGCGCGCTTGGGATCGAGACCCTTTCCACCCGCCCGGAACTGGCCGAGTGGCTGGCGCCGCTGAACCACCAGCCGACCGCGCTGGCCGTGACCGCCGAGCGCGCCGTGTCGCGCCGGCTGGGCGGCTCCTGCCAGGTTCCGCTGGCGGCGCACGCGCGCTGGGACGGTGACCAGTTGCGGCTGGAGGCCTTCGTCGCCTTGCCCGACGGTAGCCGTGCCATCCGCGCCGCGGCGGCGGGGCCCGCCGCCGACCCGGCTGCCGCCGAAGCGCTAGGCCAGGCTTGCGCCAGCGACCTGCTGGCGCAGGGCGCCGAGTCGATCCTTGCCGCGCTGGCCGATTCAGGCGACGCCGCTGCTCCATCTCCTGCCTGAGGCTGCCCGATGCCCCGCCCGACCGTCGTTGTGACACGACCCGCCGGGCAGTCCCGGCAACTGACCGAGGCCCTGCAGGGCGCCGGTCTGGATGTACTCAGCTTCCCGCTGCTGGCGATCGGCCCGGCCGCTGACGACGCGCCGCTGCGCGCGGCGCTGGCGCGGCTGGACACGTTTGCGCTGGTGGTGTTCGTCAGCCCCAATGCCATTGCCTTTGCGCTGGACGCGCTCGCCGGCGTGCAGGGCTCGGCCGTGGCGCGCTGGCCGGCTCAGGTCGCGGTGGCAGTGGTCGGCCCGGCCAGCGTCGCCGCGCTGGCCGAGCGCGGCATCGCCGCACCGGCGTATCGCGTGATTGCGCCCGCGGGTGCCAACGCCAACGGGGCCGGCCATGACGATACGGTGCCCGATGCCGAGGCGTTGCGCTTCGATTCCGAGGCGCTGTGGGCGCAGCTCGATCCCGCCGCACTGGCCGGCAAGCCGGTGCTGATCATCCGCGGCAACGGCGGACGCGACTGGCTCGGCGACCGCCTGCGCGAGGCCGGCGCCCAGGTCGAAGCCGTCGAGGCCTACCAGCGCACGCTGCCCGAACCGACTGCGATGCAATGGCAGGCCGTGCGCGACAACCTGCGTCCCGGCGCCGCACCGCATGCCTGGCTGCTAACCAGTTCCGAGGCGGTGCGCAACCTCGACGTGCTGGCACGGCAGCATCTGTCGCCCCAGGAAGACGCTTCGCTGCGGCAGGTGCAGTGCATCGCGCCCCATGCGAGAATCGCCGAACAGGCGCTGGCGCTGGGCTTCGCCCATATCCAGCGTGCCGCGCCAGGCGATGCCGGCCTGCTGGCGGCGTGCCTGCAGTGGGCCGATGCGTATGCCGGTCCTGCGCCTGCCGGGCCTGCGCCATCGAGCCTGCCAGCGCCGATCGCCCCCGCGGCCGCCAAGCCGGTCGAAGCAACGCCGCCGGCCGCCAGCGCGCCTGCCGCAGTCCCTGCAATGTCAACGAAGGTCGAACGCGTGACGCAAGAAACCACGTCCTCCTCCGCTACGCCGCCGCCTGGCGCGGCCTCTGTCCACCCGGCGCAGTCCGCGCAGGCGGTGCCGCCGCAAGGCGCCGGCGACGGCGGCGCTGCCCGTCCCGCCGCGCGCCGCTCCGCCGCGCTATGGGCGCTGGTCGCCGTGCTGGTGGTGGCGACCGCCGGCGGCTTCTGGTGGCTGCAGCAGCGTGTCGACCACCTGACCGGCGAGCTGGCGCGCCGCCAGCAAAGCAACGACGCGCTGGTGCAGGAGTCGCGCGTGCTGACGCGCAACGCGCAGGACACCGTCAAGGAACTGCAGGCCAAGGTCGGCGCGCTGGAGAACCAGGTGGGCGAGACCCGCGACAAGCAGGTGGCGCTGGAGCAGGTCTACCAGGACCTGATGCGTAATCGCGACGACTGGGAAATCGCCGAGATCCAGCAGTTGCTGACCAGCGCCGGCCAGCAGCTGCAGCTGACCGGCAACGTGCAGGTCGCGCTGGCCGCGCTGCAGAGCGCCGACGCGCGCCTGGCGCGCGCCGACAAGCCGCAATACAACCTGCTGCGCCGGGCCATCGCGCGCGACGTGGCGCGCATGAAGGCGGTGCCCGACACCGACCTGACCGGCGCCGCGATCAAGCTGGACGAAGCCATCAACCAGGTCGATGCGCTGCCGCTGCTGTCGAGCGAGCGCATGCTCGAACGCAGCGAGGCCGATGCCCGTAAGGGCGCCGCCGCCAACGGTGGCAATGGCGCCAGCGCGCCGGCCGCCGCCAACGGCAACGGGACGGGCTGGTTCACCCGCTTCTGGGACTACCTGCGCGAAGAACTGGCGCAGGTGATCCGCATCCGCAAGGTCGACGATGCCGAGGCGCTGCTGCTCTCGGGCGACCAGGGCTGGTTCCTGCGCGAGAACGTCAAGCTGCGCCTGCTCAATGCGCGCCTGGCGCTGCTGTCGCGCAACGAGCCCGTGTTCCGCAACGACCTGGCCGCGGCGCAGGCGATGATCGGCCGCTATTTCGATACCAAGTCGCGCCGCGTGCAGGGTGTGCTGACGCTGCTGCGCCAGGCGCAGGCCGGCGCGGTCACGGTGCAGCTGCCGACCATGGCCGAAAGCCTGGGCGCGCTGCAAGCCCTGAAGAAGGAGTAAGCCCATGCGCCTTCTGTTCTGGGTTGCGGTCCTGTTCGGCGGCGCCGTCGGGCTGGCCCTGTTCACGCAGTTCAACCACAGCAATGTGGTGCTGTTCTATCCGCCGTACCGCGTCGAGCTGTCGCTGAACCTGGCGCTGGCGCTGCTGCTGCTGATCTTCTTCGTGGTGTGGACGGTGATGTCCACCATCCGCCATCTGGCCGAGATGCCGCGCCGCGCCGCCGCCTATCGCGAGCGCAGCCGCATGAGCAAGGCCCAGGCGGCTTTGCGCGAGTCGATCGAAAACCTGTTCGCCGGCCGCTTCGCCCGCGCCGAGCGCGCCGCGCGCGAAGCCCAGTCGTGGGACGACCAGGCCCAGACCGCCGCGCTGATCGGCGCGCGCGCCGCCCACCGCATGCAGGAAACCGAGCGGCGCGACGCCTGGATGGCGCAGGTGACCGACCCCGAGCGCGAGCAGGCCCGGCTGGTGTCGATGGCCGAGCTGCTGGTCGATGCCCGCGATGCCGACGGCGCGCTCGAAACCATCGCCCAGCTGCAGTCGCAGGGCGCGCGCCAGATCCATGTGCAGCGCATCGCGCTGCGCGCGCACCAGCACCTGAAGAACTGGTCCGAGGTGCTGCGCCTGGCGCGCTCGCTGGAGAAGCGCAACGCGCTGCATCCGGTGCTGGCGCTGCGGCTCAAGCAGATGGCCGTCGAAGCCATGCTGGAAGAGCGCCGCCACGATGCCGAGGCGCTGTCCGAGTTCTGGCGCTCGCTGTCCGCCGACGAGCGCCGCGCCACCCGCATCGCCGAGCCGGCGGCGCGCTACTTCGCGGCGCTGGGTCGCCAGAACGAGGCCCGCCGCATCATCGAAGACGCGCTCAAGGTCAACTGGGACAGCCGCCTGGTACTGCGCTATGCCGATTGCGCCGTGCCCGGCCATGCGCTGCCGCAGATCCAGCAGGCCGAGAAATGGCTGGCCGCGCATCCCGCGGACGCCGACCTGTACTACACGCTGGGGGTGCTGTGCCTGGGCGAGAAGCTGTGGGGCAAGGCGCAGTCCAGCTTCGAGCGCGCGCTCAAGTATGCCGACCCCGATCAGCAGCGCCGCCTGCGCGTGCGCACGCACCTGGCGCTGGCGCGGCTGTTCGAGGAAACCGAGCGCTTCGAAGACGCGCAGCGCCACTATCGCGAAAGCGCGATGCTGGCCGCCTGAGCGGCACGGCGGCCGGCGCGTTCAGTCCTCCGCGCCGGCGCCCTTCACCTCCGGCTTCACCACCTGCTTCACCACTTCATAGCGCCGCAGCGTTTGCTGGCGCGCCACGTCGTGCTGCACCAGCGGGCGCGGGTAGTTGTCGCCCAGCCGCACGCCGGCCTCGGCCAGCACGGCTTCCGGGGCGGTCCACGGCACGTGCACGTACTTGTCCGGTAACGCCGCCAGTTGCGGCAGATATTTGCGGATAAAGCGGCCCTGCGGATCGAACTTCTGCGACTGCGTCACCGGATTGAAGATGCGGAACCACGGCTGCGCATCGCAGCCGGTGGACGCGGCCCATTGCCAGCCGCCGTTGTTGGCGGCCAGGTCGAAATCATTGAGCTGGTCGGCAAAATACTGCTCGCCGCGGCGCCAGTCGACGCCCAGGTCCTTGACCAGGAAGCTGGCCGTGACCATGCGCAGGCGGTTGTGCATATAGCCGCTTTGCCGGATCTGCAGCATCGCCGCGTCGATCAGCGGATAGCCGGTGGCGGCGTCGCGCCAGGCGCGGAAATAGCGCTCGCCGGTGTCGCCGTCCTGCCAGCGGATGGCGTCATAGGCTGGCTGGAACGACGCGCCGGCGGCCACACGCGGATGGTGATGCAGGATCATGAAGTAGAAATCGCGCCAGATCAGTTCCGACAGCCACACCGCCGCGCCCGCGCTGTCGGCGCCGCCGCGCAGCATGACGGCGTGCGCCGTGCGCGCCAGCGTGCGGATCGAGATGGTGCCGAAGCGCAGGTGCACCGACAGGTAGCTGGGGCCGCGCAGGGAAGGGTAGTCGCGCCGCCGGCCGTAGTCGCCCATGCGCCCGCTGAATTCCTCGAACAAGGCCTGGGCACCCGATGCGCCGGTGGGCATTGCGATCTCGGCAAGGTTGCTGGCACCAAAGCCGAGCTGCGCGAGCGTCGGCACCGGCTGGCGGTACGCGGCGGGCACCGGCGCCAGCGCCGGCAGGTACGGTTCGACGGGATAAGGGCGCAGGTCGAACGGCTCCACGCTCCTGAGCCAGGCGTTCTTGTACGGCGTGAACACCGAAAACGGCTTGCCCTGGCCGTTCAGGATCTCGTCGCGCTCGAACACCGCCTGGTCCTTGAAGGTAAAGAGCGCGCAGGACTGTTCCGACAGCGCCTGGCGCACCGCTTCGTCGCGGGCATTGGCAGCGGGCTCGTAGTCGTGGTTGGCGAAGACCGCCTCCACTTCCAGTGCGCGCGCCAGCGCCGGGATGGCGGTCCGCGCGCGGTCGTGCAGTACGATCAGGCCGCCGCCGGCCGCGGCCAGTGTCCCGGCGAGTTCCACCAGTGATTCACGGATGAACTCGACCCGCCGGTCGGCCCGCAGCCCGCGTGCGAGCAGCGGCTCAAGGATGTCGCGGTCGAACACGAACACGCACCACACCTGCGCGCAGTGCCGCAAGGCATAATGCAGCGCCGCGTGATCGGTGGCGCGCAGGTCGCGCCGGAACCAGACCAGTCCGCGCGCAAAGGTCTTGCCGATCCGGTACGGTGGCCGGGACGTAGCCGGGGTGGCTGCTGCCTGCATGTTCGCTTGCCTGTCTGACGGGTTTGCCGGCGCTGAACCTCGTGCAACGCCGGATCGATCGCGCCGATACCCTAACATAGCGGTACAGGAGCCGGCCGCCGGCCGCCATGCCGCCATCCCATTCTCTACAGAAGCTCATGACTCTCGACCGAATTCTTCAATCCCAGGGCTTTGGCACGCGCCGGTACTGCGGCGACCTGATCGCCGCCGGGCTGGTCGAGGTCAACGGCGAACTGTGCGAAGACCCGCGCGCGCAGTTCGACGTGGACGGCCTGCGCCTGACCGTCGACGGCGAGGAGTGGCTGGCCTGCACCAAGGCCTACCTGATGCTGAACAAGCCCGCCGGCTATGAATGCTCGCAGCGCCCGCGCCATCACCCCAGCGTCTACAACCTGCTGCCGGTGCCGCTGCGCCAGCGCGAGGTGCAGGCGGTGGGGCGGCTCGACCACGACACCACCGGACTGCTGCTGCTGACCGACGACGGCCAGTTCATCCACGCCCAGACCTCGCCCAAGCGCAAGGTGCCCAAGATCTATGAAGTGACCACCGCCGAGCCGGTCACGCCGGCCCAGGCCGAGGCGCTGCGCAGCGGCGTGCAGCTGCTGGACGAACCGGCGCCGATCGCGGCGGAAGCCTGCGAGATCACCGGCGAACGCAGCCTGCGGCTGACGCTGGTGCAAGGCAAGTACCATCAGGTCAAGCGCATGGTCGCGGCCGCGGGCAACCACGTCGACGCGCTGCATCGCAGCGCCATCGGTAGCCTGCAGCTGGATCCGGCGCTGGCCGAAGGCGAGTGGCGCTGGCTGACGGCCCAGGAACTGGCCGCGCTGACCGGCAAGGCGTAATCCGGCCCGCGGTCACCGCGCGTGGCGGAGCGCCCCTTGCTGCACTGGAACGTCCGCCAATCTTTTCCGGAAGACCCCCGGCGATTTGATAAAATGCAAGGCATGGCGAAGCCCGAAGCACCCATCAATCTGACCAATCAGTTCCTGATTGCCATGCCCGGCATGGCCGATCCGACCTTTTCGGGTTCCGTCGTCTACATCTGCGAACACAACGAGCGTGGCGCGCTCGGGCTGGTGATCAACCGGCCCATCGACATCGACATGGCCACGCTGTTCGACAAGATCGACCTCAAGCTCGAGATCCAGCCTGTGGCGCACCAGCCGGTCTACTTCGGCGGCCCGGTGCAGACCGAGCGCGGTTTCGTGCTGCACGACCCGGTCGGCGTCTATGTCTCGTCGCTGGCGGTGCCCGGCGGACTGGAGATGACCACCTCCAAGGACGTGCTGGAAGCCGTGGCCAATGGCAGCGGCCCGCACCGCTTCCTGCTGACGCTGGGCTATTCCGGCTGGGGCGCCGGCCAGCTCGAGGAAGAACTCAGCCGCAACGGCTGGCTCACGGTCCAGGCCGATCCCGAAATCATCTTCAGCGTGCCGCCCGACGAGCGCTTTGCAGCCGCCATCCGGCTGCTCGGCATCGACTTCACCATGCTGTCCGGCGAGGCCGGGCATGCCTGATGCCGTGGGGCGTGAACTGCCCCGCGACGGCACGGTCCTGGCATTCGACTACGGCGAAAAAAAGATCGGCGTTGCGCTGGGCAACTTCATCACGCGCGAGGCGCGGGCCCTGACCATTCTTCCCAATATCACCGTCGAAGGCCGCTTCGAGGCCGTGGCCGCGCTAATCCAGGAGTGGAACCCGGTGCAGCTGATCGTCGGCATGCCGGTCAACCCCGAAGGCGGCGAGCAGCCGTCGATGAAGCTGGCGCGGCGCTTCGGCAACCAGCTCAACGGCCGCTTCGGCCTGCCGGTGGAATGGGTGGACGAGCGCTATACCTCGCGCGCCGCGTCGATGGCCGGCGCCCGCCGCGGCGAACTCGATGCCGAGGCCGCCCGCATCATCCTGCAACAGTACTTCGACCAATTCCCGCTATGACGCAGATTTCCGTTCCCGACGCCGAGTCGCTGTACCGCAAGCTGCTGGAGCAGGCGCAGGCACTGATCCCCGAGGCCGAGCGCGCGCGCTGGTCGGTGGCCGGCATCCATTCCGGCGGCGCATGGATCGCCGCGCGCCTGGCGGCGGACCTGCAGTTGCCCGAGCACGGCGTGATCAACGTCGCCTTCCATCGCGACGACTATGCCAAGAAGGGCCTGCATAGCCAGGCCCAGCCAACCACGCTGCCGTTTGCCGTGGACGAGCGCAACATCCTGCTGATCGACGACGTGCTGGCCACCGGCCGCACCATCCGTGCCGCCGTCAACGAGCTGTTCGACTACGGCCGCCCCGCGCGCGTGGCGCTGGGCGTGCTGGTGGACCGCGGCGGGCGCCAGCTGCCGATCGCCGCCGACCTGTGCGCCGGCGAGATGGCGCTGCCGCCCGGCACGACCCTGGTGCTGTCGCGCCAGGGCGAAGGCGCCGCCGCGCAATTCACCTTCGCCACCGAACCCACCGATTCCGCCACCGGCTGAACCGGCACCGAGGGGCGCGCCCGGCGCGCCCGAACGCCGGAAAGCCGGAAAGCCCGAAAGCCAGCCCCGAGACCAGACCACCTCCCCGTTTTTTGCCCGCGCCCGACCAGCCATGACCAAGACGTTCCGCAACCCGCAGCTCACCAAGAACGGCGAACTGAAGCACCTGCTGTCGATCGAGGGGTTGTCGCGTGACATGATCACGCACATCCTCGACACCGCCAGCCAGTTTGTCTCGCTGTCCGACTCCGACCGCGATGTCAAGAAGGTGCCGCTGCTGCGCGGCAAGAGCGTGTTCAACCTGTTCTTCGAGAACTCCACCCGCACCCGCACCACCTTCGAGATCGCCGCCAAGCGGCTGTCGGCGGACGTGCTGAACCTGAACATCAACGCGTCGTCGACCAGCAAGGGCGAGTCGCTGCTGGACACCATCAACAACCTGTCGGCGATGTCCGCCGACATGTTCGTGGTGCGCCATGCCAGCTCGGGCGCGCCTTACCTGATCGCCGAGCACGTCGCGCCGCACGTGCACGTGATCAACGCCGGCGACGGCCGCCATGCCCACCCGACGCAGGGCCTGCTGGACATGTACACCATCCGGCATTTCAAGAAGGACTTCACCAACCTGACGGTGGCCATCGTCGGCGACATCCTGCACTCGCGCGTGGCGCGCTCCGACATCCATGCGCTGACCACGCTGGGCGTGCCCGAAGTGCGCGCCATCGGCCCGCGCACGCTGCTGCCGTCCGGGCTGGAGCAGATGGGCGTGCGCGTGTTCCACAACATGGAAGAGGGCCTCAAGGGCGTCGACGTGGTCATCATGCTGCGGCTGCAGAACGAGCGCATGAGCGGCGCGCTGCTGCCCTCGGCGCAGGAATACTTCAAGGCCTACGGCCTGACGCCGGAGCGCCTGGCGCTGGCCAGGCCCGACGCCATCGTGATGCACCCGGGGCCGATGAACCGCGGCGTCGAGATCGACTCCGCCGTGGCCGATGGCTCTCAGTCCGTGATCCTGAACCAGGTGACCTTCGGCATCGCCGTGCGCATGGCGGTGATGGGCATCGTTGCCGGGAACAACGACTGATGCCGGCCAGCCCGACCCCGCACGCCAGCCAGAACACACCGAACCAGCCCAGCGACACGACAAGCCAAGCTATGAAGATTCACATCCAGGGTGGCCGCCTGATCGATCCGGCCAGCAACACCGACGCCGCGCAGGACCTCTATATCGCCGCCGGCAAGATCGTCGGCGTCGGCAGCGCCCCGGCAGACTTCACCGCCAACAAGGTCATCGACGCCAAGGGGCTGATCGTGTGCCCGGGCCTGGTCGACCTGTCCGCGCGCCTGCGCGAGCCCGGCTACGAATACAAGGCCACGCTCGAATCCGAGGTCGCGGCCGCCACCGCGGGCGGCGTGACCAGCCTGGTCTGCCCGCCCGACACCGACCCGGTGCTCGACGAGCCCGGCCTGGTCGAAATGCTGAAGTTCCGCGCCCGTACGCTGAACCAGACCCACGTCTACCCGCTGGGCGCGCTGACGCTGGGCCTGAAGGGCGAGACCCTGACCGAGATGGGCCAGCTGACCGAGGCCGGCTGCGTCGGCTTCAGCCAGGCCGAGGCGCCGGTGCGCAACACCCAGGTGCTGCTGCGCGCGCTGCAGTACGCGCAGACCTTCGGCTTCACCGTGTGGCTGCGCCCGGAAGACCCGTTCCTCGGAGGCGGCGTCGCCGCCAGTGGCGCGGTGGCGTCGCGCCTGGGCCTGTCGGGCGTGTCGGTGATCGCCGAGACCGTGCGTCTGCACACCATCTTCGAACTGATGCGCAGCACCGGCGCGCGCGTTCACCTGTGCCGGCTGTCGTCCGCCGCCGGGCTGGAACTGGTGCGCCAGGCCAAGCGCGAAGGCCTGAAGGTGACCTGCGACGTCAATATCCACCACGTCTCGCTGACCGACATGGATATCGGCTACTTCAATTCGCAGATGCGCTTCTCGCCGCCGCTGCGCAGCCCGCGCGACCGCGACGCCATCGTCGCCGCGCTCGCCGACGGCACCATCGACGCGCTGTGCTCGGACCACACGCCGGTCGACGATGACGAAAAGCTGCTGCCCTTCGCCGAGGCCTCGCCGGGCGCAACCGGCCTGGAACTGCTGCTGCCGCTGACCCTGCGCTGGGCCAGCGAGCACAAGGTCCCGCTGGCGCAGGCGCTGGCCCGCATCACAGCCGAGCCCGCTCGCGTGATCGGCCTCAAGGCCGGCACCCTCGCCGTCGGCAGCGCCGCCGACGTGTGCGTGTTCGATCCCAGGCAGGTGTGGAAGGTCGAGCGCCGCTCACTCAAGAGCCAGGGCAAGAACTCGCCGTGGCTCGGCTACGAAATGGAAGGCAAGGTCCGCATGACCCTGGTCAGCGGGCAAGTCGTCTACGGCAACCACGCCCAGGCATGATCTGGCTGCGCAAGACCGCACTGGTCCTGCACCTGCTGCGCGGGTTGCTGACCTGCGCCTTGCTGTTCCCATGGCTGGGCGTGCGCTCGCGCGCATGGCATATCCGGCGCTGGTCGCGCCGCCTGCTGCGGATCTGCGGGGTGGAAGTGGAGGTGGTCGACGCCACCGGCGCCGCGCACACCGGCGCGGCGCGGCAGGGCGCGATGGTGGTGTCCAACCACATCTCGTGGCTGGACATCTACGTCATCCACAGCTGGCAGCCGGTGCGCTTCGTCGCCAAATCCGAGATTCGCAACTGGCCGCTGATCGGGTGGCTGTGCGACAAGACCGGCACCATCTTTATCGAACGGGCGCGCAAGCGTGACGCGCACCGCGTGTTGCATGACATTACGGATGTGATGCTGCAGGGGGACCTGGTCGGGGTGTTTCCGGAAGGGACGACGACGGATGGGACCAGCGTGCTGCCGTTCCATGCCAACCTGATGCAGGCGCCGATCTCAGGCGGGCTGCCGGTGCAGCCATTGGGCCTGAACTACCTCGATGCTGCCACCGGCCAGCCGACGCTGGCCGCCGCCTATATCGGCGACACCACGCTGCTGCAATCGCTGGAGGCGGTCTTGCGTGCGCCGCGGATCAAGGCGCGGCTGGTGCTCGGGCCGGCGCTGGTGCAGGCCTCGGGCGACCGCCGCGAACTGGCGGCTTCTGCAAGGGAAGTCGTCGCCCATCTCAGCCAGGGTGCCGCCGAGCACGCCGCCACGGCAGCCCAACGCCTGAACCAACCGCCCGAGCCCGGCAGCGCACCCCCACCCGCGCCCGCTGCCATCGGCTAGTCGTCCTGTCGTCCCCGCCAACGCGGGATAGCGAGTCACGCCAGCGGATCGCAATATTGCGGGCAATCCACCTGGATCACGGTTCGCTTGGCGGGTTCCGGCGCCAGGCGCGCCGCCGTCAGCTTGCCACCCCAGACGCAACCCGTATCCAGCGCCATCAGGTTCGGGCGCATGACCAGGCCCAGCGTCGACCAGTGCCCGCAGACCACCGTCACCTCCTGGGTGCGCCTCCCCGGCACGTCGAACCATGGCATGAAGCCGTCCGGCGCCTTGCCCGGGCCATCCTTGGTCTTGAAGTCCATCACCCCGTCGATCGTGCAGTAGCGCAGGCGGGTGAGGGCATTCACCACCACGCGGAGACGGTCGATGCCGCGCAGGCCGTCGTGCCAGCGATCCGGCGTGTTGCCAAAGATGTCGGCGAGGAAGCCTTGCCAGTTGGGGCCCTGGAGTTGTTCTTCGACTTCGTGGGCGAGGTCGATTACCTGTGCAGCGGTCCATTGGGGCAGGACGCCTGCGTGGACCAGCAGGAAGTTGTTATCCAGCAGGGCCAGAGGGCGGTGGCGCAGCCAGGTGAGCAGGTCGTCACGGTCGGGGGCGGCCAAGATGTCATCCACCGTGTCGTGGCGGCCTTTTTTTCGGACACCGGACGCTACGGCCAGAAGGTGGATGTCGTGGTTGCCGAGGACGGTTTCCGCGCGCTCGCCCATGGCGCGGATGGTGCGCAGGGTTTGAAGAGAGGCAGGGCCCCGGTTGACGAGGTCGCCGACAAGGCGCACCGCGGGTTGCGCCGGCAGGCGAGCCAGCAAGGCGTCCAGGGAGGGTGCGCAGCCTTGCAGGTCACCGATTGCGTAAAGTGATGTATGGGTAACGTTATGGTCGGGCATCGGGTCCAGTCAGAATAAATTCGCTTCTATTTGTAGTTTTGTGACCGATATACCGTGGCACGGTTACATGAGGCAACAAAAAGTGGGAGGCAGCCCGTAAGCTGGTGCATTCAGTCAGATAGAATACCGCCACTTCTGCAGGCACTTAACGCCCCGCCGTCCCGGAAGAGGACAAGGTGGGCGCTCGGCTTTTGTCGGGCCATCGAAACATATCGAGGCAAGGAGCAAGTTTTGTCCCATATTTTGGTCACTGGGGGCGCTGGGTTCATTGGCGCCAATTTCGTTCTGGCATGGCTGGGCGATAAGTCGGCGGATGGGGTCGTCAACGTCGACAAGCTCACTTATGCGGGCAATCGGAAGACCCTCGCATCGGTCGAGGACGACCCCCGCCACGTGTTTTCGCAAACCGATATCTGCGACCGTGCCGCACTGGACCAGCTCTTCGCCACCTACCAGCCGCGTGCCGTGGTGCACTTCGCCGCCGAGAGCCATGTTGACCGGTCCATCCATGGGCCCGGCGAGTTCATCCAGACCAATATCGTTGGCACGTTTACGCTGCTTGAGGCCGCGCGCGCTTACTGGAGCGGGCTGCAAGAGCCCGCGAAGTCCGAATTCCGCTTCCTGCATGTGTCAACCGACGAGGTGTTCGGCTCGTTGAGCGAAACCGATCCGCAGTTCTCGGAAACCACCCCATACGCACCGAACAGCCCGTACTCGGCGTCGAAGGCCGCATCGGACCACCTGGTGCGCGCGTATCACCATACCTACGGCTTGCCGGTTCTGACGACGAACTGCTCGAACAACTACGGGCCGTATCATTTCCCGGAAAAGCTGATCCCACTGGTGATCGCCAACGCCCTCGCCGGCAAGCCGCTGCCCATCTATGGCGACGGGAAGAACGTGCGTGACTGGCTGTATGTGCGCGACCACTGCTCGGCCATCCGCGAGGTGCTGGCACGCGGCCGACTGGGCGAAACCTATAACGTGGGCGGCTGGAACGAGAAGACCAACCTGGACGTCGTGCACACCTTGTGCGACCTGCTTGACGAACTGTCGCCCAAGGCTACCGGCTCGTACCGCGACCAGATCACCTTCGTCAAGGATCGCCCCGGGCATGATCGCCGCTATGCGATCGATGCGCGCAAGCTGGAACGCGAACTGGGCTGGAAGCCGGCCGAGACGTTTGAAAGCGGCCTGCGCAAGACGGTCCAGTGGTATCTGGATAACCAGGCTTGGGTGCAGGACGTGATGTCGGGGGAGTATCGGAACTGGGTGGCGAAGCAATATGCCGCTTGAGTACGGCATGTTCCCAAGGATCCTGCTCATCGGCGCCAATGGTCAACTGGGTTTTGAGCTGACACGCAGCCTCGCGCTGCACGGTACCGTGGTGGCCGTGGACCGCCGTCAATGCGATCTGACCGATGCCGACAGTGTGCGAGGTGCTGTCAGGACAGCCCGCCCGGACATCATCGTCAATGCCGCCGCCTACACCGCGGTCGACCTCGCGGAGCGCGAGATCGACCTGGCCAATGCGGTCAATGTGGTTGCGCCGGGGATTCTGGCAGAAGAAGCCGCGAATCTGGGAGCGCTGGTCGTCCACTATTCGACTGACTACGTTTTCGACGGCTTGAAGGCCGGTGCATACGTGGAGACCGACGTGCCCAATCCGTTGTCCGCTTATGGCAAGTCGAAGCTGGGCGGTGAGCGAATGGTGCAGGCTGCGACGGCGAACCACCTGATTTTCCGTACGAGCTGGGTCTACGGCTTGCATGGCGGCAATTTCCTAAAGAGCATCGTTCGTGCCGCTACGACTCGCGAATCGCTGAGCGTGGTGTCCGATCAGTGGGGTGCCCCAACCCCGGCCTCGCTGGTTGCGGACATCACGGCTGTTGCCGTAGGCCGGTACCTGAACCGCGCGGAGCAGGACTTCGTTCCAGGGGTTTATCACCTCGCAGCGCTGGGTGAGACCAACTGGTGCGAGTATGCAAAACTGATTGTCCGGTATCTCACGGACAATGGCGTGCCCTTGTCACTTAGCGCCGACAATATCCGCGCGATAACTGCCGAGGAATACGGCAGCCCGGCACCAAGGCCCGCGAACTCTCGTCTCGATACGTCAAAGTTGCGGGATGGTTTTGGCCTTGCGCTACCCGATTGGCACCGCGACGTGGAGCGCACCTTGCGCGAATTCATCGATATTGCGGAGTTCGCATTGGTAACAGATGCCTGCAAGACCTCTAAAGAGTAGACATGAAACGTAAAGGCATAATTCTGGCTGGTGGCTCTGGCACCCGCCTGTATCCGATCACGCGATCGGTGTCCAAGCAGTTGCTTCCCGTTTACGACAAGCCGATGATCTATTACCCGCTGAGCACGCTGATGCTCGCCGGTATTCGTGACATTCTGGTGATTTCAACGCCGCAGGACACGCCGCGCTTTACCGAAATGCTGGGTGATGGCAGTCAGTGGGGCCTTAACATCGAGTATGCGGTGCAACCTTCACCGGATGGGCTGGCCCAGGCTTTCATTATCGGTAAGTCCTTTGTCGGCTCGGATCCCGCGGCGCTGATTCTTGGCGACAACATTTTCCACGGTCACGACCTTGCCAAACAACTGCAGCGCGCGGCGTCGCGTGAGGCGGGTGCCACGGTCTTTGCCTATCATGTGCACGATCCGGAGCGTTATGGGGTTGTCGAGTTCGATGAAAGTTTCCGCGCGTTGTCGCTGGAAGAGAAGCCGGCGCAGCCTCGCTCAAATTATGCCGTGACAGGCCTCTATTTCTACGACAATCAGGTCTGCGATATCGCGGCGGATATCAAGCCTTCGGCCCGCGGCGAACTTGAAATCACGGATGTGAACAAGCGCTACCTGGACGCCGGCCAACTGGAAGTCGAGATCATGGGTCGCGGCTATGCCTGGCTGGACACCGGTACTCACGATTCGCTGCAGGAGGCGGCTACATTCATCGCGACGCTGCAGAAGCGGCAGGGGCTGATGGTGGCGTGTCCGGAAGAGATTGCCTTCCGCAACCAGTGGATTTCGGCGGATACGATGCAGAAGATTGCATCGGAACTGGCAAAGAACGGTTATGGCCAATACCTGCAGCAGGTATTGAAGGAGTCGATTGCATGAGCATGAATATTGTCAAGACGGCCTTGCCCGAGGTGCTTATCCTCGAGCCGAGGGTTTTTGGTGACGATAGGGGCTTTTTCTTTGAAAGCTTCAATGCGCGCCAGTTTGAAGACGCCACGGGGCTGAAGCGGGACTTCGTACAGGACAATCATTCTCGGTCGGCGAAAAATGTCCTGCGTGGGTTGCACTACCAGATCCAGCAGCCGCAAGGGAAGCTAGTGCGCGTGGTAGCGGGTACGGTGTTCGACGTGGCGGTGGATATCCGCCGGAGTTCGCCGAATTTCGGCAAGTGGGTGGGCGTGGAACTCTCGGCTGATAACAAGCGCCAGCTATGGGTGCCCGAAGGCTTCGCGCATGGCTTTGTGGTGTTGTCGGAGAGCGCGGAGTTCCTCTACAAGACCACCGACTACTATGCCCCGCAGTTCGAGCGGTCGCTGCGCTGGGACGACCCTGCACTGGCCATCACCTGGCCAATCGACGGAGTGCCAGTACTCTCGAAGAAGGATGAGGACGCGCCGGCTTTCGCAGTTGCTGAATTGTTTGAATGATCAAATAGATATCTGAATTCCTGGGAGAAAAAAATGGCAATCCAATTGTTCGTACCCAATTTCCGTGTCCAAGAATGCCTGAAAGAAATCCAGGAGTGCCTGGAAAAAGGTTGGACCGGGCTCGGCTTCAAGACCAACGCAATGGAAGAAGCCTGGAAGTCCTACACCGGCCTGCCGTACGCGCATTTCCTCGGCTCCAATACCGTTGGCCTCCACCTCGCCTTCGAACTATTCAAGACCAAATATGGCTGGGCGGACGGCGATGAGGTCATCACCACGCCGCTGACCTTTGTTTCCACCAACCATGCCATCCTGTATTCCGGGCTGACGCCGGTCTTCGCCGATGTCGACGACTCGCTGTGCCTGGACCCGGACAGCATTGCCGAGCGCATCACGGACCGCACTCGTGCCGTCATTTATGTCGGCCTGGGTGGCAATGTCGGCCAGTACGACAAGGTGGTTGCGCTGTGCAAGGAAAAGGGCATCAAGCTGGTGCTCGACGCAGCCCACATGTCGGGTACGCGCTATCACGGTCGCCACGTCGGCCACGATGCCGATGTGACGGTGTTCAGCTTCCAGGCCGTGAAGAACCTGCCCACCGCCGATTCGGGCATGATTTGCTTCCAGGAAGCTGAAGATGACGAGCGCGTGCGCAAGATGACGTGGCTGGGCATCAACAAGGACACCTTTGCACGTACCACGACGCAAGGCGCATACAAGTGGATGTACGACGTGGAAGAGGTTGGCTACAAGTACCACGGCAACTCCATCATGGCAGCGATCGGCCTCGTTCAGCTGAAGTACCTGGACAACGACAATGCGTACCGCCGCCAACTGGCAAACTGGTATGAGGAGCTGCTGTCGGGTCATGACAATATCCGCCTGACGCCGATTACCGAAGGCTGTGATTCGTCGCGACACCTGTTCCAGATTCGTGTGAAAAACCGCGATGAACTCATGTTGGCGCTGCACGAGCATGAGGTGTATCCGGGCGTCCACTATCGCGACAATACCGAATACCGGATGTACGCCAGCGGTAAGGGCAAATGCCCGCGCGCGCACGCAGCCAGCAACGAAGTGCTGTCGCTGCCCATGCACATGGGTATCTCCCGTAACGACGTCGAGTTCGTCTGCGAACTGGTTCGCAAGTACGCTGCATGAAGCCGATCTTCGAGCCATTCGAAGCCAAGGGGGTGCGTCTACGCCCCCTTGCGACGGAAGACCTTCCGTTGACGCTGGCCTGGCGAAACCGCGAGGGCGTCAGGCAGCAATTCATTTTTTCCGACCTTCTGACCCTGGAGAGCCATCAGGGCTGGTTTCGAAAGTATTCCGAGAAGCCCGACGATTTTGTCTTCGTAGTGCAGGACCCGGAGACCGGCGCGCTGGTTGGCCAGGTTGCGATCTATGACGTGAACGGGTCGACCGGCCGCGCCGAGATCGGCCGCTTTGTCGTATCGCCGGAAGCAGCCGGGCAAGGGAAGATGCGCCGTGCGATCGAGGCACTGCTGGTGTTCGCGCGCGACAAGCTTGGTTTGTCTAAAGCTTATCTGGAGGTGCTGGAAACAAATCTCCATGCTGCTCGCATTTACGAGAAGCTGGGTTTCGTGGAAACAGGACGTCAGGATGGGCGGGTCGCAATGGAGCGTGTACTAGATGACAGTCTATAACAGCAGCCGCAAGCATCCTCTGACGGAATATGCTGCTGCAGCCAAACTGTGGCGTGTGTGGCTCCATATGGGAGTGCAGGACGTCAAGGGGCGGTTTCGGAATTCGGTATTGGGGCCGCTCTGGATACTGATTAATCTATCGGCCACGATGGCGGCAGTAGGCATCGTGTTCGGCAAGCTGTTTCATCAGCCGATGGAAGAGTTCCTGCCCTTCCTGACGTTGGGCTTGGCCATCTGGGGCTTCATGACGGCTGCGATGACGGAGGGCGGCTCCGCGTTTGTCAACGCGGAAGGATATATCAAGCAGTTTTCATTTCCGAAGGTAACGTACCTGTACCGGGCAATGGTTCCCTACATCGTCGTGTTTGCTGTCGGGATGCTGGTGTTCTTCGTTGTCGCGATTGCCTACGGTCGTTCGTTCAACCTAGGAGCCCTGTGGTTCTTCCCGGGATTCCTGTTGTTCCTCGTCATCAATTTCCTGCACTTGGTGATAGTGGCTCACTTGGGCGCACGCTTCCGCGACTTGCCGCACTTGCTCAGTGGTTTGATCCAAATCGGTTTCTATGTCACGCCGGTGATGTACACGGTCACCATGCTGAAAGAGCGTGGCCTTGGCTTCGTCTATCGATACAACCCGTTGTATTACCTGATCGAAATCGTACGTTATCCGCTGCTGAACAGTGAGTCGCCGCCCGAGGAGGTTTGGATGGTGGCGATCGGCTATGCGGTCGTGGCTGCGATTGCCGCCTTCGCCGTGATGAAGCGCATGTCTCACCGGATCGTCTACGTCTTATGACCGCTGAATTGAAGATCAGCCTGCGCGATGTGCGCGTTCGCTTCGACGTGTCGATGCGGCAAGATAGCTTGAAGGGCACGGTCATGAACCTGTTCCGCGGTAAAGGGCGGAACGGCCGTGAATATGTCGATGCGCTGAAGGGTATCAACCTCGAGATCAAGCACGGAGAGCGGGTCGGCTTGGTCGGACTGAACGGTGCGGGGAAAAGTACCATACTGAAAGTGATGGCCGGCATCTATCCGCCGACATCTGGCGAAACCGAGATTGTCGGCCACGTGTCGCCGATGTTCGAGTTAGCCACCGGTTTTGAAATGACTCAGACCGGCTGGGACAATATCCGCATCCGCGCCATGCTGCTAGGCCTGACGCCTGACGAGGTGGAAGAGCGGATCCACAGCATCGCGGAGTTCTCCGAGCTTGGTCACTTTCTTGATTACCCGGTCAAGACCTATTCCGCCGGCATGTTCATCCGTCTGGCCTTCTCGGTATCGACTGCCATCAACCCCGAGATCCTTCTGCTTGACGAAGTCATGGGCGCGGGTGACTTGGTGTTTGCGGAGAAGGCCAAGAAGCGCATGTATGAGTTCATGGAGCAGGGGAAGATTCTGGTGTTCTCGAGCCATTCCCTGGCACTGGTCGAGGATTTTTGTGAGCGAGTGATCTGGCTCAGGAAAGGTGAGATCGCCATGGATGGACCTGTTAAGGACGTGTTGGCGGAATACACCGCTCATCCGGTCCGGTAATGCGGGAGGCAGGGCGAGAACCGCTTGCCCGCCCTGCCGCCATAGCGGGCAAGCACCAAGGCCTCCGGTCCATCGCGCGTTCGGTAGAGCGTCTATGCAATGCGGCAGCGCTTTCCCGAAGCGCCCGTAGGCGTTGCAGGATTCTTCACCATTGCGCGGACAACAAGAAATGCTGATCCCGCAGCAGTCTCGCACAATTGAAAATGGAGTTCGCCGCTATGCTTCAGGCCCGATTTTTCCTTGAGGACCAAAAGATTTATACGAATCCAAAAAAGGGGAATCAACCTCGGGTTTCGATCGTGCTGCCGACCTATGCACGCGGCGACAACGGCTTGCTGGAGCGGGCCATAGAAAGCGTTCTCTCGCAGTCATACGGCGACTTCGAGCTTCTGGTCATAGATGACGGTTCCACCGACGGCACGGCCGATGTTGTCGCAAAGTATGTGCGTTCGGATAGCCGCGTGGCGCACGTTCGGCACGATCTCAACAGTGGGCTGCCGGCGCTGCGCGTGAATGAAGGGCTTCTGTTGTCAAAGGGAGAGTATTGCGCGTACCAGTTCGACGACGACCGTTGGACCCCTGATGCGTTGAAGCTGCGTATCGAGGCCCTTGACAAGAACCCGGACTACGGCGTGGCGTATGGCTGCGCCATGGCAAGAATCGGCAAGAACGAAGGCAGGCTGGGAGGCCCCTTCAGCTATGACCGCCTGGTCGACTGCAATTACATCGCCAACAACACGGTTCTCCATCGCCGCAAGGTATTCGAGAACTACGGCGGGTACGATATGCATCTAGTGATGCGTCGGCTCTGCGACTGGGATTTGTGGTTGCGCTGGGGCAAGCATACGCGCTTCTATTTCCTGGATGAAGTGCTGAGCCTCGTGGATGCCAATATGGAAAATTCGCTCGGTCTGACAGTCCAGTATGACCTGTTCGCCTCGCGCTTCCAGATGGCACACGATCGCGATGCGTCCCTGACACCGGAAAGCCTGCTGGACTATCGCGTGGATGATCTCGAGCGTTTCCGCGCATTGGGCGACGAACGGGTCGACGAAATCTGGCGCTCGCACATCGCGCCGTATCGGTCCCGCCACCGCGAATTGTGGACGGCGCCGAAGACGTTCATCTCGCGCAAGACTCACGTTGTAGTGACCAAGGCGCACTACGACACCAACGTTGATATCACGATTCACAACTTGGCGGTCTATCTTGGGGACCAGTACGTCTTCTCGTTCATTCCGTCGGCACAACTCACCGAGGACGTGCTGGGCGGCGCTGACATCATCTTGTTCCACCGGACGATCGACGAGCATGCTGAGACCCTGCAGGCTTTCGCACGGCGGATCGGGAAGGCCACGGTCTACCTGATGGACGACGATCTCCTATCGATGCATGAACTCGATCCGGCGTTCTCGTATCTTGCGCCCGGCGCCTCGGGTTATGAAACCGTTGCGAGGCAGATGCGGATGGCCGATCTGACCATCGTGTATTCGCCGCTGATGGCCGAATCGGCGCGCCAGCACAGCGATCGGGTCATCGAGCTTTCGACCAACATCGAGAGCAAGTGGCTGCAGTCGGCGTTGCCCGAGAACAAGCGTCTGCGGATAGCCTTCGCGGGCAGTTCCGCTCGAAAGGAAGAACTCGCGACGCTCTGGCCGGCGCTCGTGAAAGTGTCGGAACAGCATGGCGACGCGATCGAGTTCCATTTCTGGGGATTCGCGCCTGACGATGCGGACGAACTGAAGTCGCCAGTGTTCACCGAGCCGTTCACGTTCAGCTACAACGAATACTTGGCCCGCCTGACACAAGCCGGCTTCGACCTGATGCTGGCGCCCCTGTCAGCCGAGAAACGTGCCAAGCGCGCCAAATGTCCGATCAAGTTCCTCGAGGCGACTGCCGCTGGCGCATTGGGCCTGTATTCCGATGTCGAGCCGTACGAGGCCGTGCAGGAAGGCGTGACGGGCATCAAGTGCGGCAATTCGCCCGACGCGTGGGCGAAGGCGCTGTCGCGGGCGATCGGGCTTTCTGTGGACGAGCGGCACGAGTACGTCAGGCAGGCGCGCGCGAGGGTGGAGACAGATTTCTCGGCCGAAGTACAGGCAGGCATCTTTGGTGCGGCATTGGAGGCAGCTCGCCTGCATTCCATGCTACGAGTGGAGGAAGGCGCCAAGCCGCGCATAGCATTCGCATTCCACAGCCCGTACCAGGGGGGCGCCGAGAATCATTTGCTTCGTCACGCGCGTCTGGCTGCGGAATTCGGTTTCGAGCCCATCGCTGTGTTCCCGTTCGGTAACGAGGGCACAGACCATGAGATCGTCGCAGCATGCCGCAAGCATGGTTTCGCCGTGCACAACCTGCCACTACGCGTAGAGACGGAACCCGTAAGCCGCGCAGTTGACCAGTTGGCCGTGGATTCGATCTCGAACTGGCTCAAGGCGGAGCGCATCAAGATGGTGCACTCAGTTACGCTGATCCAGGAGTTGGGACGTGCTTGCGCGGCGAGTCGCGTCCCGCACGTCGCGTCGCTATATCAGGTGGAGACGAATTCGGATAAGCCCGTGCTGCACGGCCACTGCCATATAGTGCATTCCGATTCGCTGCTCTACGCGAATGCCTGGGCCAAGCTGCTGGGCGCACGAGCCCGATGCATTCGCAGTCATGTGCCCAAGGAGTACTTCGCACAGGGCTCGCGCCGGGGCATTCGCGAGGGCAGCGCGCCGCCGCGGCGCATTGGGGTGTTTGGCACCGTACAGCCGCGGAAAGGCCAGCTGCAAGCCATCGAAGCGGTGGGGCGTCTGAGGGCTGAGCAGCAGCTCGAATTCGAGCTGCATTTCTACGGCTACACCCATTTCTTCAAGGACTATGTGACGCAATGCGAGCAAGCAGTGAAGAAGCTCGGATTGCAAGAAGCAGTGTTTTTTCACGGTTTCCGCAACGATACGGCCCAAGTGCTTGCGGAAACCGATATCACGCTTTGCGCGAGCGACTGGGAATCTTTGCCCCAGGTAATCCTCGAATCCATGGCTGCAGAAGTTCTGGTCATTGCGCCCAATGTGGGTGGCATCAGTGAAATCATCTCGAATCACAGTGGCGTACTGGTGAAGGACAACTCGGTCGATCAGCTGATGAAGGGGCTGTTGTCGGCATATGGAATGTCGGACGAGGAAAGGAAGGGGCGAATTGGCTTGGCGAGGCGTGTGGTTACCGCGGAAAGCTCGCACGGGGCGGTCGCGCGCGCTCTGTTTCGTGTCTATTCGGATGCGGTGGAATCCTTGCGGCGCGCGGCCGGCTGCGTGGCGGAGGGTGGGTTCACGGGCGCCTATCTGAGCGACGAGCCCCTCGGCGGCGGGTTCAACAACGATGTGGCCAGACATCGCGCAAGTGCCAGGGCGTTTGCCGTGGCTATCCGAAACACTTGAAGCGAGGTGTGAATGAACATGCAACAAACCAAGGAACTGTTACGCAAAGTCGACCTGGGATGTGGCTCGTCGAAACCCGCAGGCTTCATCGGCGTCGACCGCATGCAGATGCCAGGCGTCGATATAATCGGCGACCTCGATGGCGTGCTGCCACTGGAGAGAGACTCTGTTGATCTGCTGTACGCTTCGCACTCGCTCGAGCATGCACGGGACATCATGCATACCATGCGTGAGGTATATCGCGTGTGCAAACATGGTGCCCAAGTCTGCATAGTCGCACCGTATTACGAGCAGAAGCTCAACGTTGCAAATCCCTATCACCTGAACGTTTTCAACGAGCATACGCCACGGTTCTGGACCAACAGCCCAGTTGCCAACTTGGACGATGCCGAATACTGGCATCCCCACGCAGAGGCGTGGGGACTGGCCGAATCTGACAACTCCGACCCCGGGCTGGATTTCCGGCTCGCGCGCATGGAGTTCTTCTACTTCCCGCAGTACCTGCTACTGAGCCCGGAAGAAAAGATCGAGGCGCGGCGCCAGTACTTCGACGTGTGTGACCAGATCATGTATCACCTGGTCTGCTGGAAGCCCGACGGTGCCAGCGACGAGCAGGATGTGCAGAAGCTCATCGCTTCGATGGATTTCTTCGAGCCAGAATACGTTCGCGAGCGCAGGGAGCGCGACCTGGACACGACCCGCCTGCTACGCGCGGGCGGTTTGGGCGTGCGCACGCTCCGGGCGCCGTTGCGCCAGCCTGACGTCAGTCACACTGAGATCATTCGTCTCGAGGAGATGATCCGTGCCCTGAGCGACGACCTCGCCAAGGTCAAGTCCGAAGCAGTGGCGAGCCATACGGCAACCATCCAAAGCCTGACGATGGAGCTTAATAGCGAGCGCGCCAAGGTAACAGAGTACGCACAGAAGCTGCGCAGCGTCGAAGACGAGGCCGCTCGCTATCGGCGCCGCGCGGCCGATGCCTATGCGTCGCTCGCGTCGTATGGCGGCATGCTCGAGAAAGCATGGATCGATGGCCTGATCAGCGCCCACGAGGTATCCCTGTACCGCCGCCGTCGTATCATCCGCGTGGTGGATCGGCTGGTTGGTCGGGGCATGCGCAATGACCTGCCGGCGCCATTTGCGCCACTGCTGGAGCGCGAGTCCGCCAGCGCGAAGGTCTGGTACGGGCCTGACCTCCGCAACGAGGCCTTTGTTGCCTACAAAATCGCGGTACCGAAGAGGCAGCCCGAGGCCATTGAGGTCGGCCTCGTGCAGTCCATCGAAAACCTTGAGGAAACGGTAGGCGTGGAGATTGTCGACAGCAACAACGAGATCATCTGGCACAGCGTCCAGACGATCGATGGTATGGCGGGAGGGCCGGTGCGTTTCCCGCTCGATTTCCCGCTGTCGCAAAAGGACGGCGAATTCGAGGTGCGGCTGTTCTCGGGTTCCAAGGTTGCGCCGGTCTATCCGCTCGAAGTAATTCCGTCGCGATTCTCGCGGACCAGGAGAGTGCTTGCCCGCTGGTGCTACTGCTAAGGTCAGGACCGTGGCACCTGATTGGTCGGCCCGTAAGCCGGAGCAGATGATGACAGACTGTGCCACAGAATACTCAGTAAAGTGACGAACGATAAGCTGCCTACTCCGACACCGTCGGGAACTTCTGCCGCGCTGAGCGTCGATCTGATGATCGAGGGCGAAATTCCGACCACCCACATCATCGGTAGGCTCGTAGCCGAGGCAACGGGAGGCCAGGCCCGCGTGCGCAAGCTGCTAGTGGGAGGTTTCCTGCCGGACCGGACGCGGGTCGACGCCATTCCGCTGCTGATCCGCGTCGGCGATCCGTCCGCCGCCCCCATGGTGAAATGGATGTTGCGCCGAAAGGTACAGTATTTGTACTACATCGATGACAACTTCTGGGAGCTGCAGGGCGAAGGGCCGTTGATTGCTTATTATCAGGCTAGGGAAGTGCGCGAGACCCTCGAACTTGTGGTTCGCAACGCCCACACGGTTATCGTCAACTCGCCTCATCTTGGGAAATATCTGCGGGATCGCTTCGCGGCGCCCGTCATCGTGTTGGCTGCGCCTTTTGACTTCAGCCTCTTGTCCGGGTTGGAGTCGCCGCCTGAGCACGAACACGAAGTCCGCATCGGATTTGCGGGTAGCGCTACGCGTGAAAAGGACTTCATCGCAATTCTTCCTGCGTTGGAGCGAGTGCTGGCTGAAAGGCCGCAGGTGACGATGCACTTCTTTGGTTATTGTCCTCCGTTGCTACACGGCAAGGACCGAGTCGTGTATCACGCCCACATGGGAAGTTACGAGGACTTCATCAGGTTCAAGCATGCTACCGCGCTGGATATCGGACTGGCCCCAATGGCGGATACGGAGTCGAACCGATACAAGACCAACAACAAGTACCGTGAATACGGTGCACTGCGCATCGCCGGCATATATGCCGACAGTCCGCCTTACCGAGACTCAGTGAAGAACGAAATTACTGGCCTGATCGTGCGGCAGGATGCCGAAGCCTGGTACCGGGCAATGGTGGACTTGGTGGACAACCCGCAGCAACGTGCAGCGATGGCAGCGGCTGCGTACGACGATGTCCGAAAGCACTATGCGCAGGATGTGGTGGCCATGCAGTGGCGGAGCTTGCTGGAGGAATTCCAGCGCTCCGTACGGATGCCACGTTTGAGTCGTGTGGCAATCAGCGCGGATACCTGCTGGATTCGCGGGGCTGGATGGCTGGCGCGACAGAAGCTGAGGGTACACCTGCGTTATGTTCGGGCCAGGTCCCTGCTTGCCCGCGTGGTCCGCACTGTTCACAGTCGGATGAAGGGGGCGGCATGAGCGAAGCCCAATTTGCCATGCCACCCGGCGCCGCATCCGTTGAAGCACGTAACACCGCTGCCGTCGTCGTTACCTTCAATCCCGACGAGCCTGTCTTCCGGCGGCTGTTGCAAGCGACCTTGCGGCAGGTCGGGACTGTCGTCGTCGTCGACAACGGATCCGCACGAATCGATGTCGCCGCCTTGTGCAACTCCGAAGATGCGGGGGCTGGACGCATTCGCTACGTGCCACTCGGCGCCAACCTCGGCATCGCCGCGGCCCAAAACCGCGGTATCGAAGCCGCAAAGGCGGCCGGCGCCGAATACGTGCTCCTGCTTGACCACGACAGTGTGCCTGCCGACGACATGGTCACCATGCTGCGGCAAGCCGACCGGCAACTGCGCGATGCAGGCGTTGAGGTTGGCGCCGTAGGGGCGGTGGCACACGACCGCCGTACCGGCACGACATCCAAGGTGGTCCGCATGGTGCGCGGCCGTGTGCAGCGGCTTGCCATCCTGACTTCGGAGCCTTATGTCGAGGCCGACTTCCTGATTGCCTCCGGCACCATGATCGCGATCTCCGTGCTCGAACGCTACGGCATGATGAACGAGGGCTATTTTATCGACCACGTCGACACGGAATGGTGCCTGCGCGTAAAGGCGCGGGGCATGCGCCTCTTCGCAATCCCGCGCGCGCGACTTGAGCATGCGCTGGGCGACCATGTCGTGCGGGTCTGGCTGGGCCGCTGGCGCGAGGTGCCAGTGCATTCCCCGGCGCGCGATTACTACATGTTCCGCAATACCGTGCGCATGCTGCTGACGACGCCGATGAGCCTGGCATGGCGGATTACGCATGTGTTCCGTTTGTCGCAGTTTGCGGTGTTCTTCGGCCTCGGCATGTCGCCGCGGCTGAAGCGAATCCGATTGATGACCCGAGGCATTATCGACGGCGTAAAGGGCCGCGGTGGGGCGTTGGTGGATGCGAGGCCGGGTCGTGGAAGCAACCGCTAAGCTGTTGACGGTTTCCCTGGTCAGCCACGGCCAGGGCGAACTGATGCGTCCGCTGATCAGGCAGTTGTCTACGATCGCCCATGAGCTTCCCCTGAAAGTGGTTGTTACGGAGAACTTGCCCGAACGCCGCAACACGGACGACACTTTCGTCGATCTCGACATCCAGTATATCCAGAATGCCGAGCCTAAGGGTTTCGGAGCGAACCACAACGCGGCCTTTGCATTTTGCGATACGCCATATTTTTGCGTCGTTAATCCGGATGTCCGGCTGATCGAGAATCCCTTTCCGGTGCTATTGGCGCAAGCCTTGGCACGGCCGGGGGTCGTTGCGCCGCGTGTGGTGGCCAACGACGGCGCGGTCGAGGACAGTGCGCGGAAAGTGCCGAGACCATTGGTCTTGCTGCGACGGGCGCTGACCCGGTTAGCCAACAAGCGGATGCCGCCGGACTACACCGGCGAAGGGACGGTTCCGGTTGACTGGGCTGCCGGCATGTTTCTGCTTTTTGATGCCACCTTATTCCGGCGACTGGGCGGCTTCGACGACCGCTACCATCTTTATTGCGAGGATGTGGACGTTTGCCTTCGCACATGGCTGAATGGAGGCAGTGTCCATCTGGCGAATGATGTCATAGTGATGCACGATGCCCGCCGTGATAGCCACCGCCGGCTTCGCTACCTCCGCTGGCATATGGCAAGCATGATGCGGCTGTTTACGTCTTCCGCCTACTGGCGATTCCGCTTGCGCCATGTCGCCGCCGGCAATTGAACATTATTAGAACGATTCCATGTTCGATTTCTTTTGGGTTCCAGCTTTTGCCTTCCTGGTCTCCGCACTGAGCGTTCTGCTGCTGCGGCCTGTCGCTATGGTGGGCGGCCTGCTGGATCGTCCCGACAACCGCAAGCGGCACCACGGAGCCGTGCCACTGGTCGGTGGCATTGCTGTGACGCTTGCCGTTTGGGCTGGCTGCTTGCTATTTATGCGAAACCAAGGCTATTACGTGGCGCTGCTGGGTGGCATGACGCTGCTCGCCTTTGTCGGTCTCATCGATGACATGCATGGTATGTCGCCGGTCGCCAAGCTTGCTGCGCAGATCTTTGCAGCAATCCTGATGACATCTTGGGGCGGGGTCTACCTGACGTCGCTAGGCGATATTTTCGGCCGGCGCGAAGTCGAACTGGCAAACTGGGCGATCCCGCTCACTCTTTTCGCCGTGGTTGCCGTGATCAATGCCATGAACATGAGCGATGGGCTCGATGGTCTGGCTGGGGGGCTGTCGATCATTGTATTTGGTTGGTACAGCTATCTGGCGGGCGAACTTGGCAACCTTGCGGCCCAGCGTGTGTGCGTTATTTTCTGCGGCGCGATTCTAGGTTTCTTGATCTTTAACATGCGCAATCCCTTTCGAGGCACCCTGCGCGTATTTCTCGGTGACGCCGGCAGCTTGATGCTCGGGTATGGAATCGTCTGGTTCGCAGTGGAGCTGTCACAGCCCCGATATAACAATGCCCATCATGTTCCCCCAGTTGTAATGCTGTGGGTGCTTGGGTTCGTGCTGATCGACTTGCTGGTGGTTGTAATCCGCCGGGCAATGAAACGCCGCAATCCCTTATCCGCTGACCGTACACACTTGCATCATGTGCTGCTGCGCCTTGGCCTGAGTCCCGACGCGATTGTGTGGGTCATTCTCGTTAGCAATGCTCTGCTGGGATTTATTGGTGTATATGGCTGGAAACAAGGCATTTCTGAACAAATGCTGTTTCTTGCTTTCCTTGGTGTCACAGCGCTTCACCTGCTGCTAATGCGTAATGCTTGGCGCTGCCTCCGTGTAGGCCGGCGAATTGTCTTGCGTGGTAAGCGCGAACTCAGCGTTCGCAATAAGCCCGACTAGAGCTGAGCGTCCCATTCCCATGTCTGCTGCTATTCGAGTCCATCAGGCAGGCTAATATCCGTGGCTGTGCTTTGAAGTCCATAACACTGGCCCTGAGAAGAGTGACACGTGTGGTCGCCAGTGTTGCGACATATGGTTTCCCGTAGCTCTCCAAACCTGTGAGTTCCCCAAGTGCATAAGAAGTCTGTAACAGCGATCGTACCCCTTGTCGGCAACTATGTGCAGGTCCAGGCTGCTGTCACAACTCTACTTCTCGATCTTTGTGCAATTCCAATTAGCCAGAAGGTCCGTGTCGAGTTTATCTTTGTTGGAGATGGGGAGCATTGGGGGCAAGTGGTAGATGTCGCCGGTTTTCAACGTGTGGCTTCTGCCGCTCTTTTTGCAATGCCGAAGAAGTCCTTGCCGGCAATTCTCTTTAACAAGGGAGCGTTAGTTGCGCAAGGTGAGTACCTGGCGTTTCTTTGGCCTGGCGTTGACGTCAGCGAATGGTACGCAGGCATTGAAACGCTCGTCGATATGGTCGAGGACTATGATGTGGTCCTAGCGGGCGCCCCAACGATCTCACCGTTTCGGGCCGATATACCGAAGTCCTGGCTGCACGACCCGACTGACGGAAATCACAGGGACTACCCCTCGGGCTGGGTCGAGATGGCCGATTTCGTCCCAATGTCTCACTGCATTGTCAGGCGCGAAAGCTTCATCGAGAACGGTGGGTTTGCTACCTCCGTACTTCTGCAGCGAGCATTCTGGTGGGAATTCTCACTGCACCTCAGCCGCAAGGGCCAAATTCGTGGAATTCAAACGCGGCGGCAAGACGCTCCTGTGTGGAACTGGCACGAGTACCCCTTGGACCATGAACTACAGATATCGGCGGATCTCTATGCACGCCATGTCATGTTGGGCCGCGACGACGGCCCGTTACAGCTAAGAACCGAACCCGACACGAGCGGAATCGAGAGGTTCGCAAGGAAATTGCCAGCCCCAGACGCGTATCGTCTGGTCCGATCCCTGAATCGATTCTGTCCCACCATTGGTGTGGTAGTGCCGAAAATCGACGTCGTTCAAGACAATGTTCAGCCGTTGCGCGTCACTGTCCTCGGAGGCCCTGGCGAGCCGGCGCACAACCAGCTCTGCTTCTTTAACTATTTTCGTCAGGGCCGTCTGTCCATACCTCTTACCTGGCGAACTATTCTGGATGCTGCGGCAACGTCTTTTGACCTGTACGGAAGCGATCTAGTCATCTTCAGCCGAGCAAAATCGAAGCACGCTTGTGCCCTGATGGACTTCTGCAACCGTGCCGGCATAGCGACGGTCTACATGCTGGATGACAATTGGTTTACCGTAGCTCAGGATTGGCCGGAATACGCCCGCGTATTCAACGAAGAATCGGAGATCTTCAAGGCGTTCACATATTGCCTTCGGAAGGCAGATACGGCGCTCACCTACAACCGCCTTCTAGCTGAGGACATGGGTGCCTACGCGTCAGACGTCGTGGTTCTTCCCACTAACATTGATTTAGAGGATTTCTTACCTGCAAAGCGAGATCCGGGGCGGCGTCTGGTTGTGGGATATGCGGGATCGTCGCGACCAGACAATGCCGCTTTTCGCGCGTTGACCGAGGTAGCGGCCAAAAGAGATGACTTTGACATCCTTTACATGGGGCATACGGTGCCGGCAGCGCTAAAGGACGTGCCAGCCGAAAGGATTCGCTTTGAACCGTACGTGTATGGTTATAAGGCCTATGCAAATACCCTTAGTAAGCACGCTCCAGACATTCTTCTCGCCCCACTCGGCAACACGCACTTCGAGGCATCAAAGTGTCCGAACAAATTCCTTGAGATCTCGGCGGTGGATGCCGCGGGGATCTTTAGCAACGTGGAGCCATACCTCTCATTCGTTGAGGACGGAAGAACGGGCGTTTTCGCATCGGAGAGTGTCGAGTCCTGGAAGGAAGGCATAAACAAGCTACTTGACGACAGCAGCTTGCGTGACAGAATCCGGGACCAAGCACGAAAGCAAGTTGTATCCAGCTTTGCAACAGAGAATGTCTCTCACCATTTTGAGAACTTCCTTATTTACTCGTCCACTAAGGGACGTACACTCTCTAAGAGCGGGCCGCGTGTCGCGTTGGTGTCCCACTCCGTCCATCCGGCCGGAGCAGAACGTGCTCTGGCAAACTTCCTAGGCCATATGTCCGACGGCGTTGATGCCTTAGCCGTCTTCCCTCTAGGAGATGGCCAGATTCGCAAGCAAGTCGAAGAATCAGGAATCGCCGTATTCGATGCCGACTATAGCTTTAACGTCCCAACAAGGGGCGACGCCAACCATGTGCGCTTCCAAGAGGCACTGAGTATCAATCAAAGTCACAGGTTCTATAATCTGTTTAAAGAACTAGAACTTGACGGAGTAGTTGTCAACACAAATGTGCTACCGCCCGCGGTTTACGCTGCTGCACTGTGCGAACTGCCAGTGATTCTGCACTCGCACGGACTAGTTAGCCCGCGCTTGGCCACTCAGCTTGACCCCCAGCGATGGGGGGGCGAGGATGCTCGCCAAATCGATTTGGCGTCGGCGGTCATCTGCCCATCTCGTATCGCTGCGGACGCCTATAGCGAACTCTATCGAGTGCCACTGAGCAAGATCGAAATCGTTCCAAACGGGACACCGTGTGAGCGCTGGACAAGCCTTCGCGACATGCAAAACATCAAGCCTAAGTTCTCGATGCTTTGCACCTTAGAGCCGAACAAGAACGTACCGATGTTCATCGAGGCTGCCAACATTTATGTTGGGGCTGGTGGGCCACCGTGCGAGTTCCATGTTTACGGAGCTGGCGCCGAAGATTATGTCTCTCAGCTACGCGACTTGGTATGGGCAAATGGTCTCACTAGCGTCTTTCAATTCCACCCCAAGGTGTCCGACGTTAATTCTGTATACGATGAATCGCGCGCCGTGGTTGTCACCAGTCAACTGGAGTCATTCTCTTTCGTGACGATTGAGGCCATGAGTCGGGCACGGCCTGTTATCTCAACGCGTTGCGGTGGCCCGGAGGGGTTAATTGTAGACGGCGAGACGGGCTATCTCATTGAGAAAAACAATGCTGCAGCCCTTGCTAGAGTTATGATCACCTTGTCCGAGGACATTGACCTCGCAAACGATTTGGGGACGAAAGCCAGGCACAGGGCGGAGGCCGACTTTGAGATTAGCAAAATAGCTGAGCGGTACAGCGAGTTTATTAAGGCCGTCATTGAACGCACTACCCCGCAGGCCCTACTCGACACCCGAGAGAGGACCATGCTAGGCAATGGTGTGAGAGACGCCATTGCTTGGCCTGGCGAGATACTCAGTTCAACGAGCTACATGTCAGCTATTGCCCGATGGAGAGCGTCGCTGCATCCTCCGAGAATGTTGGATCCAGTCTTGCCCACCATGCGCGCAATGGCGCTACAGCACGCGAACGGCATTGCCTTGCTGCAGCGTGGCTTGATGCAAAAGCTTCGACGCCGGTTCGGGCTGAATTCAGATCTTTGGCATTTGGTTGATGAGGCCTACGCAGAAATCAAGGACTATTGCGTTGAGCAAGGCCTAGATCAAGGCTACAAACTCGTTCTTGGCCGAAACCTGGCGGAAGTTCCGTTCGTGGAATACCAAGTCAACTTCGATAGCGTAAAGTCGATCGAGTTAGCACTGGAACTTGCCCTTCCCGATTCAAAGGGCGTGGTTGGCATCGAGATAGTGAACAAGCAAGGGAAGATCACCCACCAGAGCGCTCGCGCGCTAACGGACGTCAATCCATATGCACCTGTAAGACTTGACGTCCAGGATAGCGATCCAGTAAACGGTCCTGTACGCCTCCGTTTTTTCGTAATGAATTGCGAAGCTCCGGTATGGATCTACGAGCTCGCCAAGACGCGACTTGCCGGTTTGGTTCGGCCAACCAGGGTCCCATTCATGAAGGTTCATTCGTGATGGCGAGCGCAGCCGCGCTACTCGGTCGTTCCGGCCGGGATGTCAGCCCTGAGGTGTGATGCATGTGGACCTATTAGCGCACTTTTTGCGTCGAACTATCCATTAATTTACGCAAGGCGCGCGACAGTGGGCATGGACGGCAACGGAGGGTGCCGGCTGGGTTGGGCGGTATGGCGCCTGATGTGGATCTCGCGCTCGGGTGCCTTGCTCAGCCGATGACCCAATCTGATGATGAAGCGGCTGATGTTGAGCCGACCACGCAATCGTGCAACGCCTCGATCCGGATTCATCGCCATGGGACCTCAATTTCGACGCAAACCGGTTATACGGTAATATTCGCGATCCCCGCGTATCGCGTGAGCGCCTCGTACGGCTTATCTAATCCCTTCTGGCGCGTCGTCTTGAAGAGCGGCGGCGACGCTTACGTGCGTATGGCAATTCATCCCACGCGTAACCATCATAAAGCGCGGGTCGCATGGACGAACACGAAATATGGCTTGACCTGCTAATAGTGGGCCGTCAATGCGCTGATCATCTTTCGGTTAATTCGTGAGGCGCTGAAATCATTTTGGGGCGGCAGCCGCTTCGATGGTGGCTTGCGCAGCGGTGAGTCACGCTGATCGCGATGTACGGTATCGGTCGGTTTCGCCCTAGGCGTCGTTGCTACGGCGGTATGCAGTCCAGGCATCTTTTGGTGAGCCCCGCAGCTAGCGTGCTTCGTCTGCATTGCAGCTCAGCGATTGCACTGGACATGACAGTAGCTGACTGTTTCCATCATCGCCCTACCCAGGGTGTTCTCACTAAAACAAATGGGCACCATCCCGCGGGGTGGGCACGGGAAAGCAGGTACTTTCGCGCTTACCATCCTCCGTTGGTGGTGCAGAACGACGTTATAGATTTCACATGAGGAAATGATGGATAATAGCGCATTCGATCAACGAGGCGCGGAATGGTCATGCTGCGGCCTCACTTCACTTAAGGCGCATGTCGGTGATAGAGCATCATGAGTCAGACATTCTTGCAACCAACGTTTTTTATGAAGCGGGATTGCGAAAGCGTGCTATCGGGAGTCCAGAAGAAACCGAACTCACCATTCTAATGCCTTGCCTGAACGAAGCTCGAACCGTTGGCATATGCGTCACCAAGGCCCTGGCCTATATGGAGCGAGCACGGATCACGGGCGAAGTTGTTGTCGCTGACAATGGTTCATCAGACGGATCGCAGTCTATTGCCGCCGCTGCAGGTGCAAGAGTTGTTCCAGTGCCCCGAAAGGGATACGGTGCGGCCCTATTAGGGGGGATTGCAGCAGCAAAAGGGCGATTCATCATAATGGGCGATGCGGACGACTCATACGATTTTTCTTCTTTGAGTCCCTTCGTAGCAAAACTGCGAGATGGCTTCCAGATTGTAATGGGCAACCGCTTCCAAGGAGGGATCGAGGAGGGGGCGATGCCTTTCTTGAATCGCTATCTTGGGAATCCGGTGCTGTCGTTCATAGGGCGACTTTTTTTCCGTTCGGACATTCGTGATTTCCATTGTGGACTGCGAGGATTCTCCCGCGAAGCTGTGTTGCGACTTAATCTGGACACTCCTGGGATGGAGTTTGCTAGCGAAATGATCGTCAAGGCGGTCCTGGCGAAATTGTCGATTTGCGAGGTCGCGACAAAGCTGAATAAGGATGGTCGCGATCGCCCCCCGCATCTTCGCCGTTGGTCGGACGGTTGGCGACATCTTAGGTTCCTACTGCTTTTCGCGCCAAGGCAACTGTTCTTGTATCCCGGTCTTGTTCTCCTCCTTGTTGGCATTGTTTTAGGCGCCCTGCTGTTGAGCGGCAGTATGCGCGTTGGGGGTGTGACGCTTGACACTAGTTCACTGCTTTTTATGGCCTGCATGATCATGATGGGCACTCAGCTAACGCTGTTCTATTCAACAGCGCAGGCAATATCTGACAGTGTCGTCAACAAGATGTCCACCGACGGTATAGTTAAAAGGAGAGTTCATCGTCTCGAGGGAAAGCTAATACTTGGTGGTGCTATATTTACGATTGGTGCGCTCCTCGCAGTGGGATCGGTGGTCTACTGGGGAGTGGCCGATTTTCAGAAGCTAGACCCTTCAAGGATCCTTCGGATCACCATACCTGCCGCGACCACCATGGTGGTCGGGTTGCAGATAATTTTCACTGCATTTTTGCATTCCGTTCTCTTGATCACGGGAAAGATGGACTAGTCCTCAATGAAATCTGCACTCAGAGGCAATACGTTTCTGTTAAGGCAATACTTTCGATTCATCTCGGTCGGCGGATTCGTTGCGCTGTGTACGGTGGCGCTTAGAGAACTTTTCGGCTGGATGCTTCCGTCTGGAATTGTGGGATTCACGATCTCTGTGATCTTGGCATGGACGGGAGGCTCGGCTTTAAGTTATGTGCTGCAAAAACGGATCACGTTTAATGCAGCGCAGGGATCGCGCGCAGCATTTGCAAAATTCTGCATCGTGTCAGCGTTATCGGGAGCGATGTGCGCATTGGCGTCGAATCTATTTTATCTGGCCGGGCACGCGCTCGGACTCCCTCTGGCGCATACTATAGCTTTCGTTCTTGGCAGTCTTGTCACGTCGCTACTGAGTTTTTCTTTATATAAGATGTACGTCTTTTTAGAGGGCTGACCGAAAATTATTCGGTATCGCGTGCGCTAGTTCTTTGCGTACGCAAGTACATTTTTTCCAAGCCACCTGTGGGTGAGGAGGTCTAGTATCCTACTGATTGGGAACAAGATGCGGTCGAAGAATCGCAATGATCGTACGCTTGGTTCTCCGGATCTTGTGCCGAACCATTTAAATAATAACGCGAGAAAAAAACCTAGCGCATCACAATATCGAATTTCCTCAACGGTGAACCCGGCTAACATCAGATTTTTGCGAAGCGATTTGATTGTGTATCGCCGGTGATGACCGACTTGCTCGTCGAACTTGGACCAGATAGCCTCGAACGCGGGTACAAAGATGGCGATGCCGCCCCCCGGAGTAAGCTTGGCGCGCAATTCGCGCAGGACGGTGAGGTCGTCTTCGATGTGCTCAAGAACATTGGACGAGTACACGAAATCGACTTGACCTGGAATATCCCTGATCGCTGCATAGGTTGCGATTCCTCGCGCATTTAAGATGGATTGATGCTCGATGTCCGCCTCGACGGCTAATGGGCGGATCCCCGTTTGTTGTGCAAAGAGTTCCGCGAGAGTGCCCACTCCTGCGCCGAAATCAATAACCGAGGAACTCAGGCCGGGCCGAATTCGGAAGAAGCGAATCATCTCCTTCACGATCCAGGCGTTGTAGTTGGCGAGGGCAGTTTCCGCGCTAAACAGCAGCTCGGTGCCCGTATAAGAATATTGTCCGTTATCCGTCATGCTTTCGATGCAACGTCTGTTCGTTTAGTAAATAATGCGATATATCTTGACATCACCGATGATTTGGACCTCCACGAGATTTCCTGAATTGTGGAGGTCATCAACCGAGCTATAGAACGCGCTTAGGAATGCATGTAAATATGGCGTCTTGGTGGCAGGATATGCAGCTTCATCGTACCACTTCCATACTGCGAGATATGAGAGTCCTTGTTTCCGAAAGGCTTGTAAGAACTGCTGTGAAGTTGTGCAGTGAGACAAATTGCCGGTTTCATTCATCGGGTGTATGTTGAACCAGGACCCCGTCAGATAGTAGAAAGGGAGAATGTTTACCCCAAACCCCACTCTTTGCTCCGCGGGGATATGCTTGTTCAACCAATTTGCCACTGGCCAGAAGGAGACAGATTGCTCGAGAAAAATATTCCTCGGCTGTGATAAATAGGTTTGGATTGGCCCTAGAAAGGTAAGTTGGTAAACGGTGTACGTTCCCGTTAATAGTGTCACCACAGCCCCGGCAATGATCATCCTTGGGACGAAGATCTGTGACCATTGGCGATGAATCAATTCGCATGTTTCGAAGATCACGGCTGTTGCCAGCGCTGATAGGCCGACGAGCAAAAAGAGGAGGTATCTCGGTTCCCAAAAACCAGCGAAGAGACTTAGCGCAAAGAAAGCCACGAGGATGGCCAAGAAGGAACCATTGCTCGTATTGCGCACTTCTTTGCGAAGAATTAACGTACCAAGGGCGCCAAGAACTAGAACTGGCATTCCGAAACCATCGGATAGCTTGTGGATGAAACCAGCGAAAGTCCCGGATTCCCAACTAAAGTTTGCCAAACCTTCGAACATCTCCTTCAAGAGCTCGCTGTCACGCGACGAAAATGCATTTTGAGCGTGAAGCGTATCATTGAAGAAGGGATAAAAAGGATTTCGAAAATAGAACAGGTTGCGCAGATACCACGGCGCAGCTGAGACGGTAATGGCAGCTCCAAGGATCGCAACATGAACTCGACGCCACTTCGCTGGAAGCGGTTGTGTTTGGATAGCGATGACGGCGATCACGCAGAATACAGCGGCGAATTGCAGGCTGTTGTACTTTACTCCTACTGCTGTTCCAACGAACCAACCGGACAAAATAACAAACCGAGGATTCCTCGTTGCAACATAGCGCATAAAGCTAACAAGCGCCAATGTCTGAAAGAAGGCATTGGCAATGTCATTCTTCGCAATAGGGGCATACTGCACTACCACCGGCGCGCAGAGCACAAACATGCCCGCAAGAGGGGCTCTTTTCGAATCGGTTCCGAGGCTGCGGCAAATTTCCGTCGCGCACAAAGCCATACCGAGTGTCATCGCTATATTCAGAAATTTGGCGGCGAATGGCCCATTTAAAAGCAGTATCGAGGCCGCGGTTATCGCATCATAGTTTCCAGGGAACGCGGAAGCAGGGCCATAGCTATCCACATAAATGAAGCGGTGAGCAGCCGCGAACGCCCGAGGTAAAGCGACGCTATACGCCACTTCGTCCCACGAGTACGGAGGTAGAAAGCAGACGACTAGTCCGGCTAATGCCGGCAGCAACCATACGATCGCCCATGTTATTTCCTTACGGAATGCCAAGCGAAGCGGTCGTCCGCACAGTCGGCTTGCTGCCCAGGCGGACAAAATTGTCGCGAAGGCAATGCTCCATAGCGACAAGGACAGGAGAAGTCCGCTTACAGATGTCAGAAACATCCAGGCGCTTATGAAGATGCCTGCGGCAAGCAGCGGACTAAAATTGTCTATTGTGTCGGAATGAGGATAGGGACTTTTCCGAGCTTTGACGCCAAGGCTTTCGCCCTTTGGGAGGGGATCGATAGAAATGTACATTTTGTGGCGGACTCTCTGGGCCACCAGATTTTGCCATACTTGACGGTGGTGCTCATTGCATCGAGGTCTTAACGGCCGGCGCTACTGCCTCGCCCAATGTTGAGGCTAGATTCACGGTGCCTTCTAGGCAGGTACGGAGTAGCATGGGTTCACGGCGGATAATGCGCTTTCCCATCTGGCAGAATTTTTTACCGGTCGCGCCAAAAATGGGGCCTGGCGCAGGCGCCGTGACCAATTTACAACGCGTCCAGTGAGCAAAAGGCTGAGCAGGCGTTGCAAGACTTCGCCGACGGCCCGTGGGGCAAAAAGCTGCCGAGGATTTCAAGTCGTGGTGACGTGCCTGGAAGAGCATCATGCCTTTCTTAGTGTTCAGATCCGGCGCGCAATCTACACCGAGGACGCAATCGAAAGCTTGAATATGCATCGCAAGATCATCAAACCCTAGGGCCTACCCATCGGAGCTTAGTCCAGGATGTCTAATCAATTTTGCACGGCTGTGCGTGGACAGGCCGTCGCAACGCCTCGACCCTACCCTTAAGACCATCGACCACGGCAATCAGGATCGCCTGACAGCCGTGGTTCTTGGCTCGCACTATGCAAGCCAAATAACAACTTGCCCTTGCCGTACCTCGACCTTTACCGACCGCCCGATGGCAAATCCGGCCTGCTCCAGCCAGACCCCTTTCAACCGAATCCAAGGCACAGCCCGCAACCCACTAAAGCCGTTGTTCTTGGCGCACCGAACCGGAAAGTATGTACGCCCGGTAGTAAGAGTACGTACCTGAGTGCAAGCAGATTGCTCCGTCATAGCCAACTCCTGAGAGATGTCGCTTCGCCCCTAGTCATGGGGCGGCCGGGTACTTGACCACCGCTCGTAGACGGCCCGCATCTTTTCCCTTCCGGGTCTTGTATCAATGCGCGCTACCCGGCCAAAGCGGAGCTTTGGCTGTTACGTAACCACGACTGTCGAGTGTGGTTGAGTCGCTACGAGAGGTGTGGTCAGCACCGCCGTCAACACTACGCGTCAGCGAGACTCGGGAGAATGAGATAACTCTAAGAACTTCAAAAGGCTACGCTGGTAGGCATGGGTGACCACGCCCGGTGAAGCTTGGCCTATGCAGATGCAACGGCCGTCGCAGTCCGCGCCCGAAGTGCCAAAGCCAACCCCAATAGCAAGGCCACGGCATTTCCCACCGCATAGCCAAGCACTGCCCCGCGTGTACCCAAACGCGGTACCGCAATGAGGTCGACAATTACCGTCGTAGTCAGCACCAGCGCCCACTTCATCGCCACCCACCTCGGCTTGCGCAGGAACACGGGCAACAGACTCAAACCGACATCCGCAAAAACAAGAGTGGATGCCAGTGCCGCCAGCCGCAGCAGCATGACCGTCTCACCAAATGCTTGCCCGTACAGCAACGCAACGACCCATTCCGCACAAAGCGCCAGAATGAGTGCACCGCATAGCCCGATTGCCGTCATGCCGCCCGCCACGCGAAGTACGTTCCTTCTGGCGGCTTCGGCCGATTGCTGGCCAAACACATACATCGGTGCAATGCCTGCGGCAAGAATGGTGGCGACAGTCGTAAAGTTGTCCAGCACTTGCATCGTCGCCGCATAGGCCCCCAGTTCCGCTAGCGGCACAAGCGGCTTGAGAATTAACTGGTCGGCACGCCGGGCACACACCATCAGCATAAAGCTCACCCAGAACAGCGTCCCATCACGTACCAGGTCACGGGTCAGCGTCGCGTCGCGGGCAGGTACGTTACGCGGCGCGCGTGACAGGTAGTACCAGGCTAGCAACGCAGCGGCAATCAGCGGTTCGATGGCAAAGGCTGTCGCATACGCAGGCACCAAATTGACGCCTGTAAAGAACAGCGCGCCGATCAGAGCGACCTTCGCAGCCATTGCAACGAGGTTGAAGACCACGTTCGGCCGGTTATGCGTACGCGCCTGCATCCATGCAATGACCACGCCGAACGGTTCGCGCAGCATGATGGCTGTGCCGAGGATGGCTGCGGGGATCCATGTGTCTGCCGGCTGTTGTGTGAATGCCAGGTAGGCGCACATCAGTGCGTAACCGGCTATGCCTGCGGACATGCGAATCGCAAAGGCGTGGGCGAGCAGCGCGTGTGTGGCTTCAGGAGCCGGCCGAGCCACCAACCGCGGCACCACCACCTCCGCCGAACAGATCAACGGTATCGACGCCGCAATAAACACCAGCGACTGCGCATACTGGAAATGCGCGAACCCTTCGGTGCCCAGCGCCCGCGCCAGCATGGCCACCACGCCGATGCCCACGACCACCTGCAAGCCACGGTCGGCCAGCAGCCAGAGCAGGTTGCCCGCGACTTTGCGGCGCATCAGGGTTGCTTCCTCAGGCTACGGTATTGCGCCAGCCATTGCCGCGCCACACCATTCACGTCGAAATGGCCGACGATCCGCTGGCGGCGCCGGTCGCGTTCAGTTTCGGTGCCGGGCAGGCCTGCGATGGCGTTGCGCAAGGCGCTCGACAGGGCTTGTGGATTTCCGGGGGGGATTAGCGTGGCGGTGTCTGCCGCCAGTTCGGATACACCTGCCGCGGCGGTCGCCACGACCGGCAGACCGCTGGCCAGCGCTTCGCCTACCGCCAGCGGCATGCCTTCGATACGCGAAGACAGCACGAAGACATCGGCGGCGCGCAGCAGCTCCGGGATGTCCGTCCTGGCGCCGGCCAACAGTACGGCATGATTCAGCCCGTGCCGGGCGACCCGATGCGCCAGTTCATCGCGCAACGGACCATCTCCGGCAATCATGAGCCGTGCCTTGGGCATGTCGCGGCTGAGCTCGGCGAAGGCCTCGATCAGCATGGCCTGGTCCTTTTCCGGTACCAGCCTGCCGACGTTGAGGACCAGCACGTCGTCGGGGCCCAGGCCGAGGTCGCGTCGGGCCTGTTCGCGCGAAGCCTGGTCCGGGCGAAAGCGGCCGGTATCGATGCCGTTCGGCATCACGATCACGCGCCCGTCCGGCACGGCGCCGCTGGCCACCATCGCCAGGCGGCCGGCGTCGCTGACGTGGGTCGTCAGGGCGCACCAGCGATCCGTGACGCGGTAGGCGAGGGCGCGCAGGCGGCCGCCTTCGCGTGCGCTGTGCGCCGAGCATATGACTGGCGGCATGCGTCCCATCCTGGACAGTACCCGTGCGAACAGATTGGCGTGGACCATATGGGCGTGGATAACATCCGGGCGCCATTGCCGCACGAGCAGCCGGGCCTTGCGCAGGGCCGCCAGCATCGACAGCGGGGTCTTGCGCATGTCCAGTTCGGTGACGTGGATGGCGGCAGGCAAGTCGATCTCCTGCCCCTGCGTCAGGCTGAGGATGGCGACCTCGTTGCCCAGTGCCAGGAAGGCGCGCGCCAGCGCCGCGATCTGCTGCTCGGCGCCGCCCAGCTTGAGGCCTGTGGTGATGACAAAGATGCGCAATGGCGCCGGCGCGGCAGTCTCGTCGACGCTGCCCATCAGCGGGCTCCGTAACCGGTCGCGAGGGTCCTGAGCGTCTTCACCCCGATTAGCAGGTCCAGTGCCAGCGAACAATGCTTGACGTAATACAGGTCATAGCTGAGCTTGGTCACAGTCTCTTCATGGCTGCCGGCATAACCCTGCTGCACCTGCGCCCAGCCGGAGAGGCCGGGCCGCACCAGGTGCCGGTACGGGTAATAGGGGATGGTCTCGGAAAACCGGTCGACCATGGGCGCCTGCTCCGGCCGCGGGCCGATCAGGCTCATATGCCCGAGCAGCACGTTCCAAAGCTGGGGGATCTCGTCCAGGCGGTACTTGCGGATAATGCGTCCGACCCGGGTCACGCGCGGATCGCGGCGTGCCGCGAACAGGGCGGGCGCGCTGGCGTCGACGCCCATGCTGCGGAACTTGAGCATGACAAAAGGCTTGCCGAACAGGCCCACGCGTTCTTGCCGGAAGATGGCGCCGCCAGGCGTTTCGAGTCGGATGGCGAGCGCGACGGCGAGTCCCAGCGGCACGGCCAGCGGTGCCAGGCAGGTGACGGCCACGATATCGATCGCGCGCTTCAGGTAGCCGTAGAGGTAGTGCGCGGCGTAGTCGTCCAGGAAGTTCTCGTCGATATGCGCCAGGCCGACGCGGCCGGTCAGCATTTCGCCGACGCGCTCGACCGAGTACATGCGGACATGGCTCATCTTGTAGTGCGCGAGCAGCCGCGTGCGTTCGGGGTCGCCGGTGGCGCTGCGCTCTACCATCAGGCCGTCGAAGTGCCTGGCGTCCTCCAGCGAGCCCACCGGTTCGAAGCGGATGCGCGCCGGCGCCGCGGCGCCGGGCATGGCGAGGATGGCGTCCAGCTGCGCCAGCGTACCCGGATCGGTATAGCCGAACAGCGGCACGTAGTTCTGCACGAAGCGTCGATAGCCGGTCCAGAGCCACGCCAGTGTGATCAGGTAGGACAGCAGCAGCGCGCCGCGCGAGTATTCGATATGGAAGGCGGCAAACACGAAGAGCAGGCCGCAGAACGGCAGCGTCGCGGCAAGTCCGGCCAGGCTGTTGCCTTCCATCGCCGGCAGGTGCAGCGAGCGATGCAGCAGCATGAACGCGACCAGGTACGGCACGACGGACCATAGCAGGGTGCGCGTGAACACGTAGGTCACGATGCCGGCACGGTGGGCCATTTCGGCGCCGACCGCGCTGAGCGCGAACAGCGCCAGGCCGAGCACCGCCCAAGCCACCATCCGGCTGACGCGGCGCACGGTCTCCGAGCCGCCGGTGCGCATGCGCAGGGCGCGGTGCCGCATGCTGTCGGCCTTGATGGTCATGACGTCGGCACCCGCGCGGCGCGGGGCGTTTGGGCGAGAGCGTCGCGGTAGACGGACCAGGTGGCGTCGGTCATGCGTTCCAGGCCATAGCATTGCTCCCAGCGCTGGCGCGCGCCATGGCCAAGCGCCGCACGCAGGGCGCTGTCGTCGGCAAGGCGGCGCAGCGCTGCGGCGAACGCATGCTCGTCATCGTGATCGACCAGCAGCCCGTGCCGGTTGTCTTCGATCTGTTCACGAATGCCAGGCAGGTTTGAGGCGACTACCGGCAGTCCGGCACGCATCGCCTCGAGCACGGACAGCGGAAAGCCTTCGTGGTCCGACGCCAGCACAAAGGCCTGCGCCGAAGCCAGCAGCGCCGGTACTTCGGTGACGTTGCCGGGAAACTCCACGCGCCCCGGTGCAAGCTGTTGCGCCAGCTGCTGCATGGCGTGCCGCTGCGGGCCGTCTCCGACCAGGGTCAGTACGCACGACTCCAGCCCTGCGCGCGCGAACGCGCGGATCGCCGCGTCCGGGCGCTTGGGCGCGGCAAAGCGCGCGACCATCACAATCCTTCGCAGGGGGGCTTGCGGGTCGGCGCGATGAGGTGTATCGGGGATGCCGTTGGGAATGACCGAGATGCGTTCGGCGGCAAGCGGAAGCGATCGGGCCAGTTGTCGTTCCGCTTGCGCGACGCAGATTACGCGCGCGGCCAGCGGTGCCAGCAGCCATTCCGCCACGCGCGCGGCCAGGCGCTGGCGGGGTGGGGCTTCGGCCTTGAAGGCAAAGCCGTGGACGGTATATACCACGGGTATGCCGAGTAACAGTCCGGCGATGCGGCCCAGCGCGCCTGCCTTGGCGCTGTGGGCATGGATCAGGTCCGGCGCGGCGTGTTTCAATGCCCCGACCAGTTCACGCAAGGCATGGATGGCGCGCCAGGGCGACAGGGCATTGTCCAGCCGTGTCAGCCGGATGGTCTGCGCGCCGGTGCGTGCGGCGATCTCGAAGAGGGGGCCTTCGCCGCCCGCCAGCAGCACGGTATCCGCCTTGCCGGCCGTCGACCGCAGCAGGTCGGCGACATGCGACTGCGCGCCGCCGATCTCCGCATTGGTGATCAGGTAGGCAATGCGAGGTCGGGACGACGGTTGCGCGGATGGCTTCAAGGCTGTGTACGTTTCGTGACGGATCGGGTCCGCCGCGGGTGCCGCGGCAGGACAAAATACCCCTGAGCGCTGGGCAGGGCACCGCCGGATGTAGGACAGACTCCGAAAATTGTGTCCATCCGTGATAATGCGGCGATTATACCGCCCGGGCCCGCCGCAATCCGGCAAAATAGCTGCCTTTGGGGCGCCGCATCGGCCTGCTGGCAAGGTGTGGCGCGGACGACAAGCAACTCAGGACCCTACATGCAAATCGATCCTTCCATCTTCAAAGCCTATGACATTCGCGGCATCGTGGGTAAAACGCTCACCCGCGACGTCGCGCGCCAGATCGGCTTGTCGTTCGGCTCCGCCGCCGTGGAGCTTGGCGAGACTTCCATCGCCGTCGGCCGTGACGGCCGGCTGTCCGGCCCGGACCTGATCGGTGGCCTGGTCGAGGGGCTGCGCGCCACCGGGCTGGACGTGCTGGACCTGGGCATGGTGGCGACGCCGATGGTCTATTTCGCAACCAATATCGAGATCGACGGCGTGCGCCCCACCTCGGGCATCATGGTGACCGGCAGCCATAACCCGCCCGACTACAACGGCTTCAAGATGGTGCTGGCGGGCCGGGCCATCTACGGCGAGCAGATCCAGGACCTGCGCAAGCGCATCGAGGCCGGCGCTTTCACCCAGGGCGCAGGCGCGTACAAGGAAGTCGATGTGCGCGCGAAGTATCTCGATCGGATCCTGGGAGACGTCAAGCTGTCCCGCCCGATGAAGATTGCACTCGATGCCGGCAATGGCGTGGCCGGTGCCTTTGTCGGCGATCTGTTCCGCGGCCTGGGCTGTGAAGTGGTCGAGCTGTTCTGCGAGGTCGACGGCAACTTCCCCAACCACCATCCCGATCCCGCGCATATCGAAAACCTGCAGGACCTGATGAAGACCCTGCGCGAGACCGACTGCGAGCTGGGCCTGGCCTTCGATGGCGACGGCGACCGCCTGGGCGTGGTGACCAAGGACGGACAGGTGATTTTCCCGGACCGCCAGCTGATGCTGTTCGCCGAGGAAATCCTGTCGCGCAATCCCGGTGCGCAGGTGATCTACGACGTCAAGTGCACCGGCAAGCTGGCGCCGTGGATCCGCCAGCACGGCGGTGAGCCGCTGATGTGGAAGACCGGGCATTCGCTGGTGAAGGCCAAGCTGAAGGAAACCGGCGCGCCGATCGCCGGTGAAATGAGCGGCCATGTCTTCTTCAAGGACCGCTGGTACGGTTTTGACGATGGCCTGTACACCGGCGCGCGGCTGCTGGAAATCCTGTCGCGCCATGCCGATCCCAGCGCCGTGCTGAACGCGCTGCCGAACGCCAACAACACCCCTGAACTGCAACTCAAGTGCGCCGAGGGCGAGCCCTTCACGCTGCTCGACAAGATCCGCGCCAACGCCAGGTTCGACGGCGCGCGCGAAGTGATCACCATCGACGGCGTGCGGGTGGAATATGCCGACGGCTTTGGCCTGGCGCGTCCGTCCAATACCACGCCGGTGGTGGTGATGCGTTTCGAAGCGGACAACGACGCCGCGCTGGCGCGCATCCAGGCAGAGTTCAAGCGCGTGATCCTCGCCGAGAAGCCGGATGCTCAGCTCCCGTTCTGAGGGCGCGACGGTGCCTGCGGCATCGTCTGACGCGGCCGGTGTGGCACAGCCCATGCCGGCCGCGGTGCCTTTTGCGCTGCCGGAGCGGCCGCGCATCCTGCTGGTCAAGGTATCGTCGCTCGGCGATGTGGTGCACAACATGCCGCTGGTGCACGACTTGCGCGCGCGCTGGCCGGGCGCCGAGATCGACTGGGTTGTCGAAGAAGGCTACGTTGAGCTGGTACGCCTGCTGCCCGAGGTGCGCCGCGTGATCCCGTTTGCGCTGCGGCGCTGGCGCAAGCGCCTGCTGCAGGGCGGCACCTGGCGCGAGATCGGCGCGGTGCGCGACGCCTTGCGCCAGGAACGCTATGACGCCGTGATCGAAAGCCAGGGCTTGCTCAAGACCGCGGTGGTGGCGCGCGTTGCCGCGCGCGCGCCGGGCGCGCCCATCATCGGGCTTGGCAACGCGACGCAGGGCTCGGGCTATGAGCCGGCGGCGCGGCTGCTTTATACCGATCCGGTATCGGTGCCGCGCCAGACCCATTCGGTGCGGCGCTCGCGCTTGCTCGGCGCAGCGCTGACCGGGACCGCGCCGGCGGAGCCGCCGTTGTTTTTCGGGGAGGCCGCGCGGACGCTGTCCGTCGACGATCCGCTATGGGCGGATTTGCCGGCGCGCTATGCCGTGTGCTTCCATGCGACCGCGGGGGCGCGCAAGAAATGGGCGCTGCAGAACTGGCACGCGCTGGGCGAGCGTCTGAATCAAGAAGGCCTGGTGATGCTGTTGCCATGGGGCAATGACAAGGAACGCCAGGCTGCCGAAGCCATTGCTGCGGGCGTGCCGCGGGCCAAGGTGTTGCCGCGCTTTTCCGTGATGCAGGGCTTTGGCCTGATCAATCGCGCCGAAGTCGTGATCGGCGTAGATACCGGACTGGTCCATATCGCCGCGGCGCTGTGCCGGCCCACCGTGGAAATCTATACCGCCACCTGGCGCTGGAAGACCGAAGGCTACTGGTCGGAACGCATTGCCAATGTCGGCGACGACGGCGTGGTGCCGTCGGTCGATGAAGTCTACGAGGCGGCGTGCCGCGTGCGCGGAGTGGCTGCCTGATGTTGCGTCTCCTGTACAGCTTGTTATGGGTGGCGGTGCTGCCGCTGGCGCTGCTGCGCCTGGCCTGGCGTGCGCGCAAGGAGCCGGGCTACCTGCAGCATGTCGGCGAACGCCTCGGGGCCTATGGCGGCCTGCCGAAGCCGGGGCCGTGGCTATGGGTCCACGCCGTGTCGGTGGGCGAGACCCGCGCCGCCCAGCCGCTGGTCGAGGCGCTGCTGGCCGCGCATCCCCATCACCGCCTGCTGCTGACCCACATGACGCCAACCGGCCGCCAGACCGGCGCGCAGTTGTTTGGCAAGGAGCCGCGCGTGGTGCAGTGCTACCTGCCGTACGACCTGCCGTGGCTGGTGCGGCGGTTCATGCGGTATTTCCGGCCGCAGGTGGGCATGCTGATGGAGACCGAGGTGTGGCCGAACCTGGTCCATGGCGCGCGCAAGGCGGGCGTGCCGCTGTACCTCGTCAACGCCCGCTTGTCGCCGCGCAGCTACCGGCGCACGGCCCGCTTCGGTCGCGCCGCAGCGTCGATGTACCGCGACTTTGCCGGCGTGCTGGCACAGACGGCGGGCGATGCCGAGCGCTTTCACGCACTGGGTGTGCCGGCGGTGCAGATCACCGGCAACCTCAAGTTCGACATGCAGCCCGCGCCGGCCGGCGTGGCGCTGGGCGGGCAGCTGCGCCAGGCCTTCGGCGCGCGCGCGGTGCTGGCGGCGGCCAGTACGCGCGAGGGCGAAGAGGCGATGCTGCTCGACGCCTTCTCGCGCTGGGAGTCCCTGGCGCCAGGCGTGCCCCGGCCGGCGCTGCTGCTGATTCCGCGCCACCCGCAGCGTTTCGATGAAGTGGCCGCGATGGCCGCGCGGACCGGGTTTTCGGTCGAACGCCGCAGCAATCTGGATCTCGATCGCGTGCGGTCGCCGCTGACGGCCGACATCGTGCTGGGCGATTCGATGGGCGAGATGGCCATGTACTTTGCCGCGTCGGACCTGGCGTTTATCGGTGGCAGCTTGTTGCCACTGGGCGGGCAGAACCTGATCGAAGCCTGCGCCGTCGGCACCCCCGTGCTGATCGGGCCGCACACCTTCAACTTTGCGCAGGCGACCGAGGATGCAATTGCCGCGGGCGCGTGCCTGCGTGTCGACAATGCCGACGTGCTGATGCGTACCGCGGCCAGCGTGCTGGCAGATCCGGCGCGCCTGGCTGAGATGCGTGCGCATGCGCAGACTTTTTCGGGCTTGCATCGCGGCGCCACGGTGCGCACCCTGGCGGCCGTTGCACCAACGTTGGAAGGCTGACTGAAGATTAGCTCGGCGCACTGACCAGGGCATCCCATTGTTGCGCGATCTGTTCCAGCGCGAACCGGCTGGCTTTCTGGCGGCCGCTGGCGCCGAGCCTTGCTGCCAGTTCCGGTTGGCGGATCACGGCCAGCAGCGCCTGGGCCAAGGCATTGGCGTCGTCGGGGGCAACCACCAGCGCGTCCTGGCCCGGATCCAGCAATTCGCGCGGGCCGGTCTCGCAATCGGTTGATACGATCGGCAGCCCGAAGGCCATCGCTTCGATCAGCACCAGCCCGAAGCCCTCATAGCGCGAACTCAGGCAGAACACCGAGGCACTGCCATAGGTTTGCACGGGGTCATGGCAGATGCCGGGCAGGCTGGCGCTGTCTGCCAGCCCCAGTTCCCGGATCAATGCCGCCAGGGCGGGGCGCTGCTCGCCTTCGCCATGTATCAGCAACTGCCATTGCGGCGCCTGTGCCGACACGATCTTCCAGGCGCGCAGCAGCACATCGAAACCCTTGGCCGGGACCAGTCGCCCCATGGCCAGCACCGTCCTTTGCGCGCGTGTCGCCGGCGCATCCGGCAATGCAAACGGCAGCGGGTTCGGCAGGCACACGACCTCGCTGCGCGGCCGCAGCGCTTCCAGCCAGCGGCTGCGGTCGCGCTCCGTCAGTACCACCACCTGGCGGCAGAACCGCGCCGCCAGCCGACGCGCCAGCTTGCGTGCGGGCTTGCCGAGGTCCTCGTCAAAGTGACAGTGCTCCCAGGCGATATGGTGCAGGCCAAGGCCGAGCGTGGCAGGCAGCACGAACAGTTCCAGCATGGGGTCCACCTGCACCAGCACATCGATGCGATGCGCAATGCAGTGCCGGCGGATGCCGGCAACGGTGGCGAAATAGGCGCGCTTGAACGAAGGGCGTTGCGGGAACACCGCTTCATGGCGCACTTCGGGGTGCAAGGGAAACTGGCTGGACCTGTCCCAAAGGCTAAGGATGGTGACGCGGTGTCCCAGTGCCGCCAGCGCGTTGGCGATGGTGGCGGTCATCCGCTCCGCGCCGGCCATCGCATTCAGGGTGCCGGTCAGGAAGCAGATATGGCGCCGCGAGTCCGGGTTCAAGGCGTTGCCGGTGCCGGCAGTTTGCTTTGGCGCGCGACGACGTAGGCAAAGCAAAACGCCATGACCAGGCTATAGAAGGCATTGACCAGCGTCGTGGCGAACATGACTTCGGTCAGCCCGAACACCATGAAGCCGCAGCACAGCGCCAGGCCCATGGCGCTGGCGACCCGGGTGCCGCGGTCGGTTCCGCGCAGGTGGCGCAGGAAGAATACGGCGGGCACAAGGTACAACGCAAGGATCGCCAGCAATCCAGGAATGCCGAGCGTCGCGGCGGCATGCAGCAGTTCATTATGAGAATGCGGCATGGTCGCCGCCAGCGGCGTAATCACATGCTGAGTGGCAAGGGTCTGCAGGGTCGTTTCGAAGTGTTCCGGTCCGACGCCGGTCCAGGGTTGGGCCTGGAACAGTTCAAGCGACGCGCGCCAGAGCTGAAGGCGAACTCCGATCGAAGTGTCCGACGTTACATGCTGAACAAATTGAGACAGTTCCGATACAACCGCAGCCGTCCTCTGCTGCACCATCGCGCTGCTGAACCACCCCAGCGCCATCAGCCCGGCCAGCCCCACCAGCACCCCCGCCTTGTGCAGCCGCGTCAACCGGCGCGAGGCGGCCAATGCGATCAATGCCAACACCGGAATCGCCAGCCATCCGCCCCGCGTACCGCTCATGTATGAGGCATACAGGCCCGCGAAGCCGGCCAGCAGTTTCAGGCCGGCCAGCCAGTGATCGCCGGGGCGGTTCCAACCGATCGAGATCACGGCGAGCATGCCGGTAAGCAGGGCGAGGTTGCCGAAGGGAATGACATTGGAGAAGCCGACATGGCTGGGGCGGCCTGCTGCGGCCACTTCGTGCAGCCACAAGGCGGCTATCAGCGCACAGGCGACGAAGCCCCACTGGATGCTCTGCATGCCGCGCCGGCCCAGGCGCAGCATGCCAGGGACCAGAAGGATGAACAGCGCAAAACGCAGGTAAAGATAGGGCACATGCGGGTCTTCGGCCCCAGTCAGCAGTTGCTGAAGCAGCACGGCCAGCGGCAGCGCCGCCATGGCCAGCATGAAGGGCCAGTAGCGGCTCAGGATCGCGCCGTATTCGGCCAGGGCCGCGCGGCCGCCGGCAGCCAGGGCGATGGCGCTCCACCCCAGCAACAGCCCGAAGCAGGTGTTGCTGAGCGACGGCTTGACGAACATCAGCGCGGGAAACGCAGCCAGGACAACACAGGCGCTCAGGTACAGAGCTTTGTCGATCCCCAACGGTAGGGACCCTTGCAATCTCGTCATCAAGAGCATGGAGAAAGGTTTCCGGAGGAAGGTGGTGCATGGGAGATGCGTGCCGTTCCGTCCGTCTTATTATTGTCGCCGTCTCCTGAGGAGCGGTGCCCGGCGCCGGCATTGCGGCTCGGGGCGAAGCGATTATATCGGATGGCCACGGTGGCATTTCCAGGAGTTCCGCATCCTAGCCGGGTGAGCGTGACTACCCGTTACAGGATGTGTGTGGAGGGTCAGGCGCTTGGTGGAGGCCTTGCCGGATCGGCTTGCTAAACTGAAGGTCTATGGCCGGGGTGCACTTTCCGGCATGCTGCTTGTCACATCCATCGATGACATCGCTACGGGCGCCCCGGGGCAGCCCGCAACAGGAGCTCTTATGGATAGTCGTAATCGCCCGATGCCCTTGGCGGTCGCCGTGCTGGTCGCCGCCATGCTCGGCGCCTGCACCACCGCGACCGCGCCCAATCTTCCCTCGGCCGGCACCAACCTGAACCAGACCCAGCCGTCCGGACCGAGCCGCTGGGAACTGGTGCGCTGGCAGCAGCCTGACGGCTCGCTGCGCGAGATCCCGCACGGCGACAATGGCCAGCCGATCATTTTCGAGTTCAACGAGGGCATCGATGCCGCGCAGGGCACGGTCAGCGGCACCAGCGGCTGCAATCGCTTTACCGGCAGCTATGGCAAGACCGAAACCGGCATCCGCTTCGATCGCATCGCCGGCACGCGCATGGCTTGCCCGCCACCGCGCATGACGCTGGAGTCGGCGCTGCTGAAGGCGATGCAGACGCCGTTTGCCACCGTGGGCACGCAGCCGTCGGCGGCCAGTACCGGCCGGCAGATCATCTGGAAGACCGTGGACGGCGACCTGCTGCAGTTCGTCGAGCGCGAAGGCGTGGGCAAGCGTGGTGCGCGCGTGGAAGCCGCGGGCGTGGAGAAGACCGTCTATATCGACTCGCAGCGTGTGGAGTGCACGGGCGTCGGCAAGATGACGTGCTACCGCTGGCGCGAGTCGCCGGATGCGCCGTGGCAGCTGTGGTATGGGCCGATCGAAGGGCTGGATTTCGAGCCGGGCGTGGCCTACCGGCTGCGCGTGCGCGAATACCAGGTGCCGAACCCGCCGGCGGATGCATCGGCGATCCGCTGGCAGTTGCTCAACGTGGAGTCCCGCACGCGCGCGCAGTAAGGCGCACCAGGCGGAGGATCAGGAGCGCGGCGTGCCCGCGGGCGTGGCTTCGCGCCGCGTGCCGCCGCGCTCGGCCGACGACGCGCGCGGGTTTGCCGGCACCTTCGCGCCCGCCTGTGCCGGCACCGGCAGCTTGTACAGCGCGCCTGGCGACGAGGTCAGCAGGGTGTTGATCTGCACCACGTCCTCTTCCTGCAGTACCCCGGTGGAAGCCTTCAGCCGCAGGCCGTTCATGATGGTGTCGTAGCGCGCCTTGGCCAGGTCGCGGCGGGTGGAGAACAGCTGGGCTTCGGCGTTGAGCACGTCGATATTGATGCGCACGCCCACTTCATAGCCGAGCTGGTTGGATTCCACCGCGCTGGTGGCGGAGCGCTCGGCTGCCTCCAGCGCCTTGACCTGGGCCAGGCCGTTGGAGACGCCGGAGTAGGTCTGGCGCGCGGTCTGGGCGGCGGTGCGGCGGGCGAACTCGAGGTCACTGGCGGCCTTGTCGGCCAGCGCCAGGGTCTCGCGCACGCGCGACTGGATCTGGCCGCCGGCGAAGATCGGCAGGGTCAGCTGCACGCCGATCTGCGACGCGTTGTAGTGCGTCGAGATCGCCTGCGTGGCGCTGCCGGTCTGGTTGTTGAAGCCGTACGAGGCCACCAGGTCCACCGACGGCAGGTGCCCGGCCTTGGCCTTGTTGGTCTCGCGCTGCGCGGTCTCGAGGTTGTAGCTGGCCAGGTTGACCTGCAGGTTGCTGGTCTCGGCCTGCGCCGCCCAGGCGTTGACATCGGGCGGCTGGGGTCCGGGGATCGGCGCTTCGGCGCGCAGGCCCATCAGTTCGTCGACAGGCTTGCCGGTGATCTGCTGCAGCGTGGCGCGCTTGATTTCGAGGTCGCTCTGAGCGGCGATTTCGGTCGAGGTCGCCAGGTCGAAGCGGGCCTGGGCGTCGTTGGCGTCGACGATGGTGGCGGTGCCGACCTCGAAATTGCGCCTGGCCTGTTCCAGTTGCTCGGAGATGGCCTTCTTCTGCGCGCGCGCCAGGTAGAGGTTGTCCTGCGCGGCCAGCACGTCGAAGTAGGCCTGCGCACTGCGCGTGATCAGGTCGAGCTCGGCCTGGTGGAAGGTGACTTCGCCCGCCTGCGCGGCCAGCTCGCCCTGCTTGTAGGTTTCCCAGCGGTCCCAGCGGAACAGCGGCTGGCTCAGCTGCAGCTGCCAGTTGTTGTTGTTGAAGAAGCGCGTGCCGGAGGCGCTGGGTGCGCCGCCGATCGGCAGCGACGCGGTCTGGTCCAGCTTGGTGCGGTTGGCGCCCGCGGTACCCACCACCTGCGGCAGCAGGCCGGCGCGGCCCTGGGGCAGCTTCTCGCGCGTGGCCAGCAGCTGGGCGCGCGCGCTGGCGAACTGGGCGTCATTGGCTTGCGCATCGCGGTAGACCTGCAGCAGGTCGGCCGCGCTGGCCGGCGCCGCGGGCATCAGGGCCAGCAGCGGGGCCAGCAGGGAAACCGCGATCGCCAGGCGCGTCCGGATCGCTCCGGGCTGGGCGTTGGGCGCAAACGTCATGACACCTCCAGGTGGGCGCGGCGGGTGCCGCGGCCGACAGTCGTTTCTTCTTCGTGTTGCTGCTGGCTGCCGCGTCAGTACTTCGGCATGGCGGGGTCGACCTGGCTGGCCCAGGCGTCGACGCCGCCGGTCAGGTTGTAGACCTTGCCGAAGCCCTGGCGCTCGAGGTAGGCCGCCACCTGCATGCTGCGTGCGCCGTGATGGCAGATGCAGACGATGTCGGCGTCTTCGTCGAGCTCGGCTGCGCGCGCCGGGATGTCGCGCATCGGGATGTGGGTGATGCCGGGGAGGGCGCAGGTCTGCACCTCCCAGCCTTCACGCACGTCGAGCAGGACCGGCTTGGCGCGGCTGGCGTCGGCCAGCCACTGGGCAAGTTCGGTCGCTTGGATGACCTGCATGGCGGTACGTCCTCAGAACTGGAATTGCGACGGCCGGGCCGCGCCCTGCAGGGGCTTGACCGCGGTCTCGAACAGGTTGACGACCTGGTACTCGGTCTCGGATACGCGCGTGACCAGGCGCGCTTCCATCACCGGCAGTTCGCCGACGAACGCGGCGATGCGCCCGCCCACCTTCACCTGCGCCAGGATCGACGGCGGGATCGCCGGCAGCGAGCCGGAAATGCAGATCACGTCGTAGGGCGCGGCGGCGGCCCAGCCGTCGGCGGCATTGCCTTCGGCGACCTCGACGTTGGTCACGCCGGCGTTGGCCAGGTTGGTGCGGGCCAGTTGGACCAACTCGGGCACGATGTCGACCGTCAGTACGTGGCGGGCGCGGTTGGCCAGCAGCGCGGCCATGTAGCCGGAACCGGCGCCGATTTCCAGCACGGTCTCATGCTTGCGCACGGCCAGGTCCTGCAGGATGCGGGCTTCGACGCGCGGCGCCAGCATGTTCTGCCCGGCGGGCAGCGGAATCTCCATGTCGACGAACGCCAGCGAGGCGTACGCGGACGGGACGAACTGCTCCCGCTTGACCACCGCCAGCAGGTCCAGGATTTCCTGGTCCAGCACGTCCCACGGGCGGATTTGCTGTTCGATCATATTGAATCGGGCTTTTTCGAGATCCATCTTGCCATTCCTTACCAATGCCAACCGCTGTCGGTCTGTGCGCCGGCCGCGCGGTGCCACGGCCGGACAGTCTTATCAAACCCGTTATTTTAACCTTGCGGGCGCCTGCGGGCTCATTCCGCGCTGGCCTCCACCGGGGCCGGGCGTTCCGCTGCCGAAGGCCGGCCGGTCCCGGCCTGCGCGGGCGCTGCCGGCGCGGCTGGCGCCGCTGAGGCATTACGCGGCTTGCCTTGCCACAGCCGGCGCAGCCACGCGCCGAAATCATCAAGGTACGTATAGATCACCGGCACCACCACCAGCGTCAGGATCGACGAAGTGATGATCCCGCCGATCACGGTCTGCCCCATCGGCGCGCGCTGCTCGGCGCCTTCGCCCAGGCTGAAGGCCAGCGGCACCATGCCGAAGATCATCGCCAGCGTCGTCATCAGGATCGGGCGCAGCCGCACGCGCGCGGCTTCCACCAGCGCGGCCTCGCGCGACAGCGGCTCGCGACCGCAGGCGCCGTCAACATGGCCCTGGCGCGCCTGGTTGGCAAAGTCCACCAGCAGGATCGCATTCTTGGTTACCAGCCCCATCAGCATGATGAACCCGATGATCGAGAACATGTTCAGGGTCGAGCCGAACAGCAGCAGCGCCGCGAACACGCCGGCCAGCGTCAGCGGCAGCGAGGTCATGATGGCGATCGGCTGGAAGAAGCTGGCGAACTGCGAGGCCAGGATCATGTAGATGAAGATCACCGCCAGCGCCAGCGCCGATACGGCGTAGCCGAACGACTCGTTCATCGACTTGGTCGAGCCGCCGAAGCGGTACTTGTAGCCGGCCGGCCAGTTCACCCCGTCCAGCGCGGCCTTGATGTCGCGCGCGACTTCGCCAGCCGAGCGCCCGGCCACGTTGGCGGTCAGCTCGACCTCGCGGTTCAGGTCGCGCCGGCTGATCTGGTTGGCGCCGGTGGTGGGCACCAGCTCGGCGATCTGGCGCAGCGGCACCATCTTCGGCGAGCCGTCCGCGTTGGCGTGGCTGCTGGCGATCATCAGCGCGCTGAGGTCGGCCATGCCGGTGCGCGCGTCCTTCGGCAGGCGCACGCGCACGTCATAGTTCTCGTCGTCCGGCGCGCGCCAGGAGCTGATGGCATCGCCGGCCAGCAGCGGACGCAGCGCATTGCCGATCTGTGCCACGCCCACCCCCAGGTCCGAGGCCAGCTCGCGCCGGATACGGACCTCGATGGTGGGGCGGTCGTCCTTCATGCTCGAATCCAGGTCGGTCAGGCCCGGGATCGCCGCCATGCGTGCGCCGGCTTCGCGCGACAGGCGCCGCAGCTCGTCCAGGTCGTCGCCCTGGATCGATACCTGGATCGCCTTTTGCCCGCCGGCGCCGTCGGGCATGCCGACCATGGTCAGCGTGATGCCGGCAATGCCGGCCAGCCGCTTGCGGATCAGCGGGTTGAGCTGCGCGGTGGTCAGGGTGCGCGCGCGCCGCTCGGTCAGGCGCACCGACACCAGCGCGTTGTTGCGCCCCGACGCGTTGCCCGAGTTGATGGTGGCGTAGGTGTAGGCCACTTCGGGGAAGGCCTTCAGCGCGGCTTCCACCTGCCGCACCTTGGCTTCGGTGACGTCGAGCGAGGTGCCGACCGGCGTGGTGAAGCCGACCTGGGTCTCGCCCAGGTCGGCATTGGGCACGAACTCCGTGCCGATCAGCGGCACCAGCGCGAAGCTGCCGAAGAAGGTGGCGGCGGCGATGATGGCGGTGGCCAGGCGGTGCTTCAGCGCCCAGCCCAGCATGCCGGCATAGCCGTCGCCAAGCCGGTCCATCCTGGCCGAGAACCAGTCCAGCAGCCGCCCCACGGTGCGTCCGTACCAGCTGCGCTTGTTGCCGGTGCCGTGCAGGTCGGGGTCATGCCAGACCGAGGACAGCATCGGGTCCAGCGTGAACGAGACGAACATCGAGATCAGCACGGCCGCCACCACGGTGATGCCGAACTGGTGGAAGAAGCGCCCGATGATGCCGCCCATGAAGCCCACCGGCAGGAACACCGCGACGATCGAGAAGGTGGTGGCCAGCACCGCCAGCCCGATCTCGTTGGTGCCATCCAGCGCCGCCGTGCGGTGGTCCTTGCCCATCAGGTTGTGGCGCACGATGTTCTCGCGGACCACGATGGCATCGTCGATCAGCAGGCCCACGCACAGCGACAGCGCCATCAGCGTGATCACGTTGAGCGTGAAGCCGCACAGGTACATCACGCCGAAGGTGCCGATCAGCGCGATCGGCAGCGTCAGCCCGGTAATCACCGTGCTGCGCCACGAGCCGAGGAACAGGAACACGATCGCCACGGTCAGGAAGGCGCCTTCCAGCAGCGTCGAACGCACCTCCTTCACGCTGCTGCGGATGCCGCGCGCGGTGTCGTTGACCACGTTGAGCTGCACGCCGGCGGGCACCAGCTTGCGCACCTCGTCGGTCATGCGTACCAGGCCGTCGACGGTATCGACGGTGTTCTGGCCCTGCGCCTTCACCACCGACAGGAACAGCGCGCGCTTGCCGTCGAGCAGCGCCAGGCTTTCCTGCTCTTCCTGGCCGTCGCGCACGTCGGCGATCTCGCCCAGCGTGACCGGCTGGCCGGCGCGGCGTGCCACGATGATCTGGCGAAACGCATCCGGCGTGGGCACGCGGCCCTTGATCTGCACCACGGTCTCGGTCGCCGAGGAACGCAGTTCGCCCGCGGGCAACTCCTGGTTCTCGTTGCGGATTGCGTTCATCACCTGGTCGACGCCGATGCCCAGCGCTTCCAGCTGCGCGGGACGGATGCGGATCTCGACCTCGCGCTTGGTGCCGCCGACAAGATTGATCGCGCCCACGCCGCGCACGGTTTCCAGCCGCTTGCGCACGATCTGGTCGGCGATGGTGGTCAGCTCGCGCTGGCTGCGGCTGGCGCCCGGCGCGTTGGAGACGGACAGGTAGAAGATCGGCGCGTCGGACGGATCGTAGCGCAGCACGCGCGGTTCCTTGACCTCGTCGCGGAACTGCGGCCGGATCAGCGCGATCTTGTCGCGCACGTCCTGTGCGGCCTGTCCGACATCGACGCTCAGGTCGAACTTGATGACGACGACCGAAGTGCCCTGGTAGGAATGCGAAAAGATCTCGTCGATGCCGGAGATGGTATTGACGATCTCCTCGACCTTGCGCGTGACGTCGGATTCCACCGACTCGGGCGCCGCGCCCGGATATTCCGTCTGCACCACCACCACCGGGAAGGTGATGTCGGGAAACTGGTCGACCGGCAGCCGCTGGTAGGAGAACAGCCCCACCACGATGAACGCCATCATCATCATGGTGGCGAGCACCGGATTGCGGATCGACAGGCGGGTGAACCACATGGCGCGCGTCCTCTGTACCGTCAGGCCTTGACGCGCCTGACCTGGCTGCCGCCGCGCAGCGTGCCCAGGTTGTTGCGCACGATTTCGGCGCCGGCGTCGAGGCCAGCGACGATTTCCACCATGCCGTTGGCTTCGTCGCGCAGGCCGAGCTGCACCGGGCGTTCGGCCAGCGTGTCGCGCTCGATGGCATAGACGAAGGCGCGTTCGCCCTCGGTGCGCACCGCCGACACCGGCACCGCCACCACCGCGGCGCGCTGGCCCAGCACCAGCGCGCCGCGCGCGAACATGCCCGCGCGCAGCACCTGGTCGGCGTTGTCGACGCGGACATAGACCATGATGCTGCGCGTGCCCTCGCTGACGGCCGGGTTGATGCGCACCAGCTTGCCGGCAAAGCGGCCGGCGCCTTCCACTTCCAGCGCCACCGGCTGGCCCACCGCGGCGCGCGCCACGTCGGCCATCGGTACCGGTGCTTCCAGCTCCAGCACGCGCAGGTCGACCACATCGACCAGGCGCGTATCCGGCGACACCTTCTCGCCCGGCTGCACCGCGCGCGCGGCCACCATGCCGTCGAGCGGCGCCTTGACCACGGTGTCGGCCAGCGCCTTCTGCGCCACCGCCAGTCCGCCCTGGGCGGCGTCGAGGTTGGCGCGCGCCACCGCCAGGTCGGACTGGTACTTGTCGAAGGCGGTCTGCGAGATAAAGCCCTTGTCGACCAGCTCGCGGTTGCGGTCCCAGGTCTGGCGCGAGTTCTCGAACTGGCCACGCGCGGCCAGCATCTGGCCGCGCGCCTGCGCGACCCGGGCTTCGTATTCGGTCGCGTCGATGCGCACGATGACCTGGCCGGCGCGCACCGGCTCGCCTTCGCGCACCAGCACCTGCTTCACTTCGCCGGAGACCTTGGCCTTGACCGAGGCCTGGTTCAGCGCGCGCAGGCTGCCCGACAGCGGCAGCGACAGCTGCAGGTCCTGGCGCGCCACGCGTACCAGGTCGGTCTGCAGGAACTCGACGATATTGGCGGCCGGCGCCGCGACTTGCGGCTGCCGCGCGCTGCCGGCCTTGCGCACGGCCACGGTGGCGCTCAGCGCCAGCGCCAGCGCCAGGCAGGCGGCAGTGATCAGCAGGGGCTTTCGTTTCATGTCGGGGTGCCGGGTAGCGGCGCGGAAGCGGCGGGCGTGGCGTCGGCGGCCAGCGCGGCGGCGCGTTGCGCCAGCATGTCGTCGCGGATCACTTCCCAGATATAGGGGCCGTGCTGCGGCGGCAGCGGGCGGTCGCGGGCTTCGCCGGCGGTCAGCCCGAACAGCAGCATATCGAGCAGGCCATCGAGGAAGGCCTCGGGGTCGATGTCTTTCTCGGCGGTGGCGCGCAGCGCGCGCTGCCACATCATCAGGAATACCAGCGGCGCGCAGATCAGCGTGGTGGTGGGGTTGGCCGGCAGCGCGCGGAACTCGCCGCGCGCCACGCCGCGTGCCAGCACCTTGGCGAACAGCTCGTCGCCCGGCACCATCACTTCCTGGTTATAGAAGCGCGCGATGTCCGGGAAATTGGCCGACTCCGCCATGATCAGCTTGGTCAGCCCCGCCACCGGCGTGGCGCCGATCAGGCCCCACCAGCCGCGCAGCAGTTCGCGCAGCAACTCGGGCGTGCTGCCCTGGTAGGCATCGACCAGGTCGGCGCCGCGCGCCAGTGCCGGCACCAGGTTCTCGCGCACCACCGACTTGAACAGTTCTTCCTTGTTGGCGAAGTACAGGTACACCGTGCCCTTGGACACGCCGGCCGCGGCGGCCACGTCTTCCAGCCGCGTGGCGGCATAACCGCGCTCGACGAACAGGTCCAGCGCTGCCGCCACCAGCTCCTGCGGCCGCGCCGCCTTGCGCCGGCTCCAGCGCGGGCTGTCGGTGTCCTTGTGCGGATCGGCGGGTGGCTTGGTCACGGCGGGCTTGCGAAGACTTCGGGGCACGAGGGGGCGCGTCGAAAAAGTTAATAACTTGTGGGTCAGTAATGTAGATGAGGCCCCCCAGAGGGTCAAGCACGGGCATGCACTATGCTCGGGGCCGCAACCCGTCCCGTCATGTGATCCTAAATGCACGGCTGCTTGTCACCTGCGCCCGCTTAGGGCGTTTTCCTTTTCTTACAGGAGACCCGCGGTCCTTCGGGCACAATGTCGCCTTTGTGCTGGCAGACTCAACGGCCGCCGATCCCGAACCATCGTCATGAGTTGCCGGTCAGACCTTTCCTGTCGCGCGGGCTGCGGCGCGTGCTGTATCGCGCCGTCGATCGCCTCGCCGCTGCCGGGCATGCCGGGAGGCAAGCCGGCGGGCGTGCCGTGCGCGCAGTTGCTGCCGGACATGCGCTGCGCGGTGTTCGGCAGCCCGGACCGGCCCGCGTTCTGCGGTGGCCTGAAGCCGTCGGCCGAGATGTGCGGCGATTCGCGCGAAGCGGCGCTGCACTGGCTGACCCGGCTCGAGATCCTGACCGCGCCGCAAGCGCACGCCTGAGCCGTCCGGTGGCATGGCGCCTGGCATTCATTCCTGATGTTCCGCAATCGGAGGCAATATGATCCGGACTTCCCGACGGCGCTGGTTCGCCGCCGCCGCCGCGGCCACGCTGGCCGTGGGGCTGGCCGCCTGCGGCGCCTTCCGCAGCGAATACACCTTTTCGCAAAGCCAGCTGCAGGCGGCGCTGGAACGCAAGTTCCCGTTCAACAAGCGCTACATGGAGCTGTTCGACATCCAGCTGACCAACCCGCAGCTGACGCTGGATTCCGTGCGCAACCGCGTCAACGTGCAGTTCGACGCGACCATCGACAACAAGCTGTTCTTCAGCCAGGCCCTGAGCGGCCGCTTCGCGCTCGACAGCGGGCTGCGCTATGACGAGCCCACCCGCTCGGTGGTGCTGCAGGATCCGGAGGTGAAGCGCTTCGACGTGCAGGGCATGCCCGCGCAGTTCTCGCGCCAGCTCAATGCGCTGGGCGGCATCCTGGCCGAGCAGCTGCTGCAGGGCTATCCGCTCTATACCTTCCGCGAAGACCAGCTGCGCATTGCCGGCACGCACGTCGAGCCCGGTACAATCACCGTTTTGCCCGACGGCATCAACGTCAAGATCAACCGCCCCTGACCGGGCGCATCGAACAACAATGCAGGCGGTCCGGCACCAGGCCGGACAACGCCCGCGACTACGTCTCTTTCGTTCCGCATGGAAATCGCACTAGCGCTGAAGGCCGTGATCCTCGGCATCGTCGAAGGCCTGACCGAGTTTCTTCCCATTTCGAGCACGGGCCACCTGATCCTGGCCGGCCAGCTGCTCGACTTCAACGACGAAAAGGGCAAGATCTTCGAGATCGTGATCCAGTTCGGCGCCATCCTGGCGGTGTGCTGGGAGTTCCGCGCGCGCATCGGCAAGGTGGTGCGCGGCCTGCGCGACGACCCGCTGTCGCAGCGCTTTGCGGCCAACGTGGTGATCGCCTCGGTGCCGGCGATCGTGCTGGCGTTTATCTTCGGCAAATGGATCAAGGCCCACCTGTTCAACCCGATCTCGGTGGCGCTGGCCTTTATCGTCGGCGGCGTGGTGATCCTGCTGGCCGAATGGCGCGATGCGCGCCGCGGCACGGTCTCGCATCCGCAGGGCAATGCATTGCTGGAAGCCGCCAAGGCCGGCGCACCGCGCATCGAGTCGGTCGACGACCTGAACTGGCGCGACGCGCTCAAGGTGGGGCTGGCGCAGTGCTTCGCGCTGGTGCCGGGCACCTCGCGCTCGGGCGCCACCATCATCGGCGGCATGCTGTTCGGGCTGTCGCGGCAGGTCGCCACTGAATTCTCGTTCTTCCTGGCGATCCCGGTGATCTTCGGCGCCACGGTCTACGAGCTGTACAAGGCGCGCGCGCTGCTGAACGGCGACGACCTCGGCATCTTCGCGGTCGGCTTCGTCTTTGCCTTCCTGTCCGCCTTCCTGTGCGTGCGCTGGCTGCTGCGCTTCGTCGCCACGCACGACTTCAAGCCGTTCGCGTGGTACCGCATCGCCTTCGGCATCGTGGTGCTGCTGACCGCTTACACCGGCTTGGTGTCCTGGCACGCCTGACCTCGCCGTACCGCGGGCAACAAAAAAAGCGTGGCAGATGCCACGCTTTTTTGTTTGCGCGTTTGCTGCGCTCAGGCGCGCTTGCGGAACACCACGTCCCACACGCCATGCCCGAGCCGCACACCGCGCCGCTCGAACTTGGTCACGGGCCGGTAGTCCGGCCGCTCGGCAAAACCGTCCGGCGCCGCCGAGGTGTTCTCCAGCAGCGGCTCGGCCGACAGCACTTCCACCATCTGGTGCGCGTACTCTTCCCAGTCGGTCGCGCAGTGGATATAGCCGCCCGGCTTCAGGCGCGCGGCCAGCACCTTCACCAGCGGCGGCTGCACCAGCCGGCGCTTGTTGTGGCGCTTCTTGTGCCACGGGTCCGGGAAATAGATGTGCACGCCGTCGAGGCAGTCGTCGGTCAGCATATGCGCGATCACCTCCACCGCATCGTGCTGCAGGATCCGCACATTGGACAGGCCGCGCTCGTCGATCAGCTTGAGCAGCGCGCCCACGCCCGGCTCATGCACCTCGCAGCCCAGGAAGTTGTCCTGCGGCCGCAGGCCGGCGATATGCGCCGTGGTCTCGCCCATGCCAAAGCCGATCTCAAGGATCGACGGCGCCTGGCGGCCAAAGGTCGCCTCCCAGTCCAGCGGCTGCGCTGCGTACGGCACGATCATGCGCGGCCCGACCTCGTCGATGGCGCGCTGCTGCCCGGTCGAAGTCCGGCCGGCGCGGCGCACGAACGAACGGATGCGGCGCGGATGCGCAACGCCTTCAGGATCGGCAGGAGAGGGGGCGGACGCTGGCACGGCGGCGCGGTCTGCCGGCTCGGCCTCGTCGGCCGGCCCGGTGCTGGGGTCTTGGGGAAGCATGGCAACAAAAAAGCCGCCGGGCGGATCACCGTAACGGTGGCAAAGGCGGCTTGTCTCGACTGGAAGTGGAGCGGGCGATGGGAATCGAACCCACGTCTTTAGCTTGGGAAGCTAAGGTAATAGCCATTATACGACGCCCGCTATGGCTTGCTGGGAGCGGATTCTAGCACGATTCCGGCGGCGGTCTATGCTCCGCAACCGAACCTACGCTCCGCAATTCATTTCGTGGGCGCCACCCGCTTCCCACGTCGCAGGTAGTGGCGTTTGGTGGTCCGCACGTCGGCGTGGCCCAGCAGATCGGCCGCCGCGGCGTCGCCCTTCTGCTCGCTGGTGTCGTCCGCTGCCTTCGCGCGAAGGTCGTACAGCCAGAAGTTGGCCAGGCGCTCGGCGTGGTCAGGGTGCGCCTTTACCGCTGCTTCCTTGGCCTTCTGGAAGTGCCAGCGCAGCGCCGGCTGGCTCAGCTTCAGGCCGCGTTCGTTGACCAGCAGGTAGATCGAACTGACGTCGAGCCCGGCCTTGCGGGCCTTAATCCGGTCCAGCAGCGCCTTGAGTTCGCCGATGATGGCAATGCGCAAGGTCGCCTTGGTCTTGGACTGCTTGATCACCAGGTGGCCTTCCTGAACGTTCTGCTCGGCCAGCTCAAGCGCATCCCCTGGACGCTGGCCAGTCAGGTAGATCAGATCCATCGCATCGCGCAGCGGCTGGGCTGCGTTCTCATAGACCATCCGGTACATGGAGTCATCGACGTAGACATCTCGCTTTTCCAGCGAGTGCCCCTTGATGCCATCGGCCGGGTTCGGCAGGGAGGTGTAGCCCCACTCGCGCGCCTTGTTCCAGATGTGCGAGAAGAGGCGCTTGCACCGGTTCGCCGTAGTCGGCTTGTCCTTGTGCTTCTTCAGGAACATATGCACGTGCGTGGGCTGGATGGCTTCCAGTGGCGCGGGCGGGTCGCTGAAGAAGGCCAGCAGGTGCTTGATGTCCGAGAACTGCACGGCCTGGGTGCTGGCGGCCTTCGTCGGAATCTCCTCGACCTCATACTGCTTGGCCACGTCCGAGAACAGGATCCGGCCGGAGACATTTTCGACTGCGATGTGCAACTCGGCGTAGCGCTTGATCGCCAAGATGAAGTCCGACCCCAGCGGGATCTCCTTGCGAGGCCGTCCGCCCTGGTCGTAGTAGTAGTACGTCTTGCCGCTGCGCTGCTTCCGCGCGCGCATGTTCTGCGGCAGGTTCAGGTTCTTGCTGGGCTTCCGTCCCATCTCATCCTCACGCGGGAACCACGCGCGGCATCCAGCCGCGCTTCTCCGGCGCAGGCTGTGCCTTGCCGCCTTCCACAACAGATCGCACCACCACCGCGCGCCCGGCCGCGTTCACGTAGAACGGTACGCCCATTTTCTTCAGCTGGGCCACCTGCTTGCTCTTTAGCTTGAAGCCGGTGAGGGCGGCCAATTCTTGCTCATTCAGGAACGTTTCCATCCTTCCCTCCAATCCGCCAGGCCCGGCGGGTCAATTCGATGATTCGTTGTGCTTGCTGCTGCATTTACAGGGTATCGCTTGTATTCTCGAAATACAGGTGTTGGGCTGTTAGGCGGCTACCTGTAGCAACGGTTTGCCGTTGGCCTTGAACACCGCCCGGGCAAAGCCCATCGGCGTGGCGCTGCGGAAGTTCGCCCGGTCGTCACTGGGGGGGGCCTTGTGGATACGGTCGTCCGGCTCGCCAATCGTGAAGTCCTTGCAACTGGCCGGCATTACGAAGCCGCCGCCGACCCATAGGCAAGTCTTCTTCGTGTAGTTGTCGTCGGGCTCCAGCAGCGTGAAGTGGTGCGGATGGAACGTGTAGTCCGGCTTGCGCCAGTAGCTGGAGATCGTGCTAACCGGGTTCTCCATCAGATACGGCACCTGAAGCCACTCGCACAGGTCGGCAGCGGTGGCGAACAGGTCTATCGACAGTGCCAGCTTGCGCAGACCCTTGCCCCTGAACCAGCGCGCCCCTGACACAGCCAGGTGATCGCACGGCGGGAAGGCCGCGGCGAATGCGATGCGGTCGATCATTTCCCGCGGCGGGAGCCAGCCGTTCCGGATGTCGGCGCCAATCTTGATGATTGGGCCGTCCTGCGTGATGCCTGGCGGATGCTGCATGTCTACCAGCACCGCGGTGTAGCCGGCCTCGACCCACGGCTTGGCCATGTTGCCGGTCAGGTCGTAAAGGAACAGGGCGACGTCTTTCATGCGTGTTCTCCGTTCTCGGCTGCTGGTGGCGTGGCGCTCATGGCGGCGTTCAGGCTGGCGGCGATATATTCGAGAAAGGCACCTTCCGCCCGTTGGAAATCCGCCTCGATGCGCTTTCCGCGCTGCACCTCGAAGCATGCCGGGTAGCAGCCGGTATCGGAGACGAATTCATTCCAGCCGGCTTCTAGTGCCGACTGCACCATCCGTTCGGCAACCAACTGGCGCGCATTCCCCCCCTGGTCGGCAGGCGATGCGGCGCGACGGTTCCAGGCGCCGATGGCGCGCTCGTAGACCGTGGAGTTATCCGCGTACCCGCCCTTCGAAGTGTCGCCGCTTGCCGCAACTCGCACGCCGCAACCAGTGCAAAAGATCGTCACATGGTCTGCGTATCCGTCGCGTTCGTCTCCGCTCCTGCGATTGCAGCCTGCGTCTCCACCACAGAACGGGCACGGTTTCAGGTCAGCCATTGTCGTTCTCCTTGGGATGCGATGCGGAGAGCCGTTCCAGCACATGCGACAGCGCCTTGTTGTAGCCCTTGTCGTATTCCGCGTAGGCGGCGCCGTCCGGTGCCTTGGGCTTGCGCATGGCCTTGATAGCATCCGTCAGCGCGGCAGGCGATGCGCTGGGCGTGGCGAGCACATGCTCCAGCATCTGACGTGCCTGGATTGCTGTCAGCATATTCGTGCCCACGGGCCAACCGACAAGTTCACCGGTGTACTGCCTGACCGGCGTGAACGAGATGCCGCAGTCCGGCGCGAAATCATCCGGCAGGCGCCAGCCCAAGAAGCGACTCACCATGTCTTCTGTGACGGCAGGCGTGGCAGGCGCGGTGGTGGCATAGTAGACGGGGCGAACGGGGCCGGCTCGGTCCAAGGCGGCAGCCATCTCACTCCCATAGAACTTGTGGCCGTCATACCACGCCACCGGCTCCGCCTGTTGCGCGCTGGCGCTCGGGGCGGCTTGGGCGAGGATGGCGCGGACCTTATCGCTGAATGCACGCAGCGCAACAGGCATTGCTCCGTGAATCTCTGGAACGCCGTCCAGTTCAACGAAATGCCGCAGGGCGTTCAATGCGCGCTCATCCGTCAGCCCCTGCGCCCCGGTAGCGGCGGAAGGCGTGGCGAGCACCTTCAGGTCTTGCGGGTGCGAGTACGACCAGCCCAGTGCCAGCATTGCGGAGTCGAATGCCTTCTTGCATTCGGCGGGAATGCCGTCTTCTTGGGCACCCCACCAGCGCATAGCGTCGACCATGGCTCCCAACGCGAGCGTTTTGGCATCCGTCAGCGCCACCGGCTCGGCGCTCTGGCTGGCCACCGCCTCCCCCTGCGGTTGCTGCGCCAGGGCGGCCTCCAGCGCATCAGCACCGTCGATCAGCGCTTGGATGCCCGGTGGAACGCGAACTGCGTCCGGCCCCATGGATGCCTGCGCAATGCTGCGCATGCGCTGGATCAGTTCCTTGTTCTTCTCGGTCATGCCTTCCTCGTGTAAAAAGGCGACGCACCGTGCCGGGTAGCTGGCGCGCCGCTAAAGCGCAGTCGGTTACTTGATCTGCAATGACTCGGTGCGGGTCAGTTTGGCGCCTGGCACGTCAGCGCCATCCTCGATCGCTTGCTTGATCAGCTTCTTGTCCGGCTCGTACTTCGCCGGGATCTCGCGCAGGTAGTCAGGCGGCAGCAAGCCTTCCTCGAAGATCTGCACGCTGACCGGGTTCTTGCGCACGCTGATCGTGAATTGCGGGTGCTCGATCTTCTGGACGCCAGCGAGGTTCATGCACGAATGCAGATAGGTCTTGATCGAGTCGGCGCGCTTCTCGATCCGCTTGGCGCGGTCAGCCATCGCCGCAGCTTCGGCCTTCACGGCGGCGGCGAACGTCTCCATGTTTCGGATCACAAAAGCCACGGCTTGGCTCTTCTCGACCAGCCCCGACTCCGCTTCCAGAGTGTCGGCAATGGTCTGCTCGTCCAGATCCATGTCTTGAAGCGCGTCAGCCAGCGCGCGATGCTCTTGGCTGATCTGATAGAGCGTCAGGGCGGTCATGGTGGCTCCTTAGATGGCGTGGCCCACGAAGCCGCGCATGTAGGGGGCAAAAGGGATGTCTTGATCGAACTGGTCGCCACCACCACCGCCGCCGTAGTCGTGCGCAGCCGGCGCGCCAGCAGGGCGCTTCTTCAGCGGACGGTCAGCCAGTTGCGCGACACGCAGTGCCAGCGCTTCCGGCTTCGTCTTCCCGCCCAGGATCTCGCCTGCCAGCAGTTCCGTGCCGGCTTCGAACACGCCAACCAGCTTGGCGGTCCAGGCGGTCTGGCCCGGATTCTTGCGGCTCTCTTCCTCGGTCTTTTGCAGCAGGAAGCCGATCGGCTTGTTGGCGAGCTCGGGGAACACGGTCGCCTGCTCGGTGAATTCCTGCTTCGTGTCGCGATTCCAGCGCTTCACCGGGCCGGCTGCCGGCTTGATGTCGCGCAGCTTCAGGCAGGTCATCAGCGCCATCAGCAGGTCATAGCCGGACAGCTTCTCGCCGTTCTCCTTGACCGTGTAGATGTACTGGCGAGTTTCGCGGCCATCGTTGGCTTGCAGGGTCAGGGCAACGCCGCGGGTGCCGGTCTGAGCCTTGATGTCCTCGGCGCACAGGATCTTGCCGACGTACTTGCCGGTTTCGCTGAGCCACTTGCCGGTGGAGTCGGCGTTCATCGCGGCGTTCTTGTCGAGTTGATACATGGTCTGATTTCCTTTCAGGCTGCTTGTTTGAGGGAATAAAAATCGCAGATTTGCTCGTCCACGAATGCGAGGTCGTTCTCGATCAGGCGATCGGCGAACATGCCGATAGGGCTCTTGGCGCAGTCCTGACCGTTGGTTTGCGTGCTGAAGTGGTAGGCGCCGTTGGTCACTTCCGTCCGCAGGACGATGGTGAAATAGCCTTCCGGCACAAGGGTCTGGTCAACCATCTTGCCCACCGTTTTCATGCGCACCGCGCCGAATTCGTCGGTCTGCGTGTGAGCCAGGATGTAGACTCGGCGGTGCGGCGCCAGATCGCCGGCAGCATTGAAGATGCTCCATGCGTCCTTGCCGATGTCGGTGAACTTGTCGTAGCCCTTTTCGCTGCTGCGCGACATGAGCTGGTTGACCATCGATGCTTGGTAGTCATCGATCACGACAATCTCATGCGGCGACGAGCGCATGATTCGCTCGATCGTGCCGGCGTCGTCCGTCTGGAAGACGTTGCCCTCGTCCTTCAGGGTCTTGCGGATCTTCCAGCCGGTGGAGCGAAACGGCAGCGGCTTCTTGAGGCACTGGATCAGGATGGTCTTCGTCGGGTCCAGGTTGCGGAGGCTAGTGCTCTTGCCCGTCCCGGAGTTGCCCAGCACTAAGGTTGCGATGCTCATTTTCAGATTCCTCTTCAGATTGGTTGAATTGATCCCTGCGAGCCTCGTACCACTCCATGCACTCGATCAGGTCTTGCTGCTCGGCCTCTTGCCACTGGCCGACTGTCTGGTAGTAGGCCGGGTCCATGTCACGCCAGCCTCATCCCGGTAAGCGGGTTGTACGTGCCGCGCTCGGGCGCGTTGTCCTTGTGCAGCAGCCAAGCGTCGCCCAGCTCGCGGATCTGCTGCAGCCGGCGCGATTCCAAAATCGCCAGCTTGATCTCGTTGGCCGGCAGGCCGGTGCGCAGCGCCTTGATGTCGACCATCTTTCCGGGAGTTTTCATGTCTCGCTCCTTACTTGGCGCCAAGCACCATCACGATCGGATACGCGACGACAAACACAGCCAACAGCACCACCAGCGCCAAGCTGAACCAGAACACTGGCCCCGGCTCATCCGACTGCCTGGCTATCTCGTCTCGCGTCTCTGCGGAGAGATGGCGGAGGAAGCTAGGGTCGATTTGGGGGAGGTTCGTCATGCTTCGCTCCAGCCGATTTCGAGGCGCTCATTGGCCCAGTCGTTTACCGCTTGATCCTTCTCGTCGTCCGTCATCGCGTCCCAATCCTCGTCGCTGATGCCCCAATCCCTTTCGAGGTCGACCACCTCTTCGCGGGCCGAGTGGATGTTTGCCCCGCTGTCACACCAAACCTTGATCTTCATACCCTTGCCCCAAAAAGTTGTTCCTCGCGCTTCCACTCCGCAGCCTGCTCGCGGGCGTATTCCGCTTCGCCTTCGACAGCCTCCAGCGCCAGCGCCTCGATCTCCTGCAGCTGCTCGTCGTCGTACAGATGCGTAACATCGACATCGCGGTCCATGACGCGGTACACCTCGAACGATTCCGACTCGCCCGGATCCATCCAGGTGGCGGAATACCCGCGGTGGTATTCCCCGGTGACGATCAGGTCGAGGTCTTCGTAGGTGATGGGGAGTTTCATGCTGCTTGCTCCTTTGCTCGGGCGAGGACAGCGCGGGCTTTGTCGCGCGCAGCACGTAAGGCTTCGTCACGGGCCGCTCTGGCTTCCCGATCTTTCCACTCACCGAACCTGCTGAAGTCGTCTCTGCAGCAAATGCAGCCGCTTTGGTAGCCAAGGCCGTGCTTCTCGCAAATCCAGCCCCACGCGGTATCCCCTGGCTTGCGCATTTCCACCTTCGGCCAAACAAAGGCAGAGGCATCGCCGTAGGTGGGCATTGCTTCGGCTGTGACATAGCCTTCCAGTGCTTCCAGCACCTCGGCCAGCAGGTTCTCGTGCGCAACTTGGCGCGCTACGGCTTGGTCGGTGGTCATGCCGCCTCCTGCGCCGGGGTGTACTCGATGGCGGTGATCGACTGGATCTGCTCGTTGATCTCCGTCACGCGCTTGGTGAACTCGGCGCGGAGCTTTTCCAACTGCGCCTGCAGAGCTGCGACTTGCGCCAGACGCGGGTCGAACCCCGCGGGGATCTCGGTGACGATCTTGTGATCGCACACCGGGAACCAGTCGCTGCCGATGTCGAAGTCGTAGAAGCCGAATTCCAGTTGGTCTTGCCAGTTGCGGCGGGCGTAGATCTGTCCCTTGATCTCAATCGTCTGCATCTCTCTGCTCCCGTCTGTTGTCCGCACCGTTGTGCGTCCAGTGGTGTTATTCGGCTTCTACGAACTCGCCTTCAGCGTTCAGCTGGTACCAGGTGTCCGGCTTGATGCCGTCCTGACCAGCAATTGCGGCTTTGATGTGAACGATGCGGGCGTAGTCATCGCCTTCTGCGTCGGTGTCGCGGTAGCAGAGAACGATCGCGCTGCCGGCCGAGGCCATAGCCTTGCCTTCGATGCCGCAGGCGATAGCTACGGAATGCTTACCAGTGCTGGAGGCCGCGCCCTGGTAGCCGGTGCTGGAGGCCGCGCCACGGTAGCCGGTGCTGGAGGCCGCGCCACGGTAGCCGGTGCTGGAGGCCGCGCCACGGTTGCCGGTGCTGGAGGCCGCGCCATAGTCGCCGGTGCTGGAGGCCGCGCCATAGTCGCCGGTGCTGGAGGCCGCGCCATAGTCGCCGGTGCTGGAGGCCGCGCCATAGTTGCCAGTGCTCGAGGCCGCGCCATAGTTGCCAGTGCTCGAGGCCGCGCCACGGTTGCCGGTGCTGGAGGCGGGCGATTCGGGATTGATCGGCTCGCAGCGGCTGGTGGTGTATTCGACCGCCGCCTTGATCAGGCCAGCCAGGCTCAGTTCGACGCCAACCTTCAGAGTGCGGCTCGCAACCTTCGTGTCACCGCCTTCCTCGCGGCTCAGATCACCCGATTGTTCGACCACGGCATAGCGGCTGTTTGCCGGCGGGTAGTAGCCGAACACGTCAAGCGGATGCTCGCAGGCGTGGAAGCCCGAACCGCACGCTTTGACCTCGCCGGCATGCTCATACGTTGCCCCCAGCTCGTACTGGAAGCCGCGGCACTTCAGATCCTTGTCGAAGCCCTTGTAGGTCGTGATGACTTCGGTCTGCTGCTCGACTTGCTGTTCGGCGTGTGCCGGCGGGTTCTTCATCTCGCTCTCCATCGTTGTGCACCGTTGTGCGTTCGTCGTTGGAAGCATCTTACGCAAGAAAAACTAGCAATGCAAGAAAAACTAGCAGGCCGAGGCGCAAATCCGCGTAACAGACTGTGTCTGGTTCTTGCTTTTCCAGAAAAATCAGAGTGTTACTTCAGGTTGCGGGTCGTGTTATGGCAACAAAAAGCCCACCGCTAGGGTGGGCTTTTGTGCGCTTGAGCGGCGCTTATGTTTTGCAGGTGACGACCATCGATCTGTTATAGCCGGATGCCCCGAACAGGCCGCCTCCGCCAGCTCCAATGACCGAATAACCTTCGCCGACGCGGTCGATCACGTCGTATCCCTTCGCTCCGCATAGATCGCCGGCCTTCGCCATACACATTCCCCAGTTGAGCGCCGCGCCAGAGCAATTGATCGAGTGTGCCGCGCGTCCGTCCGGGCCATAGGTGGATGATGAAGTCGCGCATCCAGCAAGGACAGCGGCGGCGCTTACCGCACAGAGACCCCTGAGCATTCTTTTCTCCCTATATCCGATTCTTGATCTTCCGAGCGGGCACGGTGTGGGCGATGTAGTAGATCCAGGTGATGCCTTCCGGCTGGAAGGTCAGGATCTCGGGCCGGTTGTAGCTGCCAAGCCGGATGCCATGCCGTTGTGACAGCAACCGCTTGATCAACGTTTCCCCGGTCTGGAGGCGCACCAGCACATCGTCCTCCAGCTCGGGCTCTGTTCCCGGCTCGACAAGCGCGAACTCGCCCTCGTTGAAGCGTGGCGACATTGAATCGCCAACAACCGGTACCAAGAATGCGTGCGGGTCTGGGCTAGCCAGTTCCGCGTATTGATCTGAAGCGCCCACCGGAAAATCCCCGTCTGTCCAAATTCGATCCGGGAAGCCCCCTTGTGCTTTCCCCACGACGTAGATGGGGCGGAACCGAGACACATCTACTGGGTAGCTGATAAGGCTCGTGGGGACGTTCCCTGCAAGGGGATTGTAAGGGTGCGCTGAAGATTCAGCTTCACTTTGTCCTAAGTAATTTTTACTTCTGTATTCCGAGAAAGTTACTTCGGGCTGCCAGGCGGGATCTTCGCCAAACATCAGCCATTTCGACGTTGTTTGCAGCGCGCGGGCTGTTGCTTCTAAGCGATCCCGCTTCGGCGCGGTCCCGCCTTCCTTCTCCCATTGCTGGATCGTCTGCCAGGCCTTCACGCCTATTTCCTCGGCGAGCTTTTCCATCGACAGCCCAAGGAAGAGGCGTCGTTGCTTGATTCGTGAATGGATAGTGGTCATGCGCGAATCCTAACCACTATAAAAAATAGCGGCACCGCAGGAAAAACTAGCAATGCTAGAATTTCTTGTATAGAATCGGTTCCATGAACGGAATCCAACAAGCCATCAAGCACTTCGGAAGTCAGTCCGCAATCGCGCGGGTCCTCGGCTTGTCGAGCTACCGAGTAGTCCAGCAGTGGGTGAGGGCTGGTCACGTTCCTCCTAAGTATTGCCCGGAAATTGAGCGACTCACGGATCGAAAGATCAAGTGTGAGGACCTGAACGCGTCCGTCGATTGGGCGTTCGTGCGCGAGTACTGCTGCAAGAACGGGAAGGCCAGGGGCGGGAAGTAAGTCGTTCATAACGCCATTTGTTTGATTTGCGATGACTTGATCATCGTTTTTTTGTGACGAATTGGCACGTGGAACACCAAGTGGAACACCAATAACAAATGTTGGGGAGCGAACAGATGCAACGCGAGATGCCGTTTTTTGAGGTCGTCGGAGAACCGGAAATGGTAGCTGAAGCCCTCATCGCCCGTCTGCGCAATGAGGCTGATGCGGTCGTTCTGTGCTGGGCGAAACGCCGCGTTCGCTACAGCCTGAGCGACGCGGCGGCGATCCTCGGCATGCCCAAATCGCACCTCTCCAACATTCTGTCCGGGAAGAAATACCTGCCGTTCGACTTCCGCATCAAGTTCCAGGCGCTCTGCGGGAACTGGGCGATCCGCCAGTACGAAGACTCGGTATGCGGGTTCCGCTCGGTTATCGAAACGCCGGAGCAGCGCCGTATCCGCGAGCTGGAATCGCAGGTTGAAGCAATGAAGGCAGCGAGGGCAGCGTAATGAGTGAGATTGTCATCCAGTCGCGCGTGGCAGCGCACAAGATTTCCGGTGCGCAGCAGGCCCGCGCCGAAGTGGCAAAAGCCGTTGCGCGCGGCGATCTGCCGCCCATTTCAACGCTCTCCTGCGTTGACTGCGGTGAGCAAGCGAAGGCTTACGACCATCGCGACTACGGCCAGCCCCTGATGGTCGAGCCTGTTTGCGACCCCTGTAACGCACGGCGTGGCGCAGCTCTGCCGAGCATGGAGGCGGCGCAGAAATACCTGAATGCCGTGATTGAGCACGACTTGGACTGGAAGTCGAGGATGGACGAGCCGCGCCTACTTCCGATTGCGCTTGTGGCCGCCTGCAATTCGTACCGCGAAGCAGTTCGTCTTGCATGGGAAATGCGCGGGGTGCGGGCTTTGACGCGCGCCACCTTGTCAGAGCGCATCGGCTCCTACCCGTCCCACACCACGGACTACCTGATGGCGGACGACGCCAAGGGCCGTCGTTCTCTGCCGGCCGAACTTATCAACGACTTCGAGTGGTCGGTTGGCAACCGTGCGGTGACTCAGTACCTGGCGCACAAGGCTGGCCTAGCGCTCACCCAAACGAGTCGGTAACGCACCTGTAACGCAGTCACCGTTACATGCGGCGCGCGTAGTTCATTAACCGGAACCCCGGGGGGATCAGATGGAACAAGTACTTAGCGCTAGTGGTCGGCGCCTCTCGATCACGCAGTCGGACGCCTATCACTCTCTGGGTGTCAAGCAGTTGACGGCCCAGCAGCAGATGGTTGTCGACTGCTTCCTGCCTGCCGATGCATCCCTGACGCGGGAAGACATCGCCAGTAAGACCAATCTGCGGCTGTCCTCGGTCTGTGGCCGCGTTCGTGAGTTGCTGGATGCGCGCCGGCTGAAGGTGGCTGGAACCCGCCGCTGCATTGCGACCGGCAAGAAACACGAGACGCTCGCACTGGTACCCCGCTAAGGGGCTGACATGGCAGGGGACTGGATCAAGATGCGCACCAACCTTTGGAATGACCCACGGGTGTCCAGGCTTGTTGACTTGACGGACACCACTGAAGCCACGGTGATCGGCGGCCTGTATTGGGTGTGGGCTACGGCTGACGAGCACTCGCTAGACGGCGCAATGCCTGGGCTGACGCTCCGTGCGGTTGACCGGAAGACTGGTGTTTCTGGCCTCGCTGACGCGCTTGTCGATGTCGGCTGGCTGGAGGATCACCCGGAAGGGGTGCGCCTCGTCAGGTTTGACGAGCACAACGGGGCGTCAGCAAAAACGCGGGCGCAGACGGCAAAACGAGTAGCCAACCATCGCAGTAACGGTCATGTAACGGACCAAGCGTTACAGGATGAGCACGGGGCCGTTACGGATGCGTTAGCTAGAGAAGAGAAGAGAAGAGAAGAGAAGAAAGAAGGAGAAAAGACTGCGCGCGCTTCGCGCTTGCCTGCTGACTGGAAACCCTCTTTCGAGGAAATCGAGTTCTGCAGGGCAGAGCGCCCGGACCTTAGCCCCGAGAGCGTTGCAAGCCAGTTCCGGGATTACTGGATCGCCCAGCCGGGGGCAAAGGGGCGCAAGGCGGACTGGATGGCTACCTGGCGCAATTGGGTGCGGAACCAGCGGGGCGGCGCGCCCAAGGGCGCCGCCACCGCGGGCCAGCAGACAGCCAACAGCGTCAAAGAGGCTCAACGCCTGATCTTCGGAGGTCACGATGCAGCAGTCTGATTTTGAAACTTTCGGGCAGATGCTCTCTGCCGTCTCGGAGCTGTACGGCAAGCCTGCCAGCCCCTTCGCTGTTGGCCTGTACTGGAACGCGCTGAAGGACTACGACCTTGCTGCGGTCCGGCAGGCGTTTGATCGCCACGTGCGCAACCCAGACAACGGGCAATTCATGCCGAAGCCCGCTGACCTGATTCGCATGATGTCGGGCAGTACGCAGGACGGGGCTCTGCAAGCTTGGGCGAAGGTGGACAAGGCGGTGCGCTCGGTGGGCACCTATGCCGATGTCGTTTTCGATGACCAGCTGATCCACCGAGTAGTCCACGACATGGGCGGCTGGGTGCGCATTGGAGGCCATAGCGACGACGAATGGCCGTTTGTTGGCAAGGAGTTCGAGAGCCGTTACCGCGGCTATGCAATGCGACGCGAAACGCCGGAATACCACCCAGTTCTGACTGGCATCGCCAACGCGCAAAACCAGCGCAACGGTATGCCACTGATGAAGCCGGTGTTGATCGGAAATCCTCAGGCTGCCGAGGCTGTCCGGCTTGGCGGCAAATCTGGGGCGCTGCTTGGCATCACGCGCATGGATGAGGTGGCGGCGCCAGTGAAGCAAATCGGCCGGGCGGCATGACCTGGGCACCCCACGGCAAGTACGCCATCCGCGCCGGCCCCTGGACGATCACCAAGGGCTATGTGAAGGGCGAAGCGCGATACCTGCTGTGGCGAGACAAAGAGATTGTTGGCGGGCCGTACAAGACGGCGGAAGAAGCGAAGGAGAGGGCGAGATGACTGTAAAGCAACCAATCAAGCAAAAGGTGTTGGAACAACTCCTGACGGGGGAGCCGATTCGCTGTAAGGCCTTTGCGGCAAAGCACCATGCGGCGGTATCGCAAGTCGTTAAGAACCTGCTGGTGTTGCACGAAATGAAGATGGTTGAGCGCATCGAGACGATCGGCGGCGTTGGTGGGCGCAGCGTCGCCTACAAGCCGGTGGACATGGATGCGATCCGGGGGGAGTTGGCCCGCGTGAAGGGCGCCGCCAAGGTGAACCCCGTCGACTTCACCGCGCTGCTGGCAGTTTGGGGGATCGACCTGGCTGACATTGCGCTGCCGACATCCCGGCGCCAACTCATGGGGGCTGCGTAATGGCCGGCAATCGCAAGACCCGACGCAAGCCGGGTCGCCCTGCACGCGAGACCGGAGCCCTGCCGGTGATGTTCCGCCACAGCGGCAACTCTGACACGAATCTGAAGCTGATCCCGCACGCGCACCTGGCGAAGATCCTGGCCGGCGAGGGTGACTCGGAGTGCTGGCACACGCTGGTCTTCCGCCTGAACTGTGGCTGTGCGATCGCCAACAAGAGCTTTGCCCACCAGCCGGAAGTGCAAGACGAGATCGAGCGCGCGCTGGCGGCAATGGTCGAGGTCGGCAAGCGCTACAAGCGCACCGGCAAGCTGGGCTGCACTGGCGACGAGTTCCGGCTGATCGGTGCGGCGCTGAACCTGACGGACGACATCCAAGCGAACACCACGCGCCGCGAGCAGCGGGATGCGTACAAGTGGGTCTACGGCCAGGTCGGCGGCGACGCTGAGGCCATCAACGTGCTCGAAGGGAGGGCCGCCTGATGTACTGGATCAACACAATAACTGCCGGCTGGCTGTCGGCGTGCTTCTGGCATTTGCCGGAATTCGACTACATGGGGCACTGGTTTGCGCAGGCGATGCGCAGCGATGTGCTGCCTCACGTGGCAGGGTGGTGAGATGAACTGGCAGCCGATTAGCAAGGCGCCTGAAGCGGTGGGCCTAGTGCGCTACCGAGATGTGGGGGGTGAGGTCGAGTTCATGGCGCAGTGGGATGGCAGGATGTTCCGGCACGCGTCCGGGCTGCTGGTCGGCCTGCCAGTCACACCGATGCGCGGCGACGCATGGCGATCAACCGAAGGAGAACAGTAATGGCAAATATCGTGGCTCTCATCACCGCGCTCGGCTTCTTCCTGTTCTACGCACTGACCGCGGCGCTGCTGGTGCCTCTGGCGCTGCTGTCGTGGGCGCTCAAGCAGGTGATCGGCGCTATCCGCTGGGTGCAGGAGAGACTGGTTTGAGCAGCCCCACATCGCGCAGCAAGGAATTTCTGGAAGGCCGCGGCTACATGGTGGCCGTGGTCGAGAAGTGGAACCCGCACGCCAGGGTCAGACAAGACCTGTTCGGCTTCATCGACCTGCTGGCAGTAAAGGAAGGCGAGACGTTGGGCGTGCAGACCACCAGCCGCAGCAACATGAGTTCTCGGGCGCGAAAGATCGCCGACCACGAGAACACGCCGGCAGTGCGGCAGGCGGGCTGGAAGTTGGAGATCCACGGCTGGGCGAAGGACACGCGCGGCCGGTGGGGTGTGAAGGTGCAGGACGTTAGCTAACTAGGAGAGGCAAATGGGTATCGAGGAACTGAAGCTGGTGTTGCAAACGCTGTCCGGGCTTGCCGACGGCGCCAAGGAGGGGTTCATCTGGTGGCTGATCGTTACCGAGGTGCTGCCGCGCGTTGTGGTCGTTGTCTGCGCCACTATCGTGGCCCTCGTAGCGTGGAAGATCGCCAAACTGATCGCGGACTATTACGCGAGCGAAGGCCGCTGTGAAACTACGATCCGGCACATCTCCGCCATCACTGGTAAGTACGTCGATTTTCCTTATCCGTCGAGGTCGTATCTCAATGACCTGGTGGAGGAAGTCCGCAAGCTGAAGGGGCGAGCATGAAAACAACCCTAGCCTGCACACGCTGCGGCGGCACTGACCACACCCTGTCCAACTGCCCGCGCTTCAAGGTGCGGATTGCGAGGATCGCATGAGCAAGGTAAGGATTGAGCCGCAACCGCCGTCCGGAATCAAGTACATGATCGGCGCTCAAAGCTGGCTGCCGAAGGAGCAGCAGACACCGCGCACGCTGATTTGCGAGGAATGGGGAAACATGGGGCCGCTGGAACTGAGGCCGGAAATCCAACCAAACAAGATCGGCCTGCGCGTTCGAGTCACGGAATTTCTCGCCCCGGAGGGATTCGACACCTTCAAGGACATTGACGGGGTCTACTACTGGATTAAGTCATGAGCAAGCCCAAAACCACCAAGTGCCCGTCGCCGGCATACCGCGAGTACCGACCGGATCAGGCAATGCGCATTGCTCAGGCTCGCGCTGCAGCCGTGCAGCCGCCTATCGTGTCGCTGGCAAGCTCGATCCCGAGCCATCGACCGGGGGAGGGGTGGAAGTGAGCGCCGCCATGTACAAGGAGTTCGTCCTGCGCGGCCCGTCCGTATGGGCTGGCTTCGTGGCGCTGGTCAAGGCGAACGCCAAGAGCTTTGCCGACAAAGGCGAGCCGCTGCGCCTGATCGTCACGTCGGAAGAGCGCAAGCGGAACGCGGAGCAGAACGCCAAGCTGCACGCGATGCTCAAGGAGATCGCCGATAACGCATGGTGGGGCGGCAGGCAGTACCCGATGGAGTTCTGGAAGGAGTACTACCGGCGCCGGTTCCTACTGAAAGACGAATACACCTCGCCGGATGGGGAGATCGTGCAGACCTACTGGTCTACCGCCGCCCTGTCCGTCAAGAAGTTCTCCGAACTGATCGAAAACATCCACATGGAGGCTGCACGTGACTTTGGCATCGACTGGAATCTCTGAGGAATGGCGCGCCATCCCGGGATATGAGGGCATGTATGAAGTGTCGAACTGCGGGCGCGTGAGGTCGCTTGACCGCGTGACTCAGGCATCGAACAGGCGACTGAACCGCAAAGGGAAGGTGCTCAGCACCAACCCCGATACGCACGGCTACCTTCAGTGCAGGCTTTGGAAGGACGGCAAGGGGAAGGCCGCATGGGTTCATCGCCTTGTGCTGGAAGCATTCGTCGGGCCAGGCGCCCCCGATCAGGAGGGCTGCCATAACGATGGCGACAGGCGGAACAACAGCCCGGGGAATCTGCGCTGGGATTCCAGGGCGGGGAACATGCTCGACAAGCAAGCGCACGGGACACAGATGCGGGGCTCCTTGGTGAAGGGCGCGAAGTTGACGGAGGAGATCGTGCGAGAGATTCGGCGCCTCCGAGGCGCGTTATCGAACTCGAAGCTTGCGGCTCGGTTTGGAGTCTCCAGGGGTCATATCGCGCACATCCACAGCGGCGAAAAATGGGGGCACGTGGCATGACCTACCGCAGCGAGAAGCTCCGCCGCGCCGTGGCCTCGCTGCCCTGCGTCTGCTGTGGCCGGCAAGGGGCAACCCAAGCCGCCCACGCCAACCTGTCCTGCTTCGGCAAAGGCATGGGGCACAAGGCAAGCGACGCCGCGATCATGGCCCTGTGCATGACCTGCCACGGCGAGCTGGATCAGGGCAAGAGCATGGGGAAGCTGGAGCGCTGGCATCAGCAGATGGAGTGGATCGCCAAGACCAGCGTGGCGCTGATCGAGGCTGGATTACTGGAGGTGGCGTGATGGGTGCGTGGTTCTACTGGGCGCTGTGGTGCCTCATCGTGGCCGGTGGCGGCAAATCGAAACGGGATAAGGGGAGGGAGGAATGAGGGATCTGGAGCGGGAAGTCGAGTACTGGAAGCGGGTCGCGGCCTATCTGGCTAGCTGCCATGCGGCGACCATGCAGCATGAGGCGGTGCTGAGCCGGACCAGTAAGGCCAGCAGGGAGCGATTCCGGAGCATCTGCGACAAGGCGGCGAGGATGCTGCGCGGGAACGATTGTGACATGCCGTATGGCGCCGTTAGGCAGAGCGGCGATGCGTCGGTGGAGGCGGCGATTGAGCGTTGCGAGTCGGCCATCAAGGAGGAGGCATGACGCAAGACGAGTCGCAGCAGATAGAGGAACTGCTCCTTGCCTGGTACGCCTGGCAGCAGCGGGAGAGCTTCCGGGAAGTCCGCGGCATGTGGTATCCAGCACAGGACCAGACGTGCAAGCAATACCGGTCGGGCGATGCCTGGGCCGCTGAGAATGACCAGTACGAGGCTGACGAGACAAAGCTGGAAGACCTCCAATCCGAGATCATCCAGCTTTGCATTGACAGCCTGACGGTCGAGCAGCGGTCCGCCATCCAGATCAGCATGCGCAACAAGTCCGGGCCGGCAGTCTGGCGCTCCAATCGGGTCGAGGATCAGCACTACACCTACAAGGAGGCGAAGCTGGCTCTGCTGCCGTCCCTACGAAAGAGGGGGCTAATCAAGGTGGAGGCGGCTGCATAAAGTACTTGTAAACCGCAAAGACTTAGTCTATTCTCTGTGGCAGAGAGCCCGCGTCCTGAGAAATCAGCCGCGGGCTTTTTGCATTCCCGCATGGCTTAGGCGTGTCGCCTAGCGGACCGTCTCCCCGACAATCCCTACCTCCCAGCCGCATCAGGCGACACACCTAAGCTATGGCTACTCGCAAGAAAGCACCGGCAGAGCCGGCCGAGACGGTTGTCGCCTGCGAGAACTGCCGCTATTTCGTGCCCAAGGAAGGCCGCAACGAGTGCCGGCGCAATCCGCCGAGCGTCGCTGTGGACTTCGAAGACGGCGGCGTGACGAGCATGTTCCCGCTGGTGGATAACGGCGAATGGTGCGGCTGCTGGGCCGCTAGGCTGAACTCATGACCCGCGACGACCTGATACAGCAGTACGGCTCTATCCGTGCTGCGGCGCGGGCTATGGGGGTGGCGGAAACAACGCTGCGGGAAAGGCTGGGGCGGGGCCAGTCGGTGCAGGTAACGCTGTCGGAGAAGAAGAGCGTCAACACGCTCAAGATTCGCTCGGGCAGCATCGTGATCGGCTCTGACGCGCACTACTCGCCTGGGCTGGTGACGACCGCGCACAAGGCGTTCTGCAACGTGATCGCGGAATACGCCTCGGACATCGACGCGGTGATCCTGAATGGCGATCTGCTGGACGGCGCCAGGATCAGCAAGCACGCCCGGATAGGCTGGCAGAAGACGTACAGCGTCAAGGAAGAGCTGCACGCTGTACAGGAGCGGCTGGCCGAGATCGAGAAGGTGGCGCGTGGCATGAAGCTGCTGCGCACGACCGGCAATCACGATATTCGCTTCGACACGAAGCTGGCCGCGATGGCGCCGGAGTACGAGGGCGTCCAAGGCTTCGCGCTGGCTGACCATCTGCCGCGCTGGCATGACTCGTACCGGATCGACGTCAACGACGACACGAAGATCATCCACGCGGTGGCGAACGGCATGCACGCCGCCTACAACAACGTGGTGAAGGGCTCAGGCTTCCATGTGGTGACCGGGCACACGCACAGGTTGCAGGCCGTGCAGTTCCGCGGCTTCGGGCAACTGCGCTATGGGATCGAGACTGGCATGCTGGCTGATCCCGAGCAAGACGAGTTTGCGTACCTGACTGGCCGCAACGCGAACTGGCAATCCGGCTTCGCGGTGCTGACGTGGCGGGATGGTGAGTTGCTGTATCCGGAGTTCTGCGCTGTGCGGGATGACGGGAAAGCGTACTTTCGCGGCCAGCGGGTCGCATAACAAGAGAGGGATGGATGAGCGACCAAGCAATCGAGCAGGAAATCGTAGCCAAGGGCAAGACCGCGCCGCGCGTCACGCCGGCCGACATCGAGGCGAACATCGCCAGCGAGCACTACTTCACGGCGGAGGACGGCGTGCGCCAAGTGGAAGGCAGCGTTGGCAAGCCCGATAACCCTCTGGCCCTGCTGACATTCTGCGTGCTGGTGCTGCGCAACGGCTTCACTGTGACCGGTGAGTCGGCCTGCGCCAGCCCGGAGAACTTCGACGCCGAGATCGGCCGCAAGATCGCGCGCCAGAACGCCGTCAACAAGATCTGGCCGCTGATGGGCTATGCGCTCAAGCAGCAACTGCACGATGCGGCCTAACAACGACGGTTGACGACTGGCTCCCGCAAGGAGCCACCTCACGCATGGCGATTCAAAGCGTTTCACAGTCGCTTTCTGCCCTTGTGCATTAGCCTGGACAAGGTGAATCGCCAGCCGTGAGGTAACGGCCGAAAGTGGTCTTGGTAAGGGGTATCCGCCGAAGAACCTTCCACAAGGGCGCGGACTAAGTCGCACGTAGCAGCCTGCCTACACCTCAACCCGTTTCATCTGTCTCCCTCGGTCTTCGGACCCTTGGCGCCTCGCTGGCTTCGGTCGGCGGGGCGCGTCTCTTTGTAGACGATCCGGTAGCGGAGAGCGGCAGGAATAGAGCGCCCGGTAAGCCGGGTAGAGATTCTGGAAATCGATTAAATATCAAGGGAAATCAATGGCAAAGGGTGGCAAGCGGCCTGGCGCCGGGCGGCCCCCCGGTGCCTTGAACAAGATCACGGCTGACATCAAGGCGCTCGCGCAGCAGCATTGCGAGGCGGCGATCACTGAACTGGCGACGATCCTGACGACGAGCGAGAGCCATCAGGCCCGGATCGCGGCGGCGAAGGAGTTGCTTGACCGCGGCTATGGCAAGGCCATCCAGGGCGTCGAGCTAACCGGCAAGGAGGGCGGCCCGGTTGTCATCGCGGCTTCGGATCTTGACGAGAAACTGTGAAGCTCAACCCGAAGCAGGCCGAAGCCCAAGTCATCCTGGCGGGTGATGCGACGCACATCATGTTGTTTGGCGGCAGCCGGAGCGGAAAGACGTTCCTGCTGACCCGCAATGTGGTCATGCGCGCCATGAAGGCGCCGAACAGCCGGCATTGCATCCTGCGCTTTCGGTTCAACCACGTGAAGAACTCCGTGGTGCTGGATACCTTCCCGAAGGTGATGCAGGTTTGCTTCCCCGGCGTCGAGTACACGCTGAGCAAGACGGACTGGTATGCAGAGCTTCCGAACGGCTCGCAGATCTGGTTTGGTGGCTTGGACGACAAGGAGCGCACCGAGAAGATTCTCGGCATGGAATTCGCCACGATGTACCTGAACGAGGCGAGCCAGATTCCATATGGCTCTGTCGGCGTGGCAGTTACACGCCTGGCACAGAAGGCCATGCAGGAGATCAAGGGGCGCGAGCCGACGCAGTTGAAGCCGCGCATGTACTACGACTGCAACCCGCCTAACAAGGCGCACTGGTCGTACAAGCTGTTTGTGCAGAAGCGCGATCCGGACACGAACGAGCCGATTCGCAGCCCGAGCGACTATGCATCCTTCCAGATCAACCCGGACGCGAACCGAGAGAACCTGTCCGACGGGTACCTGGACACGCTGAAGAACATGTCCGCGCGGCTGCGAAAGCGGTTCCTTGATGGTGAGTTTGCCGACGCCAATCCGAATGCGCTGTTCCCCGACGAGAACATCGAGAAGTGGCGTGTGATCGACGGGGCGGTGCCGGATATGGTGCGCATCGTGGTGGCAGTTGACCCGTCTGGCTCCGACGACCAGGCCGATGCAGACAACGACGAAATCGGGATCGTGGTGGCTGGTCTCGGCACTGACGGCAATGGCTACATCCTCGAGGACTGCACTGTGCAGGCTGGGCCTGCGACGTGGGGAAACATCGCCACCACGGCATGGGAGCGCCACCAAGCTGACGTGATCGTCGGCGAGACGAACTATGGCGGCGCGATGGTGAAACACGTCATCCAGACCGCGCGGAGTCGGACGCCTTTCAAGATGGTCACGGCCACGCGAGGCAAGGTTGTGCGTGCGGAGCCGTTTTCGTCGCTGTACGAACAGGGCAAGGTTCGCCACGTCGGCTATTTCAGCAAGATGGAAGACGAACTGGCGGCGTTTTCCACAATCGGATACACCGGCCCGCGCTCTCCGAACCGCGCGGACGCAGCAATTTGGGCGCTCACCGAGCTATTCCCAGGAATGGTGGCTGAGCGCAAGAAGCCGAAGGCAGACAAGCCGAAGGTTCAGCAATTCACCAACTGGATGGCCGCATAGGAACTGACATGCTCAAAGACTTGACGAAGCCCCTCGGCTACCAGCAGATCACCAGCCTGGTAGCCCCCGTCAGCCTGACGGTGCCTGGGGCGGCCACCGGCATCATCCCGGCGCGACTGGCCGTGATCCAGTGCGAGGCCCAGCCTGTGCGCTGGCGCGATGACGGGGTGGTTCCGAACGCGACCACCGGCATGCGCCTGCCCGTCGGCGGCGAACTCCGGTATGAAGGCGACCTGAAGAACATCCGCTTCATCGAGGAAACGGCCGGCGCCATCCTCAATATCAGCTACTACGCCTGATGGCCGAGATCAACGACCTGCTGCAGGACTTCAAGGACGACGAGTCCTATTGGGCGAAGCAGTTCGAGGAAATGCGCGCCGATCTGCGCTTCTCGAACCCGGCCTGTCCTGAGCAGTGGGACGAAAACGTGCGCCGCGCGCGCGAATCGTCCATCGACGGCGCGCGCCCCTGCCTGACGTTCGACCAGACGAACCAGTACATCGCCCAGGTCGTCAACGACAGCCGGCAGAACAAGCCGGCCATCAAGGTGATGCCGAGCGAGCGCGGCGATATTGCCGTGGCGAACACGCTGGAAGGCGTGGTGCGGCACATCGAGTACCAGTCGCGCGCCTCGATCTGCTACGACACCGCGCAGGAACATGCGGCCCGCATCGGCCTCGGCTGGATGCGCGTGCTGCCGGTGGTGGTCAATCCGAAGCTGAACCAGCAGGAAATCCGCATTCAGCGCGTGCACGACCCGCTATCGGTGATGCTGGACCCGGATTCGACCGAGCCGGACGGTTCGGACGCAACGCGCGGGTGGGTGACCTCGGTCCTGTCGAAGAAGGCATTCCAGCAGCGCTACCCTGGCGCCGCGGTGTCGTCGTGGACCGGCCAGACCGCCGCCGGATGGTTCCAGAACGACGCGTTGCGCATTGCCGAGCGCTTCACGGTTGTCACGAAGAAGGCGAATTGCCTGATCGTGGAAGGCCCGGGCGGCCGCACGGAGATGTCCGAGGACGAATACTGGCGCCAGGCCCAGATGACGGGCGTCCAGCCTGTTGTGGTTGGCTCCTACGAGGCCGAGAAGCGCTCGGTGCGCTGGCTGACCATGTCCGGGTCGGAAATCCTAGAACAGACCGATTTCCCGTCGCAGTGGATTCCGCTGATCCCGGTGCTCGGCTATGAGCTGTGGGTGGAAGGCAAGCGCTACCTGTGCGGCATGGTGCGCCGCATGAAGGACGCTCAGCAGGCGTACAACTACGAGCGCTCCGCCTACATCGAATCGGTGGCGCTACAACCGAAGGCGCCGTGGATTGCTGCGGCAGAAGCCATCGAGGGGTATGAAGACATCTGGGCGCAGGCGAATACGTCGAACAAGTCGTTCCTGCCCTGGAATGCATACGCCGACGACGGCACCACGCAGTTGCCGATGCCGCAGCGGAACAACCCGCCGGCCATCCCTGCGAGCTTCATCCAGGGCGGCCAGATGGCGCTGTCGGACATCCAGGCGTCGATCGGCATGTACCGCGCCAACCTCGGCGCGCCGTCGAACGAAACCAGCGGCAAGGCCATCAACGCCCGCAAGATCGAGGGCGACACCGCCAATTTCCACTACATCGACAACCTGTCCCGCTCGATGGAGCACCTCGGGCGAATCGTTGTCGACATGATCCCGGCCATCTACGACACCCGTCGCGTGGCGCGAATCCTGGGCGAGGACGGCTCTTCTGACTCGGTGGTCATCGATCCCGAGCAGTCGGAAGCCGTCAAGAAGGACCAGAACGGCAAAATCGCATCGATCAACCCGAACGTGGGCGAGTACGACGTGCGCGTGAAGGTCGGTCCGTCGTTCACCACGCTGCGTCAGGAATCCGGCGAGGCGATGGCGCAGCTGCTGCAGCGCGCGCCAGACCTGATCCCGGTGCTGGGCCCGGAGTGGATCCGCAACCAGGACTGGCCGAACGCCGAGAAGGTGGCAAAGCTGCTACTGGCCATGGCGCCGCCGCAGGTGCAGGAAGTCGAGAACGACAAGTCGGATGTGCCGCCCGAGATCATGGCCAAGATGCAGGGCATGCAGCGCGAACTGGAGCAGTGCCAGCAGATGCTGCAGAAGCTGGGCGAGGAATACAACGCACTCGAAAACAGCAAGCAGATCGACAGCGAAAAGGTGCTGATCGACCGGTACAAGGCTGAAACCGAGCGCCTGAAGATCATGGCGCCCGGTCTGGGTCCGCAGTTGGCGCAAATCCTGGCTCAGGAATTCGGGCTGCAAGTCATGGCGTCGCCCGACATCTACCCGGGCGAGCCGCCGGGCGCCATGCCTGACGAGCAGGGAGAACCCACCGAACCGCCGCAAGGCGGTTTTTTTACGCCCGAACAAGGCGCGCAGTTCGAGTTGCCGCCTGAGCAGTTCCAGCAGTAACCCACTGGCCGGGGATGCGGCCTGCCACTACTTAGCCGAGAGCTATGACCACTGAAAGCCTGGTGACGACTCCCGAGGTCACCGAAATCCCATCGGGTGATGCCGCTGTCAATCCTGATGTCGCGGGTCAGGAAACCGTCGAGACGCCGGAAGGTGGTGAGGGCAAGCCCGAACTGTCCGAATCCGAGCGCCAGGCCAGAGCACTGCAACGCCGGGTGGATCGCCTCACGCGCGAGCGCTATCAGCTCCGCGCAGAGAACGAGAACCTGCGCACCCGCAGCCAGCCACAGCCCTCCGACGAGCAGGAAACGCTGACGCCGGAAGAGGTCGACCGTCGCGCCACGGAAAAGGCGCGCGAGATGACCGAGGCACAGCGCGTGAACGACCGCTGCAACGAGATCGCGAAGCAGGGGGCAAAGGAGTTTAAGGCCGATTTCAACAAGGCGCTGGAAGAGGTGGCAAGCATCACGCCGCTGTTCGACGCCCAGACGCGGCCGACACCTCTGATGCAGGCAATTCTGGAAACGGATGAGCCGCACAAGGTGCTCCATTACCTCGGCACGAATCCCGATGTTGCGGAAGAACTCGCGGACATGTCCCCGCTGCGTGCGGCGCGAAAGCTCGGCCAGATCGAACGCGATATGGCCGCAAAACCCGAACCCAAGCCGAGCAATGCTCCCAAGCCCCTGCAGCCGGTCAAGGCCGCGGCGGCTGGCAGTTCGCCTGACCCGTCCAAAGACCCGGAAGGGTGGGCGAAATGGCGCAACGAGCAGTTGCAAGGCAACCGCAAATAAGACCCGCTCAGGCGGGTTTTTTTACGACCTCATCAGGAGCCCAAAATGGCTGACAACATCATCACCTCCAGCATGATCGCCGCCGAGACGCTGCGCATCCTGCACAACGAATCGGCCTTCCTCGGCAACATCAACCGCGAGTACAACGACCAGTTCGCCAAGTCCGGCGCCAAGGCCGGTGCCACGGTCAACGTGCGCCGCCCGGTGCAATACACCGTCCGCTCCGGCGCAACGGCGAACTTCCAGGACGTGAACGAAACCACGGTGCCGATCACCATCCAGCCGGAATTCGGCATCGACTGGGACTTCACCGACTTCGACCTGACGCTGTCGATCGACAAGTTCTCCGAGCGCTACCTGCAGCCCGCCGGCAAGCGCCTGGCCACCGAACTCGACATGCGCATCGCGTCGCTGTACAAGCAGGTGTTCAACTTCACCGGCACCCCCGGTACCACGCCGACCACGGCACTGGCCGCGCTGAACGCTGGCGTCCTGCTGGACAACAACGCCGCGCCGCGCGACAACAACCGCACCATGGCGATGACGCCGCTGGCGACCGCGTACATGGTCGATGGTCTGAAGGGCCTGTTCAACGACCAGTCAACCGTCGGCAAGCAGTACCGCACCGGCCAGATGGGCAACGCGCTGGGCATGGACTTCCAGATGTCGCAGAACCTGCCGACGCACCAGGCCGGCCCGCAGGGCGGCACCCCGCTGGTGAACGGAGCGAACCAGGGCATTATCAACTCGGGCGCGACCGACAACCCCTATGCGTCGACCACCTCGCTGGTGACCGATGGCTGGACCGCCGCGGCCGCGCTGCGCCTGCGCGCCGGTGACGTGTTTACCATCGCCGGCGTGTTCTCGGTCAACCCGGAGAACAAGCAGTCGACCGGCCTGCTGCAGCAGTTCGTGGTGACCGCCGACGTGTCCTCGGACGCTTCGGGCAATGCCACTGTGGTGATCTCCCCGGCCATCATCGCCGGCGGTGCGTACCAGAACGTCACCGCGCGCCCGGCCGACAACGCCGCGATCACCGTGCTGACCGGCGCGGCCAACAGCCAGAACGGCCAGAACATGCTGTTCCACAAGGACGCATTCACCCTGGTGACCGTCGACATGGACCTGCCCCGCGGCATGGACATGGCCGAACGCATGGTGTCGGATGGCGTGTCGATGCGCTTCGTGCGCGGCTTCGACATCACGAACAACAAGCGCCTCTGCCGCTTCGACATCCTGGCTGGTATGGCAGCCCTGCGCCCCGAGTGGGCCGCACGTCTGACGCAGTAAGCGCGTCGCCTTGGAACGGGCCTTCGGGCCTGTTTCTCCTTTCTGATTCCAGGACAAGACCATGGACCAATACCCGCGCTGGAAGTACTCGGCGGACAGCCGCTCGATCGTGGTGGATGACGCTGACGCTGAAGAAGCGCTCGGCGAAGGTTGGTACGACTCGCCGGCCGATGTGCCCGACCCCGATGCAGAGCCGGAAGCCGATCCGCTGGACGACCTGCGAGCCCAAGCCGAAACGCTGGGCGTGAAGGTGGACAAGCGGTGGGGCGCGGATCGCCTCGCTACCGAAATCGAAGCAGCAAAAGGAGCCTGACATGGGTGCAATGATCAATGAGGACCGCTTCGGTGTCGTGTCGCTGACGATCAACGTGGCGAGCGTGGCCGCAGCAACGTCCGCAGAACAGACCTTCACCGTGCCTGGCCTGAAGGTCGGCGATTTCGTCGCGGTGGCGAAGCCCTCGCTGTCGGCTGGCCTCGCAATCGGCAGCGCGCGTGTCAGCGCCGCGGATACCGTCGCGATCACGTTTGTGAACGCCACTGCTGGCGCAATCGACCCGGCGTCGGAAACCTACCTGCTGTTCTGGTTCCGCCCGGAAAAGACCCCGCTGTCCGTCAACGTCTAAGGATCATCTGACATGGCCACGGTCAGCAAACTGGTCGAGCTGGCGCTGAAGGATGCCGGCGTGCTCGGCAATGGTCAGACGCCGAATGCCGACGATACGGAAACGGCCGTCGATACCTTGAACCAGATGCTGGCCCTGTGGCGCACCAGCAAGCTGGAGGTGTACTGCCTCCAGAAGCTCGTCCTGCCCATCGTCACGAATCAGGTGTCCTACACCATCGGCCCGGGCGGCAACCTGAACGTGGAGCGGCCGGTGTCGGTGGACTTTGCCGCCTGGCGCAATGGCACGCTGCAGAGCGACATGCTGTACCGCCTGCGCCTGCTGACCGATCTGGCGGCATGGCAGAACATCACCAACCAGACCATCAGCGCGTGGCCGGCCTCGGCTCTGTATGAGCCGACTTTCCCCATGGGGACCCTGTATGTGTGGCCGCAGCCGAGCAGCGGTCAGATCGAACTGACGGTCAAGGCGTTCCTGCCGGCGAATCTGGTCATTGGCGACGACATCACGCTGCCGCCTGAGTACTACGCGCCGATTCGATTCAACCTCGCCGAGTGGCTTTGCGGCGCCTTCGGCGCACCGCTGCGCCCTGACATTGCCAAGCTGGCATCCAGCACCCTGCGCAAGCTGAAGCGCGTGAATACGCGCGTGCAGAACCTGCAGATGCCCGCTGGCACACCGGCCGGCCAGGGCATCGGCCGGCTTGACATCATCGACAATCAATACAGCAACTGATGCCGCGCATCCCGCTCACCACCGGTGCCGGCTCGACCCGGAGCAAGATCGCCGGCACCGGCCGCCAGGTGAATCTGTACGCCGAGATCAACCCGCCTGGCTCGCCCGCGCCCGTTACCTACTACGGCACGCCCGGCCTGAAGCTGTGGAGCACGATGCCGGGCTCGGGTGAGGTGCGTCTCCAGTTCGTGGCGAGCAACGGCGTGCAGTTCGCTGTGCGTGGTTCGAAGCTGTACCGCTACGCCTCGGGCACGTGGACTGAGCTTGCCACTCTGTCGACGCTGACCGGTCGTGTCGTGGCAGCGGATAACGGCACGGTCGCGGTCTTCGTGGACGGCACCATCAATGCGCCTGTCGTGACGCTGGCGACCTTCGCCGTGTCCGTCATGTCTGGTGATGGCTGGTACGGCGCCAACTTCGTCTTCTTCATCAACGGCCGGTTCGTCTTCAACAAGCCTGGCACGCAACAGTTCTACTGGACCGGGCTCTACACGACCACGCTCGACCCGCTGGACTTTGCCAGCGCTGAGGGCTCGCCTGACGACATCGTTGCGATGGTGGTCGATCACCTGGAGCTGTGGCTGTTCGGGCCGACGAGCCTGGAAATCTTCTACGACTCGGGCGATCCGGATGCTCCGTTTGCCCGCATGCAAGGCGCCTTCAACGAGGTGGGCTTGCTTGCGCCGCACTCGGTCAACCGTCTGGACAACACGATCTACTGGCTCGGCCGGGATCGGAATGGCGGCGGGATGGTGTTCCGCGCGCAGAACTACCAGCCGCAGCGCGTTAGCGACCACGCGCTGGAAACGGCCATCGCCAGCTATTCGACGGTCGATGACGCGTTCTCGTGGACGTATCAGCAGACCGGGCACACCTTCTTCCTGCTGACTTTCCCGACAGCCAAGAAGACGTGGTGTTTCGATGTGGCGAGCAGCCTGTGGCACGAGCGCGAATACCGCCTCTCGGATAACGCCACGACGCGGCACCGCGCCAACTCGCACGCCTTCTTCGACAACAAGAATCTGGTGGGCGACTTCGAGAACGGCAACATCTACGAACTGGACCTAGACACCTACACCGACAACGGCGACGAAATCCTTCGGTTGAAGGACTTCCCGCACATGGTCACGGACGGATACCGGCACTTCTTCCGCCAGTTCGTGCTGGACTGCCAAGTCGCGGTGGGCAATGGAGGCACGCCGACGCCGGGGGAGGTGGACCCCGAAATCTGGCTGTCGTGGTCCGATGATGGCGGCAATACCTGGTCGTCCACGCTGGTGCAGAAGCTGGGCAAGATCGGTGAGTTCTGGCGGCGCGTGCAATGGAATCGCCTTGGCTCAGGCCGGGACCGCGTCTTCCGCATCTCCACCACTGCGAATGCCAAGTTCGCCATGCAGGGCGCGTTCATCGAGTCGGATCGGGGCACTTCGTGAGCACGGTTGACCTCCCGAATATCCGCGAGCCGTTCATCGACGCGCGCACGGGCCAGATCAGCCGGCCGTGGTGGATCTGGCTGCAGCAGTTGATGACCCGCATCGGTGGCTCGAACGGAACCGACATCACTGCGCTGCAGGGCGCGGTGAATGCCCTGATCGCACTGACGACTGCCCAGAGCAACGAGATCAGCGGGTTTGTGCCTCTGCCGCCCGGCCTCGATGAGGGAGTCGACGAGGGCATGGTCTACGTGCCGCCGCAGGATTTGTCTGTGACGGCGCCGGTGCAGTCGGTGTTTGGCCGGACTGGCGCTGTCGTGGCGCAGAGCGGGGACTACGCGGTCGGGCAGGTGACGAATGCCGCTTCGGTGCTGCTGACGTTGGCCCAGTTCGCTGCGACCACCTCGGCACAACTGGCCGGCGTGATCGCCGATGAGACTGGCTCGGGCGCGCTGGTTTTCGGAACATCGCCGACACTGACCACGCCGAACATTGCCAGCATCGTCAACACTGGCACGCTGACGCTTCCCACCAGCACCGACACGCTGGTGGGCCGAGCGACGACCGACACGCTGACGAACAAGACTCTCACATCGCCGACGGTCAATACCCCGACGATAAGCGGCGGGACAATCAATAACGCATCGGTAGGCGCGACCACGCCAGGCACCGGCGCCTTTACCACCCTGTCCAGTAGCGGGGTGGCGTCTCTTGGGGCTAGTTCCACGGTGGGTGGTGTGGCGATTGTCACGACGACCGGCACACAGACGCTCACTAATAAGACTCTCTCCAGTCCAACGATCAACACACCGACAATATCTGGTGGAACGCTCAACAACGCGCCTATCGGCGGCACAACCCCTGCGGCAGCCACCTTCACAACGCTGACCGCAACCGGCTTCGTTGATGCGCAGAATGGCTTGGCGGTGACAGGCGGCTTTGTCCCTTCACAGACAGCCGGCATCGTCGGCACGACCACGAACAACAACGCGAACGCGGGCAGCGTGGGCGAGTACGTCAGCAACACCGGCGCAGGCGTCGCGCTCGCCTCAGCCGTCACGGCAAACGCAACTAGCATCAGCCTCACGGCGGGCGATTGGGATGTGTCCGGGTCGATCCAGTTCGTTCCGGCCGGCACCACGACCATTGCGGGCATCGCCTCCGGCATCAGCACGACATCCGCGACGCTGGGCGGTGTGGGGAGCTTCAATTCGACGCAGGCCACGCACACCACGGGCGCGGCGCAGATTCAAAGCTCGCCGGTGCTGCGGCTCAGCCTGGCAGCGACAACCACGGTGTATCTGGTGGCCAACTCGACCTTCGGTGTCAGCACCATGTCGGTCAATTCACTAATCCGGGCACGAAGGGTGCGATAGATGGCAATCACTTGGAAAACCCTCGGTCAGGCGATCCTGACGGCGGGCAACACGACCATGTACACGGCGCTGGCCGGCACGCGCGCGAGCGTTTCGGCGGCGCAGCTATGGAACCCGACCGGCGCCCCCGTCACGGTTTCTGTCTACCTGTTCGATTCAGGCGGCGCAGTGGGAGACGGCACGAAGATCGACAGCATCAGCGTGCCGGCTGGTGGCGCAAAGACCGTGTTCGGGCTCATCAACCAGAAGGTAGAGCCGGGCGGCTCCATCGTGGCGACCGGCAACGGCGTGACGCTGACTATCAGCGGCTCGGAGTCGGTATGAACCTGGTCCCGCGCGTGACACCGGAAGTCAGCTTCTGCCTGAGCGAGCGCGAGAAGGTGATGCGTTTGGAGCGCGCCCTGACCGAGCTTCCGCAGGTTGAATGCCCGGTGTGGCATCACTTCGCCCCCGGCCTGTACGCCCGGAAGATGCTGATCCGCAAGGGCACGGTGCTGACCGGCGCGGTGCACAAGACCGAGCACCTTTGCATCATCTCCGGCGACATCGAGGTCACTACCGATGACGGCATGAAGCGCATCACGGACGCGCACGCAATCCTCACCTCGAAGCCTGGCGCCAAGCGCGCCGGCTACGCGCACGAAGACACCTACTGGACGACCGTGCATGCCACGGATGAAACCGACCTCGACAAGCTGGTCGAGGAACTGACCGAGTCCACGAATCAGGAGCTGCTGGGCGGCTCGCAGAACAAGCAATTGATCGCCAATCGGCTGAAGGAGTTGAAATGAGCTTCGGTATCGTCGCGACGGTAGCCGCAGGGGTTGGCGGGGCCCTCATCAGCGCACAGGGGGCGAAGAAGGCCGCGCGCGCACAGGGTGATGCGGCGGCCCAGCAACTGGGATTCCAGCAGGAGGTCTACGACCAAGCGCGCGAGGACCAGGCGCCGTATCGTGACATCGGATACAACGCCCTGTACGCGCTGACGCAGGGCGCCGGGATGATGAACCCCGACCAGTACGCCCAGGAACGCTTCCTGCGCGACTGGAAGGCGCAGAACCCGGATCAGCCCGCACCAGACTGGAATGACCCCAACGTCCAGGCGCAGGTGCAGAACTACAAGAACTCGCTGCCGGCGCTGTACGGCCAGTCTGGCAACCTGATGCGCGACTTCACCGCGCAGGACTTCCAGACCGACCCGGGCTACCAGTTCCGCATGGGCGAGGGCCAGAAGCAGATCGAGTCGTCGGCGGCCGCGCGCGGCGGTCTGCTGTCGGGCGCCGCGGCGAAGGCGCTGACGAAGTTCAACCAGAACTTCGCTTCCAACGAGTACGGCAACGCCTTCAACCGCTTCCAGACGCAGCAGACCAACCGCTTCAACCGGCTGGCCAACCTGGCCGGTGTCGGGCAGAACGCCACCAATGCGACGCAGGCCGCCGGCCAGAACTTCGCCGCCGGCGCCGGCAATGCCGCGCAGTACGGAGGCAACGCGCAGGCATCCGGGTACGCCGGGCAGGCCAATGCGTTGGCCTCTGGCCTCGGCACGATCGGCAGCGGTGCAAACCAACTCTTCGGCCGCGTCAGCACTTACGGGTAACAGGCAATGGCAACTCAAATCGATCCGCTCGCCTTCCAGAAGGGCTTTGCTGCAACGCAAGAGGTTTTCGACAGCGCGCGCCGGAACCGGCTGGCCGAACTGGCGCTGAACCAGCGTGAGCGCGAAATGCAGCAGCAGAATGCGCTGGCCGGCGTCGTCGGGAACACGGCGAACTACGACGCATCGGGCAACCTCAAGCGCGAGGTGCTACCCCAGATCGCTGCCGCGTCGCCCACCGCGCTGCCGCAGTATCAGAAGCTGATCTCGGACCAGACGACCCAGCAGGCCGCCGCTCAGAAGGCACAACGCGACCAGCTCATGGCGCAGTTCGACTGGGCCGACAAGAACATGGCCGGCGTGCAGAATCAGGCGCAGTGGGATGAATTCCGCGCGCGCGCCTCGCAGGTCTATCCGGACGTGGCCGCTCGGCTGCCGGCACAGTTCGATCCGGCGGCGATCCAGGCCAACCGCATGAAGATTATTCCGGTGATCGAACAGTGGAAGGCTGAGAACGCCGCTGCACTGCAGAACCAGCGTCTCGGTCAGGATCAGCGCCAATTCGATGCCCGGCAACAGCAGCAGGAATCGCAGTTCGCTCGCAGTCAGACTACCACGCAGCGCGGTCAGGATATGGCGAATCAGCGCCAGATGGAAGCCGGTCAAGTCGCGCGCGACGCCAAGACGCAGGAGCAACTCGACAAGAAGGTGAATGCCTTCTCGACGCAGCTCGACAAGACCAACATCCCGCAGTTCGAGTCGCTGCTGTCCGACATCGAGGGGGACATTGCGCGGCTGCAAAAGGGCGACATTCCAGGCTTTGGTCCGGTGGCTGGAAACCTGCCGCAGTTCCTGCTGTCGCGCGAGGGCCAGTTGCTGCGCCAGAAGATCGCCACGCTGCAGAACCTGACCCTAAAGGATCGGTCGGGTGCGGCGGTGACGAATCAGGAACTGAACCGGCTGCTGAACGAACTCGGCACCGGCGTTCTGTCCACGGACGACCAGCTGCGCAGTGGCCTGACGAACGTGCGCCGCAACCTCGATGCGGTCAAGCGCAACGTCATCGCTGGCGTGGACGATGCCACGCTGAACGAATACCAGTCGCGTGGCGGTCTGCAATTCCAGCGCGGCGCAACGCAGCAGGCGCAGCAACCCGGCAGCCCGCAGCGCGTCGCCAGCAAGGCTCAGTTTGACGCGCTGCCGTCTGGCACCCTGTTTGTTGCTCCAGACGGCACGACCCGGAGGAAACCGTAATGGCTAACTGGTGGGATTCTGCCCCCAAGGCATCGCCGCTCGACGTTGCGCTGGCTGCTGAGAACGTAGAACCGAAGCTGGCCGACATCGCGCGCAGTGTGTACATGCAGGAGTCGGGCGGCGGCCGAAATACCAAGACCTCCAATGCGGGTGCGGTCGGCGGGATGCAGATCATCCCCTCGACGTTCTCAAGCGTGGCCGACAAGGGCTGGGACATCAACGACCCGGTTCAGAATGCCCGCGCCGGCGTACGCTATCTCGCCAAGCTGTACGAGCAGGCCGGCGGTGATCCAGCGCTGACCGCGGCTGGCTACTACGGCGGCCCCGGTGGTCTCGAAAAGGCGCGCCGCGGCATCGCCGTGTCCGATCCTCGCAATCCCAAGGCGCCGACCACGCTGGAATACGGCAAGCAGGTCGCAGGGCGCATTCTGAACGCTGGGGTGCCGTCCGCCCAGGCCGCCACGCCGGACAGCGCACAGGCTGCTGAAGGGGAATGGTGGTCGGCTGCGCCGGTGATTGAATCGCCGCAAGCGGCCGGCGCATCCACTTCCGGCCCGGCTCCCGCTGCCGCGAAAGCGCGACCGCAAGAGGCCGGCATGCTGGCGAACCTCGGGCGCGGTGTCGCACAGGGCCTCACGGCTGACGTGATCGGTGGGCCAGCGCAACTGCTGCGCAACATCGTCCCTGAGAGGGTTGGGCGTGCCGTGGATGCAATCGGCAACCGCCTGGCCGATCTTGGGCTTCCTGTCGCCCGCGTCGACGGCGCCGAGGATCTGAACCGGCAAATCCGCGAGCAAGAGGCGCAATATCAGCGCGACACGGAAGGGTCGGTTGCGGCGGGCATCGGCCGTGTCGGCGCCAACGTGGCCGGGCTGCTTGGCGCTGGCGGTAGCGGTGCCATCAGCGGCGGTGGCCGCGCAGGTCAGGCTTCGGCGCGTCTCATCGGTGGGGGACAAGGCGCGCAGAATGCCGGGCGCCTGATCGGTATGGCAGCCGGCAGTGGGGCTCTTGGCGCCGCGTCTGGTGCAATCTCGCCAGTCACCGAAGAAGGCGAATTCGGCCAGAATAAGCTTGCGCAGATCGCTACCGGGGCCGGCGTGGGTGCGGCTCTGCCGCTGGCCGGCGCAGGTGCTCGAGCTGTGGGGCGCGGAATCGGCTCGGCAACGCTTGGTTCCGTAAGCCCGCAAGTTGCGCAACTGGCGCGGCGCGCGCAGGAGCTTGGGATTGACGTGCGCCCCGATCAACTGGCGAACACGCGCCCGCTCAATGCCCTGTCGGCTGCACTGGACTACGTGCCTTTCAGCGGGAAATCGGCCGCACTGAACCGCCAGCAGAAGCAGTTCAATACGGCGGTGTCACGCACCATTGGCGAGAACACGGACGACATCGCAAAGGCCGTAGACAGCGCTGGGGCGCGCCTCGGCGCCGAGTTTGACCGCGTCCTGAAGACCACTGCCGTCAATGCCGACAATGCCTTCCAAGATGACCTGTCCCGCATTGTCAGCGACGCCAGGAACGAACTAACGGATGCGCAGTTTGGTGTGGTCACGCGCCAGATCGACAACATCCTGAGCAAGGTGCGCCAGGGCGATGTGATCGACGCCGAGGCAGCCTACAACATCAAGAAGGGCCTTGATCGCCTCGGCAAGAGCAATGACAGCAGCTTGGCGTTCTACGCGCGGGAGGTGCGGGGGGCGTTGCTGGATGCGCTGAATCAATCTCTGCCTGACGCCGGTGAGGCATTCCAGAAGACGCGCCAGCAGTGGGCCAATCTGAAGGAACTGGAGCGCCTGTTGCCGCGCGGGGCAGAGGGCAACATTTCGCCTGCACGTCTGGCGAATGCTCGCAACATCCGCTCGCAGGATTTGGGGGAACTGGCTGACATCGCCGGGCAGTTTCTGCGGCAGCGCGTCGGGGATTCCGGCACTGCGCAGCGCGCGGGCGTCTATGGCCTGCTCGGCAGTGGAGCCGCGATTGATCCGGTATCGGTGGGAGTTGGGCTGACGGCTGGGCGTGGCCTGAATGCGCTACTCGGCAGCAACCGGCTGGCCCAATCAGTGGTCGGACGGGCGCTCAACGGTGGTAACGCCGCTCCGGCCCTTCAGGCGCCGCAAAACGCGCTCCTTCAGCGGCTCGCGCCAAACCTCCTGCCAGCCTCTGTGATTACGGGCACGAACGCCATCAATCAGCCCTAGAACGAAATTCCAGGCCACCACGAAAGCCATTAACCACAGGCCCTTTTCGAGAATTTTGGGGTCAATCCAGTCCATCCGAAAAGAGTAGCACAAGCCCGACAGCCCGCAGACCGCGGGCTTTTTTTATGCCCGCCGCGTGCGGGCGCCGTCATTTCTGGGGTCATACATGACGCAGAGTCTGCTTCAAGAGCCGGTCCAATCCTACGAAGACAGCAACGGTCGGCCGCTCAACGGCGGTCAGCTGTTCACCTACGACGCGGGCACGCTGACGCCCCGGGCGACCTATCAGGACGCTGCCGGGACCATTCCGAACACCAACCCGATCATCCTGAACGAGCGCGGCGAGGCGGTCGTCTACGGCACCGGCAATTACCGGATGATCCTAAAAAACTCGGTCGGCGCGACGATCTGGGATCGGGACAACGTTGGGTCGTCGGCCAATGCCGCCGAGCAACTGCGGGCCGATCTGGCCAACTCGACGGACGCGGCACTTGGGGATGCGCTGGTTGCCGTCAAGCAGCCCTATGCCAACTCGGTGGCGCGCACGCAGCACCAGAAGAACAGCGACCTGTTCACCGGCATGGATGCCGGCATGGTGGGCGATGGCGTAGCGGACGACCTCGCGGCGCTGACGGCGGCGGCGGCCGGCTTCTCTGGCCCGGTGGACCTGCCAGCGGGCAAGCAATACAAGCTCGGCGGCTCCGTCGCAATCATCGGCTCCCATACCCTGTGGGACGCCCAGGGCGTGGCAGACACGCCGTACGACACCGACCGCATCCAGCGCACTGTGGATTCCGTCGGCACTGGCGCCAACCAGGTCGGCGGCCACATCATCCGCTCCACGATCAATGCCGGTGTGAATCACCACGAGTTCGGTTACTTCTCGGTCATCACCTCGAAGTCGACGGCGGCGATGGAGCACGTCGGCATGTACAGCCAGATTTCGTCGGCGGAGAACGGCGCATCGGTGATTTGGGGCGGCGTCGATGAAGTGAAGAACGTCCAGCCGGACGGCACCGGCACCAGCGTTAATCACGCCATGGCCGGTCGCGAAATCGACGTGGTCAACAAGTTCGCGTTCAGCGACACGCTCAAGAAGATTGGCGTTGAGTGCATCGCGTTCGGCGGCGGCGAGGCAACGGAAGCTTTCTCCGTCTATGCGGCCAGCAACACACGCGGCAATGGCACCTACAACTCCGGCCACTGGCGCTACGGCTTCCGCATCCTTGGCAACGCCATCGACGGCACCAACGGCGTCGGCTTGCAGATCCAGTCTAGCCACGGCTCCGGCATCCAGATTACCGGCGCCTCGGCCAACTACGCCATCCACCTGGCCGCAGATGCCGCATCCTCGGTTGGCCTGAACATCGAGGCGAACTACACGACGCCGATTGCCATCCCGGCTAACAAGAAGATCAACATGAACGGCGTGGCGGGCACGCAGGGCGCGGTCTATGACAGCACGCTCGGCAGCGGCGCTGTCATCCTGTCTGCGGCAGGGATGGGTGTCACCGGGCACACGACTCATCCCTCGGCCCTTGCAGGCGCCGCCTCGGCGCTCCCCGCAACGCCGGAAGGCTACCTGTCGTTCTGGGTGAACGGCACGCTGCGCAAAGTCCCCTTCTACAACTGATCGCATATGGACAAATCCTATATCCCGCTGGCCGACCACCTGAAGCTGCAGCACGAATTCCAACGCCTGCAGATGGAATATCTGGCCCAGCAGCGCCAGTTGAACCAGCTTCAGACCGTCGCAGTGCAGTCGTCGCTGGCTGACGTCGAAGCCAGGATCGCGGCGCTCCAAGCCGGCTGATTTACCAAGCATCAACGCCCGCCAAAGAGCTGGCAAACCGGGGTCTTACATGTCAGAACCGATCAGTAGCGGAGCAGCTTCTATGGCAGGCTGGAAACTCATCGGCGGAATGGCTGGCGCTGGCGCGATCGGCGCTGGACTAGCCTCCGTCGTCGTCATGTGCATCACCACGCCGCGGAGTCCGCGCGAGTGGGCTGTGGGGCTGATCTCCACTGTCGTCGGCTCCATCGGTGGCGGGGCGGCTGTGATCCAACATTACGGGCTGCAGTCGTGGGCCAATGAGCCGTTCGGGCTGGTGGCGATGCTCGGGCTCGTGTTCACGTGCGGCCTGCCGGCGTGGGCGCTGGTGCGCTGGCTGTTTAACTTCATCGAGAAGCACAAGGGGCAGGGTCTGGACGAGGTGGCGGCTGACGTGCGGAAGGGGCTGCAATGACGGCCCGCGACGCTCTGGAATCCGCCATTGGGCCGGCGCTGGCTCTCCTTCCGGCCGGCATGGGCACCGATCGCGCGCGCGTGATGCTGGTAGCCATCGGCCTGCAGGAAAGCCGGCTCACGTATCGGCGCCAGATCGGCGGGCCGGCGCGTGGCCTGTGGCAATTCGAGCGCGGCACCGAGAAATCGCGCGGTGGGGTGTGGGGCGTGTACCTGCATCCCGCCAGCCGTGAACTGCTCCGGTCGCTGTGCGCTGCCCGCCGCGTCATGTTTACGCCCGACGCGATCTATTCCGCTCTGGAGTCGGACGATGTGCTGGCGGCCGGCGTTGCCCGGCTGCTGCTCTACACCGACCCCAATCCGTTGCCGGCGCTGGCCGACGCCGATGGCGCGTGGCGGCTGTACGCCGAGCGGACGTGGCGCCCAGGCAGGCCCCACCGGAAGACGTGGGACGGCTTCCATGCGCAAGCCGTGGAGGCTGTGACATGAGCATCCTAGACCCGCGTTTGTGGCTGGCGGTGCTGGCTGCTCTCGTCCTGTCCTTCGGTGTCGGCTACCTCAAGGGGCGCTCCGATGGCCGTACCGTGGAGCGCGCCGCCCAGCAACAGGAAATCGACAAGTGGCGAGCCAACGCTGAGGCCGCGCACGAGCTCTACCTTGCCGCCCGCGACCGCAAGCAGATCGAGTACCGCACCATCACCAAGACCGTGGAGGCCGCCAAGCATGCGACGCCTGATATTACTGACTGCCGCACTGGTGATGACTGGATGCGCATCTACCGCGAGAACGCCGCCATCGCTAACGGCGGTGCCGTGCCCGCCAGTGCTGGAGACGCCGACCGGGTCGACCCTCGCTGACCTACGCCAGTTCGCGCTCGACCTGCAGCGGCAGGGCGGGGAGTGCCGGGACCGGCATCAGGCGCTGATCGACGCTGTCAGGAACTGACCACTCATCCCCGAGCGCCTTGCCGACATACGCCCGCATGGCCGCAATGTGCTCGATCTCCCCGTAATACTGCGCGCCGCCCGGCAACTGGGCTATCCACTGGTCATCGAACAGTTGCATCGCCGTGATTCCAGCCCGGGCTATCAGCGCCGCGGCATCGGCGCCACCCGCTGACGGGTTGTAGTGCGTGCCATCAGCCAGGAAATACGCATCAGCATCCTGATAGAACGGGTGCTTACCCAGCGTCACTCCCTTGCTGGTTACCTTGGCCACCCAGTAATCCAGGCTCGCGCCCTCCAGTTCTGCTGCTCTGATCGTTGTCATTGTCTTTCCCTCTTGATGGCCACGATTGTATCGCGGCGGGGGCCGCCGGGTTGGCTTAGCTTTGCCGCGGAATCGGAAGAACATCGCAGCATCACCCCGCAGAGCCAATAGACACGGGCACCTGCGGGGGTTCGAATCCCCCTTAATCTGCGGAATTTCTTGCTCCGCAAAACGGGAGCGGGTATAGGCGGGATGCGGGTTTCCGGGTTGCCGGAAATGGAGAATTGCGGAGCAGGAATTAGGCTGAAAGCCGCGCCTTTATTGGAAACCTTGGCAGCTTGGGAAGCTAAGGTAATAGCCATTATACGACGCCCGCGAACCCGCGATTCTATGCGGGATCCCGGGGGGATGCAAGCGAGTGGCCGATGGGGCGCATTCGGCGTCAGGCCTTGTACGCGAAGTCCTTGCCAACCTCCTGGCTGATATAGCTGCACAGGCCGCGTCCCGCCGTGGCGAGGCGCTTCATCTGTTCGACATGACGGCGGCCGGGCCTGCGGTAGTCATAGGTGTAGACGTGGCCGTTGTCGAAGCGGATCCGGATGTGCTCAGGACCGAATTCGTAGGCGACCACACCCGATTTGCCGCTGAGATTCCGATAGGGCTGCATAGCTGCCAATGATAGGCCGTGTTTGGACTGGCTTGCCGCGGCCGGCGACGCGCGGCGTATAGTGGCTGGCACGCCGGCGCACAGGGCCGCAAGCGCCGGCGCCCTCCCGCAATGTCAGGATACCCCCCACCTTGACCACCGACTTCTTCGCCCGCTTCGAAGCCGAATGCCTGCCGCGCATCGCCGATGCGATCGGCCAGCAGCACCGGCGCTTGCAACTCCAGCCGCTGCCTGCCGATGGCGCCGGGATGCCGCCGCGCCTGCGCATGACGGCAGAAGGCCCGCCGGAGCTGCGGCGCCATCCGTATGCGCTCGATATCACGCTGGCGTGGGACGGGCTGGAGGTGCAGCGCCTGTTCGCCGCGGGCGGCGAGGCGCGCTTTGCCGGCTACCTGGCGGCGCTGCCGTCCAAGCTGCGGGCGTGGCAGGAACCGCGCGGCATCGATTTCCGCTCGCTGTCGCAGGCCGATCCGCGGATCCTGATCGGCGGGCTGGATTTCGAGCACTGAGCGGCTGGCAGGAATCAGCCAGTCACACGCAGCCGGCACACCGCGCTTTCCGATTGCCCTGGCTCGATCCAGCGCAATCCCTGGCCGTGGTGGATGGCATCCGGCAGGCCCACCCACGGTTCCACGCAATAGAAGTCCGAGGTCTCGGTCTCGGACCACGTGGTCACGGCATGCCAGGGCGTGCTGCCGGGCAGGTCGAGCTCGAAGCCGATACGGTGGCCGGGCATGGCCAGTTGTGCCGAGGGGCTGCCGCGGAAGACGTGGAAGGTGTCCTGCAGCCGTGGATCGTCGAGCTGGTAGGTCGACTCGCCAGACTCTGCCGGTCCCGGGCTGCCATCCGGCAACTGACGCTTGCGCTCCGTGTCGGGCAGCGCCAGCGACGCCGCGGCGCGCTGCGCGTGGGACAGGGCGAAATAGAAGTGGTGGCCGGGATAACAGGGCAGGCGCTGCGTGCCGGTGTTGGTGGTGCGCAGCGCCACCTCCAGGCCGTCGGGCAGCAAGGTGTAGACCACATCGAACACGAAGGCAAACGGATAGCCGGCGCGCGTCGCCTCGCTGTCGCGCAGCGTCATCGTGATGGCAGCCTGCGGGTCGATGGCGCTGACGTCGAAGGGCAGGTCGCGCGCAAAGCCGTGTTGCGACAAGGTATGGACCGTCCCTTGTCCGTCACGCCATTGCCCCGGATTGCCGTCGACAAAATGCCGGCCGATGAACGGGAACAGCAGCGGGTTGCCGCCGCGGATCTTGGCCGGCCGGCTCCAGTCGGCGGCGTCGGGCCAGTACAGCAGGTCCTGGCCGCGGTGCACCCAGCGGACCAGCCGCGCCCCGAATTGCGGCGCCAGCAGCAGGTAGGTGTCGGCCTGGCCGATGCGCACCAGCGGCTGGCCCTGGAAGTCTTCGGTTGGCAGGTTGTGCATGGGGGGAGAGATCAGGGCATGGCGCTCAGTTCGCCGCCGGCTCGGCCTGGCGGGCCTTGAGGAAGCGCGCGGCGTAGTCGAAGTACCAGTCGAGCGTGTCGGGGTTGGCCATGGCGTCGCGGTTGGCGATGCCCTGCGGCGCATGGCCCAGCAGCAGCTTCTTGATCGGCACCTCCATCTTCTTGCCCGACAGCGTGCGCGGCACGCCGGGCGCCTGCACGATCTCGTTGGGCACATGGCGCGACGACAGCGCGTTGCGGATGCGCGCGCGCAGGGTGTCGCGCAAGGCGTCGTCCAGCACCATGCCTTCGCGCAGCACCACGAACAGCGGCATATACGATTCGCGGCCGAGGTATTCGAGGTCGACCACCATGCTGTCCATCACCTCGGGCAGGTCTTCGACCACGCGGTACAACTCGCTGGTGCCCATGCGGATGCCGTGGCGGTTGATGGTGGCGTCGGAGCGCCCGTAGATCACCGCGCCGCCGCGTGTTGTGATCTTGATCCAGTCGCCATGCCGCCAGACGCCGGGGTAGGTGTCGAAATAGCTGTCGCGATAGCGCTTGCCATCGGTGTCGTCCCACAGGTAGAGCGGCATCGACGGCATCGGCTCGGTGCAGACCAGTTCGCCGACGGTGTCGACCAGCGGCTGGCCGTGATCGTCGAAGGCTTCCACCTTCGCGCCCAGGCAGCGGCATTGCATCTCGCCGGAATAGACCGGCAGCAGCGGGCAGCCGGCGACGAACGAGCCCGCGAAGTCCGTGCCGCCCGACATCGGCACCAGCCAGATGTCTTCGCGCACATGGCGGTAGATCCAGTCGTAGGCCTCGACCGGCAGCGGCGAGCCGGTCGAGCCCAGCCCGCGCAGGCGCGACACGTCGGCGATGCGCGCGGGCTCGATGCCGGCCTTCATGCAGTTGGTGAAGAACGCCGCGCCGGCGCCAAACAGGGTTACGCCGGCATCGTCGACAAAGCGCCACAGCACGCCCGCGTCGGGCCAGGCCGGGTTGCCGTCGTAGAGCGCGATGGTGGTGCCCAGCAGCAGCCCCGCCACCTGCGCGTTCCACATGATCCAGCCACTGCTGCTGTACCAGTGGAACACGTCGTCCGGGCCCAGGTTGTTGTGGAACGCCATCAGCTTGAGCTGCTCGATGACGATGCCGCCATGGCCGTGCACGATCGGCTTGGGCATGCCGGTGGTGCCGGACGAATAGACGATCCACAGCGGATGGTCGAACGGCACGGGTTCGATCGCCAGCGGCACGTCGTGCGCCAGCACGTCCTGCCAGGCGTGGACGCGCACGCCGGCGGGCGTCGCGGCGCCGCTGCCGGTTTGCGGCACCAGCACCAGGTCGGTCAGCGAGGGCAGGGCGGCGACCAGCTCGGCCAGCACAGGCGCGCGGTCGTAGGCCTTGCCGCCGTAGCGGTAGCCGTCGACGGCGATCAGGACCTTGGGCTCGATCTGGCGGAAGCGGTCGACCACCGCCACCTGGCCCATGTCCGGCGCGCAGCCGGACCAGACCGCGCCCAGGCTGGCGGTGGCCAGGAAGGCGACCACGGTGGCAGGGATATTGGGCAGGTAGCCGGCGACGCGGTCGCCGCGCTGCACGCCCATCCGGCGCAGCGCATGCGCGAGCGACGCGACCTGCGCCTCGAGCGCGTGCCAGCTGATATCGGCCAGCGGCTGTGCCTCGCCGGCATGGCGGATCGCGGTGCGCTGGCGGGCGCTGCCGCTGCCGGCGTGGCGGAACACCTGCTGCACGTAGTTCAGCGTGGCCCCTTCGAACCAGCGCGCGCCCGGCATGGTGCGCCGGTCCAGCACTTGCCTGGCCGGGGTGTCGAAGCGCACGTCGAAGTACGCGCGCACGGCATCCCAGAAGGCTTCGAGCTCGGTGACGGACCATTGCCACAGGCTGTCGTAGTCGTCGAAGGCCAGGCTGCGTTCGGTGCGCAGCCAGCGCATGAACTGCGCAATCTGGCTGCGGTCGCGGAACGCCTCGGACGGCGTCCACATCAGGTTGCCTTCGGCGAGCGGGGCGGCGGTGGTCATGTCTCCTCCTTGGGCCCGTCTGCCGCGGGCATCGGATGGTGCGAGGGTAGGTTGCGGGCGCCTGTCGCGGGCGCCCGGCATCAGCGTGACATGATAACGGCGGTTGGGCGCAGGCGCGTGCCCGCTGCCATCATCGGCCGGCGGGACGCTCGAACAGCGTTTCCCACAGGGTGTCGACCTTCGCCTTGACCGCGGCATCCATGGCGATCGGGGTGCCCCATTCGCGCGTGGTCTCGCCTGGCCACTTGTCGGTGGCATCGATCCCCATCTTGGAGCCCAGGCCCGACACCGGCGAGGCGAAGTCGAGGTAGTCGATCGGGGTGTTGTCGACCAGCACCGTGTCGCGGCTGGGATCGACGCGGGTGGTGATGGCCCAGATCACCTCCTTCCAGTCGCGCACGTCGACATCGTCGTCGACCACCACGATGAACTTCGTATACATGAACTGCCGCAGGAAGCTCCACACGCCGAACATCACGCGCTTGGCATGGCCGGCGTACTGCTTCTTCATGCGCACCAGCGCCATGCGGTAGCTGCAGCCTTCGGGCGGCAGGTAGAAGTCGGTGATTTCCGGGAACTGCTTCTGCAGCAGCGGCACGAACACTTCGTTCAGCGCCACGCCCAGCACGGCCGGCTCGTCGGGCGGCTTGCCGGTGTAGGTGGAGTGGTAGATCGGGTCGCGCCGCATGGTGATGCGGTCGATGGTGAAGACCGGGAACCAGTCCTGCTCGTTGTAATAGCCGGTGTGGTCGCCGAACGGGCCCTCGAGCGCGTGCTGGTAGCCGGACGGGTGATTGGGATCGGGCTGGATATGGCCTTCCAGCACAATCTCGGCCGAGGCCGGCACGCTCAGTTCGGACAGCGTCGGGGTCAGGCAGCCCGCCAGCGCGGTGCGGCTGCCGCGCAGCAGCCCGGCGAACTGGTATTCGGACAGCGTATCCGGCACCGGCGTCACCGCGCCCAGGATGGTGGCCGGGTCGGCGCCCAGCGCCACCGCGATCGGGAAGGGCTTGCCGGGGTTGGCCAGCGCATGCTCGCGGAAGTCGAGCGCGCCGCCGCGGTGCGCCAGCCAGCGCATGATGACCTGGTTGCGGCCGATCACCTGCTGGCGGTAGATGCCCAGGTTCTGGCGCTTCTTGTGCGGGCCCTTGGTCACCACCAGGCCCCAGGTGATCAGCGGGGCGGCGTCGCCGGGCCAGCAGGTCTGGATCGGCAGGCGCGCCAGGTCGACATCGTTGCCTTCCCAGACCACCTCCTGGCACGCCGGCGCGCTGACGCGCTTGGGCGCCATGTCCCACACCGACTTGGCCAGCGTGAACAGCTTGCCGGCCTCGCGCAGCCCGCGCGGCGGCTCGGGTTCCTTCAGCGCCGACAGCACCCGGCCGATGTCGCGCAGGTCTTCCATCGATTCGGCGCCCATGCCAAATGCGACTCTGCGTGTCGTGCCGAACAGATTGGCCAGCACCGGCACGCTATAGATGTCGCCATGGGGAGCGCCCGCAGGTTGCTCGAAGACGACCGCGGGACCGCCGGCGCGCAGCAGGCGGTCGCAGATTTCGGTCATTTCCAGGTTGGGCGATACCGGGCGGGCGATGCGCCGCAGCTCGCCGAGCCCTTCGAGCTGGCCGATGAAATCGCGCAAGTCTTTGTATTGCATGGTGAATTCTGTTGTGGTGCGGCATCCCGCACCGGATCCAGGGAGGCGGCGGTCAGGTCGGTGACGATACACATTCCTCGGGGCGGCGGCAAAAAAATCGTCCAGCCGGTGCCGCGGAAATTGTAAGTTTTTTGCCCGCCCCGGGGCGGGCCGTAACGTGGCGAGCCAAGGCTACGCCTGCGTTTGCGGGCATCGGAGTGATGCCGGGTCGACCAAAACCGCCTTGTTACAAATAACTGAAAGTAGTGAATTATCGAATTGTTATTCTTGACGGGATATAACACCGTTCCTACAATCCGGTCTGCTCCATGGAGTGTTGCGTCGCAACATGGATTTTCTCCCTGTGTCAAGGGGTGCACATTAAAACAACGTGCCAGAAAGTCCCTCCAGCAAGGACCGATGGTCGTAGACCCGCGCGCATGGCGGGCGACCGGTCGCCTCCGGCGACTTGCCGGAGTGTAGAGAGTTAAGTCGTGGCAGGTAGCGCCCCCCCAGGGCGTGGCCTGTTTCCAGTTGGGCGCACGGGGAGCGCCCTGCCAACAGGTGCTTGGTCGTCACTGCTAGACGGCGCGGCATCCTTACTTGAGTACGTTGAGATCGGGCGCATGCCGCAGTCTGGCACGCGAAGCGGGCAACGGATGGAGGTAAGCATGAGCGGTTGGAAAACCCTTCATCTTCCCGGCATCGGGCGGGCCCTGCAGGTCCGCCTCCGACAGCCGGTACCCGGAGTGAGTCGGGCATTGCAGGTCCGTCTTGCGCATCCGGTCGCGGGCCGCGCCTTGCGCGGTGGCCGCACGACGCTGAAGTACGCCCTGAACAGCCTGGGCGTGATGGCGGTGGTTTCGGCGGTGTCGCTGTCGGTGAGCCAGGAGTGGCGCACCACGCTGGCCGCCTTGCTGGCCGGTGACGAAGCGCCGGCGGTGCTGGTGAGCGCTGCCGTGGCAGCGCCCGCGCATGCCGCCAACGCTGCCAATGCTGCCAATGCTGCCAATGCTGCCAACAGCCCGGCCGTATCCAGCGCCGTCCCGCCGGGCACGGCGGACGTCGCGGCGGCCAAGTTCGGCTATGGCACTGGCCGCGGTGGCAAGCTCGGCCTGCCGACCGTGTCGGGCGTCGACGAATGGAGCCTGGCGGCCAATACCAAGGTGCCGTCGGTCGCGCACCTGGCCGCGCGGATCCCGGTGACGCGCGTGGCGATGGACGCCCGCAGCACCGGCGCCACGCTGGGCAGCGCGCGCGAGCAGGCCGCAGTGGCGGACTATATCGCCCGCAAGTACCGCGTGGCCGCCCAGGCGACCGCGCAGCTGGTCAAGGCGGCCTACCTGACCGGGCGCGAGGTCGGCATCGACCCGCTGCTGATCCTGGGCGTGATCGCGATCGAGTCCAGCTTCAACCCGTACGCCGAAAGCGGCGTGGGCGCGCAGGGCCTGATGCAGGTCATGACCAAGGTCCACCAGGACAAGTACGAAGCCGTCGGCGGCGTGTCCGCGGCCCTGAACCCGTACGCCAACATCAAGATCGGTGCGCTGGTGCTCAAGGACTGCATCGCCCGCGCCGGCTCGCTCGAGGGTGGCCTGAAGTACTACGTCGGCGCCACCACGGCCACCGACGGCGGCTACGGCGCCAAGGTGCTGGCCGAACGTGCCCGCCTGCGCCAGCTGATCGGCGTGCGCAGCGCGCCGGCCAATGCCGACAAGCCGGCCGCCGAGGACAAGGCCCCGGTCGAGCATGCACCGACCGAGAAGCTGGAAGCCAATAACGGGCCGCACAACGCCTGAGCCTGGCCCCGGCATCGCCCAGAAGAAAAGCACCCCGCGGGGTGCTTTTTTGTTGGCCTGCCGCCACAGCGGCAGGGGTGCGGTCAGCGGAACAGTTGGCCCAGCCGCGCCATCGCCTCCTCGATATTCTCGCGCGAGGTCGCGTACGAGATCCGGATGTAGTCCCGGGCCGTATGCGGGCCGAAGTCCTGCCCCGGCACCATCACCACGCCCGCGTCGTGCAGCATGGCCTGCGTCAGGCGGTCGGCGTCGCCGGCGGCCGGGTGGTTGACGCCGCGGCAGTCCGCATACACATAGAAGGCGCCGTCGGGGCGCACCGGCACGCGCAGGCCGAGCGACTCCAGTGCCGGCACGATCAGGTCGCGGCGGCGGCGGAATTCGGCCTTGCGCTCGTCGTAGGTGGCCAGCGCCTCGGGCGTGAAGCACGCCAGCGCGGCGTACTGCGCCACCGCCGACGCGCAGATGAACAGGTTCTGCGCGACCTTCTCGAAGGCCTCGACCAGCGCCTCCGGCACCACCAGCCAGCCCAGGCGCCAGCCGGTCATATTGAAGTACTTCGAGAAGCTGTTCACCGTGACCACGTTCGGGTCCAGGCTCAGCGCCGACACCGGCGCGGCATCGTAGGACAGGCCCTGGTAGATCTCGTCCAGGATGGCGAAGCCGTTACGCGCGCGCACCGCCTGCAGGATCCGCGCGAGTTCGTCGGGCAGGATCGAGGTGCCGGTCGGGTTGGACGGCGAGGCCAGCAGCACGCCGCGGGTCTGCTCGCCCCAGTGGGTCTCGACCTGCGCGGCGGTCAGCTGGAAGCGCTCGGCCGGGCCGCTCGGGATCATGCGCGCGACGCCGTCGAAGGCGGCGACGAAGTGGCGGTTGCACGGGTAGCTCGGGTCCGGCATCAGCACTTCGGCGCCGATCTCGACCAGCACCGCGCACGCCAGCAGCAGCGCCCCGGAGGCGCCGGCGGTGACGATCACGCGCCGCGCCGGGATGTCCAGGCCGTAGGCGGTCTGGTAATAGCCGGCGATGGCCTCGCGCAGCGGATGGATGCCCAGCGCCCCGGTGTACTGCGTGACGCCGCGGCGCATCGCCGCTTCGGCGGCGCGCACCACCGGCTCGGCGGCGGTGAAGTCCGGCTCGCCGATGCCCATGTGCACGATATGGCGGCCGGCGCGCTCCAGCGCGGCGGCCTGCTTGGCCAGCTCCATCACATGGAAGGCGTCAATGTTGGCGAGGCGGGAGGCGGTGGCCAGGTGCTGCAAGTCCATGGTGTTCCGGGCGGGAGGGGCCCGTTCAGCAAAAGGGGTCGGTGGGAATGAAAACACCCGCCGCGGCGGGTGTCGTCTTCATCGCCGCTGGCGCCAGGGCCAGCGCGACGGCACGGCGCAGCCGCGGGGTGGTTTAGCGGCGCGCAGCCACTTCCGCGGCGCGTACCTGGGCAGCGAGCTTGTCCAGCACGCCGTTGACGTACTTGTAGCCCTCGACGCCGCCGAAAGTCTTGGTCAGCTCGACGGCTTCGTTGATCACGACCTTGTACGGGATGTCCAGGCAGTGCACCAGCTCATAGCTGCCGACCAGCAGGGCGGCGCGCTCGACCGGCGACAGTTCATCGACGGAGCGGTCCAGGAATGGCTCGAACGCGGCGGTCAGGCGTGCCTCTTCGCGCACGGCGCCATTGAGCAGCGCGTCGAAGTGCTCGCGGTCGGCCTTGTTGAAGCCCTGGGCGTCGTGCAGGTGGGCCTGGATCGCGCCGATGTCGTTGCGGTTCAGCAGCCACTGGTACAGGCCCTGCAGGGCCAGTTCGCGCGAGCGGCGGCGCGCGCTCTTGGGCGGCGCCTTGGCTTCGGTGCGGGCAGCGCCGGGCTTGCCCCCGGCCGCCTTGCCGGCGTCGTTGTCCGGCGTGTTCGAGGTATCACTCATCATCGTCCTCGTCTTCCTGGCCGCGCAGCGAATCGAGCGCCGCCACCAGGTTGGCCATCTCCACCGCGGCGCGCGCGCAGTCGCGGCCCTTTTCGCGGGTGCGGGCATGGGCCTGCTCGTCGGTGTCGACGGTCAGGATGCCATTGGCGATCGGCACGTTGAAGTCCAGGCCGACGCGGGTGATGCCCGCGCCCGACTCGTTCGAGACCAGCTCGAAGTGATAGGTCTCGCCGCGCACCACGGCGCCCAGCGCGACCAGCGCGTCGAACTGGCCGCTCTCGCACATCTTCTGCAGTGCCAGCGGGACTTCCAGTGCGCCCGGAACGGTTACCACCAGGGTGTCTTCGCCCTCGACGCCAAGCTTTTCCAGCTCGGCCACGCAGGCCTCGAGCAGTTCGGCGCAGACCGGCTCGTTGAAGCGCGCCTGCACGATGCCGATGCGCAGGCCTTCACCGTCGAGGTTGCTGGGGTAGAAGCCGTGATCCATTGTTCAATTCTCCAGTTTTTCGGGAGGGCCGCGGCGGCATGCGCCGCGGCCCGGGTATTCGGGGGGGCCGGCTCGGTACCGGGGCCGGCTCAGTCGGCCTGGCCGCTCATCGGCTGGTAGCCGGTCACTTCCAGGTCGAAGCCGGTCATGCTGGGCATGCGCTGCCTGGCGGCCAGCACGCGCATCTTGCCGACGCCGACATCCTTCAGGATCTGCGCGCCCATGCCATAGGTGCGCAGGTCCGGCTTGCGGCGCGGACGCGACTGCGGGGCGTCGAGCGCGCTGAACTGCGTGAACAGCTGCTCGACGGTGTCGCCGCAGTTCAGCAGCACGATCACGCCCTTGTCGGCCTCGGCAATGGCCTGCATCGCCGCGGGGATGCTCCACGAGTGCGTCGTGCATTTCACTTCCAGCAGGTCGAGCACCGAGAACGGCTCGTGCACGCGCACCAGCGTTTCCTGTTCCGGCGTGGGCTTGCCCTTGACCAGCGCCAAGTGGGCCTGGCCGGTCGGCTTGTCGCGATAGGCGATGCTGTGGAAGGTGCCGTACGGGGTTTGCATGGCGCGCTCGCCGACGCGCTCGATAATGCTCTCGGTGCGGCTGCGGTAGTGAATCAGGTCGGCGATGGTGCCGATCTTGAGGTCATGCTCGCGCGCGAACTCGACCAGGTCCGGCAGGCGCGCCATGGTGCCGTCGTCCTTCATGATCTCGCAAATCACCGCAGCCGGCGTCAGCCCGGCCAGCGCGCCCAGGTCGCAGCCGGCCTCGGTATGGCCGGCGCGGATCAGCACGCCGCCGGGCTGCGCCGTCAGCGGGAAGATATGGCCCGGCTGGACCAGGTCGGCCGGCTTGGCGTCGCGGGCGACGGCAGCCTGCACGGTGCGGGCGCGGTCGGCGGCGGAAATGCCGGTGGTCACGCCCTCGGCAGCTTCGATCGAGACGGTGAAGTTGGTGCCGTGCTGGGTGCCGTTGCGGCTTACCATCGGATGCAGGTCGAGCTGGCGGCAGCGCTCGGCGGTCAGCGTCAGGCAGATCAGGCCGCGGCCATGCTTGGCCATGAAGTTGATCGCCTCCGGCGTGACGAAATCGGCAGCCAGGACCAGGTCGCCCTCATTCTCGCGGTCTTCCTCGTCGACAAGGATGACCATGCGGCCGGCGCGAATGTCGGCAATGATGTCTTCGGTACGGGCGATTGTCATGGCGTGCTGAACGGCAGGTTGGGGCGGAAATCAGGCGAATGGCTGTGGCAGGAACCATGGCCGCGGTGGAAAGCGGCCGGACTGAGGCGGGGCTTCGGGCCGGGCCGGCCGGGCCATATACGCCCGGCAGGTTGCCCAGTCAAGCCGGCTATTGTACGCCAAGGCAGCCCACGCGGGAGGCAGCGGCAGCGGAAAGTGCGCCGGCTGGCGTGGCGAGCGGGGAAGGGGGATCCGCGGAAGGACGCTGGAGCCAGGCGCGTGGCGGCTGCGGCGCCTGGTCGTATGCGCTGCCGGTATCTTGCCTTACGCGGCTTCGGCCAGCGGCGTCCAGTCCGCGGCGGCGGCAGGGGTGCGCAGGCGCGAAGTCCTGGCGATGCGGGTCCGGGCTGCGCGCGTGGCGTCAGCCAGCGCGAGCTCGCGGGTGGGGAAGCCGGCGTTGGGCCGGTGGAACCTGGCGTGCGCATCGAGCGCATACGACCATTCCCATTTGCCGAAGGTCACCTCGGCCAGCGTTACGACCACGTGGCAGTGCTGATAGAAGAAGCTTTCGTCCATGCTGGTTCCGGCGTGGTTGGCGCGTGTGCAACGCGCGATGGATGGCGGGATGGCGGTACGCTGCGTTTCAGCGTTTCAGTCGGTCCGGCCATGGCACCACGGAAAACCGGCATACCGCCGCGCGGCGGGGCGCTTGAACGGCCGGAAGCGCCACAACGGCAATGACGGCGGCTGCAGGCGCGGCCAGCCGTCGCCGACGGCGCGATCCCAGTCGATCAGCAGCGTGACCGCGCGCCGCATCGGCGTCGAACCGAGCCTCAGCAGGCCCATGTGATGCGGCGCGCGGGCGGCATGGTGCGGCGACTGCAGCCGCGGCATCGCCGGAATCCAGCGGTAAGTCATTCGGGAAGCAGGCGCGGGCATGCGAGATCCTCCTGGTCGCCGGGCGCAAGCGGCGCGGCGGTCACGGCGCGGTTGCGCGGCGTGGCGGATGTATGGAAACGCCAGTGAGCAGGACGCGATCGCCAGGCGGCAGCGTCCGATAAGGCGTAGGCGAGGGAAAAGCGAAATGCGAAATGCGCGGGGGTGCGCCGTGGGCCAGACCAGCCGTCGGCACAGCCCTTTCATTCTAGGCGTACCGCGCCGTCCCTCCCAGTTCACTTACAACATAGGCCTCGCGGCGAGAAAACTTGCCACCAGCAAGGGGCGGTAGCGTAAGCTGCACCAGTGGCGCATCTGAAGTGTTCGCCGGACTGCGCGCGGCACCGGGGGTTGAGACCGGTCCGGGCGCGTCCGCAGGTTCGCATTACCCAGGGAGACAGCCATGCCGAGACAGATCAAGAACAAGGCCGAACTGCGTGCGATGGTCCGGGCAGAGCAGGCCAAGGTGCCCGCGTGCGAGGGCGCCTGCTTTGGCGATATTGTCTGGCACGCCCCGGATGCCAGCGGCTGCAACTGGAGCCTGTCGACCATGGAAGGCGGCGACAGCGCCGCGTGCATGGAAGCGCTGCGGCCCTTCACCGATCAGTTGCGCCAGGCTTACAACGTGCCCGACGAGGGCCGCTAGCGTGCGTCTTACGCGGGAGCCTGCGTGTTCGACAGCATCCGTTCCACGTAACGGGCGATCAGGTCGATCTCCAGGTTCACGCGCGCACCGGGCTTGAGCTCCTGCAGCGTGGTCACTTCGACGGTGTGGGGAATCAGGTTGATCGAGAACACGCAGCCGTCGGCTTCATCGGTGACGCGGTTGACGGTCAGCGACACGCCATTGACCACCACCGAGCCCTTGTAGGCCAGGTAGCGCGCCAGCTCGCGCGGGGCGCGGATGCGCAGTTCGTGCGACTCGCCCACCGGGGCGAAATGCACCACTTCGCCCAGGCCGTCGACGTGCCCCGACACCAGGTGGCCGCCGAGCCGGTCGGCCAGGCGCAGCGCCTTCTCCAGGTTGACGCGGCCGGCGCGGTCGAGCCCCACGGTCTTGTCCAGCGATTCGCGCGAGACCTCGACCTCGAAGGCGTCGGGCGCCATGGCGACCACGGTCATGCAGGCGCCCTGGATGGCGATGCTGTCGCCGATGATGACGTCCGACAGGTCGAGCCCGCCCGCGGCGATGCGCAGGCGCACGCCGGCGTCTGCGGCGGCGCCGAGCGGGGTCACGGATTCAATGCGGCCGACCGCCGCGACAATGCCAGTAAACATGGTGGAGTCTTGTGCTTGAGGTGTTGGGAATCTCGAATCGGCTGCCGGCGTTCTGGCGCTACGCATCGTTGCGCCGGGCGATCAGCCGCAGGTCGTCGCCGATCTGCCGGACTTCATGCCAGTGGAACTGCTCGGCATCCTGCAGCCGCGCCAGCGGCGGCAGGTTGAACATGCCCTGGGCATCGCCGAGCAGCTTGGGCGCCAGGTAGATCAGCAGTTCGTCGGCGCAGCGCTCGCGCACCAGCGAACCGTTGAGCTTGAAGCCCGCCTCGACGTGCAATTCGTTGATGCCGCGCCGGCCGAGTTCTTCCAGCATGCGGCGCAACTCGACCTTGCCGTGCGGATTGGGCAGCACCACGACTTCAGCGCCGCGGCCTTCCAGCGCGCGCTGGCGCTGGCGGTCTTCCACCGCGCAGAACACCAGCACGGGCCGGGCGAATTCGCCGGTGTCGGGCGTCAGGATCTGCGCGTCGAGCGGCACTTCGAGCCGGGAATCGACCAGCACCCGCTGTGGCTGGCGCGGCGTGGCGATGGCGCGCACCGTCAGCGCGGGATTGTCGTCGCGAACGGTGCCGATGCCGGTCAGGATGGCGCAGGCGCGGGCGCGCCAGGCGTGCCCGTCGTCACGCGCGGCCTGGCCGGTGATCCACTGGCTGGTGCCGTCATGGAGCGCCGTGCCGCCATCCATCGATGCCGCCACCTTGACGCGCACCCACGGCAGCCCGCGCGTCATGCGCGAGACAAAGCCGATATTCAGGTCGCGCGCCTCCTTTTCCAGCAGGCCGCAGCGCACGTCGATGCCGGCATCGCGCAGGCGCTGCAGGCCGCGCCCGGAGACCGACGGATTGGGGTCTTCCATCGCCGCCACCACGCGCGCCACGCCGGCGCGCACCAGTGCATCGGCGCACGGCGGGGTGCGGCCGAAATGGCTGCACGGCTCCAGCGTGACATAGGCGGTGGCGCCGGCCGGATCGAGCCCGCGCGACAGCGCGTCTTTCATCGCCTGGATCTCGGCATGGTCCTGCCCGGCCGGCTGGGTGAAGCCCTGTCCGATGACCTGGCCATCCTTGATCAGCACGCAGCCGACGCGCGGATTGGGCGTGGTGTTGAACATGCCCCGCGCGGCGAGCGCGAGCGCCTGCTGCATGGCGGCGTGGTCGGTATCGGAAAACATTCGGCGATTGGGTAGGGCCTTGGGCCTTGGCGCTGCGATCAGGTGGCAGGGAGGTGGCAGGGCTGCCGGGTCATGGCGGTTCTGAGGATTCCGCCTCGCAGTCGGCGTCGCGGCCGGGTGTGCAGAGTCGGATACGTCCTTGCGCGCCCATCCTGACTTGCCGCTGCTCGCCACGGCAGCCAAGCGTGAAGGTGGCGGCCTGGAAACCGCCCTGCTCAGAACGAGAGTATCCCACAGGCAGGAATTTCAGCACATTGGCGCCGCGCACGGTCTGCCGAAGGGTCACGGACAGGCACGGCGTGCCGGGCTCGACCACGGACAGCACCACCGGCTGGTCAGGGCTGGCGCCTGCCGTCGCCAGTTGCCAGCCCGGACTCAGCGTGGACTCCCCCGGCAGCGGCTGCAGCGTCACCTCGACGCGGCGCGACAGCGCGGTGGCGCGTGCCAGCGCCAGCGACATCGCCAGCCGGTCGGCCGCCAGCGTGACCTGCTGGCGCGCGAGCATGCCGCTGAAGACCGGATAGGCCGCGGCCGTGAACACGCAGAGAATGGCCAGGCCGGCGACCAGTTCGACCAGCGTCAGTCCACCCGTGCGTCGATGCCTGACGGCATCGCATGGCATCTTCATCCTGGCCTCAGCAATGGGTTGGCAACGGCTGCGGCACCGCCGCGCCATCGGGCAGCGCCAGCCACTGGCCGGTGCTGCGCAGGATCAGCGTCCCGCATTCGGGATCCGCGGCTTGCGGCAGCGCACGAAGTTCGACACAGGTATCGAGCGCGGCTTGCGGGCAAGCGCCGGCGCTTACCAGATGGCGCACCGGGCCATTGGCTGGCACGCGCAGCGGCCACTCGCCGGCAACCATGTCGGACCCTGGCGCGGCGGCAAAGGTCATGGCTTCGAGCGCATGCCGCTCCAGCCGCAGCATCGCGCCGGTCTGCGCTGCGCGGGCTTGCGCGCGCCAGCCTCGCGCCAGATGGCGGTGCCACGCGGGCACGGCGATGGCTGCGAGGATGGCCATCACGGCCAGCGCCGCCACCAGTTCGATCAGGCTGAAGCCGCGCTTGCGCCGGCCGGCCGATGCCAGGCTCATCATGGCGCATCCTCCCTGGCCGGGCCGACGATCTCGCGCCAGCGCAGGCGTCCGGTGCGGCGCGTGGCCAGCGTTTGTGCGATCTGCGTGACGGCGTTGCCCGTCGCTGCCCACACTGAGAGGGCAAAGGCCTGGCGTCCGGCGCCGCCCGGTTGAGCGGGCGTGCCGGGCAATTCGGTGCGGGTCGCGAACACGCTGGCCCCGGGCGGTAGCAACTGGCCGGTGGCGACCAGCAGGCGCTCGCCGGAGCTGCGCTGCACGACGGATTCCCCCGTCGCCGCCAGCACCAGGTAGCTGCGCTGCGCGCCATCGGGCGTGCGGGTCACGAACAGCAGGTAGCCGGGGAAGACCGGCTCGACCTGGACCAGCTGTTCGCCGGCATGGGGCAGGGTCAGGCGCCAGCCGGGATCCTGTGTGCCGTCGGGGGCCGCGCGCAGGATATGGCCGTTGTCCGCAACCTGGGCCGTGACCTGCCGGGGCGTGCGGGCCGTGGCGCTGCGTGTCGCAGCGCCATCGGGCACCGCGGCCAGTTCGTTGCCGGCGCCGTAGATCACCACGGGCGCGGTGGGGGATCCGAGCAATACGGGGGCCTCTTCCCTGGCCGGTCGCGCGGACACCTGCATCCGGTACAGGCAGGCCGCGGCAGGGCTTGCCCCGGCCGGCGGCAGGTCGGCGAGCGCGAAGCGCCAGAGCTGGCCGGCATCGTCGGTGGCATAGGCCGCGAGCGCGGCACCGGTGAGATCGGACAACACGCTGACCGCCACCAGCTGTCCGGCCGCAGGGCCGCCGAGGCAATCGCGCTCCGGCAAGGGCAAGGTGCGTACAGCGTACTGGCCGGCCCATGCGGCGCCGGCGGGCTTGTCCAGTGGCAGCAGCGCCAGTCCGGCGCGGGCAACACCCGCTTCGCCATTGGCGCTCGCATCGACGATCACCACCGCGAACCAGCGCAACCCATCCTGGCTACGGATGCCGGCAGCGCGTACCGGTCCGCGCGCGGCCAGTGGCAAGGCGTGGGTCGCAGCGATCTCCCAGATCGGCACGAACGGCATCTGTCCGTCGGGATCGGTGACGTCAAGCGCGAAGACTGCGGCGGGGTTGCCGACCGCGGCATTGGCCGGGACGCCGCACAGCAGCACCGTGCGCCATTCGCCGCGGAGGGTGACGTCCTGCGCTTCCGGGCGCGGGCATGGCGGTGGCAGCGTCGGTGTGCCCGGGGCCGGCATGGCCAGGGCATAGGGCAGCAGCGCGCCCGGCAGGTAAGCGGCACGCTCTTCGCCGGTCGCGGCATCGAACGCGTGCAGCAGGCCGTCGACAGTGCCATGCCAGGCCACGTGCGGGCGCAGGCTGTAGCGCAGACGAAAGCCGGCGTGGCCGGGTTTGCCGGGCGACCAGGCCGGCGGCGCCACCACCCGCACGCGCGCGCCTGCCGCATTGCCCAGGCGGGTATCGCGCGGGCGCAGGTTGGTGCGGGTCTTGTCGCCGCGCAGCCAGTCCACCGATGCGCTGTCGCCCATGTGCGGGGCCTCGGTTACAGCATCCCACTGCAGCGGCATGGCGCGTGCCGTTGCGCCGTCCGGCGCGGCGTAGGTGAATATCCGTCGCGATGGCACCGTCCGACGGTCGAGATGGTCGCCGGCCTCCCACAAGCCAGGCGAGGGCGCCTGCGTCAGGTCCTGCCAGCCGATGGCGAACAAGCGCCCGGTCCACGGATAGGCGCCGTTCGCGCTCCGGTAGGCCAGCGGCAGCCGGCCCGCTTCGGACCCGGCGGCATGGCACGCGGGAACAAGCATCAGGGCAAGGCAGAGGAGCGCGCAGCGGGCGAGGCGGGTCATGGCTGGATCACGCTTTGCAACAGTGCGCGCACGGCGCGCGTGGGGCCGAAGCCGATCGCGGTCACACGGACCCGCGGCCACGGGGCGATTGCGACAGTGGGGTCCGGCGCGCTGTAGCCGGCCGGCGCTTCATCCAGAATTTCCGCGACATAGCGCGGCGGCTCCTGTGCGGCTGCGTTGGCCGGCAGCGCAGCGCCGGTAAAGCGGCCCAGTGGCACGCCGATGGCGTCGACGTCGGCATCGACCCGCAGCCACGGCTGCCACACCGGAGGCCCGGCCAGCGCGGACCGGCAGACGCCCGCCTGCTGGCCGCTGCCGCAGCGACCCGGCGCAGGCAAAAGCGCCAGGCGGTCGTGCGTGTCCGGCGATGTGGCGGCTGCCAGCAGCTCGGCCTCGCCGTCGCGCAGCGCCGCCTCGGCGGCGCGGAAGGCGAGTTCGCGCTCGCGCTGCATGACGGCAAGCTGCCGGCCGGCCAGCAGCATCTGCAGCGTGGCGGCCGCGATCAGCACCACCATCAGCAGCAGGGTGGCGCACAGCAGCAGCGTGACGGCGCCAGTGTGGCGCGAGCGTGCCGGGCGGGGCGCTAGCACAGCGTCTCCTGGCAGCGTGGCGCATTGCGCAGCCGCACTGTGGCGGCGAACACGCGGCGCGCTGTGCCGGCGTGCGTCGGCGCAGCGGGCGGCAGGTCCGCCGCGGCGGTGCCGGGCAGCGACAGCGTGTCCGTAGCGCTGCTCCGGACTGGCGTGGCCGAGCCCGGCCGGTCGCCGCGCACGGCGACGGCGATCTGGACCGCCACCACGCGTTGCCAGGCGGCATCGCCCAGCGGCGGGATCGCCGATGCCGTCTCGAAGCGCTCGGGGCGGCCGTCCTGGTCCAGGTCGAGTCCATAGCGCAATTGCAGCGATTCCACGCCGCGCACCAGCGCGCCCGAGGTCCAGCCGCTGCCGTCGATCAGGCCATTGCGGCGGGCCGGGTAACGGCACAGCAGTTGCGGCACGCCGTCGGCGCCAGCCGCCACATAGAGCAGGTTCTCCGCGACGTAGCCGGCGATTGTTCCGGTGCCCGCAGCGCCCGCTGCACTTGCCGCAACCGGATAGCCACTGCAATCGGTCATGGTGTCGTCCGGCTGCGCCGGCGCGGCGGGCAGGCCGCTGCCGCTGAAGCGGACCAGCAGCGCGTCGCTTTGGCCGACCGCGGCCCTGGCGCAGGCGGGCACGGCGGCCATGGCGGGCTGGCCGCAATTGTCCGCGCCGCTGACCGCGGGCAGGGCGGTGGCGGCCATGCCGGACGCGGGCTCGCCCGGCCAGCCGGACTGGCGTAGCAGCGTGGACAGAATGGCCAGCGCGCGCTGGCCGCGTTCCTCGATCAGCACGCGGTCGGTGGCGGCGAGGTAGGCCGCGTGCGCGTTGAGGAAGGCGGAGCCGGCCGCGGCCGAGGCGATCAGGCCCAGCGCCATGCCGACCATCAATTCGACCAGCGAGAAGCCGCGCGGGTGGGGCCGTGAGCTGCGCGCGTCAATGAGCACGTTCATGGGCGCCCCAATGTTGCGCCGGCCGGCTGGCAGCCGCCGACATCCGGCAACGGCACGATGACGGCGACGGCGGCCAGCGCCGTGGCGCAGCGCCCCAGTTCAGCATCGTCGGCCGCGTTGCGCGTGGCCTGCGCCAGGCGCTCCAGTTCGCGCAGCCAGCCCAGCCCGGTGGTGCCGACCACCGCCATTGGCAGCAGTCCGGCCAGTACGATCGACAGGGCGCCAAGTGCCTCGATCAGTGCGTAGGCGCGCTGGAGCCTGGGTTGCGGGGTAGTTGGCGGCGGCGGTGGACGCCGGGTTGCGGGTGAGGACATGGCATGGGCGGTGAAGGCGATGGGCCCAGATTAGCCAGCCCTCCCGGCCGCGAACGTGCCGAAACGTAAAGCGGGAAGATCCGCACCATTGTGTTAAGCGCGGGCATGCCGGCCCCGATCGTGACGCTTGCCGGCAGTCAGTTGCGGCGGCCCAACGCGTTGCCGGCTCGCCGCCAGACGCTGACGCGATGCAATTGACAGGAATTATCAAATTCCCCACTATCGCGGGTGTTGCAAAGTCGTAACGATTCCGCTATTCGAATGGCGAATCGCGATTTCGCGGTATCCCGTCGCCAGCCACTCCGGCGGCAGCGAGGCACAGAATAAGAATTTCGGGTGCGGGCAGGCCTTTCCGCCGTCAGAGCGGATCGCCTTGCCCAGGTAACAAAGCCATTTATCGGGGGTCAACATGCATCGGGTCATCCTGGCAGTTCCTTGTCCATCGGCGGCGGCACCTCTGCCCGCGCGCTGACATGCCGGCGACGGTTCGCCTTCGCGATACCGCGCCTCCCTGCCTTCACCGCGATGTGGCCATGCCCGGCCCGGGCATGCCTGTGCGCGTGGCTAGCAGCGGCAGCCGCGCTGGCGCCGGTCCGCGCGCGTTGCGCCGGCGCTGCCGCGGGCTGACGCTGGTCGAGCTGATGGCGGTGGTGGTGATGGTGGCGATCCTGGCGGCGATCGGCACGCCTTCGTTCGTCTCGCTGCTGCGCACCAGCCGCGTCGACAGCGAGATCCAGTCGATGGTCGGCACCCTGCAGCTCGCGCGCAGCGAGGCCGTCAAGCGCGGCCTGCCGGTCAGCGTGTGCCCGTCCGCCAATGGCAGCGCCTGCCTGGGCGCCGGCAACTGGGCGCGCGGCTGGATCGCGTTCGTCGACCGCAATGGGTCGGGAACGGTGGACGCGGCCCCGCCGGCCGACGAGGTGCTGCACTACCGCGCCGGCTGGTCCGCCACCGACACCTTCACCACGCCCGCCGGCGCGGCTTTCCTGAGCTACAACCGCGACGGCTTCGCCGTACTGCCCGGCGGCGCGCTGACGATGACGCTGCGCACCAGCCCGGTGGCCGACGCAGCCACGCGCTGCATCGCCATCAATATTGCCGGCCGGCAGACCATCCAGCGCGCCGGGGAGGGCGCATGCCAGTGACCGGACGGGACGGCTGCCTGCACCGGCGCCGCATGGCGCGCGGACTCTCGCTGATCGAGGTGCTGATCACGCTGGTGATCACCTCGGTGGGACTGCTCGGCCTGGCCAAGATGCAGGCGGCGGCGCTGGCCAATACGCAGATTGCGCGCGGGCGTTCGCTGGTGGCGCTGCAACTGGAAAGCCTGGCCGCGGCGATGCACGGCAACCGCGGCTTCTGGGCGGCCGGCACGGCACCGCAGACCTTCACACTGTCCGGCGCGACGGTGACCGACAGCACCGGCGCGCTCAGCGCCACCGCGCCGGACTGCGCCAGCGTAGCCTGCACGCCGATCCAGATGGCCGCCTACGACGTGCAGCACTGGGCCGCGGAAATGGCAGCACACTTCCCCACCTACGCGGCCACGGTCAATTGCAGCAACGACATCAGCCGCCCGATCCGCTGCAGCCTGACCGCCACCTGGAGCGAGCACTACCTGGCCTACAACCAGACCACCGCGGCGCGGACCTCGGCCATGGCCGCCACGCAAAGCCTGACACTGCACGTCCAGCCATGAGAGCGATCCTTCAAATCCCGCTCCGCGGGTCTCGCCGCGGGTATCGATGCGCGCAGGCCGGTGTCTCGCTGGTCGAGGTGCTGGTGGCGATGGTAATCGCGCTGTTCATGCTGGCGGCGCTGATGACGGTGTTCCTCAACCTGCGCGGCACCGTGCGCGACCAGGAGCGGCTGGCCGCGCTGCAGGACAGCGAGCGCCTGGTGATGACGATGCTGGCCAACACGGTGCAGTCGGCCGGGTACTTCCCCGATCCGCTGAACCAGGTCGCGGCGGACGCGCTGCCGGCGCTGGCGGACAATGCCTTCGGCGATTTCGTCGCGGGGCAGGCCATCGTCGGCCAGTCCGGTGCCGACGGCGCCAGCGATACGCTGACGGCGCGCTTTGTCACCGCCAGCGGCGACGGCATCATGAACTGCCAGGGGGCGGCCAATACCTCGGGCGCCAGTGTCACCTACCTCAACACCTTTGCGGTCAATGCCGCCAACGAGCTGACCTGCGCGGTCAACGGCGGCGCGCCGGTGCCGCTGGCCGGCGGCATCTCCGCGCTGCGGGTGCGCTACGGCACCGACACCGGCAACGGCGGCAACGTCGACACCTACCTGAGCGCCAGCGCGGTCAGCGCCGGCGCACTGTGGGGCCAGGTGCGCAGTGCGCGCGTGACGCTGACCTTTGCCAATCCCTTTGCCGGTCAGCCCGGCCAGCCGGCCACGCTCGGCTGGACCCAGACCATCAGCCTGATGAACCGCCCATGACACGCGCCCAGCCAGACCGCTTGCGCGCCGGCGCCGCGCCGCGCGGCTATGTCCTGATCATCGGCCTGCTGTTCCTGCTGATCCTGTCGCTGCTGTCGGTGACGATGTTCCGCGGCTTCGGCCTGCAGGAGAAGATCGCCGGCAACACCCGCGAGAAGCAGCGCGCGTTCGAGGCCGCGCAGGGCGCGCTTCAGTACGGCGAATGGTGGCTGGGGCAGGGCAACGGCTCCGCCGGCGCGGCCTGCAACAGCGTGATCGACGCCAACGACCCGGCCAACCTGCAGGTCTGCGCCAACGCGCTGGCGGACCCGGCCAGCCTGCCGTGGACGCCGGCGCGGGCGGATTACCTGCCGCCGTCGATGCGCCTTGCGACGGCCGGCAGCCCCGGCGGCCTGAACGGCACCGACATCAACTATGCGCGCGCGCCCAGCCTCTACATCCACTATCTGGGGCTGTCGCCGGATGGCCTGTCGATGCTGTTCCGCGTGACCGGCGCTGGCTACGGCGGCAGCGACGGCACCGCCGCGGTGGTGCAGAGCACCTACCAGCTTGGCGCCGGCACCAAGGATCTCGGGAAAGAGTGATGAGCCAACCTCCACGCCTCGCTGGCATTGCCGCCGCCGTTAGTGCCACCGTCAGCGCCGCCGTCAACGTGTTGCTGGCTGGGCCGGCGCATGCGCTGGTGATCCAGGACAACCTGAACGGGGCTGCGTCCTCTTACGACTGGGTGGCGCTGAATGGCGCGTGCTTGACCGCAGGCAACGGCACCGGCTCGATTCCTGGCTGCGCCACGTCGAGCTTCACCTACTACCGGGACCGCAATTCGAAGCTGGTCGGCGGCGCCAGCGGCAGCGTGCCGGATGCCGCGGGCTACGGCGCGCTGCGGCTGACCAACGGCGATACGGCCGAGGGCGCGAACGGCGACAACCAGAACGGCGCGGTGGTGTCCCGGTTCACCTTCGGCATGCAGGAAGGGCTGCAGGTCACGTTCTCCACCGTCACCTACGGCGGCGACAACCTGCGCGGCACCGGCGCCGACGGCATCAGCTTCTACCTCGCCGACGGCAGCAAGAGCCCGACCGTGGGCGGGCTGGGCGGCAGCCTGGGCTACAGCTGCTCGAACGTCAATGGTGCGTACGACGGCGTCGCCGGGGGCTATATCGGCATCGGCATTGACGAGTTCGGCAACTTCTCGAACAAGGCCGACAACACCGACTCGGGCCCGGCCTTCCAGGCCAACCGCATCAGCGTGCGCGGCTCGGGCGACACCAACTGGGCCGGCCTGCGCGCCGCCTATCCGGCCTATTACCCTGACAGCCTTAGCGCCAGCAAGCGCGCGCAGGCGGTGCAGAACACCTGTGCGCGCGGCTATGTGCAGGACTGGAGCAGCGGCAAGGACGGCGGCGATGTCAGGGGACGGCGGCTGGCCTACAACTACCGCATGCTCGGCATCAGCGACCTGCCCGACAAGATCGCCAACCAGCAGGCGGTGTCGAGGCCGACGCGGGCCAAAGGCATCCCCATCGTCTATTCGCTCAAGCTGACCCAGAACGGGCTGCTGAGCATGTCCTACAGCTACAACGGCGGCGCCGCCACGCCGGTGATCACCGACCAGGACATCACGCAGGCCAACGGACCGGTGCCGGCGTCGCTGCGCTTCGGCTTCGCCGCGGGCACCGGCAGCGGCAGCAACGTGCACGAGATCACCTGCTTCAAGGCCGAGCCGGTGGGCCAGTCCAGCAGCTCGGCCGGCACCAACGTGCAGCAGTCGGCGCGGGTCGAGGCCGGCTCGCAGGTGTACCTGGCCTACTACCACCCGACCAACTGGTGGGGCGAGCTGAGCGCGCAGAACCTGCTCTACGATCCCGCCACCGACTCGGTGTCGATTGCCACCGTGGCCAACTGGAACGCGCATTGCACGCTGACCGGCGGCCACTGCGCGGCGACCGGCACCGCGGTGGTGGCGCAGGCGCCCGACAGCCGCAGGATCCTGACCTGGAGCGGCAGCAGCGGCATCCCGCTGCGCTGGGACGCCAACCTGCCCGACGCGCACAAGGCGAAGCTGAGCGCGGGCGATGCCGCGCCGGGCGGCGACCGCCTCGACTATCTGCGCGGGGACCGCAGCAAGGAGCTGACCGCGGCCGGCGCCGGGCAGTTCCGCAAGCGCACCGGCGTGCTGGGCGACATCATCGATTCCAGCCCGGCCTGGGTCGGCGCACCGTCATCGCCGTACAGCGGGCCGTGGACCGATGCCTTGTACAAGCGCGCCAGCCCGCCAGAGCCCGCCGGCAGCTACGACGCCTTCCGGCAAGCCAAGGCCCAGCGGCTCAACGTGGTCTATGTCGGCGCTAACGACGGGCTGCTGCACGGCTTCCGTTCCGGCTATTACAACGCCGCGGGAGCATTCGTCGGCAACGACGCCAACAAACCCAACGACGGGCGCGAGGTGCTGGCGTACATGCCCGGCGCGGTGCTAGACACCATCCAGTCGACGAATGCGGCGCTCGCCTACAGTTCGCCGCAATACGTGCACAACCTGTTTGTCGATGCCACGCCAGGCACCGGCGACCTCTACTACGCCGGTGCCTGGCATACCTGGCTGGTCGGCGGCCTGGGGCCGGGCGCGAACCGCGGCGGCCCGCTCGCCAGCAAGACCGCGGCCGCGACCGGCGGCGCGCTCTACGCGCTCGACGTGACCGATCCGGAACGCTTCAGCGATACCCCGGCGGCGGCCAGCGCCACGGTGATCGGCGAGTGGAACAACACGCTGCAGTGCACCGGCGATAGCGCGTGCGGCGACAACCTCGGCAACACCTATGGCACGCCCGTGATCCGCCGCCTGCACAACGGCCAGTGGGCGGTGCTGTTCGGCAACGGCCTGGGCAGCAAGAGCGGCTCGGCCGGGCTCTTCATCATGCTGGTCGACCCGGCCGACGGCTCGCGCAGCTTCCGCTATCTCGGCACCGGCTACGGGCCGCAGCAGGACCCGGCCGGCGCCAGCAGCCGCAACGGCATTGCCTATGTCACGCCGGCCGACCTCGACGGCGACCACATCACCGACTACGTCTACGCTGGCGACGTGTTCGGCAATCTGTGGCGCTTCGACCTGACCTCGGACAATCCGGACCACTGGCGCGCCGGCAGCCGCCCGCTGATGCAGACCGGCGGCAAGCCGATCTCCACCAGGGTGGCGGTGGGCTCGGTGCCCGGCACCGGAACCGGCGCCGCGGCGATGCCGCGCGTGGTGGTGGCGTTCGGCACCGGCCGCCGGCTGGAGCAGACCCAGGGCAGCGAAGCGGTGTTCGAGCCGGGCGGGCAGGGACTGTATGGCGTGTGGGACTGGGACATGGCGGGATGGAACGCCGTGGCCGGGGCACAGGCCCGCTATGCCTCGCTGGCCAGCGCCACGCGGCCGCTGTCCGGCGCCAACCTGACGCAGCAGTCGATTACCGCCGAAGGGCGCGCGGCCGGCAGCACGGTCACGGTGCGCACGGTCAGCGCCGGCAAGGTGTGCTGGCAGGGCTCGAACGCCTGCGCCAGCGGCAACAACAAGTACGGCTGGCAACTGCCGCTGCCGTCGGCCACGCGCGAGCAGGTGATCTACAACCCGGTGATCGCCTACGGCATGGTGATCGTCAACACCACCATCCCGCCCAGTTCGGCGCTGTCGCAGGCGCTGTCGTGCAATGCCGAGGTGCCGTCGGGCTTTACCATAGGCGTGTCGATGGGCTCGGGCGGCGCGGCCGCGCAGTCGTTCTTCAGCAGCACCAACAGCAGCACCTTCCCGTTGCTGAACAACGGCATCGTCAGCGGCATCGGCCTGAGCGGCACCGGCACGCCGTCGGTGGTGACGGCGAAGAAGCGGCCCTACCTGGTGCAGCAGACCGTGGGCGGCAGCGGCGCCATCACCCAGATCAACCCCGGCGCCAATGGCGCCGGCGCCCGCCTCAACTGGATACGCCTGCGCTGACGCCCATGAACCTGTCCGCATCCCCATCGCCGCGGCGTGCCGCCGCCGGCTTCACGCTGATCGAGCTGATGATCACGGTGGCGATCGCCGCGATCCTGGCCGCGATCGCCTACCCGTCCTACACCGAACACGTGCGCAAGTCGCGCCGCACCGACGCCAAGACCGCCTTGCTGGATCTCGCGGCGCGCCAGGAGCGGCTGTTCAGCACGCAGAACGTCTATGGCGGCACGCCCGCGGCGCTGGGATATGCCGGCGCGGCGTTCCCGGTGGCGGTCCAGTCAGGCGGCCAGGCCTACTACCAGCTGAGCGTGGTGGCCGGCAATCCTGCGACCAGCTACAGCGCGACGGCAACGCCGGTCGGCGCGCAGGCGGGGGACGACTGCGGCAGCTATACCATCAACCACCTGGGGCTGCAGGGGAACACGGGGATGCGCGCCGGCGTGGCGTCGGCGCAGTGCTGGTAGCAGCAGACGCAGGCGTCAGCGCTTGCCGCTGCCGGCGGTGACTTCGGCCAGCACGTCCGAGAATTCGGAAACGTCTTCAAAGCTGCGGTAGACCGAGGCGAAGCGGATATAGGCGATCTTGTCGAGCTTGCGCAGCTCGCGCATCACCAGTTCGCCGACCTGGCTGCTGGGGATTTCCTTCTCGCCCAGGGCCAGCAGCTTTTCCTCGATCCGGGTAATGGCTTCGTCGATGGCTTCGGCCGAGACCGGGCGCTTGCGCAACGCCAGGCGCATCGAATCCTTCAGCTTGGCGCGGGCGTAGTCCACGCGCGAGCCGTTTTTCTTGACGATGGCGGGGAAGAACAGCTCGATCCGCTCATAGGTGGTGAAGCGGCGATCGCAGGCTTCGCAGCGGCGGCGCCGGCGCACGGCATCGCCGTCTTCCGACATGCGGGTGTCGAGAACCTGGGTATTGGAATGACCGCAAAAGGGGCATTTCATGCCGGACCACCTTCAGTTGAACCCCATCGCCTTGTCCGTGTTGTCGTTCTGCGGCGGCGGGGCGGGTTGGCGAGGCCCGCGACCTGCGCCGGGGGTGGCACGGACCGCGGAGCTGCCGGCCGCCCGTGCGCGTGCGCGCGGGCGGCCTGGGCGCGTCAGCCGTAGACCGGGAAACGCTTGGTCAGGGCCGACACCTGCTCGCGCACCGCGGCGATGTTGGCGGCGTCGTGCGGGTTGTCCAGCACGTCGGCGATCAGGTTGCCGACGATGCGGGCTTCTTCTTCCTTGAAGCCGCGCGTGGTCATGGCCGGCGAGCCCACGCGGATGCCGGAGGTGACGAACGGCTTTTCCGGGTCATTCGGAATCGCGTTCTTGTTCACCGTCAGGTGCGCCTCGCCCAGGATGCGCTCGGCTTCCTTGCCGGTGATGTTCTTGGCGCGCAGGTCGACCAGCATCACGTGGCTTTCGGTGCGGCCCGAGACGATGCGCAGGCCGCGTGCGATCAGGGTCTCGGCCAGCACCGCGGCGTTCTTCACCACCTGCTGCTGGTATTCCTTGAACTCCGGCGTCAGCGCTTCCTTGAACGCCACCGCCTTGCCGGCGATCACGTGCATCAGCGGGCCGCCCTGGATGCCCGGGAAGATCGACGAGTTGATCGCCTTCTCGTGCTCGGCCTTCATCAGGATCACGCCGCCGCGCGGGCCGCGCAGGCTCTTGTGGGTGGTGGTGGTGACGAAGTCGGCGTGCGGTACCGGGTTCGGGTAGACGCCCGCGGCGATCAGGCCGGCGTAGTGGGCCATGTCGACCATGAAGTAGGCACCGATCGACTTGGCGACCTTGCCGATACGCTCGAAGTCGATACGCAGCGCGAAGGCCGAGGCGCCGGCGATGATCAGCTTGGGCTTCTTCTCTTGCGCCAGCTTTTCCAGCGCGTCGTAGTCGATGTCTTCCTGGGCGTTGAGGCCGTAGCTGACGACGTTGAACCACTTGCCGCTCATGTTCAGCGCCATGCCGTGGGTCAGGTGGCCGCCTTCGGCCAGGCTCATGCCCATGATGGTGTCGCCCGGCTTGAGCACGGCGAAGTACACGCCCTGGTTGGCCTGCGAGCCCGAGTTGGGCTGGACGTTGGCGGCTTCGGCGCCGAACAGCTGCTTGACGCGGTCAATGGCCAGCTGCTCGACGATGTCGACATACTCGCAACCGCCGTAGTAGCGCTTGCCGGGATAGCCCTCGGCGTACTTGTTGGTCAGCTGCGAACCCTGCGCGGCCATCACCGCGGGCGAGGTGTAGTTCTCGGAGGCGATCAGCTCGATGTGGTCTTCCTGGCGCTGGTTTTCCTGCTGGATGGCGGCAAAGACCTCGGGGTCGATCTGGTCGATCGTAAAACGGCTGCGTTCGAACATGGCGAAACTCGTCTGAAAAAAGGGAATCCGATGCAGGCATCGGGGGTAGGGCGCGCGGGGAAGGCTAGCGGCGACCGGCACCGGCGGCTTGGCCGTCGGCGCAGGCGCACCCTGCTTCCCATTCGCTGCCCAGGCGAGCGGCAGGCATGACTCGCGTCAACGCCATGGCGTTTGGAAACTTCACGCCAGAGAACTTGCGCTTCCTCGTGGTAGTGCCCACTGACTTCGCCAGTCGCGCAAGATGGAATGGTTGCGCGCAGTGTAGCGCGAGGCGGCCGCCCGCCGCAAGCCGTGGACCCGCCAGCCGAGGGCTGGCAAGGGCTGGCGCGGCCCTGGCCAGCAACTTGCTGTTGCAAAGTCGTCCTGCGGGTTTACACGAAACGGGTATCGCTCTCCGTTACAATCGCGGCCATGCCAAACTTTGTCTGGACCCTGCGGGTGTACTGGGAAGACACCGATGCAGGCGGCGTAGTGTTCTACGCCAACTACCTCAAGTTCTTCGAGCGCGCCCGCACCGAGTGGCTGCGCTCGCTCGGCATCGAACAGCAGGCGCTCGCCGACCAGGCGGGCGTGGTCTTCATCGTCCGCAGTACGGCGGTGGACTACAATGCGCCCGCCCGGCTGGACGACCAGCTTGAGATCCGCACGCGCATCGACCGGGTCGGCCCGGCTTCGGTGCAGTTCACCCAGGAAGCCTGGCGTGGCGAGCTGATGCTCGCGACCGGCGCGATCCGCGTTGGCTGCGTCGACAAAAGCACTTTCCGCCCCGCCCCGATCCCCGACCCCGTTCTAGCCACCATCAAGTCAGCACGATGAATCCCGTGACCGTCACGCAAGACATGTCGATCGTAACGCTGGTGCTCCACGCCAGCGTGCTGGCACAGGCCGTCATGGCGCTGTTGCTCGTCATGTCGCTGTTTTCGTGGACCTATATCTTCCGCAAGCACCTGGCGGTGCGTTCGGCGCGCACCCAGACCGAAGGCTTCGAGCGCGACTTCTGGGCCGGCGGCGACCTGCAGGCGCTCTATAACAGTGCCGTCAACAACCGCCACAACACCGGTGCGCTGGAACGGATCTTCGAATCCGGCATGGGCGAGTTCCTGAAGGCGCGCGAGCGCGGCAACGAGGCCGGCGCGCTGCTCGACGCCGCCCGCCGCGCCATGCGCGCGGCCTACCAGCGCGAGATGGACGTGCTCGAATCGCATTTGCCGTTCCTGGCCTCGGTCGGTTCGGTGAGCCCGTATATCGGCCTGTTCGGCACGGTGTGGGGGATCATGAACGCGTTCCGCGGCTTGTCCAATGTGCAGCAGGCGACGCTCGCGTCGGTGGCGCCCGGCATCGCCGAAGCGCTGGTGGCGACCGCGATCGGCCTGTTCGCGGCGATCCCGGCAGTGATTGCCTACAACCGCTATGCCACCGAAATCGATCGCCTGGCGATCCGCTTCGAGAGCTTCATGGAAGAGTTCCTGAACATCCTGCAGCGGCAGACCCGCTAACCGTATTCCCTATCAACGGCCCGGGCGCGAGCCCGGGCCGGCGTTTCCAGGAGTCCTGCAATGGCAGCCATTCAGCGCCGCGGCGGCTCGCGCCGCCGGGCCAGCGCCGAGATCAACGTCGTGCCGTATATCGACGTCATGCTCGTGCTGCTGGTCATCTTCATGGTGGCAGCGCCGATCGTCAGCCCCGCTACCGTCGACCTGCCCACCGTGGCCAATGCCACGCCGCAGCAGAAGGCGCCCCCGATCGTCGTCACCGTGCATGAAGACGGCCAGCTCACCGCGCGCGGCAAGGACACCGCCGGCAACGCCTTCGAACGCAAGCTCGACAAGCAGGGCCTGCTGGACTTCGTCCACCAGCGCCAGAACGAGAACCCGGACCAGCCGGTGGTGATCGCCGCCGACCGCGCGGTCAAGTACGAGGCGGTGCTGGACGTGATGTCGGTCCTGAAAGCCGACGGCGTCAAGCGCGTGGGCCTGATGGTCAAGTCCAAGACCTCCTGACGTATTGAAGCACCTATCCGATTGCCGTTGCGCTTGATGACGACCGCCGCCGCCTATCCCTACCAGCCGGTCAAGGAGCGGGGAACCCTGCGTTCCTTCCTGCTCGCGCTGCTCATGCACCTGCTGCTGGCCGTGGTGCTGTACTACGGCGTGAGCTGGCAGAGCAGCACCCCGGTCGGGGCCGAGGCCGAACTATGGGAGGAAATCCCCGCCGCCACCGCGCCCCCGCCGCCACGGCCGCAGCCGCAGCCAGAGCCCGAGCCGGTGGTGCAGCCGCGTCCGGCGCCGCCGCCGCCGCAGGTGAAGAGCAAGGTCGAGGACGACGCCGATATCGCGCTGGAGCAGAAGAAGCGCCGCGCCGAGGCGGCCGCGCGCGAAGAAGCCGAGCGCAAGGAAGCGGCCCGCAAGGAGGCCGAGCGCAAGGAGGCTGAGCGCAAGGAAGAGGCGCGCAAGGAAGCGCTGCGCAAGGAGGCCGACCGCAAGGAAGCCGAGCGGCGCGAGGCCGAGCGCAAGGAAGCGCAGCGCAAGGACGACGCGAAGAAGAAGGCCGCGCAGCAGGAGCAGGAACGCAAGGAACTGGCCGAGCGCGAGCGCAAGGAAGCCGCCGAGGCCAAGGCCAAGGCGCAGGCCGATGCCAAGGCCAAGGCCCAGGCCGACGCCAAGGCGAAAGCGCAGGCCGACGCCAAGGCCAAGGCGGATGCCGACGCCAAGGCCAAGCGCGAAGCCGCCGCCAACGCCCAGCGCAAGAGCGAGCTGGCGCGCCTGCAGGCGCTGGCCGGCGGCTCCGGCGCGGGTGGTGGCGGGGTCGGCAACGCGGCCGGCGCCGGTGCCGGCGGTGGCGGCAAGGCTTCGCCCGGCTATGCCGACCGCGTGCGCCGCCGCGTCAAGCCGAACATCGTCTTTACCGAAGACGTGCCGGGCAACCCGAACGCGGTGGTCTCGGTGCAGCTGGCGCCGGACGGTTCGCTGCTGTCGGCGCGGCTGTCCAAGTCCAGCGGCAACTCCGGCTGGGACAATGCCGTGCTGCGCGCGGTCGAGCGTTCCGATCCGCTGCCGCGCGACGAGAACGGCAAGGCGCCGGCCAGCTTCACCATTACCTTCCGGCCGAAGGACTGAGTGGGACCGGGTGAACGGCACGGCACGATTTGCAACATAATGCAACCTTCATCGTCGGGTTCCGGTCCCAGCGCTAGCATGACAGGTTGCCCGACGCAGCCGACGGTGCGGTATGCACACGGACGGGGCATGCGCCACGCGCTGCAATGCCGCATTTGCCCGTGTTGACGATTGCCCGGCGTGCCCGACGGTGCCCGACGAAACTTGAAATCGACTGAGGAGCAGCATGCGAAAGCTTTGGGCCCCCAACTGGCTGTCCGCGAGGCGGCACAACGCAGATTCCCCCGCATCCCGAGGTGCGAGCCGGCCGATGCCGCTGGCCGGCCGGCGCGCGCTGATGGCGTGGCTGGCCGCGGCCATGACCATGGCCGCGGGCGCCGCGCACGCGCAGCTCAATGTTGAGATCTCCGGGGTTGGCAGCAGCCAGTTCCCGGTGGCCACCGCCAACTTCCAGGGCGAGGCCCAGGCCCCGCAGAACCTGACCGCGATCATCCGTTCGGACCTGGCCCGCAGCGGCCGTTTCCGCAACGTCGACCCCGGCGGCGCCACCGTGGCCGAGTCCGCCAATGTCGACCTGGGCAGCTGGAAGGCGCGCGGCGCCGATGCCTTCGTCGCCGGCAGCGTGACCCCGGCCGCGGGCGGCAAGTACGAAGTGCGCTTCCGCCTGTACGACACCGTCAAGGGACAGAGCCTGGGCGGGCTGGCCTTCACCGTGAACCAGTCGCAGCTGCGCGTGACCGCGCACAAGATCGCCGACTACATCTATGAAAAGCTGCTGGGCGAGCGCGGCGTGTTTGCCACGCGCCTGTCCTACGTGTCGAAGGTGGGCGGCCGCTACCAGCTGCTGATCTCCGATTCGGACGGGCAGAACGCCCAGGTGGCGCTGACCAGCAACGAGCCCATCATCTCGCCGTCGTGGTCGCCGGACGGCGCGCGCGTGGCCTACGTCTCGTTCGAGGCCAAGAAGCCGGTGGTCTATGTGCACGACCTGGCCAGCGGCAAGCGCACGCTGGTGTCGAACCAGAAGGGCAACAACAGCGCGCCGTCGTGGTCGCCGGACGGGCGCCACCTGGCGCTGGCGCTGTCGCGCGACGGCAATACCCAGGTCTACCAGGTCAACGCCGACGGCTCGGGCATCCGCCGCCTGTCGCGCAGCAGCGCCATCGACACCGAGCCGCAGTACTCGCCCGACGGCAAGAGCATCTATTTCACCAGCGACCGCGGCGGTGCGCCCCAGGTCTACCGCATGCCCGCCTCCGGCGAGGAGGGCGGCGGGGCCCAACGCGTCACCTTCAAGGGCAGCTACAACGTGAGCCCGCGCATTTCGCCGGATGGCAAGTACCTGGCGTACATTTCGCGCGGGGGCGGCTTCAAGCTGCAGTTGCAGGACCTGACCAACGGCGACGTGACGTCGCTGACCGATACGGCCAACGACGAGGCGCCCAGCTTCGCCGCCAACGGCAAGTACATCCTCTATGCCACCCGCGTGGGCGGTCGTGCGGTGCTGGCGGCGGTGTCCACTGACGGGCGTACCCGGCAGGTTCTGTCCCTCCAGTCCGGCGATGTTCGAGAGCCGTCCTGGGGTCCTTTCATGCAATAACAGGAGTCAACCACCATGGCCCAACTGATGACCAAAACCCTTGCCGTTGCCGCACTGCTGGCCCTTGGCGCCTGTAGCTCCGGCGTCAAGCTGGACGACACCGCCAATGCCGGCGCCGGTGCCGGCGGCACGGGTGCCGATCCGCGCGCCGTCACCCCGGTGACCGCCGCCGATCCGCTGAACGATCCGAACAGCCCGCTGGCCAAGCGCAGCGTCTACTTCGACTTCGACAGCTACACCGTCAAGGCCGACTACCAGGGCATGCTGGGCGCGCACGCCAAGTACCTGGGCACCAACCAGGGCCGCAAGATCCTGATCCAGGGCAACACCGACGAACGCGGCACCAGCGAGTACAACCTCGCGCTGGGCCAGAAGCGCGCCGAAGCCGTGCGCCGCTCGCTGGCCTCGATGGGCGTGCCCGACGGCCAGATGGAAGCCGTGAGCCTGGGCAAGGAAAAGCCCAAGGCCACCGGCCACGATGAAGCCTCGTGGGCGGAAAACCGCCGCGCGGACATCAACTACTGATCTGCGGACTGACCCTCCATGAAAGCACGCGTTTCCACCTTGTTGTGGCTCGCCGCCGTGGCCGGCGGCGGCATGCTGCCGCTGTCGCAGGCGCATGCCGGAGTGTTCGACGATGACGAGGCCCGCAAGGCCGTCATCGGCCTGCGCGACCAGTTCAACGGTTTCCAGGCGACCGCGACGCAGCGCATCGAGCAGAACAGCCGCACCCTGCTCGACATGCAGAACCAGCTCGAAGGCCTGCGCCAGGAAGTGGCGCGGCTGCGCGGCCAGAACGAAGTCCTGCAGAACACGGTGGACACGCTGCAGAAGCAGCAGAAGGACTACTACGCCGACCTGGATGCGCGCCTGAAGAAATTCGAGCCGCAGCAGGTCACGGTCGAAGGCCGCGAAGGGGTCGCGCAGCCGGGCGAAAAGCCCGAATACGATGCCGCGCTCAAGCAGTTCCAGGCGGGCGACTTCAAGAGCGCGGGGAATTCGTTCTCGGCGTTCGCGAAGAAGTACCCGCAGAGCCCGTACCTGCCGCTGGCACAGTACTGGCTCGGCAACTCGCTGTACGCGCAGCGCGACTACAAGGGTTCCACCTTCGTGCTGCAGAACATGGTCAACGCCAACCCGACCCACCCCAAGGTGCCGGACGCGATGATCGCCATCGCCAACAACCAGCTCGAGTCCGGCCAGAAGGCGGCCGCGCGCAAGACGCTGGAGCAGGTGGTGGCGAAGTATCCCGGCACCGAGGGGGCGCAGGCGGCGAGCAACCGGCTCAAGACGCTGAAGTAAGCGCCGCCGGCGCCGCCGCCCGCCATCGCAAGGCCCGCTTCGGCGGGCCTTTTTCGTTTGTCGCGCTAGAATATGCGATTCGCCTGAATGTTCTTGCGCGCCGCCCCCGGCGCGAACCGCACCATGACCCAACGCGCCATCGTCCTGCTGTCCGGCGGACTCGACTCCGCCACCGTACTTGCCATGGCCCGCGCCCAGGGCTTCGAGACCTATGCGCTGTCGATGCGCTATGGCCAGCGCCATTCCTCGGAACTGGAGGCCGCCAAGCGCGTGGCCGCGGCGCTGGGCGCCGTGCGCCACGAGATCGTCGACCTCGACCTGCGCCGCTTCGGCGGCTCGGCGCTGACCGACGACGCGCTCGAGGTCCCCACCGACGGCGCCAGCGGCGGCATCCCGGTCACCTATGTGCCGGCGCGCAACACCATCATGCTGTCGCTGGCGCTCGGCTGGGCCGAGGCGGTGGGCGGGCGCGACCTGTTCTTCGGCGCCAACGCGGTCGACTATTCGGGCTACCCGGACTGCCGCCCGGAATACGTCGCGGCCTACGAGACCCTGGCCAACCTGGCCACCAAGGCCGGTGTCGAGGGCGACCGCTTCCGCGTGCATGCGCCCATCATCGACATGACCAAGGGCGAGATCATCCGCGCCGGCATCGCGCTGGGCGTCGACTACAGCCTGACGGTGTCGTGCTACCAGGCCGACGACGACGGCCGCGCCTGCGGCGTGTGCGATTCCTGCCGCATCCGCCGCGCCGGCTTCGAGGCCGCCGGCGTGCCCGACCCGACCCGCTACCAGGCCGCCGCCTGACTGATCCCGAGCCTGAGCCCGCCGTTCCCGCCCCATGCCTGAAATCGATCTTGCCGCGCTGTCGCGCTCGGTGCTGCTGAGCACCTTTGTCCTGGCCTTCCTGTTCGGCGCGGTGCTGCAGCGCACCCACTTCTGCACCATGGGGGCGGTCTCGGACATCGTCAACATGGGCGACTGGAGCCGCATGCGCATGTGGGTGCTGGCGATCGGCGTGGCCATGATCGGCACCGGCGTGCTGGCCTGGAACGGCGCCATCGACCCGACCAAGACCATCTATGCCGCGAGCAAGCTGGCGTGGCTGTCGGCGCTGGCCGGCGGGCTGATGTTCGGCTTCGGCATGGTGTTGGCGTCGGGCTGCGGCAGCAAGACGCTGGTGCGCATCGGCGCGGGCAACCTGAAGTCGCTGGTGGTGTTCGTGTTCCTGGGGCTGTCGGCCTACATGACGCTGCGCGGCCTGTTCGGCGTGGTGCGCGTCAATACCGTCGACGCGGTGGCGCTGGCGCTGCCGACCACGCAGGACCTGCCGTCGGTGCTGGCGCAGGGCACCGGCGCGGCGCGTTCCGTGCTGCAACTCGGCCTGGGCCTGGCGCTGGGCGGCGTGCTGGCGGCGTGGGCGCTGGCCGGGCGCGGTTTCCGCACCTTCGACAACCTGCTGGGCGGCATCGGCGTGGGCCTGATCATCGTGGCGATGTGGTACGTGTCCGGCCACCTCGGCTACGTCGCCGAAGACCCCAATACGCTGGAAGAACTGTTTGTCTCGACCAACAGCGGCCGCATGGAAAGCCTGAGCTTCGTCGCGCCGTATGCCTACACGCTCGACTGGCTGATGATGTTCAGCGACAAGAGCAAGGTGCTGACCATCGGCATCGTCAGCGTGTTAGGCGTGATCGCCGGCGCGGCAGCGTATGCGCTGGCCACGCGCACCTTCCGCTGGGAAGGCTTCGGCAATGCCGAGGACGTCGCCAACCACATGGTCGGCGGCATCCTGATGGGCGCGGGCGGGGTCACGGCGCTGGGCTGCACGGTGGGGCAGGGGCTGTCGGGCGTGTCGACGCTGGCGCTGGGCTCGTTCATTGCGCTGGCCGGCATCCTGGCCGGCGCGGTGCTGGCGTTCCGCTACCAGATGTGGCGCCTGGAACGCATGGTGTGAGCCGCTGGCGCGCCTTTCCCTTGACACATCGAGAATCGCATCACTATAATCGCGGTTCTGTTTTTTCGGGTCGTTAGCTCAGTCGGTAGAGCAGCGGACTTTTAATCCGTTGGTCGCGTGTTCGAGTCACGCACGACCCACCAGCATTACGAAGGGCCTGTGGCGCACGCCACAGGCCCTTTTTGCATTTTTTCCGTCCGGCATGCCCCGAGGGTGGGGGGGTGCTTTAACTAGTTCGAGGTAGAGACGCACGCCCGGCCAGCGCAGCACAATGGGTCTAACCGCGGCGTGTGGACCGCGGGCCCTCGGAACGGCCGCGAGACACGGCCCCTCGAACAAGACCTATGCGGCGAGCAGGCGTTTCCTTGCCGGCCAGCGGGCATGTGCTGCGCATCATCTGGCCGTTCGTACCGGTGGTGGTCGCGCTGGCGTTGTTCAGCATCGCCAGCCTGGACCTGCTGTCGGCCGCGCGCGCCTTCGTGGCGGGCGAGAGCCAGTGGTCCAAGGGCCAGAAGAACGCCGTGCTGCATCTGCTGCGCTACGGCGAGGACCGCGATCCGGCGGATTTCGACGCTTACCTTGCGTCCATCGCGATCCCGTTCGGCGACCATCGCGCGCGCCTGGAGCTGGACCGTGCCGAGCCTGACCTGGAACGCGTGCACGAGGGCCTGCTCGCCGGCGGCAACCACCCCGAAGACATCCCGCGGATGGTGCGCCTGTACCGGAATTTCCGCCAGATCCATGAAGTCGATGCCGCCATCCGCGTGTGGGCGCAGGGCGATCTCGAGATCTTTGCCTTGCATGAGCAGGCGCTGGCGCTGCGGCGCCTGGCCGCCCAGCCCGACTGCGATGACGCCTGCGTTGCGCCGGTGCTGCGCAACATCGCGCAGATCGACGCCCGGCTGACGCCGCTGGAGCGCGCCTTTTCGGGCCACCTGGGGCAGGCGTCGCGCCGGGTCACGCGGCTGCTCACCACCGGCAGCGCGGTGATGGCGGCGGCGCTGCTGATGTCGGCGATCTTGCTGTCGGTCGGGCCGCTGCGGCGCGAGCGCCGGTTGCGCGAGGCCCTGGCGCAAAGTGAAGAGCAGCTGCAGCTCGCGGTCGAAGGCAGCAACGACGGCCTGTGGGACTGGCATCTTGGCCGCGGCGAGCTGTATTTCTCGCCGCGCTGCGCGCAGATGCTGGGCTACCGCGCCGACGAGCTGCCGCATGCGCGCGAAACCGTGCTGGGCCTGCTGCATCCGTCCGAGCTGGGGGCGTTCGAGGCCAAGCTGGCGCACCACCTGCGCAGCGGCGAGCCCTACGACGCCGAATTCCGCCTGCGCAACCGCGCCGGCGACTACCTCTGGGTGCGCGCGCGCGGCCGGCTGGTACGCGGTGCCGGGCGCCGGCGCGCGCGCATGGCGGGCTCGCTGACCGACATTTCCGAGCACAAGCGCTACAAGACCCAGCTGTTTGCCGAAAAGGAGCGCGCCCAGGTCACGCTGCAGGCGATCGGCGACGCGGTGGTGACCGCCGACGTATGGGGCCGCGTGCAGTCGCTGAATCCGGCCGCCGAAGCGCTGACCGGCTGGTGCGAGGCCGATGCCCGCGGCGTGCCCCTGAGCGAGGTGTGCGTGCTGCGCGACGAGGACAGCCTGGCGCCGCTGCCCGATATCGTGACGCTGGCGCTGCGCCAGCGCTGGCACAGCCGCTCTGCCCAGCTGGTGCAGCGCGATGGTGCCGGGCAGCCAGGGCAGGCGCTGGCGGTCAAGCCGTCGGTGGCCCTGATCCGCGACCGCGCCGCGCAGGCCATCGGCGTGGTGGTGGTGCTGCACGACATCAGCCAGGAACGCGCGCATGCCGCGCGCCTGGCGTACGAGGCCAGCCATGACGCGCTGACCGGCCTGGTCAACCGCGCCGAGTTCGAGCGCCGGCTGGCCGCGGCGATCGAGCGTGCGCGCGCGCAAGGCACCCCCCACACCTTGATGTACCTGGACCTGGACCAGTTCAAGGTGGTCAACGATACCTGCGGCCACGCCGCCGGCGACGAGCTGATCCGGCAGATGGCCGAGATCATGCGCGGCCAGCTGCGCCGCAGCGACATGCTGGCGCGACTGGGCGGCGACGAGTTCGGCGTGCTGCTCGAGCATTGCGGCAGCGCCGACGGCGAGCGCGTGGCCGAGGGCTTGCGCCACGCCATTGCCAGCTTCCGCTTTGCGCACCGGCAGCGCACCTTCGCGGTGGGGGTCAGCATCGGCCTGGTCACGCTGGACCGGCACACCGGCAGCGTGGCCGAGGCGCTCAGCGCGGCCGACGCGGCCTGCTACGTGGCCAAGGAGGGCGGGCGCAACCGCGTCCAGGTCTACCATCCGCTGGACAGCGTGGTGCAGGCGCGCCAAGGCGAGATGGAGTGGGTCAGCCGCGTGCACGCCGCGCTGGCCGCCGGACGCTTCTGCCTGTTCTCGCAGGAGATCGTGCCGGTGCAGCAGGGCACGGTGCCGGCGGCGGGGCGCCATGTGGAGCTGTTGCTGCGCATGGTCGACGAGCGCGGCCGGCTGGTGCCGCCGATGGCGTTTGTGCCGGCCTGCGAGCGCTACAACCTGATGCCGATGATCGACCGCTGGGTGGTAGAGACCGCGTTTGCCACGCTGGCGGGGCGCCAGGCCGAGATCGCGACCTGCGCGATCAACCTGTCAGGCGCGTCGCTGGCGGACATCCAGTTCCCGGATTTCGTGCGCGAGCAGGCGCTGCGCTTCGACATCGCGCTGGACGGCGTCTGCTTCGAGATCACCGAGACCGCGGCCATTGCCAACCTGGCGCAGGCCGGGGCGTTCATCATGCAGTTGCAGCAGCTTGGCTGCCGCTTCGCGCTGGATGACTTTGGCGCCGGCATGTCGTCGTTCACCTACCTCAAGCACTTGCCCGCCGCTTACCTGAAGATCGATGGCAGCTTCGTGCGCGACATGCTGGCCGATCCGGTCAACCTGGTAATGGTCGAGGTGATCCAGCGCATCGGCCACGCCATGGGCAAGCAGACCATTGCGGAATTCGTCGAGAACGAGGCGATGCTCGCGCGCTTGCGCGAGCTGGGCGTGGACCTGGCGCAGGGCTATCACATTGCGCCGCCGGTGCCGTTCGCGCCGGCCGGCCCCGAAGCCGGCGCGCGGCCGGCGCTGGCGCTGGCCGGGTGAGTCGGCAGGAGGGTCAGGGGATCAGTGGATCGCGGAAGCCGGTGTCGGCGGCGGGCGGGGTGCCGGCCGGGGCCGGGGTCGGCACGTTGGCCGGCGGCACCGCCTGGCCCTTGGCTTCGCGCCAGGTGTTGTAGGCCCAGTAGGCCGCGCCCGCGACCAGGCCCAGCTTGGACAGCTTCCAGGTCAGGCGCAGCACCGGCACGCGCTTGACCAGCGGCAACGCCAGTGTCACCGCGGTGCTGAGCATCGGGTAGTCCTTGGTCAACCCGACCACCTTCATCCACGAGCCCGGTCGCGCGATCCGCGGCAGCCAGGCACTGACGGTGCCGAGGCGGTGCACGCCGCCGCGTACCGCGTGCAGCGCCTGCCGGCAATCGTGGCGTTCAAGGGCGGCGCGGGTCAGCAGCAGTTCCTTGCGCACCGCGAGCGGCAGGCGCACCTCCTGCGTGAACCGGGGCGCGCGCGGGTATTCGCCGCCTTCGCGTGCGGGCGTGGCGTCGTCAGGGTCGAGTGTGCTCATCGGCGCAGGATCTCCCGGTCTTTGTCGATTTCGGCGAGGGTGGCTTCCAGCATCGGCGGCGCGTTGCGCAGCACGTTGCGGGCGTACGCCAGGCAGACGGCGCACAGCACCAGGTAGAGCACCGTCAGCGCGCCCAGGGCCTGCCAGCGGTAGGTGTCCCAGAACAGGATCGCGATGAGGGCGGTCAGCGTGACCAGGCCCAACCCGAAGAACGCCAGCCCGAACAAGGCCAGCAGGGCTACCTTCAGCAAGCGCGTGCGCTCCTCGGCCAGCTCCACGCTGGCGAGCTCCAGGCGCGTCTGCACCATCGCCACGAGCGAGCCGGCGAGGTTGCGCACGGCGTCGAGGAACTTGGGGGAAGGGGTGGCTTCGCTCATGCGGCTCCGGCGTGAAAGAGCGGTGCGCCGGCATGGCCGTACGCACCTATCCAGCTGGCGGGGCCGGATGACGGCGCAAGGTTGTGTCGGCAACGAGCGGTGGGG
>NZ_JBYOJO010000005.1:223402-435333 GCF_057798955.1 Cupriavidus sp. 207A1 | reverse complement strand
GGCAAGCCCATCTTCCACTACATGGGCACCTCGACCTTCGCCAACCACATCGTGGTGCCGGAGATCGCGCTGGCGAAGATCCGCCCGGATGCGCCCTTTGACAAGGTCTGCTACATCGGCTGCGGCGTCACCACCGGCGTGGGCGCGGTGCTGTTCACCGCCAAGGTCGAGGCCGGCGCCAACGTGGTCGTGTTCGGCCTGGGCGGCATCGGGCTTAACGTGATCCAGGCGGCGAAGATGGTGGGCGCCGACAAGATCATCGGCGTCGACCTGAACCCGGCGCGCGAGGCGATGGCGCGCAAGTTCGGCATGACGCATTTCATCAACCCCAAGGATGTCGACAGCGTGGTCGACCACATCATCCAGCTCACCGACGGCGGCGCGGACTACTCGTTCGAATGCATCGGCAACACGCAGGTCATGCGCCAGGCGCTGGAGTGCTGCCACAAGGGCTGGGGCAAGTCGATCATCATCGGCGTGGCCGAGGCCGGCGCGGAAATCTCGACGCGTCCGTTCCAGCTGGTGACCGGGCGCGAGTGGAAAGGCTCCGCCTTCGGCGGCGCGCGCGGCCGCACCGACGTGCCGAAGATCGTCGACTGGTACATGGAAGGCAAGCTCAATATCGACGACCTGATCACGCACACGCTGCCGCTGGAGCGCATCAACGAAGGCTTCGACCTGATGAAGCGCGGCGAGTCGATCCGCTCGGTAGTGCTGTACTGAGGACGGCGCCGACATGGAACTGATCTCTCAACATGGCTGCCACGGCGGCGTGCAGCGCTTCTATCGCCATGACTCGGTGGCGATCGGGCTGCCGATGCGCTTCTCGGTCTACCTGCCGCCGCAGGCGCAGGCCGGCGCACGGGTGCCGGTGCTGTTCTACCTGGCCGGCCTGACCTGCACCGAAGAAACCTTCATGATCAAGGCCGGCGCGCAGCGGTTTGCCGCCGAGCACGGCCTGATGCTGGTGGCACCGGATACCAGCCCGCGCGGCGCGGGCCTGCCGGGCGAAGCGGATGCCTGGGACTTCGGCGTGGGGGCGGGTTTCTATGTCGATGCCACCGAGGCGCCATGGCACAAGCACTGGCGCATGGAAAGCTACGTCGCCGAAGAACTGTTCGAACTGGTGACCAGCGCATTGCCGGGCGATGCCGCGCGCGTCGGCATCTTCGGGCATTCGATGGGCGGGCACGGTGCGCTGGTGCTGGCGCAGCGCCATCCCCAGCGCTTCCGCTCGGTGTCGGCATTCGCGCCGATCGCCGCGCCGTCGCGCTGCCCGTGGGGCGAGAAGGCCTTTACCGGCTACCTCGGCAGCGACCGCGCCGCCTGGGCGCAGTATGACGCGAGCGAGCTGATGGCACGCCAGCAGGGTGCGCCGTTCCCGGCCGGCATCCTGGTCGACCAGGGCCTGGACGACCAGTTCCTGCAGAGCCAGCTGCATCCGGACGCATTCGCCGCGGCCTGCCAGGCCGTGGGCCAGCCGCTGACGCTGCGCCGGCACAGCGGCTACGACCACGGCTACTACTTCATCACCAGCTTTATCGCCGACCACATCCGGCACCACGCCACGCAGCTGTAGCCCCGCACTCAGCCTTCCGCCACGCGGCGGTAGGCCCCCGGGCGCGACCCGGTCCAGCGCCGGAAGGCCCGGTGGAACGCACCGGGCTCGGCAAAGCCGAGTTCGGCCGCGATATCGGCGACCGGGCGACCGGAATGGCTGAGCGCCTCGATCGCCAGGTCGCGCCGCAGCGCATCCTTCAGGTCCTGGTAGCTCACGCCCTCCTCCATCAGCCGGCGCCGCAATGACGAGGCCGACAGGTTCAGGCTGACAGCCAGGTCTTCGAAGGTCGGCCATTGATCCGGACGCTGGTTGCGCAGCAGCCGGCGCACGCGCGCACCCATGCTGCTGCGGTCCGAATACTTGACCACCACGTTGTGCGGCGCGTCGCGCAGGAACGCCTTCAGGCTGCGCTCGTCCTGGCGCACCGGCTGGTCCAGCAGCGCCGCGTCGAACACCAGCGCCGTGGCCGGCTGCGCGAAGGCCAGCTGGCGCGAATACATGACGCGATACTCCGCGCTGTACGGCGGTTCGGCATAGGCGAACGCTGCCAGCCGCACCGGCACGCGCCGCCGCAGCAGCCAGCTCATCAGGCCATGCAGCATGATCAGCATGGTCTCCTGCGCAAACACGCCGGGCTGCCGCCCCAGGTGCGCGCCCGGTGCGGTCAGCACCAGCGCGGCCTCGTCGCCATGGCGCTCCAGCCGCACGCCGATATCGTCGAGCAGCAGCCGGAAGTACCGCGTGATGCGCTCCAGTGCCTGCGCCAGCGTGCGGCTGCCCGCCACCGCATGGCACAGCATGGCAAAACTGCCGCACTTCATGCTGCGCGAATCCTGGCCGAAGAACTCGTCATCCAGCGCCGCGGCCACGGCCAGCCACAGCTCGCTGTAGCTGGCCGCCGAAACCCGCGCCTGCGGCACGGCCAGCAGCGCCGGCGCAATCCCGGCGCTGCGCAACACCGGATCCGGGTCAATCCCGCGCGCGCGCAGCCCCGCAATGGCGTGGTGGACGAAACAGATGGCGACACTGCCTTTTTCCATGGCGCTGGCGGGTGGCAAACGAGTTCACGAAGATTGGCGGATTTTGGCATAGGAGCCGGCCCCGGGCGTTCCTACACTGCCCGCAGGTCAAACGCCGAGCGCGCATTCTGCCTGAGTTGCAGCGCGGCTCCAAACGCCAACCCAATCTGCCATGCACAGCGACTACACCGAAGAGCAAACCATGATCCGCGACAGCGCGCGCGCCTTTGCCACCGAACGGCTGGCCGGCGGCGCCGCGCAATGGGACCGCGACGGCCGCCTTCCCGACGAGGTCGTCGCCGAAATGGGCGCGCTGGGATTGCTGGGCATGATCGTGCCCGAAGAATGGGGCGGCACCTATACGGACTACGTCGCCTATGCGCTCGCCATCGAAGAGATTGCCGCCGGCTGCGCCGCCTGTGCGACCATGATGAGCGTGCACAACTCGGTCGGCTGCGGGCCGATCCTGCACTACGGCACCGATGCGCAGAAAGAGCGCTACCTGGCACGGCTGGCCAGCGGCGAGCTGATCGGCGCATTCTGCCTGACCGAACCGCAGGCCGGCTCCGAGGCGCACAACCTGCGCAGCCGCGCCCGCTTCACCGACAACGGCTGGGTGCTCAACGGCAGCAAGCAGTTCGTCACCAACGGCCAGCGCGCAGGCGTGGCGGTGGTGTTTGCCGCCACCCAACCGGAGCGCGGCAAGAAGGGCATCTCCGCCTTCCTGGTTCCCACCGACACGCCCGGTTTTATCGTCCACGCACCGGAAAAGAAGCTGGGCATCCGTGCCTCGGACACCTGCGCGATCACGCTGGAAGACTGCGTGGTCCCGCACGACGCGCTGCTGGGCGAGCCTGGCGAGGGCCTGCGCATTGCGCTGTCCAACCTGGAAGGCGGACGCATCGGCATCGCCGCGCAGGCGATCGGCATCGCGCGCTCGGCCTTCGAGGCCGCGTGCCGCTACGCATCCGAACGCGTCCAGTTCGGGCGCGCCCTGCGCGAGCATCCCCCCATCGCCAACATGCTGGCCGACATGGCCACCGAACTGAATGCCGCGCGGCTGCTGGTGCATCGCGCCGCACGCATGCGCAGCGACGGCGTGCCGTGCCTGTCCGAAGCTTCGCAGGCCAAGCTGTATGCGTCGGAACTGGCCGAGCGCGTGTGCTCCAAGGCGCTGCAGATCCACGGCGGCTATGGCTACCTTGAAGACTATCCGGTCGAGCGCCATTACCGCGACGCCCGCATTACCCAGATCTACGAAGGCACCAGCGAGATCCAGCGCATGCTGATCGCGCGCAGCCTCTGACCCCCTCTACTCCCCTCTTCCCCTGCACAACGACACCCTCCGGAGACAACCATGACTGCCGTGCCCAACACCGCCACCGCCGTGCCGACCGTACCGCTGCTGATCAACGGCGAATGGGTGGACTCGTCCGCCACCGAATTCCGCAACGTGGTCAACCCCGCGACGCAGCAGGTGCTGGCGCGCGTGCCGCTCGCCACCGCCAGCGAAGTCGCGGCAGCCGTGGGCGCCGCGCACCGCGCCTTTGCTACGTGGCGCCACACGCCGATCGGCGCGCGGCTGCGCGTCATGCTGCGCTTCCAGGCGCTGATCCGCGAACACAGCAAGCGCATCGCCGCGATCCTGACCGCCGAGCAGGGCAAGACCCTGGCCGATGCAGAAGGCGACATTTTCCGGGGGCTGGAGGTGGTCGAGCACGCCTGCTCCATCGGCACGCTGCAGCAAGGCGGCTTTGCCGAGAACGTGGCCGCGACCGTCGATACCTACACGCTGCAGCAGCCGATCGGCGTCTGCGCCGGCATTACCCCGTTCAACTTCCCGGCGATGATCCCGCTATGGATGTTCCCGATGGCGATCGTCTGCGGCAATACCTTCGTGCTCAAGCCGTCGGAGCAGGATCCGCTGTCGACCATGGAGCTGGTCAAGCTGGCGCTTGAAGCCGGCGTGCCGCCGGGCGTGCTGAACGTGGTGCACGGCGCCAAGGACGTGGTCGACGCGCTGTGCACCCACCCGGACATCAAGGCGGTGTCGTTCGTCGGTTCCACCGCCGTCGGCACCCACGTCTACAACCTCGCCGGCGCGCACGGCAAGCGCGTGCAGTCGATGATGGGCGCCAAGAACCACGCGGTGGTGCTGCCCGACGCGCACAAGGAGCAGACCCTGAATGCGCTGGCGGGCGCCGGCTTCGGCGCGGCCGGCCAGCGCTGCATGGCCACGTCCGTGGTGGTGCTGGTGGGCGCGGCGCGTGACTGGGTGCCCGACCTGGTGGCGCGCGCCAAGACCCTAAAGGTCGGTGCCGGCGCCGAGCCCGGCACCGATGTCGGCCCGGTGGTTTCGGTCGCGGCAAAGGAGCGCATCCTCGGCCTGATCGCCGCCGGCGAGCGCGAAGGCGCCACGCTGGTGCTGGACGGTCGCGGCGTGGAAGTCCCGGGATATCCGCAGGGCAACTTCATCGGCCCGACCATCTTCACCGACGTGAAGACCGACATGTCGATCTACACGGAAGAGATCTTCGGACCGGTGCTGGTGGTGATCGGCGTCGACACGCTGGACGACGCCATCGCGCTGGTCAACCGCAACCCGTTCGGCAACGGCACCGGTGTGTTCACGCAGAGCGGCGCCGCGGCGCGCAAGTTCCAGAGCGAGATCGACGTCGGCCAGGTTGGCATCAACATTCCCATCCCGGTGCCGGTGCCCTACTTCAGCTTCACGGGCTCGCGCGGCTCCAAGCTGGGCGACCTGGGACCGTACGGCAAGCAGGTGGTGCAGTTCTACACGCAGACCAAGACGGTGACGGCGCGCTGGTTTGACGACGCCACGGTGAATGATGGGGTGAATACGACGATCAGCTTGAAGTAAGCGCTGAGATGTAATGAGTGGCTGGCAGCATTCTCGCCTCCCGCCGGTTTTCTCCCCTCTCCCGCCTGCGGGAGAGGGGAGAAAACACGCGGGACGCGAACAACCGTAGCAAGGAGACACCCCATGCATATCGCCTTCATCGGCCTGGGCAACATGGGCGCGCCCATGGCGCGCAACCTGCTCAAGGCCGGTCACACGCTGACCGTATTCGACCTGAACGCCGCCGCGGTGGCATCGCTGTGCGCCGAGGGCGCCGGCAGCGCCAACTCGGCGCGCAAGGCCGTGGCCGAGGCGGATTTCGTCATCACCATGCTGCCGGCGGCCGCGCACGTGCGCAGCGCCTACCTTGGCGAAGACGGCGTGCTCGCCGGCGTGCGCCCGGGCGTGCCGCTGGTCGACTCCAGCACCATCGACCCCGCCACCGTGCGTGAAATGGCCGCCGCGGCCGAGGCCCACGGCAATGCACTGGCCGATGCGCCGGTGTCCGGCGGCACCGTCGGCGCGCAGGCCGGCACGCTGACCTTCATGGTCGGCGCCTCCGAGGCGCTGTTCGCGCAGGTGCGCCCCGTGCTGGCCGGCATGGGCCGCAACCTGGTCCATTGCGGCGGCACCGGCACCGGCCAGGTCGCCAAGATCTGCAATAACCTGATCCTGGGCATCTCCATGATCGGCGTCTCCGAGGCGATGGCGCTGGGCGTCAAGCTCGGCATCGATGCCAATGTGCTGGCGGGCATCGTCAATACCTCCACCGGCCGCTGCTGGGCTTCCGATACCTGCAACCCATGGCCCGGCGTGATCGAAACCGCGCCGGCCGGCCGCGGCTACAGCGGCGGCTTCGGCGCCGACCTGATGCTCAAGGACCTGGGCCTGGCCAATGACGCCGCGCGCAGCGTGAAGCAGCCGCTGTTCCTGGGCGCGCTGGCGCAGCAGGTCTACCAGGCGGTAAGCCATGCCGGCGACGGCCATCTCGACTTTTCCGGCGTGATCCGCCAGTACCAGTCCGCCGCGGACAAGGAGAGCCAGCAATGATCGAGTTTGCCCTGCACGGCCACGTCGCCACGCTGACGCTGAGCCGCCCGCCCGCCAACGCGTTCACCGCCGAAGGCCTGCAACAGTTGCGCGAGCTGGTGGCAAGGATCGATGGCAACCCGGAAGTCCGCGCGGTGGTCGTCACCGGAGCCGGCGAGAAATTCTTCAGCGCCGGCGCCGACCTGAACGGCTTTGCCGAGGGCGACCGCGCCCACGCGCGCGCGATGGCGCAGCAGTTCGGCAGCGCTTTCGAGGCCCTGCAGAACGCGCGGCCGGTGGTGATTGCCGCGATCAACGGCTATGCCATGGGCGGCGGGCTGGAATGCGCGCTGGCCTGCGATATCCGCATCGCCGAGGAACAGGCACAGATGGCGCTGCCTGAAGCCGCCGTAGGGCTGCTGCCGTGCGGCTGCGGCACCCAGACGCTGCCGTGGCTGGTAGGCGAAGGCTGGGCCAAGCGCATGATCCTGACCAACGAGCGGGTCGACGCGGCCACCGCGCTGCGCATCGGGCTGGTGGAGGAAGTCGTGCCACGCGGCCAGGCCCTTGCCACCGCGCTGGCGATGGCCGAACGCGCCTGCAACGTCAGCCCGCGTGCCGCCGCGCACAGCAAGCGGCTGGTGCACCTGGCGCGCCAGGGGGTGCCGCGCCAGGCCGCGCTGGCGCTGGAGCGCGAGCGCTTTGTCGACCTGTTCGACGATGCCGACCAGCGCGAAGGCGTCAATGCCTTCCTCGAGAAACGCGCGCCGCAATGGCGCAACGCCTAGGAGCGCGCCATGCGCCTGACCGAAGAAACCAAGGCCGCTAACCTGGATGTGGCCGAGCCCGAGGTGCTGTTCCAGGTGGTCAACGGCGTCGGCATCGCCACGCTGAACCGGCCGCGCCAGCTCAATGCCTTGTCGTACCCGATGATCGTTGCGCTGGGTGCGCAGGTCGATGCCTGGGCCAACGATGATGCCATCCGCGCGGTGGTGCTGCGGGGCGCGGGCCCAAAGGCCTTCTGCGCCGGAGGCGATATCCGCGCGCTGACGGACAGCTACCGCGACGGCACGCCGCTGCACCGGCGCTTCTTTATCGACGAATACACGCTGGACTACCGCCTGCACCGCTATCCCAAGCCGCTGGTGGCGCTGATGGACGGCATCGTCATGGGCGGCGGCATGGGCCTGGCACAGGCCGCGCACCTGCGCCTGGTGACCGAGCGCTCGCGCGTGGCCATGCCCGAGACCGGCATCGGCCTGGTGCCGGATGTGGGGGCCAGCCACTTCCTGTCGAAGCTGCCGCTGCCGCTGGCGCTCTACCTGGGCCTGACCGGCGTGAGCATCGGCGCGGCCGACGCCTTGCTATGCGGACTGGCCGATGCGGCGGTGGACAGCGCCACACTGGCCGGGCTGGAGCAAACCCTTGCCGGCATCGAATGGGGCCATGACACGCTCGCGGACCTGCGCCGTGCGCTGGTGCGCGAGTCCGTTGCCAGCGCCGCCGAAGCACCGCTGCTGCAAGTGCTGCCGGCCCTGCTGCAGCATTTCACGGGGCACGCCACGCTGCCGGAGATCCTGGCCGGCCTGGCTTGCCAGGACGACCCCGCCTACACCGCATGGGCCACCCGTACCATCGATGTGCTGCGCACCCGCTCGCCGCTGTCCGCGTGCGCCACGCGCGAACTGCTGCTGCGCGGGCGCAGGATGGACCTGGCCGACTGCTTCCGCATGGAACTGGCGGTGGTGGTCAACACCTTCGCGCAAGGCGATTTCGTCGAAGGTGTACGCGCGCTGATCGTCGACAAGGACAACGCCCCGCGCTGGCGCGTCACCAGCTATGACGCGGTCGACGATGCCCAGGTCCAGGCGCTGTTCCGCCCGTGGTGGGCGCCGGGCGAGCAGCCGCTGGCCCTGCACCGCTGAGCGGATGCGCGGCCGTGAGCCTCGACGCGCTGCTGGCGCGCAGCCCCTGGGCCGCGGCACTGACACCGGAGCAACGCGACCGCGTGCGCGCCGAGGTGCGCGAGCGCGCGGTGCCGCAAGGCGCCTATGTCATCCGCAAGGGCGACCGGGCCGACAGCTGGCTGGGCGTCGCCGAGGGCCTGGTCAAGGTGCATTGCGCCTCGCCGTCCGGCAAGCGTGCCACGCTGACTGGCGTGCCGGCGGGAGGCTGGCTGGGAGAAGGGTCGCTCCTGAAGCGCGAGGCGCTGCGCTATGACGTGGTCGCGCTGCGCGATTCCCGCATCGCCTGCATGCCCGGTGCCACGTTCCGCTGGCTGCAGGAGACCAGCCTGCCCTTCAACCGCTACCTGCTCGACCAGCTCAACGAACGGCTCGGCCTGTTTATCGCCACCGTCGAGCATGAACGGCTGCACGGCATCGAAGGCCGCGTCGCGCGGGCGCTGGCGACGCTCTTCAATCCGGTGCTGTGCCCGGGCCTGGGTCCGGCGCTGCATCTGACGCAGGAGGAAGTGGGCCTGCTCGCGGGGATTTCGCGCCAGCGGGCCAATGCCGCGCTCAAGGTGCTGGAGGGCGAAGGCTTGCTGGCGGTCGAGCACGGCGCCGTGCACGTGCTCGACCTGGACGCGCTGCGTCGCTACTGAAAGCCGCGCCGAATCACGGCTGTGCCGCCGAAGACGGCTTTACCAGCCCGTCCGCGCGGAACATCGCCTTGATGCCACGCACCGCCTGCCGGATGCGCGATTCATTTTCGATCAGCGCAAAGCGCACATACTCGTCGCCATAGTCGCCAAAACCGATGCCCGGCGACACCGATACCTTGGCCTTGGCCAGCAACTGCTTCGAGAACTCCAGCGAGCCCAGCGCGCGGTACGGCTCGGGAATCCGCGCCCAGATATACATCGAGGCCTTCGGAATCTCGACCGGCCAGCCGGCCTCGATCAACCCGCGCGCCAGCACGTCGCGGCGCGACTGGTATTGCGCGGCGATCTCGCTCACGCATTGCTGGTCGCCCTCGAGCGCGGCAATGGCCGCGATCTGCAGCGGCGTGAAGGTGCCGTAGTCGTGATAGCTCTTGATGCGCGTCAGCGCCGCCACCAGGTCCGCGTTGCCGACCATGAAGCCCACGCGCCACCCCGCCATGTTGTAGCTCTTGGACAGCGTGAAAAACTCCACCGCGATGTCCTTGGCGCCCGGCACCTGCATGATTGACGGTGCCTTCCAGCCATCGAAGACGATATCCGCGTAGGCCAGGTCGTGCACCACAAAGATATCGTGCTTGCGCGCCAGCGCGATCACCCGCTCGAAGAAGTCCAGCTCCACGCATTGCGCCGTCGGGTTGGACGGGAATCCCAGCACGATCATCTTGGGCTTGGGATAGCTGCCGCGGATGGCGCGCTCCAGCTCGGCAAAGAAGTCGATGCCCGGCACCAGCGGCACCGAGCGGATATCGGCCCCGGCAATCACCGCGCCATAGATGTGGATCGGATAGCTGGGATCGGGCACCAGCACGGTGTCGCCGCGATCCAGTGTGGCCAGCATCAGGTGCGCGAGGCCTTCCTTGGAACCGATGGTGACGATGGCCTCGGTGTCCGCATCGATGTCGACGTCATAGCGCTGGCGATACCAGTGCGAGATCGCTCGGCGCAGCCGGGGAATGCCCTTGGATGCCGAATAGCCGTGCGTGTCGGGCCGCTGCGCCGCTTCGGTGAGCTTGGCCACGATATGCGCCGGCGTGGCGCCATCGGGATTGCCCATGCTCATGTCGATGATGTCCTCGCCACGGCGGCGGGCGGCCATCTTCAGCTCGGCGGTGATATTGAAAACGTACGGGGGGAGGCGATCGATGCGCGCAAAGCGGCGCTTGCCGGAGGAAGCGGCAGTCATGAGGGAGTCCTTTACGTAAGCGCCCGGAACCGTCCGAGCGACGTCGGCAAACTTTGTCTCGTCTGCCGGGGACTCATGTTAGCGGGGATGCAAAGATTGCACAACGGCCATGTGCAGATTGCCTAGAGCCTGCCGCCCGGCAGACCGGTCGGCCGGTTCGCGGGCAGATGGCGCACGATGCAGTCCAGCGCGGGGGAATCGGAGCGCCCACCCAGCGCCGCACTGACCGAATCGCGGTACTGCTGCGCGGAGATGCGCTGGTAGTACAGGCGCGAGGTCTGGTCCAGCCAGTAGACGTAGTCGTCGTCGCCGCGACTGCCGCTGGCGCGCAGCCACTCGCTGACATTGTTCGTCCCGACGATCATGTTCGGGCACGCGGTCTTCAGCGAATCGAGATAAGCATTGAAGTCGGTGGCCTGGCGGTTGCGCACGGCGTCCGGCGCACAGGCGGCGAGCAGCGCTATGGATGCCGCCGCGGCGCCCGCAGCGCGCAACGGTTTGGATGCAGTCAGCACGGCAGTCCCCTCAGGCAGTAGCGATGCCTGCCATCTTATGGCAACACATCGCCCGCGTACACCGGGCCGCCCGCGTTGCTCAGTCGTCCAGCGTCTCGTGGACCGCCGACGCCCCGCGCTTCCAGTAGGCCGACGCGCGGATGCGCCTCTTGTCGATGCCGCGTTCCGTGACCAGGTATTGGCGCACGGCCTTCATCGCCGCGCCCTCGCCGGCAGCCCACACATAGCCCTCGCCGCGCGGCAGCGACAGCTTGCGCAGCGCGCCTTCCAGCAGGCTGCCTTCGGGCGCATCGCCGCGATGCAGCCAGTGCACGTCCGCCTTCGCGGCGCTCGGCAGCGGGATCTGCGCGGCGGCATCGCCCACTTCCACCACCACCATGGCATGGGTGCCGGCGCCCAGCTCTTCCAGCCTTCGCGCAATCGCCGGCAGCGCCGTATCGTCACCGACCAGCAGGTGCCAGTCGAACCCCGTCGGCACCACGAACGAGCCGCGCGGCCCGCCCACGCCCAGGTACTGGCCAGGCCGCGCCTGTGCCGCCCACGTCGACGCGGGGCCGTCGCCATGCAGCACGAATTCGAGGTCCAGCTCCTGCTTCGCCGCATCGTAGCGGCGCGGCGTATAGTCGCGTGCCGCCGGGCGCGGCTGGCCCTCGGGGAACACGATGCCGTCCGCGGTGACCTGCGGCAGCACAGGCTTGTCATCGCCGGCAGCCGGGAAAAACACCTTGACGTGATCGTCGAACGACGCCGAGACAAAGTCCTGCAGGTCGGCGCCGCCCAGCGTCACGCGCAGCAGTTGCGGCGAGACCTGCGTAGTGCGCACCACCTGCAGCAGGCGCATCTTCAGCGGATGGCGCACGCGCTCGACGGTCAGGTTGCGTGCGGGTTCAGTAGCGTTGGTCGTCATATCGGAATTCCTTGTCTGCGCGCCCTGCGCCTGCCGGGCACGATTGCCGAAGGCCGATGCCAGGGTCAGCGCCATGGTTCAGGCCCGCGGGCCCGCTTCGATCTCTGCCGCCGCGCGCGCCAGGATCGCGGCAATGCGGCGCTGCTCGTCGGCATTGGCTTCACTGCGCATCACCAGCGCCTGCTTCAGCGCGGCGCGTGCCTGCATCAGCTCGGGCAGCCAGCCGCCCTGCTCCGGCTCGGGCTGCTGCTCGCCACGCATCGCCCGGCGCATCCACTCCATCTTGCGCGCCACATGGCGCAGCCGCGCCACCATCACGTCGACCCGCTCGCGATTGGCCGCCAGATGCGCCTTGCCGGTCTCCGACAACTGGTAGCGCTTCTTGTTGCCTTCGGTGTCGACGGTGGCATAGCCGACTTCTTCCAGGTACGTCAGCGCGGGATAGACCACGCCGGGGCTGGGCTTGTAGAAGCCGTTGGTGCGCGTTTCCAGCGCCTTGATCAGTTCGTAGCCGTGACTGGGTTTTTCCTCCAGCAACGACAGCAGCAGCAACTGCAGGTCGTCGGCGCTGAACTTGCGCCCGCGGCGCCAGCCTTCCTCGTCGAAGCCGCCAGGGCCTCCAGGACCGAAGGCGTCATCGTCGCGACCGCCCCAGAAGCTGCCGTGGCCGCGGCCCATGGCGTGATGAGCTACGTGCGGGGCAAGGCGCATCATGAGATGGCGAGCCCGGCCCAGGAACTCGGGATAGGGGCCGAAGCCGCGGTGATGCGGGGGATGGTGATGCATGAGGCTCTCCTTTATGTCGCTAGATATATCTTACGATATATATCGTACGAGCTAAAGTCAAGGCTGGCCGATTCCGATCAAGCCCTGTCACCCCCGCAGCGGGGCGCAGCGACCCCAGGCCGTCGAGCGTATCGCTCAGGCGTCCAGCAGCATGGCCAGCACGTTCACGGCCGAGGCGATCTCCCAGTTACGACCGCTAAAGGCATCCGCTGCTATCAGCCCCATGGCGATTAACAGTCGGACCAGTTTTTTCTTCGGCAGGTCTTTGCGCCAATGCCAAGCTAGCGGCACGAGCATGTCGTCCGCATAAAACGACGAGTTGATCTGCGACACACGCACCAAGTAGTTGCGAAAGCGCGTATAGACGCGCATGTCGACAGCGCCAGGATCGTTCCAGAAGGCATTCAGCGTCCCCTGGTAGGTCAGACCCGGCTTGGCATAGAAGCAGCGGCCGAGCGCAATGACGGGAACACGGTGGAACAAGGCCTGCAGACCTGTCGTCGAGTTCACCGTCACGACACCCATGCATCGGTGCAGCAGCGACGGCAGGTGGGCATCGTGGACATAGACAATACGGCTGCGCACACCAAAGCGTTCAGCGCATGTCGCAATCAGGGCGCTGTAGTCGGTATGTCCGCGATCCATCGGATGGTGCTTGAACACCAGCACGCTCTCCGCCGGCGCATGCTCGGCGAATGAATACGCGGTCCATTCGATGAAGTCCTCGATCCGGCTCCAGGGGCTGTGCACCTGGATTTGGCTATCGTTGTAGACCTGCAGTGGAACCAGGAAAAAATGCGGATGGTCGCTCGCCAGCAACTGTGCACGCAGCGATCGTTCTTGCCAGCGATAAACCAGCTTGCGGTATGCCGCCCGCATCCACGGCACCAGTTCATGCATGCCAAACGGCTTGTGATGCTGATAATGCGGATAGCGACGCGTACCCGCCATGCCGGCGGCAAAGTACCAAAACGAGTACAGCGCCATCTTGCGGAACGAATGCCGGAACTTGCGAGGTTTCGCCGGCACCTTGACCGCCGGAATTTCGGCAATGGCAAGCGGCGCAAGGGGGGAATCCGCATTCACGCCGCCGCATTCCAGCGTGATGTAATCCGGACGCACGTAACCCTCCTCGAACGCCCAGAATGCAACGCCTAGCTGCTCGGCCACCCTCGCAGCAATGCGGTGGTGACGACGGCTGGTGCCGAATACCGCGATCACCTCGATCTGGCGCTGTGCGACCAGGCTGCGCAGCATGGATTCCCATTGCACCATCGGCTGCACGAACCGGACAATGTCTCCGCGGCGATAAAAGAAGTCGTCGCCGCCATTGAAATTGATTTTGGTGACCTGGCAGCCCTTGGCTGCCAGCAGGTCGCGCAGGCGCGCGAAGAACGGGCCGTTTGGGCCTTGCAGCAACAGAATGCGCCGATGCCTGGCAATCTGGTCCAGGGATGCCGGTTCCATTGCGACAGGTACGGCAAGATCCTGCGGCGCGGCCGCCCCGGTCCCCGGCGACAAGCCGGGCAGGCCGATGCTTCCCGATGGCTCCCTGAACGACAACATTGCGGCGACCCTCTTGCTGCTTTCGTATTCCGTGATTTGAGATTCTTTCTTTGTGGTGCAGTCGTTTATTGTTCTGACGCAGCATTCCTTCGATGCGCCGCACTTCGCTGTGGCTCAGTGGGGGTGGCATTTTCGGACGCTCGGTGGCGGAAGCTGCCCCGCCGCACAGCGGCGTCACGCCAGCGCATCCACGGACGCAGCAGCAACTGGACCAAATAGCGCCGGAAGCCCGCGGGACGGGCAGGCGCCTCGTTGCGCCAGGACAGGATGTGATTCACTGCAATTTCCGGGGTCGCAAAGCCGTTCCTACCATCACGCAAGACATAACGGGGATACAGAATCAGCGCGCCGGCGACCAGCATGTCGAGCGAAAGGCGGCGACGCCGGCGTGGAAGTTCGCAGCGATCGTCCGTGAGACCCCAGCCGGCATAGAACGGCGCACCATGTGCCGTGACCGGTTTGCCACGCAGCAGGGCCTCGAACCCGGCTAGGGACGTCAGCACATGGACGCCATCGACAGCGTCGATGACGCGGTCCATCGGACAGTTCGGCACCACTTCGTCGCATAGAGCGGCAAGCGCCCTCTCCTCGTCACGATTTCCACGCAAGCCACTCATGACATCGGGATGGGGCTTGTATATCAGGTACGCGTCCGGTTCCTCGGCACGCACCGCCGCAAGCAGCGCGCGGTTTGTGCGGATGGCGGGTGCCCCCAAATGCAGCGAGGCATCAGCCTCCACCTGGCCAACCACTAGCATCACCCGGCCAACGCCCGCGGGCCGGCTCCAGCTGCCTGAGCCCACGTTGTACTTGGTCAGTCCGCCGTGAATGATCGATGCGCGCAATCGCGCCGCGCGCGCGAGCATTCCGGCATCGAAATCGAAATTGGCCAGCAATCGTTCGAGGTCGGACTCGCGTGTCGCGTCGTAATAGATGCCTGACCGATCAAACACCCACGACAACGGGCGGGCCAGTTGCGCGCCAAGACCGACAGACCGCAGGAAGCCATCTTCCACCGTGATCACTGCGAGATCGGCGCGCACCGTCGCATCGACACACTGGCCCCAGCGCAGCAGCGTCGCACCTTTCGGCACCGTGCGCAGGTTGCGATGAAAGGTGACTGCGTGGCCTTGGAGGAAATCCTTCAGGATCTTGCGCTTCCACCTGGAAAAGCCTATCGCATGCAAGTACCGCGGAAACTGCTGGCACAGCCGTCGTTGCAGCGCCAGGTATTCGATGGCGTCCTCCACCTCGCAGCGCTCGCCCGTATGCGGCTGGACATAGCGAGCGTATCGGACCAGCGCGGCAAATGCCAGTTGCTCCATAGAGACGGGATGGCGCCTGCCGGGAGCAGGCAACGCGTCAATCGTCAGACCCCAGCCGGCATAAAATGGCATGCCAAAGGTGTGAACCGTCTTGCCGTGCAGCAGCGCCTCGAAGCCGACCTGCGAGGTGACCGCGAAGACCGCGAACGCGCTGCGGATCAGCGGCACCACGTGCACATCGCCCTGCAGCCGCTGCACCCGCGCCTCACGGCCTTGGTCCAGTATCTGGCCAAGATAGCCCCGCTTGCGTCCGAGCGCGACTTCGGGATGCTCCTTCACCACGATCCTGCAATTCGGGTAGGTTTTCAACGCAGACTCAAGCATGCGACGGAAACTTTCACTGTCTGCCTGGCCGAACTGTACCGAAGCATCGTTCTCGGTCTGGTCGACGACCAGCACGTAAGGCTGTGCCGGCAGCGCTGACGGGGCCTGCGCATGGTTGTATTTGGAGATGCCGGCGCTGCGCCACCGTTCGATCAGTTGCCGCGCCCTTGGCTGCTCTGCCGGCAGCAGCGGCATGCCGATCATGGCCTCCAGACCGGAAGGTTGCGAGGCGTCGTAATAGATGCCGCGATCATCGACCACAAGCGAGCAGGTCGGGGAGGACGCTCCGGGCCGGAGCGAGCGCAGGAAACCGTCCTCGAGACACAGGAAGCGATCGATGCCGCGCGATTGCGCGAATGCCTGCGCCCTGCGGGCGCTGGGCCGCCGCCCCCAGGCGGCAACGCCGGACAAGGCTACCGCGGCGCCTCGCCACGGATGCACCGGGGCCACTGGTGCGCCCAGGAAGGCGGCCAGGTGTTCAATACGGCGAATGCCGTGGGAAAGAACGCCGATCGCGCCCTCAGACGGCCGGCTCATCACTTCCCAGATCGTGGATTTGCAGAATGCCGACGACCCGGTCCGCATTATCCTTCACCACCAGTGCGCCAATCCTGGCGGCATGGATCCGCGCTTCCGCATCGGCGAAGCGTTCGCCCGGCGATACGGTCTTGGGATCGGTGGACATGATGTGCCTGGCCATGATCGCCTTGTAGTCGCGGTCGGAGTCGAACGCGCGGCGCACGTCGCCGTCTGTGATAACACCCTGCAGGTGCTCGCCCTCCATCACCAGCGCCATGCCAAGGCGGCCACGGTTGATCACATGCACCACGTCTCGGAACGATGCGTCCGGACGACACACTGGCAGGTGTTCCTTGTGCATGACATCCGCCACCCGGGTCAGCAGCTTCCGACCGAGGCTGCCGCCTGGATGGAATCGCGCGAAATCTTCCGGCTGGAAGTGCCGCTTTGCCGAAAGCACCACGGCGAGGGCATCGCCCATTACCAGCGTCGCGGTGGTCGAACTGGTCGGCGCCAGGTTGTTGTTGCACGCCTCGCGCTCGACCGAAATGTCCAGCACCGCATCCGCGTGCCGCGCCAGCGTCGAATGCACTTTCCCTGTCATCGCGATAACCGGATTGTTCTGATGGTCGAGAAACGGCAGGATGCGGATCAGTTCTTCCGTTTCTCCACTGTTGGAGATCATCAGCACTACATCGATGGGTTTGATCATGCCGAGGTCGCCATGGAAGGCCTCTCCCGGATGCACGAAAAATGCCGGCGTACCGGTCGACGCCATGGTCGCGGCAATCTTCTTGCCAATCAGTCCAGACTTCCCCATGCCGACCACCACCACCCGGCCGCGTGCCTGCAGGACGGTCTCGACTGCCTTCTCGAATCCGGCATCGAAGCGGCTGGACATTCGGTCCAACGCCTGGATCTCGGTGGCAACGACATTGCGTGCCAGGGCAATGATTTCAGTCATCGTTCTCTCGCGTTCTCACTTGTTATACGTGCCAGTACTGGGTCACGCGCACATATTCTTCGCACGCACGAAGTGCCAGATCCCGCGACTCCAGGACCTTGACGCCGCCGAACAGCACAAAAGGAAGCGCATGACCGATGGGAACGATATCAATCAATTTATCAACCTAACAATGGCCGGCACCAGTTAATACCGGATCTCAATTTTCTAGCCGGCGCCCCGCCAATCACGAGTCCCGACTCGTGGAATTTTTCGGTCACCACTGACCGTATTGAGACAACGCTGTTGCGGCCGATATGGGCTCCCTTCAAGATCGTGGCATGCGCACCGATCCACACATGGTCCGCAATCACAATATCTGCGGCCGGATTAACTCTCTGGGCGGTCGCGACATCAATGATGGCATGGGAATCGGTGGTTCTGACCTCAAGATTCCATGCCAGCATGCAATCGCGGCCGACTGATATGGCGGTACCTTCGCCACAGATGAAGTTGCAACCGCCAATGGTCGTGCCTGCGCCTATCACAAGGGAATTGTGGTCCACCAGTTTCATTATCACGGAAGCGGTGATCCTACAACCGTCCCCGATTTCCACAAAATTGCCATTGCTCAATAGCTGCATCCTGACGTTGACGAGTGCAGCACCCTTGCCAATGACGATTTTGTTGTTGCTTCCCGTGATCACAATTTCGCTATTCGTGCACGGTCCCGCCTCGGACAAGTCCACTACATTATCGGCACCGCCATCTTTCAGCTCTACTCCGTCCATGACTCACCCCGCGCTATTTGACGATCACGCGATTGCCGATCGCCCTGAATACCGCGAGCCTGGAATCGCGAAAAAACATGACCGGATTACTCATCAGCTTCTTCGCTTTCCTTTGCCACGCCGGTTTCTGGGTCGCCGGCGCCGGCTTTGCAGCAGCGCGGACTGGCTTGGGCGCCTGCGCCGGCGCTTGCTTCGGCGCCTCCGCTCGCACCGGCACAGGCTTCGCGCCCAGTTCCTTACCCGCTGTGACTGCGGCAGGCGCCTTCACCGCAGTCGTGGCCCGAGCGGAGGCAGCGCGATAGCGATCAAACAAGACCGAGTCGGATGAGACCTCTACCGCTTCCCGCAGACTTCTGTTCATTTCGGGACGCCCAGGAAAACGAATCTTGTAGAAATCGATCGCGGTGGTAGCCGTCATGAACGAGCCGTCATGCCATTTCACCTTCCTAGTTTTGAACTTGCCGAATGAGTAAAAATCATTAATCAAATAGCTAAGGAACCGTAATGATTTCTCAAAATCCGGCTTGCAACCATTCAATACAGCAACCGCGTCGGATTCATCGCTGACTTGATAAGTGAGGCCGTGGGCGCCATAGAACGCCTGACCACAATGGAGAACCAGCTTGCCAAACGCGAGTCCGAGCACCCCGACACCGGAGTTCACTGCAATCATCGCGTCGCTCAAATCCAGCAGATCTTTAGTGTTGTATTGATCTACGTTGATGGCACCGGGAATGTCCACAACGTCCGTCTCTAACGGGTGCTGCTTCACCAGCAATTCCCAATCCTGGCGCAAGGCAAAAGGCAGCCTCGCAAGCAAGCGAAGGAAATTCTCATAGCTCCCCATCGGACCCATGAAGTTTTCAATCACGGTGTCAGTTGGACGTTGAAGGAAAGCCACCAATACCCTCTTGCCGCGCCCGATATTCAGCTTCTTGCGCAGAGATCCGGCGCCTAGCCTGGGCGATTGAGCCTCGAGCGTTTCGTCGTCGCTAATGACACGTTGGATATACAGCAGGGTCGCGGCCCTTTTTTCATTGGAAAGCTCCTTGTCCCATCTTTCTGGCGCATAACTGGAACTGTCCGCATTGAACCCGCACGGATCGAAGAATACTGAATCCGGCAACGCTCCGCGCTCAACCACCAGGAAAGGAAATCGGTTTGTTCGCACCAGGTCATAGAGGATCCTCATCCGGGGATTGGCATACGGGTTGTGAAAGACCACGCGGTCGAAGCCGGACTCCCTGAGGAACTCCATGAAGGTCTCGGCAGGCAGATGGTCCTCATCGATATGAACGATCTCGCCAAGAAATGGGGCAACCCAGCGATTGGTTACCCATGGATTGTTTCCCAGTACCAGCGATTTCCCGCTGCCATGCAGGGGTAGCGGATCTGGCTCAAGTTCCTTGTCCCTGAAGTCCGCCAGTTTCTTCTCGAATAGTTGACGGTTCCTGGCTTTCGCGGCCATGTAGTCGCTTTTATGCTCCACCGGATGCCAAGCATGAAACAGGACCATTCCTTTCTGAAAGGTCATATCGCCAAACAGCCGATAAATGCTCTTCCAACCTTTGTATTCGACGATAGACTGAAAATTTCGATAGTCGAGAGCGAACTCGGAAGGCAATGGGAACTTCTTTCTTCGGCGAATGGCCCGGCACGCGTACTCGAGATCCTCATAGCCCCAGCCATTGAAATCCGGATCGTTGCCGCCGGTAGCGAGAAAGTAATCGCGTCGCCAAACGGTAACAGACGTTCCGGTCGAAAATTTTTCGATAGCCGCATGGTCGTTCTGCAACAGCAGTTGAATATATTTCTGCCGCCGCAACCCGGGGGCCATCTGGCGGAAATCTTGCGTTGCAGCCTCGGTCAGGTAAATCACGCCGAACATCAGGAAGTTGTCGGCCGATTCATCGAGCCCGTTGACGACAGCTTCCGCCAATACATCGCGATAGAAGCCGACATATGGCATGAGATCCACATCCTGAAACATGATGTAGTCGGATAGTCCGCACTGAGCCGCCGCGTTTCTCGTACGGCCTATCGAAAATGGGAGATGCTCTGTTTTCAACCGATGGTAGCCATAGCCAAGCTTTCTGCATTCAGCTTCGAGCCGACCGGCAAGATCCAGCGGAGAACCGTCGTCGACCACCAGAATCTCGACCCCATCGGGCAAATCGGCATCCATCCTCGCGAACGTCAGCCGATCGAGCAGATCTGAACGCTCGCTTGCCCAGCGGACCGGAATGGCAACGGTGAGCTTCTTTTCACTGATATGCATTGTTATAGCCCCAGCACAACCTTCGCACTAATCGCAATCTGATAAAGAACTTGGAACACATCCTTGGCAAACTGCCGCGTCTTGAAATCAACCTTCGGCAGCACCATGATCTCGTCGCCAGCCTTCACCGCATCATCCTTCTTGCCATCCGAGAAACTCCCGTCCCGATGCGCAATGATGATTCGCGACGTATCCGCGTTCTGCGAGAAACCGCCCGCCTGCTGGATAAAGTCATCCAAGTCAAGGCTCTTGTCATAGGCAACGGCATTCGGGAACAGAACTTCCCCGCTGACCAGGACCAGTCCGTCCTTGACCGGCACACGCAGGATGTCCCCGTTCTCCAGCAGCAGGTCATTGCGGGTGATTGATTTCGCGATCAGCGTCTGACCTGAAGGCTCGATCTTCTTGGCGCGCTCCACCCACTGCAGCACCAGCGCGGCTTCTTCCTTGCGCAACTGGGCCTCTTCCGCCGTACCGGAACGTGCGGTCAGCACGCTCGATTCCAGGCTCTTGAGCGTGGTGCCCAGCAGCGTCTTCTGGCGCGCCTTCACGCTCTGCCGAAAGAGCTGGATGCTTTCGCCATCAGACTCCTGTGTGAAATGCACCTGGCTGAGCAGCTGACCCATGCGGCTGCCATACGGCAGCACGTATTCCTGCGGGCCGGTGTGCTCGCCTTCGACGCGGACCGTGATGGTGCCGGGGCGCTTGTCGGCGGTGAATTCGATCTCGTCGCCGTTGCGCAGGTCAATCTGGTTGCCCTGCGAGATCGGGAAGTACTCGACATTGCGCACCGTGCCGGTATTGCGCACCACGCGGACGTTGGTGGCTTCTGGCAGCGGTTTGGCCAGGCGCACGATCTGGTCCAGCCGGGCCTGTTCGCCGAGGAATTCGAAGCGCTTGGCGTTTTCCGCCAGGCCGCTGACCTTGACGGTCTTCTTGCGCGACTGGACGAAGATGACGTCGCCGTTGTTCAGTTGCCGCGAGGTCAGGTCGCCCTTGAGCAGGAAGTCATAGAGATTGACGACTTCCAGCGTCTGGTTGCCGCGCTTGATCGCGACGTCCAGGAAAGAACCGCGGTCAGGGTCGATGCCGCCGGCCTGGTCGAGGTAGCGCAGCACGCTGTCGCTGGAGGTGCCGTCGTACATGCCGGGGCGGCGGACCGCGCCGGTAACGTAGACGCGCACCGGCTGCGCGGCCAGCAGGCTGGCGTAGATCGACACCTTGCTGGCGAACACGCGTCGCAGTGCGTTGCCGACGGCGGTCTGCAGATTGCCGTTGGTGATGCCCTGCACGCGGAACGGCCCGATTTCCGGCAAAACAATGCTGCCGCCGGCGTCAACGGTCAGCACGGTATCGACGTTGTATCCGTTCCAGATGCGCAGCTGGATGCGGTCACCGACGGAGATGACATGGCTGGAATTGAAGACGGAAGCGCTGTCGCGGCTGAAGGCGCCGGTGAACAGCTGCGCGCCAAAGGCGTCGCTGGCCATGTTGGCGGTGTAGTCGTTGTTCTGCGGCGCGCTGTCTGGCAGCGGCGTGTCGGCACGTGCCGGGATGGTGGCAACGCCGCCGATCGCGCCGGGATTGCCGACCACTGCACCACTGGGCGTGGTAGCGCCCTGCGCGGCCAGCGCGGCGTATTCCATCTGGCCGACGGCCGACGACTGCGGCAGGCGCATGCCGCCCTGGGCATGCGCGCCGTGCGCGCCGGCCAAACTGGCCGCGGCGACCGCGATAGCAAGGATTCTTCGAAGCATGGATCAGTCTCGGTGGTCGCGGATGATGGCGCTGAGCAGTTGCACGACACCTGCCAGCATCAGCGTCATCAGGACGAACACCACGATGTTGTAGATTCGCCGGGGCTGGAGCGGGTACTCCGGCCGGGTCGGGCTTTGCACGACCGCTACGTTCTTGAGCTTGCGAGTGGCCTCGATGCGCGCCTTCTCCAGTGCGCCGATCGCGGTCTTGTAGATGTCGAAGGCAAACTCGGCGGCGGCTTGCAGGCGGTCGTGTTCTTCCACCACGCGGTTCAGGCCGCGGCCCTTGGTCGAGACCATGCGGCCGCGTTGCTCCGCCATCTGGCGCTCGACCGCGGCGATCTGCGCGTCGATCTGCTGGATCGCCGGCGACTGCGGCGTGAAGACGTCCTTGAGCGAGTTGCGCTTGATGTGCAGTTCGGCCAGGGTGGCCTCGGCGTTGGCGACCACGGTGGACAGGCTTTCCACCTCGCCGCGCGGCGACACCAGGCCGTTGGCATTCTGGTAGGCCACCAGCGCCTGGCGGGCTGCCTTCAGCCGCTCGCCCTGGTCATGTACCTGTTTCTCGATATAGACCACCTGTTCGCTGGCGATGCGATGCGTCATCTCGTTCATGAAGCGTTCGCCGTCGGCGACCAGCTCCTGCGCGATGGCATGCGCCATCTCGGAGGTGTAGCCCTGCACCCGGATCACGAGGACGCGCGCGAAGTCATCGTATTCGACGCTGACGCGTTTCAGGTAGTAATCATGAAAGCGCTCCAGCGAAGCATCCTCGAACCACAAGCGCGACAGCGGATCCCGGCCGCTGTCGGCGTAGTGCTTGCGCAGCCCGAGCTTGGCGTCCAGCTTCTTGAGCATGTCGGCCGACAGCAGGTACTCGCGCAGCAGCAGCAAGTCCTGTGGAGCGGTATTGCCGACCAGCAACGACGTGAAATCCGCCGCGCTGGCACCCACACCGTCGCTGCGCTCCACCACCACGCGGGCTTCGGACACATACAGGTCGGACGCGATCACGCTCCAGTACACAACGGCAAGCAGGCACGCGGCCACGGCCACTTGCCAGATCCGGTTCAGGGTGTTCACTCGTGTCAGTCGCCCGATTTGCCCTGCTGCGCCCGACGTAATCGTCTTCATCATGCTGGAATGCTGTCCCTGTACGCGTGCAGGGCCTCTTCAACGGAATCGAACCAGTGCGCCTGGCCCTGATGCAGCCAGACTGCCGACTGGCAGAAATTTTTGAGGGTGGATTCGCTGTGCGAGACCATCACCAGGCCTGCACGGCCGGCGAGGTCCTCGAAGGCCTTCTGCGACTTGCGCTTGAACGCTGCGTCGCCGACGGCCGTCAGTTCATCCACCAGGTAAGTATCGAAATCGAAGGCGAGCGACATGGCGAATGCCAGCCGCGAGCGCATGCCCGACGAATAGGCCTTGACCGGATCCTCGAAGGCGTCGTGCAGCTCCGAGAACTCGCGCACAAACTCGAGCTTCTCCGCCAGCGCGCCGTGGATGCCGTGGATGCGGCAGACGAACTTGGTGTTCTGGCGCCCGCTCAGCGAGCCCTGGAATCCGCCGCTCAGGCCCAGAGGCCACGACACGCGGCAATTGCGGACGATGCTGCCACGGTTGGGCTGGTCGATGCCGCCCACCAGCCGCAGCAGGGTCGACTTGCCCGCGCCGTTCGCGCCGATCAGCGCCACCCGGCTCTTCTGCGGAATGCGGAGCGTCACGCCCTGCAGCACCCACTTCGAGCCGTGGGTGGTGCGGTAGCGCTTGTGGACATCGGTGATCTCGATCATTGCGCGGTCAGCCGGGTTGCGTACCGCATATGCATGGCCAGGCCAAGGAACACCGTGGCCAGCGCTCAGAAGGCCAGGTAGCCCAGGCTGATATGCGCTTCGCCGTGGTAGGCGGCAAACCAGCCGCTGCGCATCGCTTCCAGGCCGTGCGTGATCGGGTTGACCAGCACCACTTCGCGCATGGCCCGCGGCATGCTCGAGACCGAATACATGACCGCGGAAAGAAAGTAGAGCGGCGTGAAGACGATGCGTACGAGCTTGCCCAGGCCTGGCAGCAGCGTGCCGATGACAGAGAACATCAAGCCCAGGCCCAGTCCGAACGCCCACAGCAGGAACGCCGACCACATGACAAGCAGCGGATCGGCGGGCCGCACATCGATGTCGAGCAGCGCCAGGGCGGCCAGCAGCACGGCCCCGACAATGACATACAAGAAGGCCTCGACCGTGGCGCGTACCAGCACCGTGTCGACCGGCTGTACCTGCCGGTACGAGAACAAGGCCTGGTTGGCGTTGATGGCTTCCATGCCCCGTTGCGCGATATTGCGCAGCAGGAAGAAGCCCCACACCCCGACGAGGATGAACATTTCGATGTTCGCATCCCGCCTGACCTGGTGTCTGACCACGCCGAATACCACCATCAGGAAAATGATGTGTGTCGCCGGCTCAAGCAGGATCCAGATCCAGGCCGCGCGCGGTGCGGCCACACGGGCACTTGCCTCGCGAAGGAACAGTGCTTGCCAGACGGACAGTGCGATGGAGACGTCCGACCGGACTGGAGTCCGGTTCATTGCGGGACGACATTACGGCGAGGAATACCACAGCGGCCGCAGATCCCCATGGTGACGTCCTTATGAGAGCCACGTGGGGCAATAGCAATGCCATGGATGAACGTGATCCGGGCAATGTCCACGGCGCAACCAAGGATATCGGGGGTACAGCGAAGCGATCGAATTGCCATGCGGCCATCCGCCACGCGCGTGTCACTGTTGCCGTCTATTGCGCTCATTGTTGGATTGTCGTGCAGGAGGTGAAGGCCGCTCGCCATTTTTGCGAAGCATTTATATTAGCGCGCCATAGTAAGCGGCACGAACACCGCTCACAATATCCAACACAAAAATCAGAATTGCCTTAAAAACTCAGTTGCATTCCCAGCACAATCGCGGCATCGGAGTCGCGGGAACGAAGGCATTTCACGCATTCCAGTGAACCAAAGTCCCCTAGTTCTTCCTCGCTTTGAATGCAAAAGGGAAAATCAAATCGCGGAAAAAATGCTTTGCTTTGCGCCGCCTCAAGGTTTTTTAAAATACTTCAAGCGCTTATAGAATTCCGGCCTGTCACGCCTTGCCCTCGAGGTATTCCCCTACCCTGCCAAGGTGAATATCACCCCCAGCATCCGCCGTTTTCGCACAGTGGCCGACCGCATCCATGCGGATCGTTCCCGCACATCAATCGAATCGCGCCATGGGTTGCACCCTCCGCCTGGGGCGGCGCAGGGCATGTAGGATCAGGTTGGGGAGCTTCTGGACTCGCCGCTATGAGGTCAAGCCATCCGGTACCAATAGCATCCGTCTGCCCCAACCTCCCGCACCGCCTCCCCCCGCGCCAGCAAGTAATTCAAATGTGCAACACTCTCCCCCGTCGCCATCCCCAGCAGCCCGCCACTCCCCGTAATCGGCCGCGAGAACAATTCCCCAAACACATCCACCGCCCGCCTGGGTTCAGCCAGCGCCCCGCGCAGCCGGTCCAGCGCCTGCATCTGGCTGGCGCGCAGATAGTCGATCCGCGCATGCAGGCCGCGGAACGGTTCGTTGTGCGCCGGCAGCACCAGCACGTCGTCCGGCACGGCGGCGCGGACCTTGTCGAGCGAGGCTAGCCAGTCGGCCATCGGGTCGGCGTCGGGTTCGGTCGGGAACACGGATACGTTGGACGAGATGCGCGGCAGCACCTGGTCGCCAGATACCAGCAGCTTCAGCGCCGGGCAGTACAGGCAGGCATGTTCGGGGGAATGGCCGGTGCCGACGATGACCTGCCAGTCGTGTGCGCCGATGCGGACGGTATCGCCGTCGGACAGCCGGCGGAAGCTCTCGGGCAAGGCATGCACATATTTGCCGAAGCCACCGAAGCGGGTGCGGTACACCTCGATCGCCTCGTCGTCCCAGCCGGCCTTGCGATAGAACGCGATGGCGTCGTCAGGCGCGGCGCGGCCGGTGTCGGCGGCAAGCACGCGGCACATCAGGTATTCGAGCCGCGTCATCCACAGCTGGCAGTCGAACTTGCCGGTCAGCCAGCCGGCCATGCCGATGTGGTCGGGATGCATATGGGTGACGAACAGGCGGGTCAACCCGCCGTCCAGGGCGCCGCCTTCGGCGAACAGCGCGCGCCAGGCCTGAGCGGTTTCCGGGGTCTGCAGGCCGGCATCGACCGCTGCCCAGCCGCTGCCGTCGCGGATCGCCCACAGGTTGATATGGTTCAGGCCGAGCGGCATCGGCATGCGCAGCCACAGTACGCCGGGTGCGACTTCGCGCGCACGGCCGGGTTCGGGGGCGTCACCGCAGGGGTAGTCGAGTTCGGGCTTTTCGAGGGAGATGGGGGCAGCTGCGAGCGCGATGTCGGGGGATTGGGCGGTCATCGGTGTCTGGGCCGGTGGGCCGGCCGTGCTGTGCGCCGTGGCCGCGGGCAGCGATGCCCCGGCCCGGCTGCGTTCTGGATAGCTGACACCTTAGCCCAGATGGGCGATTCCTGCTACGCGCGCCCTGCCCCGCGTTGCGCCGCTTGCCACGCCACTAAGCTAGCGCCCCGGGGCCGGCAGCACCTTGCCCGGGTTGAGCAGGTTCAGCGGATCCAGTGCCTGCTTCACCTGCCACATCAGTTCCAGTTCCACCTGCGACTTGTAGCGCATCAGGTCGTCGCGCTTGGCCACGCCGATGCCGTGCTCGGCGGAGATCGAGCCGTTTTCCGCGTGGGCCATGCCGTCAACCAGCGCGGAGAGCGGTTCATACCATTGCGCCAGGAAGTCCCGCGCGGGCTGGTCCTTGGGCCGCAGCGGATTGAAGTGGACGTTGCCGTCGCCCATATGGCCGTAGATCACCATGCGGGCATCGGGCACCAGTTGCAGCACCCTGACCGATGCCTCTTCCACGAACGCCGCGATGCGCGACAGCGGCACCGAGACATCGCACTTGATGCTGCCACCGGTGCGGGTCTGCGCGTCGGAAATCTCTTCACGGATGCGCCAGAAGGTCTGCGCGTCGGACAGGCTGGCGGCCACCGCGGCGTCCTGCACCAGGCCCTGGCTGAAGCCCGATTCGAGGATCTCCATCAGCGTGGCGTTGAGGCTTTCGGCATCGCTGCCGGAGGTCAGCTCGACCAGCACCATCCAGTCGTGCCGCTCCTGCAGCGGCGAGGCGACGTTGCCGAGGTATTCCAGCACCAGGTCCAGCGCCGGCCGGGAGACCAGTTCGAACGCGGTCACGGCCTGGCCTGACAGGCGCTTCGCCTCACCGAGCAGCGCGACGGCAGCAGCGGGATCCGGCACCGCGACGAAGGCCACGGCGCTGCTGCGCGGCTGGGGCATCAGCTTGAGCACGGCGCCGGTAATGATGCCGAGCGTGCCTTCCGCGCCGACGAACAGCTGCTTCAGGTCGTAGCCGGTGTTGTCCTTGCGCAGGCCGCGCAGCGACGAATAGATGCGGCCATCGGGCAGCACCACCTCCAGGCCCAGCACCAGGTCGCGCATATTGCCGTAGCGCAGCACCGCGGTGCCGCCCGCATTGGTCGACAGGTTACCGCCGATCTGGCACGACCCTTCCGAGCCGATACGCAGCGGAAACAGGCGCTGCTGCGCCTCGGCGGCGCTGCGGGCCGCACTCAGCGTGACGCCGGCCTGCACGGTCATGGTGTCGTTGACCGGGTCGATGCCCAGCACGCGGTTCATGCGGCTCAGGTTGACGACCACGGCGGTGCCGCTGTCATCCGGCACGGCGCCGCCCATCAATGAGGTATTGCCGCCCTGCGGCACCACCGGCACGCGCTGCGCATGGCACCACTGCAGCACGCGACTGACTTCCTCCGTCGAAGCCGGCAGCACCACCACCTGGGCCTGGCCGCGATAGATGCCGCGATAGTCGGTGACGTAGGCTTGCGTATCGGCGTCGCCGCTGCGGCAGGCGTGGGCGCCGACAATGGCCTGCATCGCGCGCAAGGTGGTGTCTGGGGTCGGTAGCTCGGCGGTCATGGCGATAAGGCGAAGAAAAGTCGGGTCAGTACGCGGCGGAAGGCTTGCTGGCAGCAGCGTCCGCCTGCGGCTCGCGGAACGAAGCGGCAAGCTTGCGCGCGGCATTGGCGTACAACACCACGTCCACGCCCGTGGCCACGAAGGTGCAGCCCAGGTCGAGGTAGCGGCGCGCGAGCACCGGGTCTGACGTCAGCGTACCGGCGGCCTTGCCGCTGGCGATGATGGTGCGCATTGCGCCTTCGATGGCGGCCTGCACGTCGGCATGGCCGGGGCGGCCGCGGTGGCCCATCGAGGCAGCCAGGTCGGCCGGCCCGATGAAGACGCCGTCGACGCCGTCCACCGCGCAGATCGCTTCCAGGTTCTGCAGCGCGGTGACGGTTTCGGCCTGCACCAGCAGGCAGATTTCGTCGTCGGCCACATCGAGGTAGTCGCTGCGCGCGCTCCACTGCGATGCGCGCGCAATGGCGCTGCCCACGCCGCGGATGCCATTGGGCGGGTAGCGCGTGGCACTGACCAGCGCGCGCGCCTGCTCCGCGGTATCCACCATCGGCACCAGCAGGCTGCGCGCGCCGATATCCAGCAGTTGCTTGATCAGCGGCACTTCGCCGGCCACGGCGCGCACCACGGGCTGGACCGGATACGCCGCCACGGCCTGCAGCGCGTGCAGCGTCGAGCGCAGGTCGTTGGGCGCGTGCTCGCCGTCGATCAGCAGCCAGTCAAAGCCTGCGGTGGCCGAGACTTCGGCCAGGTACGGTGTCGCCATCGACAGCCACAGGCCGATCTGCGCCTGGCGCGCGGCCAGTGCGGTCTTGAAGGGATTGATTGCGGGCATGGGGATTTCCTGGTGCGAAGAGGATGCGCCGGGCGCTTCAGCCTAGCAGGCCCTGGCAAAGGTACTTGGTATGCATGTAGTCGTCCAGCCCGTGGCGCGAGCCTTCGCGCCCGTAGCCGGATTCCTTGACGCCGCCGAAGGGCGCCGCCTCGGCCGCGATCGCGCCCTCGTTGATGCCGACCATGCCGGTCTCCAGCGCCTGCGCCACGCGCCAGATGCGGCGGATGTCGCTGGAGTAGAAATAGGCGGCCAGGCCGAACGGGGTGTCGTTGGCGTCGCGGATCACCTCGGCTTCGTCGCGGAAGCGGAAGATCGGCGCGACCGGGCCGAAGGTCTCTTCGCACGACAGTTCCATCGCCGGCGTGGCATCGACCAGCACCGTCGGCGCGTAGTAGTGCGGGCCGTCGGCCCTGCGCACGCGCTTGCCGCCGGTGACCACGCGCGCGCCCCTGGCGACCGCGTCCTCGACATGGCGCGCAATCTTGTCGACGGCGCGCGCATTGATCATCGGGCCGATCTGTGCGGCGTCCTCGGTGGCGGGGCCGACATGGAGCGCGCCGACGCGCTGCGCCAGGCGTTCGACGAAGGCGTCGTGCACGGCGTCGTGCACGTAGACGCGGTTCGGGCACACGCAGGTCTGCCCGCCATTGCGGAACTTGGATGCCATCAGGCCATCGACCGCGGCATCGAGGTCGGCATCGTCGAAGACGATGAACGGCGCGTTGCCGCCCAGTTCCAGCGAGAGCTTCTTCAGCGTCGCCGCGGATTCTCGCGCCAGGTGCTTGCCGACCGGCGTGGAGCCGGTGAATGTGACCTTGCGCACGCGGCTGTCTGCCAGCCAGGCGTCGACCACGCCGGGCGTGTGCTCGCGCGAGGCCGTGACGATGTTGATCACGCCCGCCGGCACGCCGGCCAGCTGTGCCAGCCATGCCAGCGCCAGCGCCGTCAGCGGCGTGTCTTCCGCGGGCTTGGCCACGACCGTGCAGCCGGCTGCCAGCGCGGGCGCGATCTTGCGGGCGATCATCGCCAGCGGGAAGTTCCATGGCGTGATGGCCGCGACCACGCCTACCGGCTCCTTCAGCACCAGCAGCTTGCGGCCCGGCACGGCCTCGGCGACGATGTCGCCGCAGATGCGCGTGGCTTCCTCGGCAAACCACTCCACGTACGAGGCGCCGTACTGCACCTCGCCGCGCGCCTCCTTCAGCGGCTTGCCCTGTTCGGTCGAAATGATGCGCGCCAGGTCTTCCTGGTGGTCAAGGATCAGCGCATGCCAGCGCTTGAGCAATTGCGCGCGTTCGCGCGCGGGCCGGCGGCTCCATGCCGGGAACGCCGCCGCCGCGGCGTCGGCGGCAAGGCGGGCGTCGCCGGCATCGCTGTCGGCCACGTTGGCAAAGGCCTCGGCGGTGGCCGGATCGGTCACGGCAAGGCGCGCGCCCAGGCCGGCATCGCGCCACTGGCCTTCGATCAGGTTCTGGCTGCGCAGCAGCGTGGGCTCGGAAAGCTTCAGCATCGATGTCTGTGGAAAGAGATTGGTGGCGCGCTCAACTAACGATGCCGAGGTGCCAGGGCACGAACTCGTTGTCGCCAAGGCCGAGCAGCTCGCTCTTGGTCGGCTCGCCCGAGGCAGCGCGCAGGATGTGTTCGAAAATCCGCTGGCCCATCTGCGGCACGCTCAGTTCGCCGTCGAGCACCAGGCCGCAGTTGATGTCCATGTCTTCTTCAAGCCGGTGGTACATCGGGGAATTCGAGGCCAGCTTGATCGTCGGCGCCGGCTTGGAGCCGAACATCGAGCCGCGCCCGGTGGTAAAGCAGATCAGGTTGGCGCCGCTGGCGATCTGGCCAGTGACGGCGACCGGGTCATAGCCGGGCGAATCCATGAATACAAAGCCGGCCCGGTCGATCGGCTCGGCATACTCATAGACCGCCTGCAGCGGCGTGGTGCCGCCCTTCATGGCCGAGCCCAGCGACTTCTCGAAGATATTGGCCAGGCCGCCCTGCTGGTTGCCGTGGCCGACCACGCCGTTGAACTGCGCGTTATGGCCCGCCGTGTAGCGCTCCCACCAGGCAAGCCGGTCCAGCAGTTTCTGGCCGACTTCCGGCGTGACCGCGCGGCGCGTCAGCATGAATTCCACGCCGTGGATCTCCGGGGTCTCGGACAGGATCGCGGTGCCGCCATGGCGCACCAGGATATCCATGGCCGCACCCAGCGCGGGGTTGGCGCTGATCCCGGAAAAACCATCCGAACCGCCGCACTCCAGCCCTATCTTCAGGTGGCTGGCGGGCACGGGCTGGCGCACCGCGGCGTTGGCCGCCGGCAGCATCGATTCGATGGCGCGGATGCCGGCCGCGATGGTGGCGCGCGTGCCGCCGGTATCCTGCATCACCAGCGTATGCACCGCGGGCCCCGGCTCCAGGCCTTGCGATGCCACCAGCGAGTCCACCTGGTTGCGCTCGCAGCCCAGCCCCACGATCAGCACGCCGGCCAGGTTGGGATGGCGCGCATAGCCGGCCAGCGTGCGGCGCAGCACGTCGAAATGCTCGCTGGGCGACGACATGCCGCAGCCGCTGGTCTGCGCAAAGGCGACCACGCCATCGACATTCGGAAAATCGGCCAGCCGCTGCGGCGTAAAATGCGCCGCAATCTGGCGGATCACGGTGGACGAGCAATTGACCGACGACAGGATGCCGATGAAGTTGCGCGTGCCGACGCGGCCATCCGCGCGCACAAAGCCGTTGAAGGTGGCGCGCTGCGCCTGCGGCACGTAGTCGACCGGTCGCACGTCCTGGCAGAAAGCCGGATCGCGATAGAAGTCGACCAGCGTCAGGTTGTGCGCATGCACGTGGTCGCCCGGCGCGATATCGCGCGCGGCCACGCCGATGACGGTGTCGAACTTGCGCACCGGCGTGCCGGCCGCGATGGCGCAGGCGGCGATCTTGTGGCCGGCCGGCACCTGCGCGCGCACGCGCATGGCGGGATCGGCCAGCTGCTGGCCCAGGCCGAGGTCGCTGCGTGCGACCAGCACGTTATCGTTCGGGTGCAGCCGGATGACGGGATTGGAGTTCACTGGGTCTTGGGCTTCTCGGGCCATCAGCTTTGCTGCAGCAGTTCTTTCAGCTTGAGGCGCTGGATCAGCTGGGTTTCCTGTTCATAGACGCTGGCGACGTACTTCTTGTAGTCGGGCCCATCCAGGTACATCACGGGCGCGTCCAGCCGCGCCGCGACCTGCCTGAACTCATTGCTGGCGACCGCGGCGCGGAAGGCGTCGCGTAGCTTTTTCTCGACGGCAGGCGGCAGGCCCTTGGGCGCGCCGATGCCGTTGGGGGCTTCCACCACCACGTTGTAGCCCAGCCCCTTGAGCGTGGGCGTGTCCTTGAAGCGGGTCGCGCGCTGTTCGCCCCAGGTCGCCAGCAACCGCAGCTTTCCGGCTTCGACATGCGGCGCCCATGAGCTGGAATCGGCCAGCAGCTCCACCTGCCCGGCCAGCACGTCCTGCAACGCGGCCGCGCCGCCCTTGTAGGCGATGGCATTGAACTGGATGCCCGCGGCCAGCGCGAACTGCTCCATGCCGACATGGGTGGCGCCGCCGATGCCGGCGTGCGCATAGGTGATCTTGCCGGGGGTGGCCTTGGCCGCGGCAACCACATCCTGCAGCGTCTTGTAGCGCGAGTTGGCCGGCACCGCGATGCCGAAGGTCTGACCCGAGGTGCGTGCCAGATAGGTCAGCTCGGTGCGCGGGTCCAGTTGCAGCATGCCGAGCTGGGAGAACCGGGTGACCGAGATCGGGATCTGGCCGATGGTATAGCCGTCCGGATTGGCGCGCGCCAGCGCCTTGGTGCCGATCATGCCGGACGCGCCGGCGCGGTTCTCCACCACGATCGACTGCTTGAGGATGCCGCCGGCCACCTGACACAGCGCGCGCATCGACTGGTCGGCGGTACCGCCGACCGGCCACGGGCAGATAAAGGTGATGGGACGCTCGGGGTACTGGTCGGCCAACGCGCGCGTGGCGGGCAACAGTACGCCGGCGGCACCCGCGGCGGCTCCGATGAGCAGGCGGCGGCGCTTGGCATCGATGGGGAATGCTTGAGTCATTTGCGGGTGTCTCCGATGTTTTGATTATCGGCGCGGCCGGCGCTGCCGGCCTCGTCATGCCCGCATTCTGTCGGCGCCCAGCATAACAATCCAATCGCAAATTGGCATTGCTTCATAACCTTCTGGTTAGCTAGACTGCGGGCATGGTACAGATCGATCGCGCGTTGCGCTCCAATATCAAGCTGCGCCACCTGCAACTGCTGGTGGCGCTCGACGAGTTCCGCCATCTCGGGCGCACCGCGGAGTTCCTGTCGGTGAGCCAGCCGGCGGTGTCCAAGGTGCTGACCGAGGTCGAGAAGATGCTGGGGCTGACGCTGTTCACGCGCTCCACGCGCGGCACCGAGCCCACGCCCGCCGGTGAATCGCTGGTTCGCTTTGCACGCTCGGTGCTGGCGCAATACGAACAGACGCGCGACGAGATTGCCGCGGTGCAGAGCGGCGCTTCCGGGCGCATCCGCGTGGGCTCGATGGGTGCGGCACTGCCGGTGCTGCTGGCGCAGGCGGTAGGCGCGCTCAAGCAGCGCCACGCGCATGCCACCGTGCTGGTCGAGGAAGGCGACCTGACCCACTTGCTGCCCAAGCTGCGCCTGCGCGAGCTGGACCTGATCGTGGGCCGGCTGGAGCCCGGCTATGCCGCGCCGGACCTGCTGACCGAAGCGCTTTATGAAGAGCGCATGGTGGTCGTGGTGCGGCGCGGCCACAAGCTGGCACGCAAGACACGGCCAGGCTGGGCCGATCTCGCCGCGATGCCGTGCGTGCTGCCGCCGCCGTGGGCCTCGTTGCGGGTGAAGATCGAGCAAGCCTTCTTCCGCCACGGCCTGCATCCGCCGCAGGACGTGATTGAGACCTCCTCGTACCTGGCCCAGGCCACCTTCATCGACCAGCGCGGGGCCGCCGCCTTCATGGCCGCATCGGTCGCCATGGCGATGCAGCAGGAAGGCCGGCTGCAGGTACTGAAGATGGAGGTGCCGGTCGACCTGCCACCGGTGGGCATCATCACGTTGCGCGAACGCGCGCCATCGATCGGCACCGACCAGTTGGTGGCGTGCCTGCGCCAGGCGGCTCCGGCGAAGCCCTAGCCCCCACCACGCGCCACCAGCACCGGCACCGAAGTAATCAGCAGCGCCACGCCCGACACAGTCAGCAGCGACAACACGATCTTGCGGAACGTGGCCTCGCTGATACCAAGGTAAAGCCGGGTGCCTAGCAGCGTGGGCACCAGCATCGCCGGCGCCACCACCAGGAACATGGGCAGCATGTCGCGCGTGACGATGCCCTTGCCGACATAGGCGGCCATGGTCATGGCCAGCGTGGCGAGGTTGAAGTTCTGGATCACGGCGCGCTGCTCGTCCTTGTCGAAGCCGCGCAGCGTGCACCACAGCGTGGGAATCACGCCGGTAAAGCCGCCGATGCCGCCCATCACGCCGCCAGCGGCGCCGGCCATGCCGTCGGCCACGCGCCCGCCCACGCCGATATGCGGCAGCCGCCGGGCCATCAGCATCACCGGGCACCACAGCGTCAGGAAGGTGCCCAGCACCGCCTTGAACCACTGCGCATCGAGCAGCGGCAGCACCGCCACGCCCAGCGGGATGCCGGCCACGCCGCCGGCAACGAACGGCCACAGGCGCCGCCACGACAGGCCGCGCCGCACCGACGCGGCCGCCAGCAACTGACCCGTGAGCGCACCGAACACCGTCATCGCCGCAGCCAGCCGCGGCTCGATGGCCCAGGCCCAGAACGACATCGCCACCATGCCGAAGGCAAAGCCGGACAGGCCCTGGACGAAACCGGCCACGGCGGCGCCGGCAATGACGATCAGCAAGGTGGAATCGAAAGGCACGGGGAAGGACGCTAGAGGCGGACGATGCAGGGCGCATAACTATGCACTTCCCTGCCCGCGTTGTCAGCCCTCATCCCTGTTGCAACGCGCCAATCTGATATGGTGTTTTTACCCGGACTTGATTCTGTTCCGCCTGCCGTGGGTCCGCTACGATCTTCGCATCGGCAACGGCCTGCGCGGCGCAACGACGGTCGCGCGCCCCGAAGGTGCGGCGATATGTCGCCCGGCTGCCACCGGGCCTGACGCTGCCCTTTGCTGCGCGCGCGGCGTACACTACGCTTACCGCACGCGCCTGCGCCCCCGCGCCCCCGGCGCGCTCCTGCCCACGGGTCGAACTGCCAGGGACTCTCCAAGGCGGTCCGCATCCGTCCAGGGCATGCGCCAGGCCAGCGCCACGGAGAACACGACATGTTTGGTTTGACCGCGCTCGACCTCGCCCGCATCCAGTTTGGCTTCACCATTTCCTTCCACATCGTCTTTCCCGCGATCACCATTGGCCTGGCCGCCTACCTGGCGGTGCTCGAGGGCTGCTGGCTGCGCACGCAACGGCCGCTGTACCGCGACCTCTACCACTTCTGGTCCAAGATCTTCGCCGTCAACTTCGGCATGGGGGTGGTTTCCGGCCTGGTGATGGCTTACCAGTTCGGCACCAACTGGAGCTTTTTCTCCGAGTTTGCCGGCAGCATTACCGGACCGCTGCTGACTTATGAAGTGCTGACCGCCTTCTTTCTGGAAGCGGGTTTCCTCGGCGTGATGCTGTTCGGCTGGAACCGGGTCGGCCCGGGGCTGCATTTCTTTTCCACGGTGATGGTGGCGCTGGGCACGCTGATCTCGGCCACGTGGATCCTGGCCTCCAACAGCTGGATGCAGACACCAGCGGGCTTCGATATCATCGACGGCCGCGTGGTGCCCACCGACTGGTTCGCCGTCATCTTCAATCCGTCGTTCCCGTACCGCCTGGCGCATATGAGCGTGGCGGCGTTCCTGGCCACGGCGCTGTTTGTCGGCGCGTCCGCGGCCTGGCACCTGCTGCGCGGGCGGGACAATCCGGCCATCCGCAAGATGCTGTCGATGGCGATGTGGATGCTGCTGATCGTTGCACCGATCCAGGCGGTGATCGGCGACTTCCACGGCCTCAATACGCTCAAGCACCAGCCCGCCAAGATTGCCGCACTGGAGGGGCATTGGGAAAACAAGGGCAACGAGGCCCTGCCGCTGCTGCTGTTCGGCTGGCCCGACATGGAGCGCGAAGAAACCCGCTTTGCGGTCGAAGTGCCGCACCTGGGCAGCCTGATCCTGACCCACAGCTGGGACGGGCAGATCCAGGGCCTGAAGGAGTTCGCGCCGGAGGACCGGCCCAATGCCACGATCCTGTTCTGGTCGTTCCGGGTGATGGTGGGCCTGGGGCTGCTGATGATCCTGCTGGGCGTATGGAGCCTGATATTGCGGCGCCGCGACCGTATCTACCGCGTACGTCCGTTCCTGCATATGGCCTTGTGGATGGGGCCCGCAGGCGTGATCGCCATCCTGGCCGGCTGGTACACCACCGAGATCGGTCGCCAGCCTTGGGTGGTGTACGGGCTGCAGCGCACCGCGGATGCGGTGTCGCCGCACGGCGTGCCGGAGCTGGCGGCGACCCTGGCGATCTTCGTGGTCGCGTACTTCTTCGTGTTCGGCGTCGGCATCGCCTACATGATGCGGCTGGTGCGCAAGGGCCCGCTGCTGGAAGAGCCCAAGCCGCATGGCGGCCCTGGCCGCGAGCATACGCCGGCACGCCCCCTGTCGGCCGTGGATGACGATGAAGTGCTCGCCCCCACCCCCACCGCAAGCACCCGGAGCTGACACCATGGGCATCGATCTCTCGCTTCTCTGGATCGTCATCATCTTCTTCGGCGTGATGATGTACGTGGTGATGGACGGGTTCGACCTGGGCATCGGCATGCTGTACCCGTTCGTGCCCGACCGGCATGACCGCGACGTGATGATGAACACCGTCGCGCCGGTCTGGGACGGCAACGAAACTTGGCTGGTGCTGGGCGGCGCGGGGCTGCTGGCCGCGTTCCCGCTGGCGTATTCGGTGGTGCTGAGCGCGCTCTACCTGCCGTTGATGCTGATGCTGCTGGGCCTGATCTTCCGCGGCGTGGCGTTCGAGTTCCGCTTCAAGGCCAATGACCGCGAGCGCCCGGTGTGGGACGCCGCCTTCATCCTCGGCTCGGCCACCGCCACGTTCTTCCAGGGCGTGGCGCTGGGCGCCTATATCGACGGCATCAAGATGGAGGGCCACCGCTTTGCCGGCGGCCCGCTCGACTGGCTGGCGCCGTTCCCGCTGTTCTGCGGCGTGGGCCTGATCGTGGCCTATACCGTGTTGGGCAGCACCTGGCTGATCATGAAGACCGAGGGCGACCTGCAGCAGCGCATGATCCGCCTGACCGGCACGCTGGCGTGGCTGCTGCTGGCGGTGATCGCCGTGATCAGCCTGTGGACGCCGCTGACCCATCCCGAGATTGCGGAGCGCTGGTTCAGCCTGCCCAACCTGTTCTGGTTCTCGCCGGTGCCGATCCTGGTGGCGCTGTGCATGGTCATGCTGATGCGCGCGCTGCGGCGCGAGCCCGATATCTCGCCCTTCCTGTATGCGCTGGGCCTGGTGTTCCTGGGCTACAGCGGGCTGGCGATCAGCGTCTGGCCCAATATCATCCCGCCCGGGATCTCGATCTGGGAGGCCGCGGGCCCGCCGCAAAGCCAGGGCTTCGCGCTGGTGGGCGCGCTCTTCATCGTGCCCTTCATCCTGATGTACACGGTGTGGGCCTACTACGTGTTCCGCGGCAAGGTCCGCCACGGCGAGGGCTATCACTGATGGGCGCGCCGCACACGGACAGCGGCACCCGCACCGGCACCTGGCTGCGCCGCGTCGGCTGGCTGGTGCTGATCTGGGCCGCGAGCGTGGCAGCGCTGGGCGTGGCCGCGTGGGTGCTGCGGCTGATCATGCGAGGCGTCGGCTTCCACAGCTGACGCCCCGCGCACCGCTGAATGGGCCTCAGAGCTGGACCGAAGCCTCGCCGATGCCATCGAACGCCACCGTCACCAGATCGCCGGCAGCAGCATCGAGGATGCCGACCCAGGTGCCGGTAGTGACCACCGTGCCGGCCTCGACGCGGGCCCCGTCGCGCGTGGCATGGCGCAGCCATTCAGCCAGTCCGTAGGCCGGATCGCCCAGCGCATGGGTGCCGCGGCGCTCGAAGGTCTGCGTGCCGATCTGCACCAGGCAGCGCTGGCTGGCCCAGTCGCGCGCGGCATAGTCGCGCCACGCCCCCAGTACCAATGCGCCATGCGCCTGCAGATCCGCCAGCTTCAGCAAGGCGGGTGCCTTCACGTACTGCTGCCAGCGCGAATCGACGATCTCGATGGACACCGCCATCGCCTCGACCAGTGCAGCCGCACCCGCGTAGTCAAGGCTGGCGGCTTGCGCCGCGTCCACGCCCTGCCTCAGCCGCAGCGCGATCTCCGCCTCGATGCCGCGCCATGTAAAGGGCCACTCGCCGGCGTTGGCTGGGCTGTTCCAGACCCCGGCCGCCGGCAGACGCGCATGGGTCAGCGTGGCTTCGCGCGAGGGGCCGCCGGATTTCCAGTACGCGGCGCCGGGCGCTTGCCAGCCCAGTGACTGCGCGACGATGGCCTGCACCGCGTAGGCCTGCTCGGCGTTCGCGAGCGCCGTGGCGAATGCTTGCGCATCGGCGCAGCGGTGTTCGCGCCGCCCGCTGAGCAAGGCCTGGGCGACGCGGTCGATATCGGTGGTTGTCATGACTTGGGTGATTCCTTTTGGATCAAGAATATTGCCTGGCAAGCCGCGCCCGCACACTGGCGGGTGCAGCAGGCTTCAGGAAGCGCTGGCGTTGGCCGTCTCGGCGCGGACCTCGCGCTGGCCTTCGGCGTCATCGTCGGTCTCGCCCATGGCGCGGCCGAAGGTTTCCGGCGCGAACTGCACCGCCAGCGCAAACACGCCATACATGGCCGCCAGCGTGCCAAGCGCCAGGATCAGCGAGGTGCCGAACGCGCGCACATGGGTAGGATACTGTTCCGGCGCGAAGATCCAGATCGAGGTATTCAGCAACACCACGCAGAACGTAAAGGCCGCGCCGAACAGCAGCACCAGCGCCACGTTATACGTCAGGAAGCCAAAGCACAGCCCTGCGGCGCAGGCCAGGCCCGCGCCGACGGTCAGCACCCGCTTGCGCGGGATGTGATAACCGCCCTACTACCGCCTGAACCACCAGATCCATGACCGCATCAACCTGGCGGCGCGCAATGCGGCGCTGCGCCAGACCTACCTGTCGGTGAACCGGCGGCTGCAGGCGCTGCGCTTTCGCTCCAACTACCGCAAGCCCAAATGGGACAGCGCCATCCATGACCATGAAGAGATGCTGGCGGCACTCGAAGCCCGCGACGGCAAGCGCATGGCCGATATCCTGCGCCAGCACCTGCTGGACAAGCGCGACGCCGTGCTGTTGATGCAGGCTGGCGTGGGCGACGAAGCCGGCGGCACGCCGCAGGCCTAGCCCGCACTTGCCAGCACCGCCTCAAGAATCCGAATAGCCCCATCAGCATTCTTTGCCCCGCTGTCACCACGGTGACAACCCCGCTTCTTACTCTGCGAGCGCATTGCGGCACACGCAATCCACCGCGCGGCCATTGCCGCCGGCGCACAACAACGCAGATGAACAGGGGAATGAACGATGGCAGGGAACCTTGCACCGGGCTGGCTGGCGGGAATGGGGCGCGCGCGTGCGCTGGCCGGCACCGTTGCAGTCATGCTGGCCGCGACGCTGGCAGGCTGCGGCGGCGAAGACAGCGCGCCGTCCGGCGCGCCCAACGATACCGACACCAGCAAGCCTGCTCCGGCGCCTGACCGCGCCAGCGGCCCGCGCGTGCTGCTGGTCGGCGTCGACGGCGCCACGTATGCGCAGGTGCAAGGCGCGGTATTGCGGCGCGAGCTGCCCAACCTGGCCAGCCTGAACCTGGTGCCGACCGCCACCGGCGGCATGCCCGGCACCATTACGGCCCAGCCCACGCTCGACGCGCCCAGCTGGGCCACGGTGCTGACCGGCGCCTGGGCCAACCGCCATGGCATCGACGACGACACCGGCAGCACCGCACTGCGCGCGCCGACCGTATTCCACTACCTGCGCGCAGCCGGCAAAGCCGGCGGGCAGCAAGGCGCGGTGGTCAGTGCGCCGGCACTGCCCGTGCTGCTCAAGACCGATCAGGAAGCCGGCGTGCTCGATACGCTGGTCGATTGCGCGGGCGTCGACCGCTGCGTCACGCAGAATGCCGTGCGCCAGGTGCAATCCGGCTATGGCGTGGTGTTCGCGCAGTACAGCGCCCCGGCGCAGGCCGCGCAAGCCAGCGGCTTCGGCAACGGCGCCTATGTCACGGCGCTCGGCGAGACCGACCAGGCGCTGGGCGAACTGCTCGCCGCCGTGGCCGCGCGGCGCCAGGCGCAGCCGGGCGAGGACTGGCTGGTGCTGGTCACCACCAGCCACGGCCTGGATGCCACCGGCGCCACCACCACGGTGCCGACCGTGGAGAACCGCACCGCGTTCCTCGCCACCAACAAGAGCCTGAACAGCGCGCTGGCCCGACCCGGCGCCCCGGCCCCCGACACCCCGGCGGACCTGTCCGCGCTGCCGACCGAAGCCGATATCGTACCGACCATCCTGACCCACGCCGGCGTCGCGCTCGACCCCGCGGCAACGCGCCTCGACGGCTCCGCGCTGACCACCAGCACAGCGGGTGTGCGCGCCATCGGCGCCAGCATCAGCCAGTACAACGACGCCATCACGCTGAGCTGGCAGAATCCGAGCCCGGCCTACGGCGTCACGCGCGTGCTGCGTGACGGCGTGCAGATCGCCGCGCTGGGACCCGAGGTGCGGACCTTCACCGACAAGGGCTTCGACATGCCCACGGGCCTGTACCAGTTCAACTACACGCTGGTGCGCAACGACGTGCCGGTGTCGTACCTGGCGCAGATCCACTACGTCAAACCCGTGACGCTGATGCCGTCGTTGCTCACTGGCCTGGCGTCGTATTTCAGCCTCGACAGCAAGCCGTTCGCCGATGCAAAGAACGCGGCCACGCTGGGCCCGTGGGTGGCAAGCCTCGACGGCGGCACGCTCGCCGCCGACAACTTCGGCCGCCAGTCGCTGCAGCTGGACTCGCGCATCGACAGCTACCTGCTGAAGCACAACGCGGCCGATATCGTGCAAAGCCCGCAGTTCACCATCGGCCTCTGGTTCCGCACCGACTGCAGCCAGGGCAACGGCACCGGCGAGCCGATCCTGTCGAACAAGAACTACATCTCGGGCGGCAATGCCGGCATCGCCATCGCCCTGTTCGGCAGCTGCGAGATCCGCTTCAACCTGGGCAGCGGCAGCGGCAAGCGCGACGACATCAACGGCATGAAGGTATCGGCCAATCAGTGGGCCTACCTGGCGCTGTCGGTGGATGCAGCGGCGAAGCGCTTCAGCGCCTATGTCGTCGACCCGGTGCTGGGCCTGCAGAAGACCGAGAACAAGGCGATCGCCAATACCGACGTGACCAAGCTGGTTGGCCTCGGCACCGGCTGGGGCGTCAACGACGATGCCACCCACAACTACGTCGGCAACAACCCGGGCGCGCTCAAGGGCGTGATGGGCCTGAACGACCTGGCGATGTGGACGCGCGTGCTGACGCTCGACGAGCTGAAGGCCATCACCGGCGCACGCCAGCCGCTGTCGACGCTGAACCCCTGAATCCCCGAATCCGGCAGCGCCCCGTTTCCCCGGCGGAAACGGGGTGCCGGCCGGCCTTGACCCTCTCCACACCCCGATCCCCCTGCAGGAGATTGACACCATGACCTTCCGACCTTCCATCCTGGCCCGGCCGCACTGGCTGGCCGCCTTGCTGCTGAGCGCGGCGCTCGCCGGCTGCGGCGGCGACTCCGGCGAAGGCACCAGCGGCACTCCGGCCGCGGCGCCGACCACCCCCGGCGCGCCCGGCACCGGCGGCAACCCCGGCCAGGGGAACGGCAGCGACCAGCCTGGCGAGACCCCGGCCGTCAAGCCGCAGCTGCGCTGCGCGCCCTGAATCCGGCCTGGCCTGTCTACCTCCCCGCAACCATCCGGCACGAATCCAATGAACCCCCAAAGCAGACGCAACTTCCTCAAGCTCGCCGGCGGCAGCGCCGCCGCCACCGCCGCGCTGGCGGCCTTCCCGCCGTCGATCCGCCGCGCGCTGGCGATCCCGGCCAACAACGCCACCGGCACCATCCGCGACGTCGAGCACGTGGTCATCCTGATGCAGGAGAACCGCTCGTTCGACAACTACTTCGGCACGCTGCGCGGCGTGCGCGGCTTTGGCGACCGCTTCCCGATCCCGCTGGCGGGCGGCCTGAACGTCTGGCAGCAGACCTATACCAACGGCAGCACCACCCGCACCGTGCTGCCCTACCACCTGGACAGCAGCGCCGGCAATGCGCAGCGCGTCAGCGGCACCCCGCACTCCTATCCGGACGCGCAGAACGCATGGGACCTCGGCCGCATGAACAAGTGGCCCACCTACAAGCAGACGCAGTCGATGGGCTTCTACACCGAGGCCGAACTGGATTTCCAGGTGGCGCTGGCCAATGCCTTCACGCTGTGCGACGCCTATCACTGCAGCTTCCATGGCGGCACCAACCCCAACCGCCTGTTCCACTGGACCGGCACCAACGATGCGGCCGGTGACTTCGGCGGCCCGGTGATCGACAACAGCGGCGACTCGTTCACGGGCTCCAACACGCCCTACACCTGGAAGACCTACCCGGAGCGGCTGGAAACCGCCGGCGTGAGCTGGAAGGTCTACCAGAACATGCCGGACAACTTCACCGACAACCCGCTCGCGGGCTTCAAGCAATATCGCGACGCCAATGCCGCGCGCGGCAACCAGGCCAACGGCAGCCCGTATCCGCCGTACACCAGCGCCGATGATGCGGTCAGCCCGCTGCTCAAGGGCGTGGCCAACACCATGCCCGACGGCGGCTTCCTGCAGGCGCTGCGCGACGATATCGCCGCGGGCAAGCTGCCCCAGGTGTCGTGGATCGTCGCGCCGGCCACGTATTCGGAGCACCCCGGACCGTCCAGCCCGGTGCAGGGCGCCTGGTACACGCAGGAAGTGCTCGACGCCCTGACCGCCAATCCCGCGGTCTGGAGCAAGACCGTGCTGCTGATCAACTTCGACGAGAACGACGGCTATTTCGACCACCTGCCGCCGCCGTGCGCGCCGGCCTATGACGGCGACACGCTGGCTGGCGCCACCACCCTCGACCCGGATCAGCTCAAGCCGGAGTACCACGTCGACAAGCGCCCCTACGGCCCCGGCCCGCGCGTGCCGATGTACGTGGTCTCGCCCTGGAGCCGCGGCGGCTGGGTCAACTCGCAGGTGTTCGACCACACCTCGGTGCTGCGCTTCCTGGAAGCGCGCTTCGGCGTGGCGGAGCCCAATATCAGCGGCTTCCGTCGCGCGGTGGCGGGCGACCTGACCTCGGCCTTCAATTTCGTCAGTCCCAACACCAACCCCCTGCCGGACTTGCCCAGCCGCGACAAGGCAAGCGCCGACGCCATCCGCACCGCGCAGGGCGTTCTGCCGCAGGTGCCGCTGCCCCCGGCCGGCAGCCAGCAGATGCCGCAGCAGGACTCCGGCACGCGCCCGTCGCGCGCCCTGCCCTATGAACTGCACGTCAGCGCGCGCGAAGACGCCCGCGACCAGCGCGCGGTGTGGCTGCTGTTCAGCAACACCGGTACGGCGACGGCGGTGTTCCACGTCTACGACCGGCTGCACCTGGACCGCGTGCCGCGCCGCTATATGGTCGAGCCCGGCAAGGAGCTGCATGGCAGCTGGGACGTCTTTGCCAGCGACGGCGGCAAGTACGACCTGTGGGTGCTGGGCCCGAACGGATTCCACCGCGCCTTCCGCGGCGACGTGGCGGCGGTGACCGCGGCCGGAGCCAGCGCGCCGGAGATCCGGGTCTGCTATGACATCGCCAACGCCGCGGTGTACGTGGACATGATCAACACCGGCAGCGCACCCTGCACCTTCACGGTCCAGGCCAACGCCTACCGCACGGACGGCCCGTGGACCTACGAGGTGCCCGCCGGCATGCAGCTGCAGCAGCACTGGCCGGTGGCGCGCCAGGGCAACTGGTACGACTTCACTGTCACCACCGCGCAAGGCGGCTTTACGCGCCGCTTTGCCGGGCGCATCGAAACCGGCAAGGACGGCGTGTCGGATCCGGCGATGGGCGCGGCCGGCTGACGCAACCCGTCGACCCGGCACAACGCCAGGCCCCGCCCCGGCCGGTCCCAAGCGGACCGGCCCGGGCGGGCGTAGCCGTTTTGTCATATTGGGCCGCTAGACTGCGCGGTCGTCCGGCCCGGTCCGGACCCTTCCCCCCAACTCCGCGCGGATGATCATGCTAGGCGACCTGCTGATGACCTTTTTCGAAGTGGCGCGCCAGGGCAGCATCACCATGGCGGCGCGGCAGTTGCGCGTGAGCCAGCCCACGGTCACGGGACGCATCCGCCAGCTCGAGGAAAGCTACGGGGTGGAGCTGTTCCATCGCCGCGCCAGCCGCGTCGACCTGAGCGACGTGGGCGTGGCCCTGATGCCGGTGGTCGAGCAACTGATGCAGCAGGAAGGCAATGCCGACTACCTGTTGCGCAACGCGGGCAACCTGCGCTTTGGCAACCTGCGTATCGGCGCCACCGGGCCGTATTACATCCTGCGCGCGGTGGCGGCGTTCCGGCAGCGCTACCCGGCGATCGACGTGAGCCTGGATATCGGCAACTCGCAACAGATGCTCGAAGCGCTGTTCGAGTACCGCATCGACGCGGCGGTGTCCTCGCATCCGGTGGACGATGACCGCCTGGCCTGCATCCGGCTGGCGAGCGACCCGATGGTGCTCGTGGTCCATCCCGACCATGCGCTGGCGCGGCTGGCGCAGATCGACCTGCCGCAGTTGCGCGGCTATCACCTGCTGGTGCGCGAGCACGGCTCGATGACCCGCAAGACGATCGAAACCGCGCTGGCGGCCTGCGGGCTGGAATTGCCGCCGCACACCGTGATCGGCAGCCGCGAGGCCATCTACGAGGCGATCCGCCAGGGCCTGGGCGCCAGCGTGGTGCCGCTGGGCGAGGTGCCGCGCGACCCGCTGCTGCGCGTGGTACCGTTTGCGTCGGGCGCGCCGGTCTTGCATGAATACTTGTATTGCCTGCAGAGCCGGCGGCAGACGCGGCTGGTCGGCGCCTTCCTGGATTGCGTGGCGCTGGACCAACCGGCCGCCGCGGTCCAGGCTGCCTGAAGCAACGCATGGTGGAAAAAGCGCCCAGGCCTGCCGCATTGCAGCCGCCGATGCCGGCATCGGAAAACTTCGGTCCTTCATCACCGCGCGGTCACCGCGCCGCGCCAAGCTTGGCGGTTTCGCCTACGGAGCCCTCCCGCATGCCTGCCGCACCTCGCCTCGCCCTGTTCGACCTGGACCACACCCTGCTGCCGCTGGACAGCGAGTACGAATGGGCGCGCTACCTGGTCGCCGTCGGCGGCGCCGACGCGGCCGAGATCGACGCGCACAACGCGCGCTGGCTGGCCGCCTACCAGGCCGGGCGCCTTGACTTTGCCGCCCATGCGCGCTTTGCGCTGGGGTTGCTGGCACGCCATCCGCGCCAGCGCCTGACGCAATGGCGCGCAGACTTCATGCGCGACGTGATCGTGCCCGCCATTCCGCCCGCCACGCGAGAGCTGCTGGCCCGCCATCTCGGCGCCGGCGACCTGTGTTGCATCGTCACCGCCACCTGCCGCTTCATCACCGAGCCGATCGCGCGCGAACTGGGCGTGCCGCACCTGCTGGCGGTAGAGGCCGAGCACGACGTGCACGGCGAATTCACCGGCGCGCTGGCCGGGGTGCCTGCCTACGGGCCGGGCAAGGTGCTGCGCGTGCTGGCGTGGCTCGATACGCTTGGCCTTGCGCACGCGGAACTGACCAACGCCACCTTCTACAGCGACTCGCGCAACGACCTGCCCCTGCTGGAGAGCGTCGGCCACCCGGTCGCGGTCAATCCCGACCCGACCCTGCGCGACGCAGCCGGGGCGCGTGGCTGGCCGGTCATGCAGCTGTTCGCGGCGGCAGGCGTGCCGGCCGCCTGACCCATGCACCCGCGCGCCGACTTCCCGGAATATGACCAGTTGCGGACTTTGCTGGATGCCGGGAGCCACGTGCTCGATACGCAGGTGGTGTGCGAAACCACCGTCCAGGGCCACCGCTTTGGCGTGCATGTCGCCACGCTCGGCAGCCGCGACCCGCTCGCGCCGGCCATCGGCATCTTCGGCGGCATTCACGGGCTGGAGCGCATCGGCACGCAGCTGGTGCTGGATTACCTGCGCTCGGTGCTGTCGCGCCTCGCCTGGGACGAACTGCTGCACCGCGAACTGCAAGCGGTGCGGCTGGTGTTCATGCCCATCGTCAACCCGGGCGGCATGTGGGCCGGCACGCGCGCCAACCCCAACGGCGTCGACCTGATGCGCAACGGCCCGCAGGATGCCGACGCGCGCGTGCCCTTCCTGGCCGGCGGGCAGCGCATCGGCGCCTGGCTGCCATGGTACCGCGGCGCCGCCGGCGCGCCGATGGAGCTCGAAAGCAGCGCCCTGCTGCGCGTGGTCCGGCAGGAACTGCTGCCGCGCCCGCTCAGCTTTGCGGTGGATTGCCATTCCGGCTACGGCTGGCGCGACAGCATCTGGTTTCCGTACGCGCGCACGCGCCGGCCGATGCCGCACCTGGCTGAGATGTACCTGCTCAAGACCCTGTTCGAGCAGGCCCACCCGCATCATGGCTATACCTTCGAGCCGCAGAGCCACCAGTACCTGCTGCACGGCGACCTGTGGGACCATGCCTATGACCTGGCCCCGCGCGGCAACCTGTTCCTGCCGATGACGCTGGAGCTGGGCTCGTGGCTGTGGATCAAGAAAAACCCGCGCCAGCTGTTCTCGCGCGAGGGCATCTTCAACCCGATCAAGGCGCACCGCACCGCGCGCGTGCTGCGCCGGCATGTCAGCCTGTTCGACTTTCTGGGCCGCATCGCCTTTGCGTCGGACCGCTGGCTGCCCCGCGGCGCGCAGCGCGACGAACTGCTGCGGCAGGCACGCGCGCACTGGCACACGGAGCCGCCATGAGCCGATGGGTATTCTTGCGGGGACTGACGCGCGAATCGCGTCACTGGGGAACGCTGCCGGCGCGCTGGGAGGCGGCCGGGCTGGGACGCCCGCTGTTGCCTGACCTGCCCGGCAATGGCGCGCTGTCGGCGCAGCCCGCGCCGTGGCGCGTGCGCGACATGGTGACGGCGGTGCGGCGCCAGCTGAGCGCCGCCGGCGCGCCGGGACCGTACCGCGTGCTGGCCATGTCGCTGGGGGCGATGGCTGCGACCGAGTGGGCGAGCGCGTATCCGGAGGAAGTGAGCGGCCTGGTGCTGGTCAACACCAGCATGCGGCCTTTCTGCACGCCGGTGCAACGCCTGCGTCCGCGCAACTGGGGCAGGCTGCTGCGCGTGGCGCAGCGCTGGCGGGATCGCGCGTATTGCGAGCCGACCATCCACGCCATCACCTGCGCGCGCACCGACACGCAGGCCGCCGATGTTGCGCAGTGGCAGGCCATCGCGGCGGACGCACCGGTCAGCCGGCAGGCGGCGCTGGCGCAATTGCTGGCCGCCGCGCGCTACTGCGCACCGGCCGAGCCGCCGCGCTGTCCGGTATTGCTGCTGGCCTCGGCGGCGGACCGCCTGGTCAACCCGGCCTGTTCGGCGCGCATCGCGCAGGCCTGGGACGTGCCCCTGCTGACGCACCACTGGGCCGGGCATGACCTGCCGCATGACGATCCGCAATGGGTATGCGATGCGGTCGCACGCGCCGGATCACGCTTCGGCTAGCGCCTCTTCCACTGGCATGGCGCTGACCAGCAGCGCCGCCGCGGCATCTGCGCGATCCCACGTACCGAACAGCCGCGCGCTGATCAGCCCGTTCTGCAGCGCCCCGAATATCACTTGCGCCAACTGTTGCGGCGGCAGCGCAAACGGGGGCGCCGCGCCCCGGGCGGCGGCCTGTTCGAGCAGGCGCGCCAGCCATTGCTCGTTAAGGCGGGTAAAGTCCTGCATCGCGGCGCGCACGGTGTCAGGCATGGCCAGCACGTCGGCCGACAGCATGCCCACCACGCAGGCCTGGTCGGTGCAGGCGCCATCGCGCAGCGGCTGCAGGTATTGCCGCGCCTGCTCGGCGCACGGCAGGCTGGTATCGATGGCCTGCAGCCGTGCCCGCTTGCGCGCGCTGTATTCGCGCACCGCTTCGAGCACCAGGTCGTCCTTGGACGGAAAGTAATAGTGGATGCTCGAGGTCTTGACGCCGACCAGCTCGGCCAGGTCGCGGTAGCTGAAGCCGTTGAACCCCCGGCGGCGGATCAGCACCAGCGCGTGTTCGACCAGTTGCTCGCGTACGGTTGGGGTAGTCATGGCATCCACTCCTCGGCTTGCCACCGGGCCATTCAGGCCGGCAGCGTTTGTGCGATCAGCGTGATGAGGGACCCGCTTGCCAGGCAAAGTCCTACCCATCCGCCCAGGATCAGCGCAGTGTCACGCCAACGCATGATCAACTCCTGAAGCGGGGCCGCACCGTGGCGGCCCGGTGTATGTCGATGGCCGGCGCCAGGCCGGCCGGCTCTCAGGCGATGGCGCCGTCGGTGTAGGGATCAGCCTTGCCGACGCGCGCACCGTCGGTGTACGGGTCGAAGCTGCGGGCCGGCCCGGCCGACACGCCGCTGCGGTCCAGGCCGGCTACCGTGCGGGCACCGTCGGTGTACGGATCAGCCTTGCCGACGCGCGCACCGTCGGTGTACGGGTCGAGGCTGCGGGCCGGCGCCGCCGACACGCCGCTGCGATCCAGGCCGGCAACCGTGCGGGCGCCGTCGGTGTACGGGTCAGGCTTGCCCACGCGGGCGCCATCGGTGAACGGGTCGGCCTTGCCGCTGCGGTAGTTGTAGCCGTAGCTGTCGGCCGGCACCGTGGCCGCGATCGTGCGCGCGCCGTCGGTGTACGGGTCGGTCTTGCCGACGCGTGCGCCTTCGGTGAACGGATCGAACTTGCCGCTGCGCGCACCCTCCGTGAACGGGTCGAACTTGCCGGTGCGGGCACCGTCGGTAAAGGCATCGGCATTGCCGACGCGGTAGCTGTAGCCGTACTTGTCGCCGGCGTTGGCGTTCACGCTGGCGGCCTGCGCCACACCGCCGACGAGCGCGGCGGCAAGGGTGGCGGCGGTGATCAGGGTCTTGGTGGTCTTGGTCATGATGGGCTCCTGGGTGCGATGGTTCGGGATCGCGTCAAATTCGGTATCAGTGGCTGTTGCAGTCCTTCTTCCGATTCCGCATCTATCAGTAGATAGATAACCGGTCTCAAAAAAATGACCGCTTCCGGTCGTGCAATGGGACCCTGCGTTCCGCCTGGTCTTGCTTGTCGGTGGCGGTGCAGCGCTTCCATGGACTTGATACTATCTACTACTAGGTAGAGAGTCAAGGAAAAACATTTCTATGACTGCGATAGCCCCCTTCCATGACGCTCTAAGCTCTTGTTTCTGAAGCGATATGCCGAAAAGCGGCGGGCGCGCGAGGCAAATAAAAAAACCGCCATGCGGCTTGCACCCCATGACGGCTTCAGACGCGCCACTGATATCGCGCGCAAACTCAACCGGATACCGCAGCCATCAGCGTGTCGGCAGCGGCTTCAACGCGGTCCGATGTGCCGAACAGGCGTGCCGCGATCAGCCCGCTCTGCAGCGAGCCGAATACCACCTGCGCCAGCCGCGCCGGCGGCACCGGGAACGGCGTGCTGCGATGCGGCTGGGCCCGCTCCAGCAGCCCGGCCAGCCATTGCTCGTTCAGCAGGAAGAAGCCCTGCAGCATCTTGTGCACGGATTCGGGCAGGCACAGCGTCTCGGTCGACAGCATGCCGCACAGGCAGATCTGGTCCGAGCCGCAGCTGGCGCGGAATGGCGCCAGATAGATGGCGGCCTGCTCGGTGACCGGCAGCGTCGTATCGATGCCGTTGATGCGCTCGGCCAGGCGGGCGCTGTATTCCTTCACCGCTTCCTGGACCAGGTCTTCCTTGGTCGGAAAGTAATAGTGGATGCTGGAGGTCTTCACGCCCACCAGTTCCGCCAGGTCGCGGTAGCTGAAGCCGTTGAAGCCGCGCCGCCGGATCAGGATCAGGGTGTGCTCGAGCAATTGCTCGCGTACGGATTGGGTTTTCATGCAAGCAGTTTATCTACGCGAAGATAGACGCTCAAGTTGAAATGCCCCGGGGCTGGGGTAATTCCCTAGCCTCGGGGCACAGTGCACTACATGGGCGTTAGCCAGGCAGGACCTGCGCGGCGAAGGTAATCATCGAGCCACTCGTCACGCAGAGTACCAGCCATCCGCCAAGCAACAGGATGCTGTCACGCAAACTCATGATGGACTCCATCGGACGGCGGCCACGTGCCGCCATCGTAAGTTGTGGGCCGCCGGCCGATGCCGGCGGCAATCAGGCCAGGGCGCCGTCGGTGTAGGGATCAGCCTTGCCGACGCGCGCACCGTCGGTGTACGGGTCGAAGCTACGGGCCGGCTCGGCCGAGACGCCGATGCGGTCCAGGCCAGCCACGGTGCGGAAGCCGTCCGTGTACGGGTCGGTCTTGCCGACGCGTGCGCCTTCGGTGAACGGATCGAACTTGCCGCTGCGCGCACCCTCCGTGAACGGGTCGAACTTGCCGGTGCGGGCGCCGTCGGTAAAGGCATCGGCGCTGCCGACGCGATAGCTGTAGCCGTACTTGTCGCCGGCGTTGGCGTTCACGCTGGCGGCCTGCGCCACACCGCCGACGAGCGCGGCGGCAAGGGTGGCGGCGGTGATCATGGTCTTGGCGGTCTTGGTCATGATGGGCTCCTGGGGTGCGATGGTTCGGGATCGCGTCAAATTCTGTGTTGGTGGCGATTCAGTGGGTCGCTTTCCAGGCTCGCATCTACTAGTAGATAGACTTCCGGGCCTGAAAAAATGACCACTCAGGTCATGCAATGGAATCGCCACTTTCCGCGCCTTGTTGCTTTCTTTGGCGGTGCAGCGGTGCCATGGATTGAATGCTATCTACTGATAGGTAGATAGTCAAGGAAAAAGATTTCTATCGAAGGGATAGCCGCTTTCACCCGCCCGGGAAAAGCGCTTCCGAATGAACAATTCTTCACTTGCAGAGCCCGGCCTGCTAGCCTGAAGAAAATGAATCCCGACCCCAGCCCCCCTTCTCAAAGCGCGCGTCACCGATGGCTGGCCGCGGCAGCAGGCATGGCCGTGGTGGCCGGGGTCGCGCGGCATCTGCTGTTTCGTGCGCTGGAGCGCAAAGCCTTTGTCACGCCGACGGATGAGACAAGCCTGGCGGAGCCCCCCGACAATTCAGCCCCTATGGTGCGGCACGCCACCTTCGCCAGCGGCGACCGCATCCTCCACGCGGCCTTCATGCCGGTGGCAGACCCCGAGGCACCGGCCCTGTTGGTGTGCCACGGCGACAACGAATGCCTGCCGGACTGGGCGCCGGTGCAGGCCATGCTGGCCGATGCGGGCATCGCTTCCTATGTGTTCGACTACAGCGGCTATGGGCGCAGCACCGGGCGGCCAAGCGTGCGCCGGCTGCGGCAGGATGCACTGGTTGCCTATGGACAGTTCATCGCCGCCACCCCGCAATCGAAACGGCGCGTGGTGCTGGGACATTCGCTGGGATCGGGCATCCTGCTCGATGTGGCGCGGCGTTTCGATCCACAGCCGGATGGCTATGTGATAGCCGCGGGCTTCAGCTCGGCGCGGCTGGCCGCGGTGCAGACCGGGCGCATTCCCGCATGGGCTGCGTGGCTGCTGCCGGATCCGTGGAACAACGCGGCGCGCGCCAGCAAGCTGGAACGGCCGCTGCTGGTGGTGCACAGCCGTGACGACGTGGTCATCGTGCCGCCCCACGCGGAGCGCGTGGCAAGCGCCGCCAGGCATCTGCATGCGCTGGTCATGCACGATGCCATGCCGCACGATGCGGCCATATTGCCGGAGCATATCGACACCTTCTGGCCGCCGATCCTGCGCTTCATGCACGCACACGCAATCGGCCCCGAAGCGCCATTGCAGCAAGCGCGTGATGCCGGGCACATCATGGCCGATTAATCTAACGTAGAGTCCCGCAAGCGGCAATCATCCTTGTGGGCGAGGCGCCACGGCCAAGTGTCCGAGGGACGCTGTCGCGATTTCTTGTCTATATTTGTCCTCATGGCGAAAGCCCGCAAACTCGCTGTTGACAGCACTGGAGGTACTGCCATGCGTTGGCTTGCAAACTTGTTCAGTCCGCCGACCCCGGAAAAAATCGCCGAAAGGGAACTGCAAGACATGAGGCTGACGCTATTCCAGGCCGAACGGCGCCTGCTCGAGGCACAGATGCAGGTCGCCTACTACCGCGACATGGTGGCGTTCCTGGAAGATGTCGCGGCCAAGGGCGTCGAAGACGTGGTCGACAAGCGCCGCGCCACACCGCCCGCCATGCCCGAGCTGCCGGCGCGCACGCCCGGCCTGACCACGGTGCCGATCGTTCCGTCCGCGGCCTGAAGCCGCCCCCATGCATTGGCGCGTGCCCGGGCATGCGCCAATGAAGGTCCGGACCTGTGCGATACTCGCGCTGCCTGACGTCCGCGTGGCGCAGGCAAACCCTCCACAGGAACCGGCCCCATGAGCGAACTGCTGCCCGCGATCGAAATTGAAACCGCGCCCAATCCCGGCTGCGCCGTTATCTGGATGCACGGACTGGGCGCCGATGGCAGCGACTTCGCCCCGGTGGTGCCCGAGTTGCGGCTGCCGGCCGCGCCGGGCGTACGCTTTATCTTCCCGCATGCGCCGGCAATACCGGTGACCTGCAATGGCGGCTATGTCATGCCGGCATGGTATGACATCGTTTCCCTGGACCAGGCAGGCCGCCGCGCCGACGAGGCCGGCATCCGCGCATCCTGTGAGGCCATCCGCGCGCTGATCGCACGAGAAAATGCGCGCGGCATCCCGACCGGGCGCATCGTGCTGGCCGGCTTCTCGCAAGGCGGCGCCATCGCCTACACCGCCGGGCTGACCCACGCGGAGCCGCTGGCCGGCATCGTTGCGCTGTCCACCTACATCCCCGCACCGGCGACGCTCGCTGCCGAAGCCAACCCGGCCAACGCGGCCACGCCGGTGTTCGCCGCCCATGGCACGCAGGACGACGTGGTGCCGCTGGCCATGGGCGTGGCCGCACGCGATTTCGTGCAGGCACGGCCCAATCCGGTGACATGGCACACCTATCCGATGGGCCATGCGGTCTGCCTGGAAGAGATTGCCGAGATCGGCGCCTGGCTGGCTTCGCGCTTTGCGCAGGCCGGCGCCGCGCCCGCCTGACCGCCTTCGACATGACCACGGCCGGCCCGCTGCGCCGGTCCGCACCCAGCTGCAAGCATGCCCCTCGCCCCACCTCGCCGGATCGATTTCAATACCCGCAAGGCGCTGCTGTTCGCGCTGGCCGCGGAACGCCTGTCGGCCTACTACGAACACCGCAAGTGGATGACCGATGCCCAGGGCGCCACGCTGGCCGGCGAATGGCTGTCGCGCTCCAAGCTGCAGTTGCCGCTGTCGGAACGGCGCCTGCTGTCCGAACTGAGCGACCAGTTTGCGCGGCAGCTCGCCGAGACCCTGTCGCGCGAAGCCGGCCTCTATGCCGCGCACGAGATGATGGAAGCGCTAGACCCCAACTACCAGTCCGCGTTCGCCTACGACATGCTCGAGGAATGCGAGCGGCTGCTGCACGAGCACGGCGTCACGGAATAAGGACGACGGCCGGAAGGCCTGCAAAGCGGCTGCGTTTGCAAAGGTTGACAATCGCCCGGCGTACGCGCGCTTAAACTTCGCGCACCAATGACGCCCCACTGTCCGCCACCATGGAACGCAAGCACTGCCTGGCCTGGATTGCGCTGAGCATGATCGCGGCAGCCTTGCTGACGCTGCTGTGCCTGATCCTGAACGACCACGCCGAGACCCAGGCGCAGAAGCGCGTCGAGCAAATGGCTGTCCGCGTCAAGCCGGCCGGCGCTGGCCTGATCCAGGCCAATGCCCCTTCACCCTCGTCGCAGCGCCCTCAGCCGGCCCGGCATTCCGAACGACTGCAGCAGGCTAGCGCGCGCTGAGCCAGGGCAGGCGCGCCCCGGCCCGCAACTTCAGAACGACGACCACGTAGTTGAGAAGGATTGCGATGCGGGCCGGAGCGCGGGCTTGAGTGTAGACGCGCGCTTTCCCGGCAACTGCAAAGAATTGACAACGCCCTGGCCCGTGGGTCATGCAGCCGGTGCGGGCCATTGCAGCCCTGCCGCCGCAGCCAGCGCCTGGTAAGAGGTCGCCAGGTGATAGGGCGAGGTCGAGGGCATCTCCGCACGCACCACGTCGCCGGTCGGCGCCAGGCACTCATGCCAGCCTTGCGCGGACAGGAAACGGTTGCGGAACTGCGCGGCCCAGTCTGCCAGCGTAGCCAGCGACTGCGCCGAGCCTTCCACTGCCAGCGCGCGCGCGAACTCGGTCTGCGCCCAGATGCGCTCGGTGCCGTCGATCCGCGCGCCGCCCGCATCCAGCGCGGCGCAGACGCCCAGCGTGCCCGCCGCCACGCCATGCTGCTGCGCGAACGCGAAAGCGCGGCGCAGGGCATCGGATAGCGGCAGATCGCCAAACAGCGCGGGCCTTCCGGCCACCAGCGAAAACCATTCGAACTGGTGCCCCGGTTCGATGCGGTTATCCGCGCTGCCTTGCGGCAGCTCCGCCACGCAGCCGCTGGCGGTATCGACAAAACGCTCGTGCACCGCCATCGCAATCTCGCGCAGCCGTTCCGCATACCACTCGTCGCCGGTAGCATCCAGCGCGGCCAGGTAGGCCTCGGTCAGGTGCATGACCGGGTTCTGCAGCACGCCCGCCCCCTTGGGCCGGAAGTGTTCGGTCAGTGCGGCGTGGTACAGGCCTTGTCCGTCGGCGAAGCGATCCTCGACGATGTCGACGGTTTCATCGAGCACCTCCAGCGCATCCGCGTTGCCGAAGCGCGCGTAATACGCGGCGCAGGCAAAGATCACGAAGGCATGGGTATAGAGGTCGCGTGTGCTGTCGAGCGGCGTGCCGGCAGGGTCGACACTGTAGATCCACGCGCCCTCTCCATTGCCGAAGTAGGCCTGCAACGAGCCGAACAGGGTATCGGCATGCCCCTGCTGGCCCGCCAGCGAAAACACGTACAGCTGGCGCGCGCACGCCATGGCGCGATAGCGCGACGGCGGCAGCGGCGCGGCGCTGGCGCCGTCGAGCGCTTCATAGGGCAGCAGCAGGTCGGGATTCCAGCCGGAGGCGGTCCACAGCGGCAGCACGACGGCATCGTAATGTGCCGTCAGGGCGGCGATCCGTTGGTTGAGCTCGGGCGAGAGAGGCATGTTCAGGCGACAAGATCCGGCGCGGCGATTGCCGCAAAGGCCGTATCTTGCCATGGCGCGCCCGCAATGCCTCATGGCATTTGCGGCTGGCACTTGCTAGCATCAATGCGCCTACCTGCGAACGGGAGACACCCATGTCGACTTTGCCTCTCACGCTGACCGACAATCACCGCACCCTGGTGCTCCATGTCCTCGAGGACGCACCGGGCCAGTTCACCTGGCGCATCGTCATGGAAGAACGGTGCGGCGCCGCCGACGAGGACTGCACGGTCGCGGCACCGGGCACCTACCGGTCCTATGCGGAAGCCGAAGCCGCGTGCTGGGCCGCCGGCAACGGCATCCTGAACGGCCCACGCGCCGCAGGCGAACTGCGCATCACCTGATACCCGCGAAATTCCGCGATTCACTTGCACTACGCGCCGCGTGACCTAGTCTGGAAGCGTGGCAGTGGCAACGCGGGTGATGCATTGCCCGCGATTCTTCATTCCGGCCACGTCCCGGGCACGCGCTGCTGCCCGGTGCGCTTTTCTGCCACCTGCCTGTCATCTTCCTGGCCTTTACTGACCTGGTCGCCATGCCGCCCCAAGAAACGGGTACGGTGGCCAGGGCCGCAGGAGCATGCAATGGACAAGCCGGTCGTCACGCCCCAGCGCTTCGTTGAACTGATGAACGAACGCCTCACCAAGCACCCGCTGTTCCGCGAGGGCATGCGGGTCTACGCCATTCCGCAGCACAGCGACCATCCGCGCAGCCTGGTCTGCGTGGGACCGCGCGGCACCGAATGCGTATGCGCCACCATCGAGAGCATCGTGCGCGGCGAATGCGAGGTCTTCCCCGACATCGGCCCGGACTGGCATCAACCGCCCAGGACCGCAACGCCGCCCGAGGTGCGGGCGCGCTGAACGGACGCGGCGCCGTATGGCGCCGCTTGCGTTTCAGACGTCGATGGCCGAATCCGACTTCACCTTGCGGCGCAGCTCGAATTTCTGGATCTTGCCGGTGGAGGTCTTGGGCAACGGTCCGAAGTAAACCGCCTTGGGCACCTTGAAGCCCGCCAGCAGCGTGCGGCAATGCGCGATCAGTTCTTCTGCGCTGACGCTGGCCCCGTCCTTCAGTTCGACAAAGGCGCACGGCGTCTCGCCCCACTTGGCATCGGGCTGCGCCACCACCGCGGCGGCCAGCACGGCAGGATGCCGGTAGAGCGCGTCTTCCACTTCCACGCTCGAGATGTTCTCGCCGCCGGAAATGATGATGTCCTTGCTGCGGTCCTTGATCTTGATGTAGCCGTCGGGCATGCATACGCCCAGGTCGCCGGTATGGAACCAGCCGCCGGCGAAGGCTTCGCGCGTGGCCTTCTCGTTCTTCAGGTAGCCCTTCATGCAGATGTTGCCGCGGAACATGATCTCGCCGATGGTCTCGCCATCGGCCGCAACCGGCTGCATCGAATCGGGATCGAGCACGGCCACCTGCGACTGCAGGTGATAGCGCACCCCCTGGCGCGCCTTCCTGACCGCGCGGTCCTGCTCTGACAGCGTGCTCCAGTCGTCCTGCTCGGCGCAGACCGCGGCCGGGCCATAGACCTCGGTCAGGCCGTAGACATGGGTGAGCTCGAAGCCCATCGCCTCCATCTGCGCCAGCACCGCGGCCGGCGGCGGGGCGCCGGCCACCATGCCGCGCACCGGCCCGCGCACGCCCTCGCGCAACGCAGCGGGCGCGTTGACCAGCGCGGTATGCACGATCGGCGCGGCGCAGTAGTGGGTCACGCCCTCGTCGCGCATCAGGTCGAACACGAGCTTGGGCTCGAACTTGCGCAGGCACACGTTGACGCCCGCGCGCGCCGCGACCGTCCACGGGAAACACCAGCCGTTGCAGTGGAACATCGGCAGCGTCCACAGGTAGACCGGATGCTTGGGCAGGTCCCACTCAAGGATGTTCGAGATGGCATTGATGGCCGCGCCGCGGTGATGGTAGACCACGCCCTTGGGATCGCCGGTGGTGCCCGACGTATAGTTCAGCGCGATCGCGTCCCACTCGTCAGCAGGCAGTTGCCATGTGTACGACGGGTCGCCGCCGGCGAGGAAGGCTTCATAATCGGTCTCGCCGAACGGCGCCGCCTGCGGGCCCAGCACATCGTGCACGGCAATCACCTTCAGCCCCGGAAGCTCCAGCGCCATCTGCCGCGCCACGTCGGCAAACTCGGTATCGGCCAGCAGCACGCGCGCCTCGCCATGGCGCAGCATGAACAGCAGGTTGGCGGCATCGAGGCGGATATTCAGCGCATTGAGCACGGCACCGGCCATCGGCACGCCGAAATGCGCTTCCACCATCGCCGGCGTATTCGGCAGCAGCGCGGCCACGGTATCGCCCTTGCCGACGCCGGCGCGTGCCAGCGCACTGGCCAGGCGCCGCGCGCGCGCATAGGTGTCGCGCCAGTTCTGGCGCAGCGGGCCGTGCACGATGGCCAGGCGGTCGCCATACACCTCGGCGGCGCGGACCAGGAAATCAATGGGAGTCAGCGGCACGAAATTGGCCGCGTTGCGGGCCAGGCCGCTGTCGAAATCGGTTGGCATTGCTGGTGTCTCCGCCTTATCGGGTCAATCGGGCGCTGTCATTCGGGCGCCTTGCGGCGCTGTCACTTTTTCCGGCACAAGGCTATCATCGCACACGCCGGCGCACTGTCGTCGAGGCGACAAAGCTGCCGCAAACCCGCGCCAGGCAAGGCTTACACGATTCTTACAGGATGCGGCGCAGCCCGCCCGTCCGCGCCATGAGCGAACCCGCACACCCCACTTCCCTCCCCGCCCCGGCGCCCGCCGCGGTGCTCGCCGGCCATGCCTGGTTCGGCGAACTGGCCCCGGCACACCAAGCCCTTGCCGCGCGCGAAACCCTGCTGCAGTCCTTTGCCGCGGGCTGCTTCATCGCCCGGCGCGGCGAGCCTTCGCGCCACTGGATCGGCGTCGACAGCGGCCTGATCAAGCTGGCGGTGTACACGCCGGATGGCCGTGGTTGCACCTTCTCTGGCGTGCCGGCCGGCGGCTGGTGCGGCGAAGGCAGCGTGATCAAGCGCGAAGACCGCCGCTATGACGTGATCGCGATCCGCGACTCGCAGGTGCTGCTGGTGCCCGAGCCGGTCTTCAACACATTGCTGGCGCAGAGCCTGCCATTCGCCAGCTTTGTCGTGCGCCAGCTCAACGAACGCATGGGCCAGTTCATCGCCACCGTGCAGAACGACCGCCTGCTGGGTGCCGATGCGCGCGTGGCGCAGGCCATCGCCCAGCTGTTCCATCCGGACCTGTATCCGCGCACCAGCCCGGTCCTGGAGCTGTCGCAGGAAGAGATCGGCCTGCTCACCGGGCTCTCGCGCCAGCGCGTCAACCAGGCGCTGCGCCGGCTGGCCGATGCGGGCATGGTGCACCTGTCGTACCAAAGCATCCGCGTGACCGACCTGCCACGGCTGCGCCACTTCGGGATGTCTGACCTGTAACGCGGCCGCCAACCAGGGGCCGGGCCGGCCTTAAACCGCTGTCCGCGGCTTGCGCCGCCCGCGGAATCCTGCGACAGTTACCCGCCGCACCGCCGCCAGCTTCCGGGTCGTTTTCCGCATGCCGCTTGTCAGCCGTCACCACGTCCGCTTTGCCCGCCTGCGCTTTCCCTTTGCCGTCCATGTGCAAGCCCTGCACGGCACCGCCAGCCTGCGCGATGCCAACGCGCGGCGCGAAGTGCGGCCCGGCGATCCGTTCGTGGTGCACGCCTTCGCCCACTTCGATTGCGACCTGCCTGGCACCTGGCAGCAACCCTGCGCCATCGTCCTGACCGCCGTGCCGGACAGCGACTGTCCGCGCCTGGCCGGCAAGCCCGCCGAACGCCCGTGGTCGCGCCAGTTCGCCGGCCTGGTCTTTTCCCGCCCCGACACCGACTGGAACGCCGAGCGCCTGGCGGCGCAATGGCAAGTGCCAGCGCGCCTGGTGCGCGCGCGCCTCTTTGCCGAAGGCGAGGCGCTGCATCCGCTGCTGCGCGAGCAACGCGCCGCGCATGCGCTGCACGCGCTGGCCAGCGCCGGCGGCCTGGTGCCCGCGCTGGACCAGCTGGCCACGCATGCGGGCCTGCGTTCAGCCAACGCGCTGGCGCGCGCCTGGCACGACTGGTTCGGCATCGACGCCATGCGGCTGCTCGAAGATTGCCGCGCTGGCGGCCGCACGCTCGCGCCCACGGCAACCTGGCCGGGGCTGGTACGGGCGGCTGCCTGATTGGTCCTTCCTTGGCGGCAAGCCGCCCGCCACGCCGCGCGTGGTTTGTCAATCACCTCAACGCGGGTTGGCCGCCATCAGGCACCTCACGGAAAATCGCGCCCGCGGGGCGGGTAAGCCGCCCCGTGGGCGAGGTCCTGCATGAGCCAGTGTTCCATCACGCAGCGCCCTGCCATAACAAAAACCACAGAAATCAATACAGGGATGAAAACAAAACATCTGTTTTTGACGGGTCTGGCGGCGGCCGTACTGACGGCCTGCGGAGGCGGCGGAGGAGACTCCACGACCACGGCACCCGCCGCTACAAGGATCACCGGCACCGCAGCCGTGGGCGCGGCGTTGGGCGGTGCCACGGTCCAGGCCAAATGCGCAACGGGCAGCGGCACGGCCACTACCGCCGCGGACGGAAGCTTCACGCTCAGCATCGGTGGCGCCACGCGCCCATGCGTGCTCAGCGTCAAGACGCCTGACGGCACCACGCTGCATTCAGTGGTCGAGGCCGGCACCGGCACCACCGCCGTGGCCAACATCACCCCGCTGACCGAACTGGTAACCGCATCGCTGGCGCAGGGCAGCACCACGGCCTTCTTCGACCAGTTCGACGCCACCGCGCAGGCCAAGCTGACCTCCGACAACCTGACCAGCGCCACAGAAGCGGTGCGCCTGGTGCTGACCGGCGTGGTGGACCTGACCAGCGTCGACCCGCTCAAGGATCCGCTGGTGGCCGCCAACGGCGCCAACGCCGGCAATGCCCAGGACAAGCTGCTGGACCAGCTGGGCGATCGCCTGGAAGCGTCGCAGACCACGCTGGGTGAGTTGTCCTCCGCGGTGGCTGCCAATGCCGACGCCGCGGCGGTCCAGACCGCGCTGCAGCCGGCGGCGTCGAGCTGCGCCGGGCTGAAGACGGGCAAATACCATGTGATCGGACTGGGCTCCGCGGCAGCGGAAGCCGGCGACCTCGACGCGGCCGCGCTCAAGCTGCAGGTCGGCAACGAGAGCGTCCCCTTCACCGCCGTTGCCAACGACAACTGCCGCTTCACCGTGCCGGGCACGAACGGGACCACCAATACCGTCATGGTGGCCAAGTCGGGCATCGCACTGGCAGTGCCGCCCGCAGGCCCGATGAGCGATCTGCCCACCCTGCTGCTGCCCGCACAGGCCGTTGCCCTGGCTGACCTGGCAGGCGACTGGAACGGTCTCGGCATGGAGCGGGACCACGGCGGGACCCCCTACGCATCGCGCCGCGTCACCTTCAGCATCGATGCCGCGGGCAAGCTGACCAAGGGTGCCGACTGCTCCGGCGTGAACACCTGCGAGGCATGGCTGCCGGAAGAACTGCCGACGCTCAGCGCCAACGCCGACGGCAGTTTCAGGATCACCGACAGCTTCGGCTCGCAGCTGGCCTATGCATTCAAGGGCACCGACGGCCAGGTGACGGTCGTCATCACCCACGACGATGGCTTCATGTTCGCCGCCAAGCAGGTGGTACGTCCCCTGCCGGTGGTGGGTGCGACCAATTCGTACTGGGACACGGTCATGCTTGGTGGCCTGGTGCCCACGCTGCAAAACGCCGGCACGTGGTCGACCGTCGTGACTGTGGTGGATGCGCAGACCGGCAGCTACACGCGCAAGCGCGTGGAAGACGGCCGCCTGGACAGCTGGAAGGTGAACAGCCCGGCCAACGGCCTGCGCTATCGTGCCGCCAGCAGCAACGCTTCCGAGATGATCTCGCTGGTTCCGGGCAATATCGGCCTGGGCCTGGGAATCGCCGTGAACGGATCGTTCTACGATATCTCTGTGAATCGCCCGTAACTTGCCCCGCGAGGCGCCGGCCCGGGCGTGTTATGCCCGGGCCTGGTAAAGCCGGTGCCGCCATGCGGTGCCGGCTTTTTTCTTTTACACCGGCACCTAACGTGGCGCGCTCAAAAAAATACCCACAGCCGGGTGGTAGTGGGTAACAAAAGTGGTGCGGGCACGTCGCGGAACTGCCCACGCTCGCATCTTTGCACCGGGTTTCCCGCGCGCCAATAATCTTTCCGGACTAGTTGCGCCCCCACACTGGTTGCATGGACAAGCGCCCGCGATTCTTGTTCAATGGATCGCCCCTCCGCCCCCTCCGTTCAATGCCCCACGCCCGCCTGCTGCTGATCGACGACCATACCTTGTTCCGCACCGGCCTGCGCCTGGTGCTGGCCGACAGCCCGAGCGTGGCGCATATCCTCGAGGCCGGTTCGGTCATGCAGGCGGTGCAGGACCACGGCGGCGCGGCGCTCGACATCATGCTGCTCGATATCCAGATGCCGGGCCTGAACGGCATCGAGGGCGTCAAGGTGTTGCGCCGGCATTTCCCGGCGGCGCGCATCCTGATCGTGTCGGGCACTTCGGGGCTGGAAACCATCCCGCCGGAAGTACGGCGCGAGATTTCGGGGTTCCTGCCCAAGTCCGCCGACGCACGCGAGATCGAGGAGGCGATCGCGTGCTGCCTGGCCGGCGGCACCCATTTTTCCGGCGAGGCCGATGCCGCGGCACCGCCCCAGCAAGCCTACGCGGCGAGCACGCTCACACCGCGCCAGCTGGAGGTGCTGCATCAGCTGATGCTCGGCCGCTCGAACAAGGTCATTGCCTACCATATGGGCCTGTCCGAGAACACCGTGCGCGTCCATGTGGCGGCCATTCTCAATCATCTCGGTGTGGTCAGCCGCGTTGAAGCCATCCTCGAAGCCCAGCGGCGCGGCCTGGTACAGGCGGTGCGATGACGGTGGAGACAAACGACCCTGCCGCCCCCGCGCGCAGCCCGCTGCGCTGGCTGCCCCGCTACGATGCGCCGCGCCTGCTCGCGGCGCAGATGAACCTGATCGACCAGAGCTTCGGCTGCGCGATGGCAGGCTGTTCGCTGGCAGCCCTCATCCTGGCGATCGGCCTGACCCTGAACGGGGACCGCCCCGGTGCCCTGCCCTGGGCGGGCGCGATGGTACTGGTTTGCGCCGTGGCCTACTTTGGACGGCTGCGCTTGCCCGGGCGGCTGACCGAAGCCGGCGCCCCGCGCTATGCGCGCGGCATGACCGCCATGCTGGTGCTGATCGGCGCGCTGTGGGGACTGGTGGCGTGGCTATACCTGGACGTGCGCATGCCGGCGGTGGTGATCTGCATCCTGTCGCTGATCGCCGGGATGAGCGCTGCCGCGCTCGCGGTATTCTCGGCATGCCTGCCGGTGGCGATCGGTTTCTTCGTGCCGGCGATCGTACCGGTATGGATCGCCTTCCTGGCCACCGGCGATATCGAATACCTGCCGATGTTCCTCGGCACGCCGCTGTACCTGTGCGTGCTGCTGGTCTTCGCGCGCAACTATGCGCGTGTGGCGCGGCAATCGATTGCGCTGCGCTTCGAGAACGTGGAACTGATCTCGCAGCTGCGCGAACAGACCGCGCGCGCCGAGGCCGCGCAGCACGCGGCCGAGGACGCCAGCCGCGCCAAATCGGTATTCCTGGCCTCCGCCAGCCATGACCTGCGCCAGCCGCTGCACGCGATGGGGCTATTCCTGGTATCGCTGGGCCGCACCTGGCTGGATGAACGCCAGCGCCAGTTGCTGGCGCATATCGAAGCGTCTTCCGGGGCCGCGCGCGAGATGCTGAACTCGCTGCTGGACTTCTCCAAGCTCGAGGCCGGCGTGATCACCCCGCGCGCGCGCGCGTTCCGACTCCAGCCCCTGCTGCACAAGCTGGAGAACGAGTTCGCACCGCAGGCCGAGGCGCGCGGGCTGGTGTATCGCACGCGGGATACCACCGTCACACTGCATGGCGACCCCACGCTGGTCGAACTGGTGCTGCGCAACCTGATTGCCAATGCCATCCGCTACACGCAGCAAGGCGGCGTGCTGGTGGCTTGCCGCCAGCGCGGCGTGCTGGCCACCATCGAAGTCTGGGACACCGGCATCGGCATTCCCGCCGCACAGCACCGCGACATCTTTCGGGAATTCCATCAACTGGGCAATCCCGAGCGTGACCAGCGCAAGGGGCTCGGGCTGGGGCTGGCCATTGTCGAGGGCCTGGCGCGGACGATGCAGACGCGCGTGACCCTCGCGTCCAGCCCGGGGCGCGGCTCCGTGTTTCGCTTCAGCCTGCGGCAGGCATGGGAACCCCCGGAAGAGAGCCCGCTGGTGCCGGCAGCGCGCGCGCTCGATGGGCTCCGTGTGCTGGTGATCGATGATGACGAGGCCATCCGCAGCGCGATGTCCGAGCTGCTGTCGGCCTGGCGCTGCGAGTGCCGCACAGTCGAATCCGAAGAACAGGCGCTGGCGTCGCTGGCCGGGTTCACACCGGGGCTGGTTCTGGCCGACTACCGCCTGCGCGGACACCGTACCGGCCAGCAGGCGCTGGACGCGATCCGGCAGCGGCTGGGCCGGCACGTGCCGGCCATCATCATTACGGGGGATACTGCGGCCGACCGCCTGCGCACCGCGCACGCGACCGGCACGGCATTGCTGCACAAGCCGGTGGTGCCGCAGGAATTGCAGGCGGCCATCGACACCCTGCTGCGGGAATTCCCGGCACAGGGCAGAGGCGCAGCGGACCGCCAGGCGGCGGTGACGTAGTGAACGACGCCCCGGTCACGCCGGGGCCAGGGCCATCAACCGCCCGAATGCAGCGGCGACAGCGAATAGGCCAGCACCAGTCCCGCCACGATCGCCGGCGAGCCGAGCCTGATCGCCGTGCTGCGGGACAGTATGCCCAGATACACATACAAACACACCAGCACCATCGCAGTCACATACAGCAGGCTGTCATAGACTTGCATGGACGTCTCCCTTGCCATTGTTCTTATTGCTTTACTTCGGTGGGCTGCCAACGGGGCGGGATGCGTGGGGTATTGCGGAACTGCGTGGGGGCGCTCCGTTGACAGCATGCTATGGCTGTCTGTTGCAAGGATAGTCCGCACTTCGGCGGCGCGTGGCAATTATGGAAATCCCTCTGCGGCGCTGCACCAGCAGCGGGCAGCTCGGCTCAATCGGCCGGCAGCATCTCGGGGTTCCATGCAATTTCCCACAGATGCCCGTCCGGATCGTGGAAGTAGCCGGCGTATCCGCCCCAGAAGGTGTCCTGTGCCGGCTTGACCACGCTGGCACCGGCGGCCAGTGCCTGCGCCATCACCGCATCGACTTCGGCCTTGTCGGCGACGTTATGGGCCAGCGCGACATCGGTCAGCGCGCGCGGCGTTACCTGCAGTCCGGCATCATGCGCCAGGCTGGCGCGCGGCCAGAGCGCCAGCTTGAGGCCGGCCTGCAGGTCAAAGAACGCCACCGCGCCGTGCTCGAACTGCTCGCCGACAATGCCCGCGGTAGGCAGGCCGAGCCCGTCGCGATAAAAGCGCACCGCACGCTGCAAGTCATCGACACCCAGCGTAATCAGCGTAATCCTCGGTTTCATGGCGGTCCTCCACTATCATCGATTGCCTAGCGCTGCCCAAACGCCGCGCCGGCGAACAGGTCTTTCAGTTCGCGCGGCTGCGAACGCCAGTATTGCTTCGGCGCCTGCACGCTCGCACCCAGCCGCGCGGCGGCATGCCAGGGCCAGCGGGGGTCATACAGCATGGCACGAGCCAGCGATACCGCGTCGGCTTCCTGATTGGCGATGATGGCTTCGGCCTGCTCCGGCTCGGTGATGAGGCCGACTGCAATGGTCGGCAGTCCCACCTCCGCCTTCACCCGCTGCGCGTAGGGCACCTGGTATCCGGGCCCGAGCTTGATCGCCTGCTGCGGCGAGACCCCACCGGTGGTCACGTGGATCGCCGCGCAACCGCGCGCCTTCAGCACCTTCGACAAGGCGACTGTGCCTTCGATATCCCATCCGCCCGGCACCCAGTCGGTTGCCGAGATGCGCATCCATACTGGCCGCTGCGCCGGAAACGCCTCGCGCACGGCGTCGAACACTTCAATCGGGAAGCGCATCCGGTTCTCCAGGCTGCCGCCGTATTCATCGTCACGGTGGTTGGCCAGCGGCGACAGGAACTGATGCAGCAGATAGCCATGCGCGGCGTGGATCTCGATGCCATCCAGCCCCAGCCGCGCTGCGCGCCTTGCCGCGGCGACAAAGTCATCACGCACCTTGTCCATCCCCGCGCGGTCCAGCGCCACCGGCGCGGCTTCCGCTGCGCCATGCGGCACCGCCGAAGGCGCCACCGCATGCCAGCCCAAGGGCGCGTCCGGGGCAATCTGCTGACCGCCGTCCCACGGCGCCTGGCTCGACGCCTTGCGGCCGGCATGCCCCAGCTGGATCGCGATGGCGATCGGGGAATGCGCGCGCATCGCGTTGACCACGCGGCCCAGTGCCGCCTCGTTGTCGTCCGAATACAGGCCCAGGTCATACGGCGTGATGCGCCCTTCCGCAGACACCGCCGTGGCCTCGACAATCAGCATGCCCGCGCCCGACAGCGCCAGCGAACCCAGGTGGATCATGTGCCAGTCGCCCGCATTGCCGTCGTGCGCGGAATACTGGCACATCGGCGCGATCGTGATGCGGTTGGCAAGGGTCAGGCCGCCAATGGCTAGCGGCTCGAACAGTTGGCTCATGCGTTGTGCTCCTAGCGGGAATCTTGTTGCCGTTGCGGACAGGAACTCTGATTCTAGGCCGATGCCGGCGTGGCTGCAGGCAGCGGCTCACGCTCGCGCAGGGCGCTGCGCAACCCATCCCAACACGAGAGCCAGCGCCACTGCCACCGCTCCGCAGCCAAAGATCAGCGCGTAGTTCTCCCGGGAATGCGCGAACATCCACGCATAGCCATACCCCGCCAGCGCCTGGAACAGCGCAAAGGCGCTGGTCGCATGGCTCCACGCCGCGCGCTGCGCGACCGGGTCGTGCGGCAGCGTTTCCTGGATGGCGCCAAGTCCCAGCGGGGCAATACCCGGCGTAAACGCACCGAGAACCACCGCCGCCACGCCGATCGCCACCGGATGACCGGAAAGCGCCAGCACCGCCGTGGCCAGCCCCTGCAGCAGCAGCGCGCCGCGGTAAGCCGCCCGGAAGCCGATCCGGTCGCCGGCAAAGCCGCAGACCAGCGGCCCCGCAATCGCGCCGATGCCATACAGCACCCAGTAAGACGCGCCCACGCTGCTGCCGCGGCCCAGCCCGCGGGCCACCAGGTCCACAAGCAGCAGCATCGTCGGCACCAGCCCGAAGGCATTGATCGCGTACTGGGCGTAAAGCCACCGCAGCTTGCGGCGGGCTTCCGGCAAGATCGCAGCCGAAGCGCTTGTCGCAGTGCCCGCGCTCGCCGGGGCACCGGGCAACTGGCCCGGCCAGCCGTACCAGCTCAACGCCGTGAGCGCCAGCGACAACACCCCCAATCCCAGCCACGTCTCACGCAGGCCGAACTGCAGCAGATGCGGCACCAGCGTGCCGGAGGCCGCGATACCCAGGCCCAGCCCGAGAAAAATTGTCCCCATCACCAGGCCGCGCCGCGGCGCCGGGACATGCGGCAAGATCGACGTCGCCACCAGCACCATGATGCCGCCGCCTGCCAGCCCCGAAAGAAAACGCCACGCAAAAAACCAGGCCACCGACACCGGCCACGCGCAGGCAAAGAACGCCACCGTCGCCGCTACCATCAACCCGCGCAATACCGCCCGGTTCGACCAGACCGACACCAGCGGCCGACCCAGCAAGGCCCCTGCGAGATAGCCCGCAAAATTCGCCGCGCCCAGCGCCACTGTCTGCGCCGCGGGAAACCAGTGCGCCTGGATCAGCGGAGGCACCAGCGCGGTATAGGCGAATCGCGCAAGACCGATCGCCACCAGGCTGGCACAAAGACCGGAAAAGGCCGCGTAGAGGTCGCGCATGCTGAGCGGTGCTGCGGGTATGGCGCACTGCTGCGGCGCAGAGACAGGGCGAGACATGATGTTCTCCAGTAACCGCTTGCCTTGCGGCAGGCAAGACGGGGCCACCGCCCCCCGTGCATGGGGCCGGAAAAGGGATGCAGCTCACCCGCACACGGCCGGGCCGCGTGCAAGGTGTCTACGGAAGAAAAATCAGGAAAATGCCGGCAGAGATCAGCCGGTGCCGGTACCTAACGGCGGCAACCCCAGCAATGCCAGCGTCGGCCGTACACCGCCCTCCAGCAATTCGCGCTCCGGCGCAGCGCGCGCCAGCACGCGCATGCCGAGCAGGACGGCCAGCAATTGCGCGGAAACCTCGTCTGCGGAGAGAGCCACGTCCACCTCGCCGGCCTGCTGGGCGGCGGTAAACTGGCGACGGAAGAAATCACGAATTTCCTCGAAGGCACTCGCCACGGTCTGTTGCACGTCCGGGGCTTCGGGCGTCACCTCAAGCGCCGTGTTCACCAGCAGGCAGCCACGGTGCAGCGGATCGCCAAGTGATCGCTCGATGCTTTCAGAGAAATAAGCCGTGATGGCGGCGGCAGGGGACAACGCCGCCTCCAGCCTCGCCATGCGTTCCCGCACCGTACCGTCGAGATAACCATCCAACGCCGCCAGGAACAGCGAACGCTTGTCACCAAAGGCGTTGTACAGGCTGGGCTGGTTCATGCCCATGACGCTGGTCAGGTCACGGGTGGATGTGGCTTGGTAGCCGCGGGCCCAGAAAGCGTCCAGGGCCGCGGTGAGGGCGGCCTGTTCGTTGAATTTGCGGGGGCGAGGCATGGGGCGTGGGTTTTGTATCGTTCGCTATGGAATGGGATTATAGAGCGATCGATACAAAACGCAAGGATTCCTCGTGCCCTGCTTCCCCGCTATTGGATCCCAACTAGCTCTGGCATTGGCGGTGTGGTGGGCCGCAAGCGGATGCTCTTGAGCAAGGCATCCAAACGCGGGCGGGCTTGCTCGTATGGTGGTGCGTCCTTCGTCAGTTTCGGGTAGGAAGCACGGGCTGCCGACTCCATCACCACCTCGATGGTCGGCAAGATTTGCGAACCCGCCCAGCCGGCGTATCCGGTGTACACGTGATAGCCCTCCCGCGGTGGTTGGCCCGGACGCTTTGCTTCCACCACGATTCCTCCCTGCTCTGAGGTCAGTGCTCCAATCTTTGCGGGACGAGGACCCAGGCGCTGCTTCACTGTTGTGTTTTCAGGCAACTGGCTCAGCAATCCGGTCGCCGAGCGACCGGTCGCGTTCAATATCGTCGTCTCCGATGCTCCACCGCCAGGAATCGCGGCAACGCTGAGCGTGTAGATGACAGCGGGGCTGTCACCAAAGCGAAAGGAAGTGGAGATCTTGTTGCCATAGGTGCCATCGTCGCGCAGGAACGCATAGGGCAGGCAAAATCCGCGATCCTTGGGAATCTCGTAGAGATTGCGAGGTTGAAGTTGACCGACTAGTTTGCGAAGGGCGTTCTCGGCGACTTGCCATTGAACCTCGCTTGGCTCTTCGAACTGCGGGATATCTCCTTTCAGCATCGACTCAAAGGCGACCAAATGGTTGCCTAATACGATGGCACCGCGCAGGTAAGAAGCTCCTCCACGACGCTGATCGTGACGCAGTGCCATGCTATTTTCCCTTCCAAGGTCGATCGCTTTTTGGTAGCGATCGGCTTTAATTTCAGCAACGTCTTTCTCAAGCCTTGCTCGCTCCTCCGCAACATGCTCTTTAATACCAGGACCGAGAAGTTCCGGCCGCTCTTTGTACATGTCCTCGGTCTTCTTTTGTTGCTTGAGTGCGCTTAACAAGCCACTCAACGACGCCGCATTCATACGTGCTCTATAGCCTAGAAATTTTTCGCGCAACTCCTGTGTTACTGGGCCGTAGATAGCGAAGGTGGTGAGCAATTCTTTAGTCTCTATTTCGATACGCCCCTTTCCAGTTCCATTTTCAAAGTACTGGATTAGGTTATCGAAAGTATCTTGATTACTCGCCTTATAAGGAATCGCCCAATCAAATGGCATACCACCCGGCACATCGAACATCAATCGCCCAAAGCACTCCACTCGGTTATTTTCAGAGCTGACATATCCCAAAGATATTGCTGCCAGTTTATCATTATTACTGGGATCGGGAGTTTCCACACGATTGCCGGAACCGTTTGCACCGAACGTGGTTTCCGCTTCTTCCGCTTGCCCCTGCTGTCCGCAGGCGCTCAATGTCACTGCAGCGCTTAAAATGGCTACAAAACGTGATCTACCCATGAAAATTCTATTTCTCACCAATAAATCTCCGTGTTTATACACTGACTCTTTCTGAACCTGGCGAAGATAGCGCTGCCGTTTGCTGCGTCTTATCAATTTCCACTTTTGGCACAACATTAGCCAGTGTAGTCAAGTTCATCTTGGAGTCGTTATTCTCCCCCAACGTCCACAAGATGGGAAACGCAGTAATGAAGCCAAGAATCCCGACTGGATTTTTCTCAGGTAGCAGCTTATTGGCATCCCACGTAAAACCTTCGTCGCGCGGCTGTGGGCTACGCCAAAAACGCTCATTAAATGGCATATAACCGCCTAATTTATGCTGACTCGCATGCCAACTGGGCCAAATTGACGTAGGTGCGCTCACTTTTGGGACAAATGAAAAAGCTTTTTCATAGGCCCTCGCATTCAGTGATGCAACTTGCTTGATTGCCTGCCAAGTAGCGGGGTCACTGGGCCCGTCTAGCACGACGGAATTACCGAGATTTGCCGCTGGCGATGCACCGCCAAGTAAGCCAAAATGCTTTTTCCATAATTCCTTTCGCAAGTTGTATGGAAAGGTTCCGACAGATTGAAAATTTTTACCATTCAATCTAACCGACATCGGTTTGTCATCGTGAATGACTACTGCAAGCTCCGAATCTCTATCACCCAACTGACTACGATCATTAATATTTGCACTTCCAATTACCACGACGCGATCATCAACAATCAGTAACTTACTGTGTACGTAGATTTGCTCCGTAATGGGCCGTCCACCTACTACGTCCCAGTTTCGTAAGTTGAGCAGCGTAAGGTATTGCTCCCAATCTGCCTGAAGGATATTTCTATCGAGCTCGTCCGGAGCGGCGCTTTCCGCAGTATCCCTCGCCCTCTTCACCTCCATCTTCCGCTCACGCACATACCTCATCGCCAGCAACGCGCGCCGAATCCTATTCACCAGACTATGGCTGCCAAACACCAGCGACTGCATCGTCAGATGCTGTTGCGTCATGATGTTGATCGTGTCCAGTGTCCCTTCCGGGTGTACAGGCAACACCATGTAGACATGGAACGGCTTGCCGTCGTAGATGGCCCGTGTAATCCGGTCACCCAACGCCTTGCAAATCGGATTCTTCAGGGACTTTTGAGACGGTCCCAGGGCACTGAATCCCGCGATTTGCGCTTGCGTGGCCATGACCCGCTTCAGGTCATTGACAAAGTCGGCGCCGCCGCCCCTGATGTCCCGCTGCACGTCGTCGATCTGGCTCCATTTGAGGGACTTATAGATCTGTCCGGGCGGCACACCAAGTATGCCGAGTTGCGCGGCATATTTTTGATATCCCGGCGACCCTTTGACGTCCATCAACGCATGCATCGGTCCTGAGGCCGGGGCACCGCCGCCCGCTTCCTCGTTTCCAATCATGGTGGTCCCATAATCGGACTGAAAAAACTGACCCTCGATGTAAATAAAATGCGACGCGCCCTCGATGTTCTTCAGCATTGCGCTCAGGCAGCTGCTTTCCGCAATGCTCGGCGTAGTCTTTTCCGCCTCTCCGGCAGCCTCGGCCACCCGCATCTTCTTCGGGGCGCTTCGGAGGACCTGGACCCAGCATGACCCTGGCTGGGTCTTGGATCGGACAGGCCGGTGTGCAGCCCCGATGCGGGGGGCCTTGAGACGGGCCGCGATGCCGAGTTGCCGCAGCAGCGCGTCGACCGTCTTGCCATCGCTGCGCTCATACTGCAGCGCCACGCCATTCCAGCGCCGTACGAAATTGCGGCTCAGGTCATACACCGATGGTCCTTCGATTCTGCAATGCACGTCATGCCATGGCATGCGAGGCTGCACACTGCTGTCGGGGCACTTTCCGCCGGCCGGCAAGAGTTTTCCTAGTTTTTCCAGGTTCGCATAGCACTGCTTGCGCTGGCTGCCTTCCGCCTGCAGGGCGAGTACCAGGCGCATGACAAAGGCCTGGATCGTATCGGCTGTATTTTGCAGGAGGCTGGGCGGCAAGCTGTCCAGCGTGGCGCCGTTCAGCCACGCCATCAGCGCGGTGCTGGCGTCCGCTATTTGCGCGCCGCCGTACTCGCGCAATTTTTCGACCTTGGTCTGAAGGGTCGTTCCCAGCTGCTGGTGGGCCCACTTGCTTGCACTGGCTGCGGTTTCCTGTGCGGCGTCGATGACTTTGTCCTGGGCCTTTCGCACGAATTCCGGCACGACGTCGCTGGTCACCCACCAGTCAGAGATCTGCTTGTTGACGTCCTTGACTTTGTCGCTCGCCGCGGAATACACGTCCATCGCACCAGCCAGCGGCTTCATTGGTGCGGATAGAAAGAATTGCGCCGCACGACCCGCCTTGTTATCGAAACAAGCCGCCACCAGTTCGGCGCGTGTCAGGTATGCCGTTTGTTCTACGCTGCTGAGGCTATGAATCGGTGGTACGCAACTGTTATAGAACTCGCTGCCCTGCCGCCCGTCTGCCTTAAGCGAATACTTGCCATCATCCCGCCTGCCGTAAGCAAGGTCGATGCCGCCCACGTACGCAGACTTGTTATCGATGACCACCAGCTTCTGGTGATGCGAGAAGGCAATGCCCAATGCACCGGGTTGATCGCATTGCGATACAGCCGGCAGGACGAAGGCTCGCGGAGCGGGCAGCCCGGCGTTGAGCTGAATCACCGTTAGCGCGGTCTCCAGGTCTCCTGTGTCGACGCCGACCTTGGGAGACATCCAGGGCATGACATAAACGCTGGCCCCGTTTCGGACGGCGGTACGAAGGCATGTCCAGAGCGTCTTCTTGCCGGTCAGCACGACATCGAAATTCACTTGCCAGCCGGTGATAAACACGCTCGACTGCGCGCCTTCTATCGCCTTGGCAACGTTGTCGAAGTACTCTGTCCCCGTGACAAAGAACTGCACCGCGTTGCCCTTCACGGGCTCGGAAAATACGTCCTTGCCGTGCACGAAGCAGCCGGGCGCAGACGTCGCCGTCTTTGCGGCCTTCTGGTCTTCACCAAGGATCTGATACACCTGCTTGTCTGGCGCACCCATAGCTTCTTATTTACTGAGTTTTTTTGTAGATCTGATTGGGCGACCCCGCAGTCAGCGCATCGCGCGCATAGCGCAGGCGTTGCTGGGTATTGTCGTCCGACATGGATTGCGGCAAGCCACCGCTGAAATCACCGGCATTGAGCGCGTGGCGTGCTGCCTCCTCGTCCGTCCACGACGGATCCTGCTCGGCAACGTGCACGCGTACGGTCTGGCCGGGATATACCAGCCAGGTGTTGGCTGGACTGGCGCAATAGGCCCGCGCCAGGGCTTCTTGCTGGGCCTGGCTGAGGACCACGTTGCCATCCGCGTCGGTAACGCCATGTGCCACCAGTTGGTCGTCAGCCACCATGCCGAGTCCCAGCGGCGCTTCGCCAACAGCGATCTTCCAGGGCGCGTGAGCCAGCGCGTGCCCGCCTTCGCCCGGGGTATTTGCAAGGCGCATGCGGAATTCCATGGGCTTGTAAGACATCGGAGCTTGCGGAAATTCCGGGAGCGGGTAGGCACTATTCACCGCCCCCTCAAACTTCCTCTGCGCCGCCTTATAAGTAATCGCCCCCGGACACTCCACCGTAATATTCCCGCCCTCGATCAATATCGACGCCCCGCCCGCCGTGGCAATGCGGATCCGTTTCGCCGCGGCGAAATCCACGTTCATGTTGGCCGACACCACGGTCAGGTCATCCCGTGCCGCCAGCTTCAGCAGATCGTGCTGCGCCTGGATATCGATATCATCCTGCCCCGCCGTCAACTGAAGGCCGATGTTGTGGTCCCCCGCGCCCGACAGTCCTGCCGCCACGCCGATGGCCTGCCCGGCGTGCACGCGGCCCTGGCCGGCTACCGCGATGTTGCTGTCCTGGCCGCTGGCCAGTACCACGCTTTCGCCGTTGGCGATCTGCAGGTCCTGGCCGGCAACCACCGCCAGCCCGGCGCGGCCGTTGAGGTGGACCATGGCCGCGCCCTGGTGCGGAACCTTGCCGGGGGTCGTGGTGTTGCCGCTGGACGCATCCTCCTTGGCCGTTTCCAGCGCTTGACCATCGACCATGCCGGACGCAGCCTGGGTCTGCTTCGGCAACGGGGCTTCGTCATCCTTGCCGGTCGACAGCGCCTGCGTCTGGTGCGTGGTCGCGCCCTGGCTCAGGGTTTTGACGAGATCGCCCGCCTGGCGCAGCAACGCGATGCCGGCGGCGTTGTCGCCGGTAGGCAGCGCACGGCCGGTAACGGCGTCACGGTAAGTGGTCAGCAATAGGCCGGCCTGGCCGCGCACGGCGGCGTGGCCGTCGGTGCGCAGCTCAAAGCCCTGGCCGCGGAAGCTGCCGCGCCGGTTGTCCTGCTGGTGGATCAGGTGGCCAAGGTTGAGCTGGGTCGATTGCAGCGTGGTGGCCAGTTGCGTGCGCAGCTGGCTGTCGCTGTCGTCCAGCACCAGCTGGTTGTAGCCTTTGCCGCCGTGCTCCTGGCTCTTGAAACCCGTCAGCGCGGCGGCATTGCGGTGGCCGTCGGGCTGCGCGCCCAGGCCGTGCCAGGCGGGACTGTGGCCACCGGCGAGGTTGCCTTGCGCGCTGGCTGCGCTGTCCGTGCCCTGCGCGTACAGGGACTGGCTGTCACCGCCTGCCGCTGCGGTCTTGCCGCCTGGCGTGGGCGCGTGGCCCGCTTCACCCTGGCCGTTGTACAGCGCGCCGATGACGAATGGCTGGTCGATGTCGTCGTCGGCGAACTTGACCAGCACTTCCTGCCCGATGCGCGGCAGCCATTGCCAGCCCATGCCGGCGCCGGCCTGGCGCTGTGCGACGCGGATCCAGCGGCTGCTGCGGTCGTCGGCGCGCTCGCCGCGTTGCCAGTGGAAGCGCACGCGGATCTCGCCCGCGGGGCTGGCGTGGTGTTCGGCGTTGCCATCCGCCTGGGACTGGCCGTCAGGACCGACGACGATCGCGCTATGCACCCCCAGCGGACCGGACCGGCTGTAAAGACGCGGACAATTGACGTCGAGTACGCAGGCGCGCCAGGGACGGCGGGCGTCGATGGCGCGGAAGATGGCCGCGTAGCCCTGTTCGCGTGCTGCCGTCTGCAGCGCTTGCGTGGGAGCCAGGCGCACGGGCTCTTGATCCGGCAACACGCCCAGCAAGCCGGGCGTTGCCTCTGCGGCGTCCGGTGCGGCCGGGGGTGTGTCGAAACACAAGGCCGCCTCGAGCGGCCCCATGCGATCGGCCAGTGCGGCGCGCGTGTCGGCGGCCAGGTTGTTGATGCCGCACTGCTCCACCGCATCGAGCAGCAGCGGGTAGCCTGCCGCATCGTCTTGCTGCGGCGGCAGGTGTGGGCAGCCATTGACGGTCAGCCGCGTGCCGCTGCGCAGCGTGCGCACGGAGGCCCGGCCGGTGAACAGCAGCGCGCGGGCTTCGACGGCTTCGATCACCTGCTCGGCAACGCGCTGCGCGCTCGCCGCGTCCGGCGCCAAGGAGAGGCTGACGGACAGGTACGGATCCGGGCTGACCGCCCGGCCCGCATTGCCAACATAGCGTGCCGGGGCGTGGCCGCGGATGGCCCGCTTGGCCTCCGGATCCCATGCCGTCACCGCCACGCCGCCCACGGTCGCGCGGGTCTCGCACGCGAGCTGCTGGATGGCATCGGCCGATTCCTGGCTGTGCGCGCGATGGAAGCGGATGCCGCCACCCGCCGCAGATTCTTCATCTTCCGGCAATTGCGCGCTGTCGGCAAAGATCACCACGGCATGCCCGCCAGGGGCTTCCTCGTCTTCCACGACGGTATAGCTCAGCCCGGCCTCGGCCAGCAGACGCGACAGGAAGTGGTAATCGGTTTCGCGGAACTGCGCGACATGGGTACGCTCGCCGATGGCGGCGATGCGCGCTTCGGCGCCCGCTGCATAGCGCCATTGCGCATGCGGCGCATAGGGTTGCAGCACGCTTTCGATGATGCTGTCGAGCTTGCGGTTCTGGAACACCTGGCTGTTGCGCTGCTGCGTGGTCAGCCACAGCCACGGCACCACCGTCAGGCGATAGCGCGCCAGGCTGCCGTCGGCGCCGAGCTTCTCGGCCTGCCGGATCAGGCCGGTGCGGCGCGACTGGCCGCCGCCGGCGAGGGTGGTCAGCAACGTGACCCGCTGGCCAAGCAGGCTGTCCAATGGGATATCGGCGTTGGCGCTGACCGCGACGATGCGCGACTCGGCCAGCGCGGAAACGCCTTCGCGGCCGATCCAGGCTTCGACGGCGAGCTCGCCCAGCGCGCCTTCACCTTCCAGCGCATACAGGCGGTGCGCCGCGCTGAAAAGATGTTGGTAAAGAGTGGTTACATCCATTCGCTGTCCATTCGTGCAGCCGCAACTGCTTCAGGGCCCGACATGCCCGCAGGGCTACCGTTGCTGGCGCCCGCCTGGATTGCAAGCACAGTGTGGCGCATGCCGGCCCGCCACACCGATTCTCTGTACTTCGATCGAACCGCCGCGGGGTTCAGTTGCGCGCCTTGGCGGTAGACCGCGTGCTGGCCGTCGCCGTACTGATCGGCTTGCCCTCGGGTTGCGACAGCAGTGCCGCCAGGACTTCGGCATCGGGGTCAGCCGCCGTGGCAGATGGCTTGCGACGTGTCGTTTTCGACTTGGCGGAGGTGCTGGTCTTGGCGACGGTCTTCTTCTCTTTGCTGTTCGCAGCGGTACTGGTGGTGCCCTTTTCCACCGCCGCCGCTGTCTTCGACGTCGCTGTCTTTTTGGTATTTTTGCTGACTTCAGCAGTCTTCGACCCGGCCACGGCTGGCTGGCTACCCAGGGAGGTCAGCGCGGCCAGCGTCGTCGCTCCCGCCAAAGCACCTGCAGCAACCGCCGCGCTGTCCACCTTGCCTAACCGATCCAGCGCAGGGTCACTGTTATCGGCATCAACGATGGTTGCGGCCTGCGGCTGGGAATTCTCGGCAACTGATTGAGCGGATTCCGCTGACGCGGCGGAAGCGACCGGCGCCGGCGCATTGTCGGGCAGCGTCTGCCCGCCGGGCGCTGCTGCGCCAGCGACAGGCTGTGCGGGGACCGCCGAATTGCCCACCTGGATCGATACGGGCGCGTCGGCGCCCGTGTCCAGCCACAGCCAGCCGGCCACGGCCGTCGCGGCAACAGCGACCAGGCCCGCGCCCAGGTAGCGCCCAGCGGGCTTCCTGGCCGGAGCCTTGGCCGCCATGGGCACGCGGCCTTCCAGGCTGGCCAGGATGCGGGTCTGCCCGGCGGCGTCGGCGCCAGGCTCGCTGCCAAAGAGCGTTGGTGGCGCTGACGGCTTCACATCGTCGCTATTGCTCATCTGTCATCAAGAAATTTGAAATAAAATGCGCGGCGGACGCTACCGGCCGGATTTACAATTACCGACCCGTTGTGTCATATATGGCAGATTCGATCATTTTGGCCTTAGACTCCCGGATTCTACGGCTGGCATCGTCGAAAGACAAACCCGATACGGGGCACGTCACCGCGGATTGAGATCAAATCGAATACAGATGTAAAAAATACTGAATATGCTCGGCGCCCTTGCGGACCTTCACCGCCCGGGGCCAGCCCGGTCAAGCAGGTAAGCATGGTCTTTGTCGCACTGGTCCTCTATTTCGTGTTGATGGTTGCCGCTGCTGCCGTGCTGCTTCTTCCCGCAGTACGGCAGCGCTGCTTTGCGATGGCGAGCTCGCAATGGCGCCGCCTGAGCACTAGTGCGGCGACGGCAGGCTCGCAATCGGCCAGTTCGATCCGCCACTCGGTCGGCAACGCCACCTCGACGCTGGCCTCAGCCCGGGACTTCCTGGCCAAGCGCCGCGCGCTGGTGCTGGCGGCTGCAGGGGTGGTGACGCTGCCACCGGTGCTGGCGCTGGCGTTGCGTCACCGGCAGGTGTTCCAGTTCGAGGACGATGACGGCGTGCGCGAGCCGGACCCGCAGATCGCCGCGCTGCTCAACGGCGAGCGGCTGGTGCCGCCGCCACCGCTGCCGCCGGAGGTGTTCACCACGCGCGAGGTGGAGCTGATCCGCCCCGCGATCCGCGAAGCCAGCCGGGATTGGGAACAGCTGGATGCCGAATTCAGGCAGAGGCTGCTGCTGGTCTACAAGATCATGCGCGACGAGCACGGCTATGAAATGGCGCTGCTGGAGGGCTACCGCAGCCCGGAACGGCAGGCCAAGCTGGCGGCGATGGGCAGCCATGTGACGCAGGCCGGCGCCTACCACAGCTACCACCAGTTCGGGCTGGCCGCGGACAGTGCCTTCTACCGCGACGGCAAGCTGGTGATCAGCGAGAAAGACCCGTGGGCCATGCGCGGCTACGAGCTGTATGGCCGTGCCGCCGAGTCGGCCGGTCTGGTTTGGGGCGGCCGCTGGAAGATGATGGATCTCGGGCACGTCGAGCTGCGCCGGCCGGGAGTGCTTGGCAAACGGCCGGCGCAGCAATAGCGGCACGATCGCCCCGCATGGCGGGGCTGGCAGGAACATGGATACAGGACCGGCAGCGGTTGGCCGGCGCAATTTGGGGAGAGCGTAGTGGCACGTCCTTTCATTCTGCTGGGCGACAAGACCGACCACGGCGGCGTGGTGATCACGGCCTCGGGCAACACCAGCACCAACGGCAAGGGCATTGCGTGCGTGGGAGATCGCGTTACCTGCCCTCGCTCCGGCCATGGCGGCACAACCGTCATCGTCACCGGTGACCCCAACGTGATCATCGACGGCCGTGCCGCCGCGCGCCACGGCGACAAGACCGCTTGTGGCGCAACCTTGCTGTCCAGCCAGGGCGTGACCGGCAGCGCATGAAGTCCCGGCAACGAACGGCCGTTTCAAACGCGTTTCCGCCGCTTCTCGACACGAAACCATGTTTCCAAGACTGATCAAGTCCACGCTGATCCTGTTCGCGGTGTTCGCCGTGGTGTGGGTCGCGACCATTGCCTGGTGGCAGTCGATCAACCGGATGCCGACCACCACGGACATCGTCACGCACCTGGCGCTGATGCCGGCGGGCATGGTGGCTGCCTACCTGGTCATCAAGCGTGCCCTGGACGGGATCCGTACCAATGTCGCGGCCGCCAGCCAAACGCCCGCCACTGCGGCGCCGGGAGAAGCCGGCAATGCCGCGGAGGGGGCGCATGCGGAGGCCAACGATCCGACCCGTAACTGGCGCGCGGCGCTGCTTGCCACTGCCGTGCGCACACCCGCCGGCAACGCGCCCGATGCGCTGGCGGAGGCCGCCAAGGCCGGCAACCGACCTGGCCTGGTGGCGATGGATGGCTTGCCCGCACCTGTCTTTGCTGCCCAGATCGAGTCGATCGATATCGAAAGCCTGCACACGGAATTCGCCGCGCGCACGCCTGATCTTGTCTGGGACGACGAGGCCCTGCGGGCGCTCGCGCTGGCAGCCGAGGTCACCGACGAACTCGCCATGCAGGCGGCGGTCTACGCGCCTGCCGGCCACGACATGGCCGTGCCGGACAGCACCGCGCCATTGGTGGTCACGATGCTGCTGCCGCGCGGCTGGCCGGAAACGCGGCAGGCCGCGGCAGGGGACTGGCTGCGCGAGCGCCTGTCCCAGTATTGGCCAGCCGCACGACTCACACTCGAAGCCACGGCCGCGCGCGGCGACGGCGATGCCCTGCTGTTACTGGATCGCGCCACCCAGGCCGTGAACCGCCCGGTGGACGGCCAGCCGGCGCTGCGCATGCTGGTGGCCGCCGATTCGCTGATCGGCGCCAATGCCGTCGAAGCGCTGGAACAGGAAGACCAGCTCTTCAGTGCGCGGTGCCCGCACGGCCGGACTCCGGGCGAGGCCGCCGCCGGCGTGCTGCTGGGCGCGCACCAGCCTGCCGCCGGGGCGGCCAAGACCGGCACGGACGAGGATGCCGACGCCCTAGCCGATAGCGCACCGATCCTCATCACGCGCACGGCAATGGCCCGCCTGGAAGCACCTACGGCAGACCACGGCCAGCCACGGCTCGAGGCACTGGCCCAGGCTGTCACCCAGGCGATCGAGATCATTGCCGGCAAGGCCGAAGCCGCGCCCCAGGATGCAGCAGACACCGGGCCGCAGTCCGAAGAAGCCCCGGCGGCAGTGGCAACCATCGTCACAGACACCGGCGTCCACCCCGTGCGCACCGTCGAGATCGCCCAGGTCGTCAGCACCCGTTTCCCCACACTGGACCCCGTTGCCGACCTGCTGGCGCTGGGCCTGCCGTGCGGCTACGCCGGCGCTGCCGGTGCGCTGCTGCCGGTGGTGGTGGCCCATTATCTGGCGCTCGATGGCGGCCGGCCCGTGCTGGCACTGAGCGCCGGCGACGCGCAGCAGCGTGGCGCCGTCGCGATCCTGCCGGCGTGATCCAGAGCCTGACCCGCACCGCGCCCCCGAATCCCGTATTGCTCCCAAGCCAAAGGCAACATGCATCGCATCCTTAACTTCCTGACCCACACACGCACGCTGTCGGTATTCGGCGTGGTCGTGCTGACCGTCTTCCTGTTGCTGATGGCGCAGACCCTCGAAATCGGGCTGGCCTGGGTCGCCATCGTCCTGGGCGTGTTGTTGCTGGCGTGGCTGGCCACCTACCTGTGGAAGCGCTGGCGCGCGCGCCGGGCCAGCGGCAAGCTCGAGGGCATCCTCGAGCAGCAGGCCGACATGGCCGCCAAGGCCGCCCCGCCCGACAAGCGCGACGAGGTGGAGGCGTTGCGCACGCGCCTGGCCAGCGCCGTGAAGACCATCAAAACCTCGAAGCTCGGGCAGATGTCGGGCAGCGAGGCGCTCTACGAGCTGCCGTGGTACATCGTGATCGGCAACCCCGCGGCGGGCAAGAGCACGGCCGTGCTGAACTCGGGCCTGCAGTTTCCGTTCGCCGACAAGAACAGCGCCGTGATCCACGGCATTGGCGGCACGCGCAACTGCGACTGGTTCTTCACCACCGAAGGCATCCTGCTCGATACCGCGGGCCGCTATGCCGTGCATGAGGAAGACCGGCGCGAATGGCTCGGCTTCCTGGACCTGCTCAAGCGCTATCGGCCCAAGGCGCCGATCAACGGCATCGTGGTCACGGTCAGCATTCCGGAACTGACGCAGAACCGGCCCGAGTTCGCCATCAACCTGGCCAAGAACCTGCGCCAGCGCGTGCAGGAACTGACCGAGCGGCTGGAAGTGTTCGCGCCGGTCTATGTGATGTTCACCAAGGCCGACCTGATCACCGGCTTTACCGAATTCTTCGGCGACAACGAGAAGCAGGAGCGCGACCGGGTCTGGGGCGCCACCCTGCCCTTCGCTCCCGAAGAGCGCCGCGACGTCGCAGCCGTGTTCGACCAGCGCTTCGACGAACTGTGCGACGGCCTGAAAGAGATCAGCGTGGCGCAGATCGCGCAGCACCGCAACGGCAAGCTGTCGCCGGGGCTGCTGAGCTTTCCGCTGGAGTTCGCCTCGGTCAAGCCCACGTTGCGCGCCTTCCTGGTCACGCTGTTCGACGAGAACCCGTTCCAGTACAAGCCCGTGTTCCGCGGATTCTACTTCACCAGCGCGGTACAGGAGGCCAGCACCACCAGCGTCTCGGCCGAGCGCATCGCCCGCCGATTCGGACTCAAGCTGGAGGGCGTGGCCGGCAACCGGGAGGTGTTCTCGAAGAATGGATTCTTCCTGCGCGACCTGTTCTCCAAGGTCATCTTTGCCGACCGCCGCACCGTGCGCCAGTTCGCCAGCCCCGCCAAGACGCGGCTGCGCTTTGCCACCTTCTTTGGCCTGGTGCTGGTGCTGGGCCTGCTGCTGGGGGGCTGGACCTGGTCGTTCCTTGGCAACCGGCAGCTGACCGCCAACGTGCAGGCGGACCTGGACAAGATCGTCAAGATGCAGCAGAACCGCGTCGACCTGCAGGCGCGGCTGGAAGCGCTGGACATCCTGCAGGACCGCATCGAGCAGCTGGAACGCTTCCGCGCCGACCATCCGCTGGCGCTGTCGCTGGGCCTGTACCAGGGCGACACGCTGCAGCACAAGCTGCTGGACGAGTACTACAACGGCCTGCGCCAGGTGATGCTGAAACCGGTCGGCGGCGCCATCGAGACCTTCCTGGCGGAAGTCAACGCGCATCCCGAGCAGCTTGCGCCAATGGTGCGCCCGCCGGAAACCGGCGCAGTGGGCGCGACGTCGCTGCCGTCGTCAGCACCGGCTTCCGCGCCCGCTGCCACGGCAACGGCAAGCGCCGCCACGCCCGCCGCTGGCAAGCGCTACACCGACGCCTCCCCCACCAACGTGGAAGACGCGTACAACGCGCTCAAGACCTACCTGATGCTGGCCGACAAGCGCCACGTCGAGGTCGCGCACCTGACTGACCAGATGACGCGCTTCTGGCGCGGCTGGCTGGAAGACAACCGCGGCAACATGCCGCGCGAGCAGCTGATCCGATCGGCGGAGCGCAACCTGTCGTTCTTCCTGGCCCGTGTCAACGACGACAACTGGCCGCTGCTGGAAGGCAACTTGTCGCTGGTCGACCAGTCCCGCGAAAACCTGCGCCGCGTGGTGCGCGGCATGCCAGCGCGCGAGCGCGCCTACGCCGAGATCAAGGCCCGCGCCTCCACCCGCTTTGCCCCGATGACCGTCGCCCGCATCGTGGGCGACACCGGCGCCTCCGTGGTCGCCGGCAGCTACGCCGTGCCCGGCACCTTCACCCGCGAAGCCTGGCTCGGCTACGTGCAGCCCGCCATCCGCGAGGCCGCCAGCAAGGAACTGCAGAGCAAGGACTGGGTGCTCAACGTCGCCGCGCGCGACGACCTGACCCTGGAAGGCAGCCCGGAGCAGATCCAGAAGACGCTGGTCACCATGTACAAGACCGAGTACGCGCGGGAATGGCAGCGCTTCATGCAGGGCGTGACGATCCAGGACTTCGGCAGCTTCGAGCAGGCCGTGGCCAGCATGAACCTGCTGGGCGACCCGGCCAACTCGCCGATCCGCAAGGTGCTGGACACAGCGTATGAGCAGACCTCGTGGGACAACCCCTCGCTGCTCAATGCCGGCCTGAAGCAAGCCAAGTCCGGCATGCTCGACTGGTTCAAGCGCCTGATCTCGCGTGGCACGCCCTCGCAGGTCAGCGTCAATGTCGATGTCAGCGGCGCCAACGCTGCCGCCGGCACCATCCCGATGGGCCCGGTCGGCAAGGAGTTCTCGGGCCTGGCGCGCATCGTCGTCATGCATGACAACAACTCGATGCTGCGCGGCTACATGGAATCGCTGTCGAAGGTGCGCACGCGCTTCAACCAGCTCAAGAACCAGGGCGATCCCGGCCCCGGCGCACGCCAGCTGATGCAGCAGACGCTGGACGGCAATGGCTCGGAGCTGGCCGATGCGCTGAAGTATGTCGACGAGCAGATGATGACCGGCCTCACCGACAGCCAGCGCCAGGCGCTGCGGCCGCTGCTGGTGCGCCCGCTGCTGCAGTCTTACGCCGTGGTGATCCGCCCGGCCAGTGTCGAGATCAACAAGGTCTGGAACGCACAGGTGTACCAGCCATTCAGCCAGACCCTGGCGACAAAGTATCCGTTTGCCTCGGATGCCAAGATCGAAGCCAGCGCGGCAGAAATCGGCCAGATCTTCGGGCCGGAGGGCGCCATCGCCAAGTTCACCACCGCCACCATCGGCCCGCTGTCGGTGCGCCGCGGCGACATGCTGGCCGCGCGCACCTGGGGCGACCTTGGCCTGACGCTGGCGCCGGAGTTCACCACCAACTTCACGCGCTGGGTGGCGCCGCTGACCGGCGGCGCGGCGGGCGGCGGTGGCGGCGCCACGGCTGCTGCGGCGCAGCAGACCGTATTCCAGATCCTGCCGACGCCCGCGACCGGCACCACCGAGTACACCGTCGAGATCGACGGCCAGCAGCTGCGCTATCGCAATACGCCGGCGCAGTGGGCCAACTTTGTCTGGCCCAACCCGCAGGGTTCGCCCGGTGCAAAGATCACGGCGACGACCTTCGACGGCCGCTCCGTCGAGCTGCTCAACGAGCCCGGCCGCTTCGGCCTGGAGCGCCTGATTGCGACCGCTGCACGCAAGCGCCGCCCCGATGGCGCCTTCGACCTGACCTGGAGCCGCGACAACATCGCGGTCAGCGTGGCGTTGCGCATCATCAGCAGCCCGCAGACCGCGGGCAATGCCAGCGCTTCCGACTCGCCGCAGAGCCAGGGCCTGCGCGGATTGCGCCTGCCGACCGCGATCGCCGACGCCAATGCGCCACTCAACACCGCGACGCCCCCGGCCGCTTCGCCGTCGACTTCCCCCGCGGCGCCTCCGTCCGCACCCCCTGTTCCGAACCCGCAGGCCAGCATGCAGGGCAGCGCGCAGGCCTCGGCCCAAGTCAACCAAGGAGGTACGGCGCAATGAGCCAGCCGACCCAACTGCAGCTGTCCTATTTCGGCAAAATCCCGTCCCGGGGCGACTTCGTCAAGAGTGCCAATAATACCCAGCTGCTCGATACGCTGGACCGCTGGCTCGCGCAGGGCATGGAACTGCTGGCCGAAGACCCGGCCTGGAAGGCTTGCTATGACGCGTGGAAGCCAATGCACTTTGCCTTCCTGGGCTCGCAAAGCAAGCTCGCCATCGCGGGTGCGCTGATGGCCAGCAGCGACCTGTCGTCGCGGCGCTTTCCGTTCCTGACGGCAGCGGCGATGGAGGTGGAGCGCCCCCTGCAATTTATCGCCCGCAGCCCGCTGGCGCTGGCCCGCCTGTGGACGCGCGCCGGGCAGCAGATGCATGCGCTCGCACAGGCATCCGATGCGACCGAAGGCCTGCAGCAACTGGCCCAGGCCCAGCTGGGCGTGGAAACCGGTGCCGGCGCGCAGAGCCACGACGCAAGCTTTGCCGACTTCATCGACTTCCAGACCGTGGCTGGCCTGGAGCACATGCTGGCCGGCCAGGGCCAGCATGTGCGCTTGCGCCGCACGCTGCTGGCGCTCGGCATCCTGCTGCAGCCGCTGATGTCGTCCGGCTCCTCGCACCTGGAAAAGGGCCTGACCCTGCCGCTGCCCGCCGACCCGCTCTACCGCAGCCTGGTGGCGAGCTTCTGGCTGGAACTGGTCTCGCGCTTCCTGCACCGGGCCGACTTTGAACTGTCGATCTTCCTCGGGCAGATTGGCGGCAACGAGCGGCTGGTGATCGGCTTCAACGGTGCCTCGTCACGCACGCTGCACGGCGTGATCTCGCCGCTGGCCTATGCCGAGCAGAACATCAATATCGATGACCCGGAATGGGTCGAGCAACACGTCAACGGAGACTACGGCATGGCCAAGTTCGTCAGCTACATGGACCAGCCGCAGCTGTCGCTGCGCCTGGCGCTCGACACCTTCCGTGAAGTCTTTGCCGGGGAATGAGCATGGGTGTCAATGCAGTACGCAACCGGGTGGCCCACGTCAAGGCTGCCTCCGCCGCCGTTGGAACACGCACGCCTGCACTGGCTGCGGGCTTGCTCGCGGCGCTGGTCATGCTGCCCGGCCATGCCGCGCCGGGCGATCCCGGCACCACCGCCACGCCTGCCGCGTCCGCAGCGGCCCCTTCAGGCCGCGTTGTCGCAGGCGGCGCGGTCCCTGACGAAGCCACCAAGGCCAGTGTCCTGGCGCGCCTGCGCGAGCTGTATGGCAGCGCCAACGTGGTGGACCAGATCGAAGTCGGCAACGTGGTCTCGCCCCCGAACTGGTCGGCCAATGTGCAGAAGATCCTCTCGCCGCAAATCAAGCAGGTCAGCCGCGGCCAGCTGAGCATCGATGGCACGCAGGTATCCGTGCACGGCGACGTGCGCAACGAGGCCCAGCGCCAGCAGATCGCCAGCGACATGGCCACCGGCCTGGGCCAGAGCTATACGGTGAAGAATGGCCTGCGCGTGCCGGCTTCCGAACAGAACCTGCTGGACCAGACCCTGGCCAACCGGATCATCGAATTCGAGACCGGTGCCGCCACGCTGACGCCCAAGGGCCGCGCCATCCTCGATGAAATGGCCGCGGTGCTGCCGCGCCTGAGCGGGCGCAAGATCGAGATTGTCGGCCACACCGACAACTCCGGCAGCCGCGCGCTGAACCTGACGCTAAGCCAGGCACGCGCGGAGACGGTGAAGAACTACCTGATCGGCAAGGGCGGCGAGCCCGGCATGCTGACGGCGGTGGGTGTGGGTCCGGACCAGCCGGTGGCGCCGAATGACAAAGAGGAAGGACGGGCGAAGAACCGGAGGATCGAGTTCCGGGCGGGGCAGTAATCCGGCATTGCTGTGCGTCACGCCGGCGCATCGATACTGCCGGCGTGGCCTGGAATTACGCGTCGTGATCAGCCGAAGGATCTGAGGTAACGCCGAGCAGCTCCTCGATCTGCGACAGCGTGGCATCGTCCTTGACCACCGTGCGCAGCCACGCGTGCAGCGGCATGTCCCCCCACTTCGCAGCGCGTGCGGCCAGATAAGCCACTGGACTGTGCGGTTCCGTGCGACGGAAAAACTCCGCGACCTCACGCAATTGCGCCAGTGCCTGGGCGCGCGTGCGAATGGGACCGGAGTGCATGGCATCGGCAGCGTCAGCCGACACGCTTGCATGCCCGCTCTGCGCAGGCGAGGACGATGCCTGGTTTGCCTCTGCGCCGGCGGGACGCTCCACCGGCTTGCCGACGAAGCGCTCCACCAGCATACGCACTGCCTCCAGCGCCTCGCGCGCCTGGCGGAAACTTGGCGCATGTTCGCCGGCCCGCTCGTCCAGTACATCGCCCAATAGCTTCAGGGCTGCCTCGCAGGACACCAGGTCTGCATGCAGCGCCGTATAGAATGCCGCCGGCGTCTTCTTCCGCGCCGCCTCGAACTGCTCCTGGCTGACCTTGCCCTGTGCCAGTTCATCCGCCTGCTCAGGGTCGCGGCGGATCGCTTCGGCCAGATGCGTCGCAACCTCCCAGTCAACGTACGAGTAGCCGCCGGCCGATTCATCGACCAGCGGAATCTCGCGGATCAGCTGGCTCGATCGCCCTGCCAGCCACGTTACGCTGCCGGTGCGGTAGTCGACATCATCGGCTTCCATCACCGGGTGCAGGTGATCCCAGTACTGGCTGCAAAGTTCCGCCGTCAGGTGATAGCCGTCGCGCAGCCCGGCGAGCCCGCGTTCCTTGGAGAGCGCCTCGGTCAGCCAGACCGCAAGGCGAAGGTCCTTGGTTCGGTCCTGCAGCAGCGTGGTGGCGATGCCGATGACCTCGCGCCAGTCAGCCTCCTTGATATCCGTCACCCAGTCACCCTGGTCCAGCGACGGGTCATCGAAGCGGCGCGCCTCCTGAATGCGGTCGAATTCAGCAGAGAAGAGCAGGTCTTCACCACAGGGTTGGTCGCCAGGAAGGGGGGCAAGCAGGCGGTCGAACTGGAGGGAAGCCATGATGGTCAATCAGCTTTGGAAACAAGGGGGAAGTGTACCGCTGGAAGGGCCATCTAAGTCTCAAAGAGTTACCCATCGTATCCAAATTACAAACAACGAAGCTAACGCACCATCGCCTCGTCGAGGCCCTCTGCAGTACCCCAGCGCCTCATGAACTCCACTTCATCTGCCTGGGCCAGCTTGCCTTCTGCGCGATACACCATCGCAGTCATCACAGCACCTGTCTGCACCGGCCTATCCTCTGGCTCTCCAATACCCGAATCGCTCTCCCAGGCCTTCGGAAAGCGCGGCCACGCGCAAGTGGATTGCGCCAGGGCCATATACAGGGGTAGATAGAACGACGCATCCATCTCCAGCCTGCATTGCGCAGCGCTTGGCATTCCGCAGTAGGTGCTGTAGGCAGGTGGCAGGTAGCGGGGTACCTGTTTGAATGTCGTCGGCGCATTGGGTGGGATCACGTCGACCGAAGGACCTTCCTCCATATATTGGCGAATGTATTCCCACAGGCCTGCAACGCCGTCCGGGTAGTACGCGGTCGTCGCGGACTCGATAAAGATAACGTCCTCGCCCTCCGCGGCGGGATCCTCAGCCTTGAATGGCGGGTGGTAAAGCGCCAGTGGCTGGGCCTGCTTGTAGCGGACCACTTTGGGCTCCATGCGTGCGGGAAAGGGCTTCAGCACGGCCTCCAGCCGGCCCCATGCAAACACCTTGTTGCCGCCACAATAGTCTGGGCGCAAGACATAGACCTGGCGCGTCTTGCGATTGAACCGAATACGCCCGCGCAGGGGGCCGAAGAATGCCGTACGCCCTCCCAGACCAACGAACATCATGATTACGAGGAACACGAAGCCGGCCGAGAGGAACAACAAAATCGTCCAGCCTCCGATCACCAACGGAAGCATCGCCGATTCATAGGGCTCGGACCAGCCCAGGAAAAATATCCTGCCAGACAGCAGCGGGTGGAGAGCCAGGCCATACCAGACCCAAACCGTGAACAGGCAGCCAAGCAGTACCAGCAACGCCCATGACGTCACCATGCTCTGCACACCGAAGCCCGGGTTGGCAAGTTCCAGGTAGGCATCGTTCTGCGCATAGACGCCTCGGCCAGGGACAAACACCCCTTCAGCTGCGCCCGCCTCGTTGACACGCCAGCGGCGCTGTCCTTCAATGTTCAACAATTCACGGCCCTTGGCGACGGACCGACGCCTTGCGCGTGCGTATTCGTATTCGCGACCGAACATGATACCCCCCTTGCCTGTTTCTGCTTTTCCGTCCGGCAATTTGAACCGGGAGAATGGGAGGCGGTCGTCAAATTGGCCAAGGCCCAGATCGCCAGCATCCAATAGCACGATTCAGGACTCGAATCCCTTTAGGCAGCTGTCCCATCCGGACCGAGACGACTCCTTCGCTCTGCATCGTACTCCAGGGCCATCTTCAGCGCTCGCTCGCGGTAGGCCAAAAACCGCTCGTCACCCGCAGGACCGCCTGTCTTGGCATCGCCTGCGTAGCGCGGCTCCTCAAGGACAAAGGGATCATTCGGGTCGATTGCGCACGCCGCCTCAACATCCGCCGGCCAGGCAGGCCGTTGGCAGGTTTTCATGGCCAGGTAACGAAACAGGGCCCAAGGCAACGTGATGGGCAACATCAGGATGCTTAAAAGACCCGAAAACTGTCCGCTGACCTGAGTGATGACCATATTTCGCAACGTTGCTTCCGTCGAAACTGTAAGCGCCAGTGGTGGAAACGGGAGGCTCTGTGGGCCGTCTTCCATGTAACGGCGCACCATCTCCCAATGCTCAAGTACTGCCCCGCGGCTGCTGCTGCCATCCATGCCAACGGCAAACGTATCGCGCACAATCCGCTGTTCATCCAGGACATTGCAGCGCAAGTCGAAAGTAAAGGTGCTCTGCCCGCCCATGGCGGGGCTGGAGCGTCCGATAAAAAAATGGGCTTTGTCCCAAGGTACGGTCATTACGCCACCTGGGCCGTTGTGCCGAAAAACGTAGACGGTCCTGTTCTTGCGATTGAAGCGAATCGGGTAATGGGTGTAGCGAAAGAAGTCTTTGAGCCAGATGAATCTTATAACGCACAGCGCGAACAACAACCACGCGATTAGAAATATCCAATCTGCAGTAATGAACGAAGGATCGCGCGGAGTCCCATCTTCCCGCGGCGCGTACATTGTCGAGGCGATGAGCCACACAAACGTAAGCCCCATTGCGACAAACGGCGCTCCGCCCATGGCAGCCCAACCTCGCACCAGAAAGAAGCGATCCATATACTCGACGAAGGTCGAGTTGACCCTCAGAACACCATGATCGCTCGGCGGAAGGTCCTTGATCGGCAGCCTTGGGGCCAAGTGCTCTTCATCTTCATAGGCATGTAGTGGGCGGTTTACCTTGTATCGCGTCAGCCATCCGGCGTACTGTCCCTCTTTCATATAGATCCTCACCACGGCCCGTCATGGCAGCCCCTCCTCCGTCCACTTGATCCGATGATTGGCACGCCAGTTTTTGCCGCCGACAGTAGTGACACATGGTCACGGGACCGCCAGCGCAACCACCTCAGGGCTCGAGCAGGCCGCGCAGGCCGCGCAGGCCGCGCAGGCCGCGCAGGCCGCGCAGGCCGCGCAGGCCGCGCAGGCCGCGCAACGCATGGTGGTCATATTTGTTACTTTTGTCAATATGACTAGAGACCTCTGGCGATGTCACACATAATTCAGCCCACCCACCGCTATTTGGGATGCGAAGACATGCAACACGCTCGCCGTTCTAGTACCTACGCCTTGATAGCCTCTGCTATCACGTTCTTTGCCCCCTCATCCTGGGGCACTCCAGCTCGATGATGATGTACGAGCACTCCCCAACAAGACCAAGGCAACCCTTCCTTTTATTAAAGGCGGGACATTCAAGGTGGAAGATTTTTGGTCAATTACCACCGGAGATAGACTCCCTTATTACCCTCCGAGACGAATCGAAGCCTCTCCATGAAGTGGAATTAGACAGTTTCTCCATTGGGAAATACCAAGTCAACTACGAAGCCTTTTTGGTAATCAATCGTAGTATCAAGTCTCTGGGACACCGGCGTCGGCGCTCGACTAGCGATGTCTCTATGATGTGGCTGAGCAAAAAATTAGTGTCAAACATGCACTAGAAAATTTAACGCATTTCTTGCAGAATGCATACTCTACCAATAGAAACGTTCTAACCATGCAACCGGCCCAAACTCTCCTCCGCTCTATGCTAGCAGCCTCGCTTTTGACACCTACCATCGCGTCGCCTCTGGCGTTAGAACCGAACGCGGATGCCCTCACGTTGATAAAAAAAACGAAATCGAATCTTGTCTATATCAAAGGTGGCACTTTCAAGATGGGGGACTTTGGATCCATATCAACTCTAGATAAGTTGCCATACACAAGTCAGGACGAATCTAAACCCTTGCATGACGTTGATCTGGATAGCTTTTCCATCGGCAAGTACAAGGTGACTTATGAGGAATTCGACATCTACACGAAGTCAACTGGTGCTCGTAGAATTGCGGAATTTGCCAACGAGAGAGACTACAGAAAAATTCCAAATGTTCCTGCGGGAGTCAATTGGCAAGAAGCCAAAAACTATTGCCTGTGGCTTGGTAAGTTGACAAATTTGCCGTTCGATCTGCCAACAGAGGCACAATGGGAATATGCAGCCAGAAGCGGCGGAAAATATCATCCATGGGCGACTGATAATGGCCATTACGAAGAGGGACGCAATGTTGCGAGTTACGAGCAACGCGAGTCGATGATGCCTGGAATATCTTCTCCAAATGTATACCCGATAGCTAAATTTCCGCCAAACCCCATCGGTCTTTATGACATGTCAAGCAACGGCCGAGATTGGGTGAATGATTGGTTCTCTGCGACGTACTACCAACAGTCCCCACGGAAAAATCCGCAAGGACCTAAGACTGGAAAAGAGAAGGTTATTCGCGGATTGGAGGGCGATTACGCTACCGCTGTGACGATGTATCGGCAAAAAGCCCCCCCAAATAAGAAGGTCGTTTACATAGGCAAACAACCGTTTTCAGATCGAGAAGCAGACATCGGCTTTCGCTGCGTACTCAACTCGACCACGAGAATAGAGTGACGGCCAGCTTTCGCACTCTTTATGCTAGAGCGGTGCTTGGCATTGGCATCGATCCGATATCGACTAACATTGGATGGTCACCGCCGACACCGCATTGTGCAAGGTAGGCAGATGTGTTATTTGAGCACATCGGATATCCTCTGGTGGGCTCAAGCTTGAGGGACGCTTGCAGTCGATAATAGAAGCCGTCAATCTCCTCGTCATCTGAAGCATCCATTATAATCCCCATATTTAAGAATCTCTCAATATGCGCGCGATTTTCAGTATAATTTCCCTTTTTTCCGTCCCGCGTCATGTGCTGAACAATGTTATCGAAATCTCTTTTCGTCTGCGCTTCGCGAAGGATCTTCTTAACCGCATCTTTTCTACGACCATAATATCGCCCCCTATGATTACGTGTATCCAGACCATCGATTCGCCAATCATGTCTAGTTAGCTGATACAGCATAACCCCCTTGGCTTCAGGAACCGTTTCCCTTATTATTTTTGAATCAGTGGAAAGGATACGCTCCATTAATTTGACTCTGCGCTCTTCTTTTTCGAACTCGACCATCAGTTTGTTAAATGCTGTCTGAATCGTGGTTTGCGCCCAGCCCACCACCTCCCTGACATCCTTGATAGAGCCCTCAACCAACATGACATGGATGCGAACAATCAGATCAAAGGTCGCTCTAGCAACGAACTTCAATTGCGTATAATCCGCATGGTAAAGTTGGTAAGCAAACCACTTAAAGAACTGCGCAATTTGGCCAACATCCACTTCGAGTTCTAACTTACCCTTCGCGCCCGCACCAAGACAAACACTCGCCATGGCCCGGAAACGAAACTTTCCTGCCGCATATGTAAGCTCAAGCATGCATCCCGCACCTGCACCGAGCATGCCGGTGACTGCCGGACCAACTTTCGCGAAGTCCTGATACCCTCCAGCTAAGTCTTCAGGGTTTAGCCACTGAACACTTCCAAGTAACTTGAGCTCGGCCTTCACACCAGCAAACGCCTCCAACTCGCCGCTTACGGCCGGGTCGATGGGTCGTTGGTTGATTTTTAGTTCTCGTTGTCTGGCACCGGCCCCATTGACAGCTGCACCATAGAGGCCGAGCTCCTTTCGTTTCTCGTCCTTATAGTTAATGGCGACGCCTAGTTCCGCGACGACACTCGCTCCGGCCATGCCGGATAGGCCGAGTTCAGCCGCGAAGCGAATCGCAGTCGACTTGTCTGATTGCTTATCTGTCAGTTGCCAAATCCAGCCAACCTTGTCCGGAAAATAGAACTTGGCAGAGGCCTTGGCTTCCGCCACCGCAAACTCTGCCCTGGCTCCCGCCTTCAAAGCACATTCGCCTTTCTTCGGATCCCACTCAGCAGCGAGACCGACGCCGGCAAAATAGCGCATCAACTGGGCCTGAGCGGTAAGATCGACATTGTTTTTGAGCGCAGCGTCCGGATTGGAGTTGGCGCGATCATATTGAAGGCTCTTATTCCAACTTTCCGCCCAGGGAAAAAGTATTCCTTGCACTGCATGGGAATCAATTTTAATCAGATCGGTCTTGAACTTTCTCTCAAGCTCGGTGAGGCCTTTCTTTAGTTCCTTCGTATCGATCTTGGTAGTCCCGTTGGCACGCGAAAGAAACGCTTTGTCGCCAGATTTCTGCTCTTTAGCGGTTCCTTTCAACTGCTCCCAGCCGGTCGGCACGTATCTGTCCCATGCGGTCTTGATTCTGTCCGACCGTACATATCGTGCCGTATATTTACGGAAGCTCCGTTTTTCCCGCCCCGCCTTGTCCTTGTATATCGGGATTAGTTCAACGATGGACTTATGCCCCCCGTCCAGTTTGTCAAGCGGCTCGAGCGTCCCCCGCAACTTCTCTTGCGCTGCCTTAGCTTCCTGATATGCCTTCATCAGGGATTGCTCTGCCGTGCTGCGTTCTGCTGGACTTGATAACGGCGACGTCTGTAACTTGTGCAAGCGCTCTGCCAGCTTATCGACCTTTTCATTCGCAGCGTGGAAGGCCTCAATAACCCGGTCGAGCAATGCGCAAGCATTTTCAAACGCAGTCACCTCTTCGGCGGGTACGCAGATGAACTCTCCTGTTTCAGGTCTGAAGACCAGAAGAGGCTCAGGCCGAACCTTGGTGACCACCTCGCTCTTCGGCCTAGGATTAGTCCGAGCCGTCTCTCGTGGAGTCTCTCGGTCTGGTGCGGATCCGGCGGACGTGTCATTGTCAGGAGTCGATGTCTTGTCGTCGTACATGGCAATATCCGCTCAGTAGAACACCTTGATTTCTTCTGGTTTTTCCGTATAAACACGCATCGTTCGACCGTGCTCATCGGTAATTCCTTGGGCCAGTAGCGTGCCCTTTGCATCTTCGATTCGATAATGACGAAATGCGACCGGCTCATTGCTGATTTCATCACGTAGAACAAATTGCTCGTGGTACGCGGGCTTGGCCTTAGGTAAAGTGTTTTCCGTTTCGGAACCCGCAGGCCCAGTGAAAAGATGCTGCGCCGCTTTAAAAGTCGTCATACCCGGAGCATGTACTTCAATTTGGCTACCGACGACGCGAATTTGGGCCCCGGCAGCATTCAACAGCACGTGTTTTCGTGCCTCGACATTGACTATGCCCTGCACAGACGAAAGAGAAACGACCTTGTCGGCTGCTATGCTGACCCTGCCTTCAAACGACATCACACCCACCTTCCCGCTCGCCGCATGCATGGCAATCCCCGCCGCGGACTCACCCCCACCTTTGCCATGCGCAAACAAGCTCAGCCCATCCGCCACCGCCACCGACAGATTCCCACCCGCCGCCACATTGGCATCCTTCTGCGCCGCCACGGTCAGCTGCGTACCCGCGACCAGCACCGCATCGGCGGGCGTGGTTGAGGCGATGCCCTTGGGTGCTGACACCTGCAGGTGGGGCTCGTTATAGGCAGTGGCGCTGGCCTTGCCATCGGCCCCTGTTTCCGTATGGCGCAGCACTTCGGTGGTGTGCTTCAGTTGCGCGATGGCGGGGAGTTCGGAAGGAGCCGGCTCGTCCGGCAAGTCCGCCTTCTGCTTGCGCGCGACATCGGCCAGCGAGGTCAGCAGTTCGGCGCTGGCTTCCACCTGCGTCGCGGCGCCCTCGCTGTCGAGCAAGGGCACGCTGGTACCGGCGCCGTGCGCGGTCAGCAGCATGCCTGCGCCGCCTCGCAAGGCGCCGCTGTCCGCCGTTTCCAGCGCGGCGCCGTGACCGAGTGCTGCCTGGCGGGCGTTGTCGCGTTGTTCAAGGTGGTGACCCAGCGTCAGGGCCGAGGCCGCTTGTGTGGTGGATAGCAGGGTGCGGCTTTGTCCCGAGGTATCGTCGAAGACCAGCTGGTTGTAACCGCCGGTACCGTCCTGGCTGTGGCCCAGGGCCTGGGTCTTGATGCCGGACAGCACCGCTTTGTGGGCATGGCCTTGCTGGCCGTCGGGCTTGCCGTTGCCGTCCTGCTTGCCATCGGAGGCCTCATTGCTGCCGGCAAACCACGCCGGTGCGTTGCCGGTCGCATTGGCAGCGCCGGTCTGGTTCTGGTTGTACTGGGCGCTGGCCTGGCCGCGGCCGTTGTAGGCGGCACCGATCACGACCGGGCGGTCGATGTCGCCGTGCTGGAATTCCACCACCACTTCCTGGCCGACGCGCGGCAGTGCCACGCCGCCCCAGTTTGCGCCTGCAACCGGGGTCGCTACGCGCACCCAGGTGCCCAAACCGGCTTCGGCGCGGGCGTTGTCGTCGCCCGCAGGATGAGAGAGACGGCTGGCCGAGCGGGCCCCGCGCTGCCAGTGGAACTGGACCTTTACCCGATGGTCGCGGTCGGTATGCACGGGACCGTCCGTGCCGACGACGATGGCAGTCTGTGCGCCGGTGACGGTGGGACGCGGGTGTAGCTGCCGCCCTTGTCCGTCAAGCCGCTGCGGGCGGTAGGGGATCTTTGCCGGCACTACCGTAAATTGATTGCGGTAGAACGGCACATCCGCGGCGGCCGACGTACCGTCGGCTGGCGCAGCGGCAGGCTGGCCTGTCCCGAGCAATTGATCGATGACGCCCCGGAAGCGCTCGTTCAGGTTGTTGCGGGCCGCGTGCGTCACCGCCAGGACCACAAAGCGGCGCTCGTCGTCTTCCTGCACGCGCTCGTAGTCGAAGTGGCCGGTCAGCATGAAGCGGCTGGCGGGCGCCAACGTGCGAACGCTGCCCTCGCCAGAGAACGACAGGCGCCGGACTTCCAGCGCCTCCACCAGTTGCCGTGCCTGGCGTTGTGCCCGATCGCCGTCCTCGAACCAGTATTGGCCGGGATAGTCGGTATCCTGCAGGGCCGGGACGGCTGAATTGCCCTCGGCCGGCGCACCGGCCTCGGCACTGCGCACCGCCTTGGCGCGATAGTCCCAACTGGCTACGGCCACGGCATTGGTCTGCAGCCTGCGCACGCCTTGCCAGCGGTCGATCACGTCTTCGGCAGCGGTGGCATCGGCGCGGCCGAAGCGGATGCTGGCCTGTTCGTTGTCCTGGAAGACATCGTTGGCATCGGCGATCACCATGCGGTGCGTGCCGAGTGCCTCGCCATCGGCGGCTTCATGCTCGAAGTAATAGAACAAGCCTTCTTCGGCAAGCAGGCGCGTCACGAAATCGAAGTCGCTTTCTTCGTACTGCGTGACGATGCTGCGGCGCGGATAGGCCGCAGCATCGCGCAGCGCCCAGCGCCACGCCGGCACCAGCTTGCCCTGGCCGTTGTAGTCGCCGAACACGCTGTCCACCACGTCTACCACCGACATGTCCTGGAACAGGAAGCTGTCGCGGCGATGGCGCAAGAAGGCCAGCCAGGGCTCCACCACGATCCGGTAGCGCGCCAGCCCGCCGTTGGCGCCCACGCGCTCAAAGCGGGTAACGTGGCCATGGAAGGGCCGCAGCGTGGCGCGGCTGCGCTGGGTCAGCAGGTCAACGCGCACCGCCTGGCCCAGAAGGCTCTGCACCTCGATGCCGGCGTTATCCGACACCGCCGTCAGTTCGATGCGGAACCCGCCACCATCCAGCTGCTCTGCCGCCTGCAGTTGCTCCGGCATCAACGCGTCTTGCCCAAGGGGCGTCTGCAGGCGCAGCAAGCGGTTGGCCTGCGAGAAAGCGGCGCCAAGCAGTTTGGCCAGGTCGGTCGCTGAAACCATGAATTACTCCCGCGATGTCACGAGTCTGCGCATGCCGATATCAGCTGATGCGGTACTTGAACTCACCGTTCTTGCCGGTGGTGACTTTGATCTTGTCGACGCCGCCACCCTCGGCCATGCGCACCAGCACGGTCTGCGCGATTTCCGGAAGCAGCGTGCCGTTCAGGATATGGTCGACCGCGCGCGCACCGGCATCGACTTCGGTGCAGCGCGCCAGCACCGCCTCGACCAGCGCGTTGTCCCACTGGAATTCCGCCTGGTGGTTGGCGGCCACACGGTCGCGGATGCGGCCGAGCTTGAGCGTGATGATTTCGACCAGCACGTCATCCGGGATCGGGTAGTACGGCACGACCTTGGTACGCCCCAGGAAGGCCGGCTTGAAGGCCTTGTACAGCGTCGGCCGCAACACCTCGGCCAGGGCATCGGCGTCAGGCAGTTCCTCTGCGGGCTTGTTCAGGCAAGCCTGCATGATGGCCGACGAGCCGACATTCGATGTCAGGATGATGATGGTGTTGCGGAAATCGATGGGCCGCCCTTCGGCATCGTCCATCTCGCCCTTGTCGAACACCTGGAAGAACATCTCCAGCACATCCGGGTGGGCTTTCTCGATTTCATCCAGCAACACCACGCTGTACGGGTTGCGGCGCACGGCCTCGGTCAGCACGCCGCCCTCGCCATAACCGACATAGCCCGGCGGCGATCCCTTCAGCCCCGACACGCTGTGCGCTTCCTGGTACTCGCTCATGTTGATGGTGATGAGCTTGCGCTCGCCGCCATAGAGGATGTCTGCCAGCGCCAGCGCGGTTTCGGTCTTGCCCACGCCGGACGGGCCGGCGAACAGGAACACGCCGCGCGGCTTGTTGGGATCTTCCAGGTTCGCGGTGGCGGTGCGCACGCGCTGGGCGATTGCATCCAGCGCATGGTCCTGGCCGATCACGCGCGCGGCCAGCAATGGTTTCAGGTTCAGCACCGTGCGCAGCTCATCCTTGACCATGCGGCCAAGGGGAATCCCGGTCCATGCCGATACGATCTCCGAAACCACGTGACCGTCCACCTGCAACGGCACCATCGGCGCTTCACCCTGGAGCGCACGAAGTTCCGCCAGCAGCCGGTTGAGTTCGTCGGATTCCACAGCCGCGGCGGCTGCCTTGCGGCTGCCCTTGCGCGGCATCGTCACCACATCGCTGTTGGCGGCCATGGCCGGGGCGGATGCTTCCGCCTCGGCATCGTTGCCCTGCTCTCGTGCCGTGCGCAGTGCCTGGATACGCGCCACCAGCTCGCGCTCCTGCGCCAGGCGCCCATCGGCCGCGGCCACGCGTTGTTCCAGTTCGGCACGCTGTGCTTCCAACGCTGCCAGACGCTCCGCGTGCGCCGCCCCAGCGCGTTGCTCGCGCTGCAGCGCGGCCAGCTCCACGCCCAGGCGTTCCAGCGCCTTGCGATCGTCCTCGATCGCACCTGGCGTGGCGTTCTGCCCCAGCGCCACCTTGGCGCAAGCGGTATCGAGCACGCTGACCGCCTTGTCCGGCAGCTGGCGGCCGCTGATGTAGCGATGCGACAGGCGCACCGCCTCGGTGATGGCTTCGTCCAGCACGCGCACGCCGAAATGGCGCTCCATCAGCGGCACCATGCCGCGCAGCATCGCCGCAGCCAGCGTTTCGCTGGGCTCATCCACCTTGACCACCTGGAAGCGCCGCGCCAGTGCGGCGTCCTTCTCGAAGTACTTTTTATACTCGCTCCATGTGGTCGCGGCGATGGTCCGCAGCTCGCCGCGCGCCAGCGCCGGCTTGAGCAGGTTGGCGGCATCGTTCTGCCCGGCCTGCCCGCCCGCGCCAATGATGGTATGAGCCTCGTCGATAAACAGGATGATGGGCTGGGGGCTCTTGCGGACTTCCTCGATGACGTTCTTCAGGCGATTCTCGAATTCGCCTTTGACGCTGGCACCGGCCTGCAACAGCCCCATGTCGAGCGTACGCACGGTCACGCCCTGCAGCGGCGGCGGCACGTCGCCCACCGCAATACGCTGCGCAAGGCCTTCGACCACCGCGGTCTTGCCGACGCCGGCCTCGCCGGTCAGGATCGGGTTGTTCTGCCGGCGCCGCATCAGGATGTCGATGACCTGGCGGATTTCGGCATCGCGCCCGATCACCGGGTCGATGCGGCCATCGCGGGCCGACTGGGTCAGGTCGACGGTGAACTGGTCGAGTGCCGGCGTCGCGGTCAGCGCGGGCGCCGCCGTGGCGCCGCTGGCGCTTGCCGTGGTGCCGCTGCCATCGGCAATGTCCACCGCTTGCTCCCGCTCTTCGGAACCGGCGGTCAGCTTGTCAAAATCATGCTTGAGGCGGTCCGCATCGAACTCGCCAAAGCGATGTGAGCCGCGTACCGCCAGCGGCGCCAGCGCCGGCTCTGTCAGCAAGGCCAGCAGCAGATGGCCGGATCGGATGCGGGTAGTCTGTGAGTCGAGCGACGCAATCAGCCACGCATGTTCGAACAGCTTCGGCAGATAGGGCGAAAAAGCCGGCGTGCGCGTGTTGCCGTCCTTGAAGCGCGCGATTTCCGCTTCCAGGTCGCGCTGCAGCGCCGAAGGATCGATGCCACTGGCGCGCACCGCCACCGAGAAATCGCTGCGCGCGTTTTCCAGCAACGCCAGGAACAGGTGCTCCAGGTCGACCTCATAGTTGCCGCGCGCCATGCACAGCGACGCGGCGCGCTCCGCGGCCTGCCGGCAGCTTGCATTCAGTTTGGCGATCAACGTCTTGAGGGGAATGGCCATGGCGGCTTGGGCTCCGGTAGGTGTGAATCGCGTTGGTAGCGCGCGTTAGTGGCGAAATCGGGACGAAGTCAAAGCTGCTCAGTGCACCGGCGCAAGCGTGTAGCGCGCATCGCTGCGGTCATGGCGTGCGGGCCTGGTACTGAGGAAGGTATCCCAGCCAAGCCTGCCGCTGCCCTGGGCGCCAAGTGCGCATCCGGACACGTCGCTGGCGCGCAGGACAAGGCCTACTTCGTACTCCAGCGTCGCGCCGCACAGCACCGTCACCATCTTGCGCAAGGCCAGCGCCCCTTCGGCGCCGGGCAGGAAATTGCGATACTGCTCGCGCCCCAGCGGCCCCATCCAGATGCGCACGCGCAGGTTCCGCTGCCAGACGCGCGCGCCGGCAAGAGCGGTGGCGCCCAGCAAGTTGTTGGTGCCGCCGAGACGCGAATACTGTGACGGCGGCACCTGGTACCAGCCGCCAACGAATTGCTCCACGCGCACTTCCGCCTGGAAGTAATCGGACAGCACCTGCTGCAAATAGGAAGCCGACACTGGCCGATGGCGCACGGCGGTGGCATATCCGGCCAGCGCTTCGTCATGCACGACCCCGGCCGTGGCCGACAAGCCGCGCCGCATGGACTTGTCCGCCATGCCGGCCAGGGACAGCAGCAGTGGCAGGTAATGCCGGTTGCGGTCGACTTCATGCTGGAACGGCAGCCGGTATTTCTTCCACGCCTGGTAGAACAACGCGGTGGCGCGATTGGAGAAGATATCGAAAAACGCACGTGCAGCGCGGTCGCGGCGCAGGGTTTCGCGCTCCGCCACGATCTCGGTGTAGTGCAGCGGCAGCGCACCCTGCGCCCCCAGCATGCCGAAGAAGGTGGGCGTGATCGACACCTGATCCAGCGCACCATCGGCCAGGGCCTGGGCAAAAGCCGCATCGCTATCCAGTTCGCCATTCAGCGCCGTGGCAGCCTCGATGGACTGCAGCTCGCTCGGCGGGAACGACAGCGACAGGGTATTGCGAAAGGCGACGCGCGTGGCCAGCACCTGCTCCGGTGTGCCCGCACCTTCGCGCGCATAGTGGAGCTCGAGCAACCGCACCGCCTGGAAGAACTCGTAGCGGTAGGGCTGCCGCAGCAGCGCGCGGATTACACCAGGATCGATTCGCCGCTGCGGGGTGCGCATCTTGCCAGTTCCTTGCCGCCGCGGCGCGATACCGCGACCAGCTGCACAAAGCTGTTCAGGTGGACATAGAGGCCAAAGAAGTGGTCCATGACCTGGATAAAGCGATGCAGCCCGGTGCCGACGAAGGCATCCTCGTCCAGCGTCAGCTGGATCTCAAGGCCGCGCACAAAGGTGGCGAACGGCTTGCCGGCCAGCCACTGCGTCGTCGGCTTGTAGTCCAGGCCGACGATGCCTTCAATTTGCCGCGCCGAAATCGCGCTGCGCGGCAGGTCGTGCAGGCGCAGCATTTCCTTGAGCGTCGTCAGGCCGTTCTGCACAAGGGACAGATGATTCAGCGCCAGCAGCGATACCAGCCGCCATTGCGACGAGCGCCCGCTGCTCAGCCGCATCGACGGCGTCGGCTTGCGCAGGAAGCTGATGCGGCGAGCGATCGAGCTGCCCTCCATGGTCAGGTCGCCATCGGGCTGGCCGAACGCCAGCAGCGCGGGCAGGTCTCGGTTGGTACAGGTGACGCTCAGGCTCAGCGTTTCCGTGCGCGGGCTGGCGGGATCGAAGTCCGAATCGACAATGGAGATCTCGGTCTCGAAGCCGGGGCTGCGTTCCGCCACCAGCGCATTGCGGCGGGCGATCCAGTAGTGGCCGGCCTCGCCCGGTTCTTCGCCATGGTGCAGGGAATAGAACGGCCGGAACTCCACCACGTCGTGGCTGGCGGCAGTTTCACGCACCAGTTGCACCTGGTCGATCGAATAGATCTCAAAGCCGTGCGCGCGGCGGCTGTCGGCCACCACCGGATAAGCGGTGGCGGTGTGTTCGATGCGGATCGGGTCGGCCTTTTGCCGGAACAGGTTGACCACCGGCGTGCAGTGCAGTCGCAGGTGGCCAGCGCCAAGCCCTTCAAGCAGGCGCGCGGTGTTGCTGTCGCTGCGGACGTCGGTCAGCACCAGGTGCAGCGTCACGCGGCGCGCTGCCGCGGCGGCGCCGGGCGACAACGCCCGTTGAACCGGATCCAGGTCGAGATCGAAGAAATTGAATTTCTCGGCGAAGCCGAAATGCTCGCTTAGCAGCCGGTACGCCGGATGCGAGCGCGCCGGGGTGTCGATCAGCGCCTCATCCGCGCCAAAACCGACCTCGCGCAGCGGCACACGCGGCAGGCGCTTCCACACTCCGGGGCGCTCTTCCGCGTACGCCGCGGCCACATGCAGGAACAGTGCGTCCCCCAGCGCCGCCACGAATGATGGCTCGCCATCCAGGTAGACGCGTACGGCCTGGCGGCCCAGCGCATCGAAGCCACCCTGCTCGCCCAGGTACTCCAGTTCGATCGAGATGGCCCCGGTTGCGCCCTTGGGCAGATTGACCGTCGACGGCGCGGACACCGCCCGCTCAAAGCCGGCCGCAGCGACGCGCAGCGGCAGGAAGGTCACGTCATAGGCCGTGCGGAAACGGCACTCGACCTTGCGCACCGGCCGCGTGGTCAGCAACGTGCCGCGCGGCACCGTGACCGGTGCGCTCAGTTGCGCAGCCATGCCGGCCACGTCGAAATGCGCAATCGAACAGGAGGGGAACGGGCTCAGGTAGTGAGGGTACAGCACCTCGAGCAGCGCTTCTGTAAATTCGGGGTACTCGTCGTCGAGCTTCTTGCTGATGCGCGCAGACAGGAAGGCGAACGATTCGATCATCCGCTCGACGTGGGGGTCGTCGCAGCCATCCGCCGACATTGCCAGGCGCGCCGCAATCTTCGGATAGCGCTCGGCAAAGTCGCGCGAGTACCGGCGCAGAAAGGCCAGCTCTCGTTCGTAATATGGCAGCAAGTCTTCCATTCTGTGTGGCCGGTGGTGGCACTAGTGACGCAGGTGGCGCGCGTTGGCAGTCGGGCGGCGGGCAGTGCCCGCAGCAACCAGATCCGGTCGCCGCGCCTCAGCCCCGCCCTCGCGTGACCGAGTACTGCAGCGTCGATGGCTGCAGCATGGCATCGAAGCTGACCGGCTCGCGCGCGGGGCCCACCAGCAGCACCGCGCTGATGCCAAAGCACAGCACGCTGGTGGCCCGCTCGTTGACCGATAGCGCGACGCTGACGTTCTGCAAGCGCGGCTCATGACGCTCGATTGCATTGCGCAACGACTGGCATATGTACTGGCGGTCATCGAAGCTGGCCAGGCTCAGCCCGGCAAAGTCATTGAGCCCATAGGTCAGCAGCGACCGGCGGCACTCGGGCAAGCCGTTGAAATCGGCATCCTCATGGACGATGCGCGTATTCAGCAGCGCCTCGATGTCGCGGGCCACCGTCGCTTTCAGCTCCTCCAGCGACAATTGCCGCAACGCGCTGGGCAGCGGCGCGTGCGGCTCGTCGTCGAAGAGCTTGTCGAGCAGGCTGGGCTCAAAGCCTTTCATGGGCGTGAACAAGCAAAATGCCGCGGCAACGCTGCCGCGGCGAGACTTGACTGCAGGAACGTCAGACCGAGTAGGTCTTGTCGTTCTTGGTCAGGCTCCAGGCGCCCTGCGAGTTGCCGCCCTGGTTGCCGCCGATCTTCTGCTGCGTGTACTTCCACTGCACGGCAGCGTACTTCAGCGTGAAGCTGTCGCTGGGGATGCCTTCGGCAACGACGTTGGCCGACACCGCGCCCAGGATGGCGTTCTTCAGCTTGATTTCCAGGTACTTGACCCGCTTGCCTTCACCGTCGGCACGCAGGAAGTCGATGGTGACTTCGTCGAACGTGGTGCCGCCCGACACGTGCTGGTACAGCAACGGGCTGACCACGTCCAGATCCTTGGTGAACACCATCTCACCGTGTTCGCAGCGCTCGGCGGTATGGCCGCCTGCGGTCGACGCGGTGGCCGAACGCGGCTGCGTGATGCTGTGCTTCCAGGTGTTGACCTCGATCCAGTCCTTGTGGTCCTTGTCTTGCGATTCGCCCTTGATTGCCGGGCTGCCGAACTTGACGTAGATATCCTTCATGGAAAGACCCTCGATGAAAATCGCTATTTAGGCTTCTTGCCAGTTTCCCGGCATTGCTAGGTACTGCGCCCGCATTCCCCCGCAGGGATCGCGGTCAGGAGTTTGCCGCTTTGGGCAAATCCGCAACCAGCCGCAGCGAGATCGAAAGTTCATCAAGCTGGAAGTGCGGGCGCAGGAAGGCGACGGAGCGGTAGGTGCCCGGCTTGCCGGGTACCTCCGACACCTGGATCGAGGCTTCCCGCAGGGGGAACTGCGCCTTCTGCTCCTGGCTGGCGTTGTCGTCCAGCAGAACGTATTGGGAGATCCAGCGGTTCAGGAAGCTCTCCACGTTCTGCGCTGAAGCAAAGCTGCCGATCTTGTCCCGCATCATGGCCTTCAGGTAATGCGCCACGCGCGACACCGAGAAGATGTACTGCAGCTGTGCCGACAGCACGGCATTGGCGTTGGCACTGTCGGTGTTGTACTTCTTGGGCTTCTGCACCGACTGGGCGGCGAAGAACGCGGCATAGTCCGAGTTCTTGCAGTGCACCAGCGGGATGAAGCCAAGGTCGCTCAGCTCCTTCTCGCGCCGGTCCGTAATGGCGATCTCGGTCGGGCACTTGAGTGCGATCTCGCCATCGTCGGTCTTGAAGGTATGCGTCGGCAGGTCCTCGACCAGGCCGCCGCCTTCGACGCCGCGGATGGCTGCGCACCAGCCAAAATCCTCAAAGGCCGCGGTCAGCCGCGCGCCGAAGGCCCAGGCGGCGTTGCACCACAGATATTTGCCATGGTCGGTGCCGTCCACGTCCTCGACGAAATTGAAGCCCTCGACCGTGGTCCCGTCCTTCGGGTTGTACGGCAGGCGCCCCAGGAAACGAGGCATGGTCAGGCCGACGTAGCGCGAATCCTCGGATTCGCGGAACGACTTCCACTTGGCATATTCGACCGTGTCGAACACCTTGGCCAGGTCACGCGGTTTGCCGAGGTCGGCGAAGGTCTCCAGCCCCAGCAGCTCCGGCGACGCCGACGCAATGAACGGAGCGTGCGAGGCCGAGGCCACGTGCGACATCTGCTCGATGAAATACACGTCCTCGGGCTGGCGCGTGATTTCATAGTCGCCGATCAGCGCGCCGAACGGCGCGCCGCCGAAGGTACCGAACTCTTCTTCGTAGACCTTCTTGAACAGCGCACTCTGGTCGAAGTCGATGGCGGTCTTGAAGTCGCGCACCAGGTCGCGCTTGGTCGCGTTCAATGCCTTGATCTTGATCATCGTGCCGGTCTGTGTTTCCTTGACCAGGTACGACAGGCCGCGCCACGTGCTCTCCAGCTTCTGGAACTCCGGCGCATGCATCACGGCGCTGAGCTGGGCCGAGATCAGGCGATCCAGCTCGGCCACGCGCGCATCGAGCGTCGCCGACAGGTTGTCGGACACCACCACGGTGCCGTCCAGCACCTGGCTGACCAGCTCGCCGATGATGTCCTTGGCGCGCGCATGTTCGGAATCCGACTTTGCAACCTTGCTTTGCTCGACGATCTCGTCGAGCAGGTTCAATGTGCCGACAGCCACGCCGGGCTGGGCTACTGCAGCGGACTGGTTATCAAGCATTGTCGCCACCGTTCCTGGCATTGGCACCGAGCTTTTGCAGCGACTCAGTATTGGTCAGCACTTCCGAAAGCAGGTCTTCCAGCTTGTCGTTGCCGGCCAGCTTGTTGCGCAGGTCGGCCAGCTTGGAGCGGGCTTCGAGCAGCTTGCGCAGCGGCTCGATCTGCTCGACCACGGCTTCCGGATTGAAGTCTTCGAGGGAATGGAACTTCAGGTCCACGCCGAACTTGCCACCCTCTTCGGAGAGCGTGTTCGGCACCTGGAATGCCGCTCGCGGCTCGATGCCGGCCATCACGTCGTCAAAGTTGTCGCGGTCGATATTGACGAACTTGCGATCGCGCAGCTTGGGCTGCGCCACTTCCGACTGGCCCGACAGGTCAGCCACCACACCCACGACAAAAGGCAGTTCCTTCTGCTCGATGGCATCGCCCTTCTCGACGTCGTACGTCAGTTGCACACGCGGGGGACGCACCTTCTGCAGGCGCTTCTGGACACTTTCTTTCTTGGCCATCACTACTCTCCGATCTGGCGGAATCCGGTCTGGGAATCAGCGCAGGGCGCCGAACGGGTCTGCGCTGCCGCCGCCCGCAGCCGCGGGCTGTGCCGGCTGGGCCGCGGCTGCGGTCGGCTTGGCAGGCGCGGCACGGCGGCGCGGCACCGGCTTCGCCGCGGGCGCGGCATTCTTGTCGCGGGGGAACAGGACTTGCTCGCCCAGCGTGTCGCGCAGCATCTGGGCCAGCAACTGGGCGTCGGAGCGGACGTCGCCAGCCAGAGCGCTGTCGGCGCGCAGTTCCTGCAGCGAGCGGCGCGCCACGCGCAGGCCGCTGACCGCCAGCACGCTCTTGGCCTTGCGGTCGGTGGCGTCGCGCTGCAAAGCTTCTTCGGCCGCGACGATCGCCTGCGGATAGTGCTCGGCACCAAACTCGATTTGCGCCATGCGCGACCACGGTTCTTCGCGCGTCGGATTGTTCTTGGCGATCTGCTCGAACAGGTTGATGGCCTGCTCGCGCTGCCCGCTCGCCAGGGCTGCTTCGGCTTCGGACATGCTCTGCTTGAACGACTCATCGCTCTGCGGCCCCGGGTTGGAGGTTGCGCAGCCGGCGAGCAGCACGGCGGTGCTGGCCAGCATCACCAGGGTGCGATGGATTCCGGACTTGGGCTTGTAGTCGTTCACGGCGAGTCTCTGTGAAAGTTCAAGATTGCGGCGGGGCGATTCGGGGCTGGCCCTGGCAAGATCCCTCTGGGGAAAAGTGCCAAATGCCAATAATGTCAGAACTGTGTTGAACCCGAATTGGCCGGAATAGTACACTCTGCCGCTTACGGCTGACAACAGATCGGCGGATATTGTCAGCATTAGTACTTTTTGGTAGTTCTCTATCGTTTTGTCGGATAAGTCTCCGTCTGCTGAATTAGATAGTTCTTACTTCTGTCATGCGACACATTGAATTCAGTCGGGGGCCGTACAGCGAGCCTGCAGTTCAAGCCCCGCCCCGCCACGCCACGGGCCAGCGCGCCAGGATGGGCGCGGGCCTGGCTGCGGCCGTTTGCATCGCGGCGCTAACAGGCTGCTCGGTCGGCGGCACGCTGCTGGCGGGCGCAGCCAGCGGCGCGCTGGAGGCTGTCGGCCTCAAGCCGTCCAACTTGCCGGAATCCCAGAAGCCGCCGCGCGAAGTCCCGCTGAAGCTGTACGCCGGCAACAACCTGAATGCGGCAGCCGATAACCGGCCGGCTGCCATCGTGGTGCGGCTCTACAAGCTGAAGGATCCCACCAGCTTCCTGCAGGCACCGTTCGATACCTTCATCGATCCGCAACGAGAGCAGAAGACACTCGGCGCTGACCTGGTACAAGTTAGAGAGATGACTCTAATTCCCGGCCAGCGCTATGAAATCGTGGAAAAGATCACGCGCGAGGCGGGCACCTTCGGCGTGGTGGCGCTGTTTCGTAGCCCTGCCCCGCAGCGCTGGAAATTCGCGTTCGACAGCGCCAGGAGCGAAAAGTCCGGCGTGACCATCGGCCTGCACGCCTGCGCCATGACGTTGACCGTGGGCGATGCCATCACGCCGGCGGGCGCCGCAGCCAGCGGCAACCTGAACCTGGTCTCGGCAGCCGGCTGCCGTACCTGATGTAGCCGACAGGCACCAACAAGGACAACAAAGGCAAACGTGAGTTATTCCGCCAAGATTCTGTGGGGCGAAGGCCTGTTCCTGCGGCCCCAGCATTTCCAGCGCCAGGACGCATACCATGAGTCGCGCCTGCACGCCACCGCGCAAGTGATCCAGCCCTACGGCTGGGGCGTGCGCAATGCCAGTTTTGACACGGATGCGCTCGCCAGCGGGGTGCTGCGCGTGACCGAGCTGGCGCTGTTCTTTCCCGACGGCGAACTGTATTCCGCGCCCCAGGCCGACGAACTGCCACCGCCCGTGGTACTCGACGCAATTCCCGCCGGCACCTCGGAACTCACCTTCTACCTGGCCTTGCAGCCGCTGCACGATGCCGGCGGCAACTACCGCGACGACGCGGAAGGATCGCTGTCGTCCCGCTATGTCGGCCTGCAGACCGAAACGTCGGACCTGTTCACGGAAGCGGAGCCGGCAGCCATCACCTACCTGAAGAAGGCGGTGCGGCTGGTGGCCGAAACCGAGCCGCGCGACCAGTTCATCTCGTTGCCGGTCGTGCGCATCCGGCGTACCGCGACCGGCGGCTTTGAACTGGACGAGACCTTTGTCGCTCCGAGCCTGTCGATCAATGCCTCGGCCGTGCTGTACCTGCGCCTTCGCCGGCTGATCGACGCGCTGCAGGCCAAGGTCAATGCGCTGTACGGCTTCCATCGCGAGCCCACCAAGAACATCATCGAGTTCCGCTCGGGCGATATCGCGTCGTTCTGGCTGCTGCACACTGCCAACGCCTCTTTCGCTGCGCTGGCGCACCTGTTCCACCATCCCGAACTGCATCCGGAGCGGCTGTTCCAGGAGATGCTGCGCCTGGCCGGCGCGCTGATGACCTTCTCGAAGAGCCACACGCTGGCCGATCTTCCGGTCTATGACCATGACAGTCCCGGCCCGGTCTTTGCGCGGCTGGACAGCATCATCCGCGACCTGCTCGATACCGTCATCTCCACGCGCTACTTCTCGATCGCGCTGGACGAGACCCGTCCTTCGTTCCATCTGGGGCGCCTGGATTCCGGCAAGATCGACGACAAGACCAGCTTCTACCTGTCGGTCAGCGCGGACATGCCCGTGGCCGAACTGGTCGAGGCCATCCCCAGCCGCTTCAAGGTCGGCGCCCCGGACGATGTGGACAAGCTGGTGCTGTCCTCGATGCCGGGCGTGCCGCTGACCTACACGCCGCAGGTGCCGCCCGCGATCCCGGTGCGTCCGGGCGCGTGCTATTTCGCGATCGAGGCGCGCGGCGCGCTTTACGACCGCATGCTGCAGGCGCAGACCATCACCATCTACACCCCGGCCGGCATCCGGGAACTCAAACTTGAACTGATCGCGGTGACCTCATGAGCGCTACCTCCACGCCTTCGCTGTTCGGCGCCTCGCCGGCCGGCCAGCCCTCTCCCGCCGCCGCGGGTTCCGCCGACGGCGCCATGCACGCCCGCACGCTGCTGGACCTGCTTTACGATGGCTTTTTCATGCTGTTCCTGTTGCGCAATGGCCAGCAGCCCGGCAGCGCCGAAGAGTTCCTGCAGAAGGTACGCGACTTCCTCGATGATTTCGAGCGCGGCGCCAAGCGGCTCAATGTGGCGGCCGAAGACATCTTCGATGCCAAGTACGCCTTCTGCGCAGCCATCGACGAAACCATCCTGGCGTCAAGCTTCAGCATCCGCAGCACGTGGGAGCGGCGGCCGCTGCAACTGGTGCTGTTCGGCGAGCAACTGGCCGGCGAAGGCTTCTTCGCCAAGCTGGAAGAACTGCGCGCGCACGGCGCGCCACGGCTGCAAGCACTCGAAGTCTTCCACATGTGCCTGCTGCTGGGGTTCCGCGGCAAGTACATTCTGGAGGGCCCCGAAAAACTGGCCTATCTGACCGCGAGGCTGGGCGACGAGATCTCGGCGATCAAGGGCAAGCGCGCCGCCTTTGCCCCGCAATGGCCGATCCCGGACAAGATCTCGCACGCGCTCAAGCGCGAGACCCCGCTGTGGATCTTCGGCGCGGTCTTTGCACTGATCGCTCTGCTGGCCTTCCTGGGGCTGTCGACCACGCTGCGCTCGCAGACCAGCGACACGCTGCAGGGCTACTCGCAGGTGATCAAGCTGGGGCCGCGTTATTCGCACCTGACCATCTCGCTGCCCTGATGCCGCGTTGATGCCATCGAAGGCGGTCCTGCCGTATCCAGGCCCGTATGCCGAACCCTCTAGCGCGACCCTGCTCCGATGAAGCCCTTGTCCTCTTACCCGTCATCCGTGATGGCCGCCCTGTCCGGGCTGCTGGGCCAGCGCACGCGCCAGATCACGCTGGAGACGGCGCTTACCGCCGACGACCTGGTAGTGGAGCGCTTCGTCGCGCGCGAGGGTGTCTGCACACCGTTCCAGCTGCAGATCGATTGCCTTAGCCCGTCGGCACACCTGGACACCGCGCGCCTGGCCACCGAGGAAATCACGCTACGGCTGATGCTGGCCGACGGCACGCGCCGCGCCTGGCACGGCTATGTGCAGAGCTGCGCGGCCATCGGCGGCGACGGCGGCCTGGCTCGCTACCGGCTGACAGTGGGGACCTGGTTCGATCGCCTGCGCGCGCGCACCGATTGCTATGTTTACCAGGACAAGACCGCGCTGGAGATCGTCGAAGACGTGCTGGCCGACTACCCGCTGGCCCAATTCCGCACGGCGGTGAGCCAGCCGCTGCGCAAGCGCTCGGTCTGCTGCCAGTACCGCGAAACCGATCTTGCCTTTGTCACGCGGCTGCTGGCGGAAGAAGGCCTGTCTTATCGCTTCGAGCATCAGCAGGACAACGCGGAGGCGTCTGGCCAGGACGACAAGGCCCAGTCCCGCCATTGCCTGGTGATCTTCGACAACCAGGCCGAACGCCCCGCCTGCGCGCAGCCCAGCATCCGCTTCCACCGCAGCGACGCCACCGAGCGCGAAGATGCCATCGACCATTGGTCGCTGCAGGCCGCCACTGGCACCAACGCCGTTACCGTCGCTTCATGGGACTACAAGTCCCTGGCCGCCACCGCCGGCGACGCCGGCAGCGAAAGCCTGGGCGAATGGCCGACGCTGGAGTCCTTCGAATCGCGCGGCACGTACCGCTTCCCCGACGCCGACGCCGCCCGCCGCGCCGCGCAGCTGCGCGCGCAAGCGCATGAAAGCCGCTACCTGCGCTACGAGGGAGAAGGCAGCGTCCGCGCCCTGGGCGCCGGTGAACGCTTCACGCTGACCGGGCACTTCGACACCGCCGCGAACGAATTCGTCACGCTGGCCGTGCGCCATGAAGCGGCCAACAACCTGGGGGCCGAGGTGGCGTTGCTGCTGGGCCTGTCCGACATCGAGGCGGGCAGCTACCGCAACCGCTTCGAAGCCGTGCGCGCCGATGCCCCGATCGTGCCGGTGTACTCGCCCAAGCCCACCGCACCGGAAGGACAGCCTGCCGTCGTCATCGCCGAAGGCGGGGCCCCGCTGACCACCGAGCGCGATCACCGCGTGCGCGTGCGCCTGCCCTGGCTGCGTGCGCCGATGGCCGACCCCAGAGCCGACACCGCCGCCGACCCGGCCCAGGACGACCTGAGCCAGGTCACCGCCTGGGTGCGCGTGGCCACGGCCGCGGCCGGCCCCAACTGGGGCGCGCATCACCTCCCCCGCGCCGGCACCGAGGTCATGCTGACCTACCTCGATGGCGACATCGACCGCCCAATGGTGGTGGCGCAACTGCACAACGAACAGGACGCCCTGCCCTGGCCCACCACCGATGCCCCGCTGAACACAGCGCTGTCCGGCTGGCATTCGCACAACCTTGGCGACGGCGGCTACAACCAGTGGATCGTCGACGACAACACCGGCCAGCTGCGCATGCGCCTGGCCAGTTCGGCCGCCGACACCCAGCTCAACCTTGGCTACGTGATCGCGCAAGCTCCCGCCAGCGGTGAACGCGGCGCCTGGCGCGGCACCGGGGCCGAACTGCGCACCGACGCGTGGGCCATCGTGCGCGCCGGCAACGGCTTGCTGCTGTCGACCACGGTCCAGGCCAGGGCCGCCGGCACCATGCTCGACATCCGGGAAGCCCGCGGGCAAATCACCGCCGCCGAGCGTACCGCCCAGCGCCTGTCCGATGCCGCCACCTCGCAGCAGGCGCTGCCGCTGGGCGCCGTCGCCGCTTTCGAGCCGCTGACCAAGGCCATCGACCCCCAGCAGGACGGCTGCTATCCGGACCGCGTCAACGAGCAGGACGCCAAGCGCCCGGATACCGGCACCGCTGCCGAGCACTTCGGGCAACCATGGCTTGTCGCGGAATCGCCCAGCTCGATTGCGCTGGCCACGCAAGCCACCACCAGTATCTTTGCCGGACGCCATCTGCTGGGCCTGGCGCAGGCTGACTGGCATGTCGGCGCCGGCAACACAGTCGCCGCGGCCGCGGCCAAGGGCGTGAGCCTGTTCAGTCAGCACAACGGGATTCGCGCCATTGCGGCCGGCGGACCGGTTTCCATCCAGGCCCATACCGATGCGCTGGCAGTGATGGCCGACAAGGCCGTGACGGTGACTTCATCGACCGACGGCATCGAGGTGCTGGCGCAGAAGAAGGTAGTGCTGCACGGTGGCTCGTCGCGGATCGTGCTGGATGGGAATGCGATTACGTTTGAGACGCCGGGGTTGTTGTCGGTGAAGGGGGCTGGGCATCCGTTGGTGGGGGCTGGGGGGAGTCCGGCGGAGTTGGCGGCGCTGCCGGTGGGCACCTCCACTCTGTCCAACGCCATCGACCTCAACTTCCAATACGACGATCTTGAGCCCGTGGAAGGCGCGCCTTACAAAATTGTCTTCAGCGACAACACGATTCGCGAAGGCAAGCTCGATAAACAAGGCTTTGCGAGGGTTGAAGGCGTGCCAAACTTGCCCTACTACGTTGAGTTTGGCGAAGATGAGCGTCCCTGGAAGGCGCCACCGCTCGAAAAATCGACAGAGTACAAGAAGGCACAACCAGAAGCCGAACGACTAATCGAAGCGGAGAGATTGGAGCGAGTGGCCGCTGGCGACCTGCGCGCGGCCGAGAAGAGCTGACAATGAGCCTGACAGACGATATCAGCAAGTTTTGCAAGGACTTGGTGCTCGGTGACTTCGAGGAGGAACCGGGGAATGCCGCGATGATCGTCGGGGGATTGATCTCCCTGATTCCGATCGCAGACCAGGTATTGGACGTCCGGGACTTATCCGGCATGATCTACCGCGTTTCTAACAAGGGCGCCAATAACTGTAAGACGGACGATTGGGTAGACCTGTCGCTTGCCGCGTTTGGCTGCGTGCCCGAACTGGGCAGTCTGTTCAAAACCATCGTAAAGCCGCTGTGGAAACGGCGGGCCGCTTTGCGCGGGACCATGCGGGGAGAGGCTTTCATCAGCGCCATGCTTGGGAAAGCCAAGGGCAAGGCGATCACTTTCATCAAAACGCTTGATTGGGCCGGCAATACTCAACTGGCCATCCAGCAGATGGATGCAGCCCTTACCGCCTGTGACCAATTCCTGGCAGAACTGGAAAAATCGAGGTGGTGGGTGCCGGATTCCCTGGAGGGCCTTGCCCGGGACTTGCGCCCCGGCCTTAAGTCCATCCGTGGCCCACTCCATACCGGCATCCAGCAGGGGATTCGGGCGTTACGTCAATTCGTGACTGAGTTGGTTGGAGAGGATGGCTATCGCGTTGCACAACTCGCGGTTGCCGCAGCGTCGTCTTCCTCTTCGCCTGCTAGCCGCAAAGCTGGGGCTCGGGGCAGCAACGGGCCGTCCCGTTCCAGTTCTCAATCAAGGCAAGCGCCTGCGGCAAGAAGCGATGCCCCTACGCAACGTCGTTCATCACCGCCGGCGGAGCAGCAGCAAGCGAAGCATAAGCAACAAAGAGATACCAATCGGCAACAGGTTGAACGAGGCGGTGGGCCAATGACAACGGCCACCCGGGTCACCCGCGCCTCCTGGAAAGCCATCGGCAACCGTTACAAGGGGCTGATTGGCGAACACATGGCACACTATTACCACATGAGATTGCATGCGCCCGAGGCTTGGCCGCATGGGAAGGTGGAGGGGCGACATAAGGGCGCAGAATGGAAAGGCCCGAAACGCCTAGTCACTGAGCAAAATATGCCTGCTACTCCTACAGAACTGATACCTGATCATTTGGTGCGAGTCAATCAAAACGGGGTTGACGGGGTATGGTCGATGGGTAACAACGTTTTCCACTTTGTTGAGGCAAAAGCAAGTGAGTCCGCCGGGGCACTATTCGGAAAGGCGGCAGAAAGCTGGCGTGAAAGAGTTGATGGAAAGCGCTCAGCAAGAATTCCGCCACCGGCTGGTCTGACAGAGCGTCAGTATGCGCTTTGGTGCATGCTGTCACAGCCGCGCAAGGGTCTACAAATGTCCCTCCCATGGTTGCGGCGGAGCGTCTCACCAACGATGCTTCGAGGAAATGAAGAACACCGCTTTACCTATGTATTTTTCGCCATTCCGAGTGCCAGCCCTCCGAAGGGCTACGCACCCGGGGCAGGTCGCGCCCTAGAAAAAGGAGTTTCGCCTGGCATTATTGAGCATGTAGCTGCCAGCGCGAAGATCGGAGCCATCACTTTATCGGGTGGTGACGTGTATGACCTAGCATTACACGACGAACACAAGCCGACACACGGATTATCAGACCAGTTCTCATATCATGAGCATGATGAGCTCAACGATATCTTCGAGCGCGAGCGAAAATTAGTCGGCACGCGCAATCGAGGAAGACAGACATCGGGCACGCTCTCAAGGCGCAATTCAAGCACAAGACGGAACCCCTAAAGCATTTTTATGGCAGAACGGAAACAACCCTCTCTCTTGCCGTCGTCGGCTTCCTTTAAAAATTCCCGCCGTCAACAATTTTTGTACGAGCCGCTGTATGAGAACGTTAGGGCTCGACTGATTGAAGGCATAGAAGCCTGCAAGGATAATGTTCGGCTCAAGCAGAATCATCCGCATCCTGGCTATCTTCGGGATGCGCAAGGGGGTCTCTACGAGGAGATGTTTTGGCTATGGATGCTTGACTACACTGCCGGAGCCGATCTCGACCACCTTGCAAGGGAATTCGCCTCTATTGTTGAAGAGTTTTGCCGATGGAACGAACTCAATATCCCGTACCGCCTTTATCTGAAAGAAAAATTCAAGGACCGCGGTGACACTGAACTGACAATTTGCTCGGTTGACTTTTTCAATCAGATCGAATACGAAAACGCATTACAACTCTTAAGCATTGCCATCCTCATCCGTGACGGACGCTCTATCAAGAGAATCATTGCAGCAATGGCAAGCAACCGCTATCGCGATGCCTTGTATGAGCAGTTGATCGTCGACTTCGTCCCGGATCCACAGGACGACATGGACGAAGTGATCTTCGCGGAGCCGTATGCGACCCTCGTCGAAGCATACTTTCAACAAGATCCCACGGAATCAATTCGACTAATAAAACATTACCTGAAGGCTTGGTACCGATACCAGGACGGCGCCCGATGGTACGATGGACACAAGAAAATCCAAAATGACGAATCGTTTTATTATGGATATTGGGCTTTCGAAGCTGGCGCGACGAGCTATCTGTTAGATATTGATGACAGCGGCATCGATCATATGGTGTACCCCAAGGATCTCGTAGCCTACGGCAGGCAGCTTCGCGAAAAAAATATTGTCACCAGCGATTTCAGTACCCCCCTTGATTCAAACGATTACCCGCTTAGTCGGCTGCGCTGTGATTCGGGCCAGCCGTGCCCACAAGCGGGGTGGTGGATGACACCGGCAAAAATAAAGAGTCGGCGTTGGTTTGCGAAGGACGAGATGATGCCGGACATCAAGGATAGCGACTTCGGTGCAACGATATGGCAATGGGATATGGACCAGTCCGGCCGCAGCTAATCAGACCTCGAGAATTACGCAAAGAAAATGCGACAAGAGGGCCGCTTCACGAGCGATTCGAAATTATCTACGGGGCAGTAGCATCGGGGACGATAAGCGTTATGAATTTTCAAGCAAAGCGCCGTCAAAAGTTCCTGAGCGAAGAGAATTATCACCTCGCCCTCGCCGAGATTCCGCAGGGAATCGAACTATTAAGATCGGGCCCCGCCGGCTCCGGCGCCTCCCAAGCGGAGGGCTGGCTGATTTCCTATCGCATGATAGCTTCCGATCTGTTCAACCTCCTGGTATTGAAATATACCGGTGGTGAGCCTCTCGAAGACCTTTGCGACGATCTTGAACGGGTCGTGGTGGCTCACGAATCCGCAACCCGGCAACTTCGCGATTACCATCAAGACCCGAACGCCATCGGCTTTCGAGTCGATTCTTTCGATGGATATTGCCCTTGCCTGGGCCTGATAAGTCTCTGCTACCTTCTGCGTCGTCGGGATCTGCTCCCCAGGATCGCCGGGTTGCTGGACGGCCCGGACAACACGAATGTCGCTGCGGATTTTCTGATCGAAGAATTTCTCTCGTATGCACCCATGGATCGCTACGAGAGTCACACCTTGCTGGCGACGAAGCCATTCGAATCCTTGGCCGACGCGATGGACGCCGCCGACAATGATGATGCGCTCAGGCACCTACAGAAATTTCTTAAGCGCTGGTACAAGGACCTCGTCGGAGCGCCGTGGTACGACACTCACAAACCGGATGCCCAAGGACGTACCAGTGGCTACTACGGCTATTGGTCCTTTGAAGCAGCGGCAGCGGTACTCTTGCTCGGTATTGAGGACGACAGCAGTCTCCACCCTTGTCTTTACTATCCAAATGAGTTGGTCTCTTGGGCGAAGACACAGTGAGACTGCTCAGGATGCTGTTGCGGAACGCTACTGAAGCGATGGTGACTTGATCGAGTTTAGATCATATCCGGGCCCACCACGCACGAAGGCCAATCAACATGGCAAGAAAAACTCCACCATTGCTGCTAGCTGAAATATCAGATCTGCCTGGCGAAGCTCGCCAGCAGTTCCTCTACCCCGACCTGTACAAAAATGTACGAAAAGATCTGGTGGAGAGTATTGTAATTTGCCTCGACAGCATTCAGCGTCACGAACTCTCACCTCGCTATCGCGTTAGCGCTCAAGCGAGCGTCTACCTCAATACCTTCTGGCTTTGGAAGTTGGAGTACACCGCGGGCCTACGCCAAACGCTTGCGTGACGCGAACCTCGTCACCAGCAGCTTGGACGCGCCAATTGGCGAGAACGAATGAGCATCCGCAAGGATGGATAGCACCATGAAGCGCTTACTATCCCCGGTCCTCTCCGCACTCCTCGGAGCCATAGTTGGCGCAATCGTGGTACACCAACTCGCGCACGAAGAAACTCCGAAGGTGCACAAGCTGCAGTATCCGTTGATGCTTACCGGCGGAAACTCGGATAGCCCTGCCGCAATGCTGCCCCGGGGGACGTCTCTATATTTCGATCGCACCTTCCCCGAGGGTTTTGTCCGATACAAGGTCTACATCAATGTGGAGAGCACAAAGCTGGAACCTCGGGACGCCACGGAAAAATTCTGGCTAGACCCACTCACTGCAACGCCCTTCGATAAAGACAGCCTGCATGCGCTGCTCACACGCTTTCCACTAGGGAAGCATGACTTTTCAGCTGTGCTCGGCTCGGGCCAATTGACCAAGGAAGAGATACGCGACTTGCTCCGGGCGTACAGCGAATAGTCCGCGTGCAACTTTCGCGCGCAGCTACGCCTCGAGCCTTTCACCGCCCCCTCTCCCGCTCCATCCTCTCAATCACCCCCACCCTCTGCCCACAATCCCCCTCCACCGCCTTGCACAGCGTCTTGTCATCCACCCCCAGCTTGCGCTGCAAGGCCCGAAACTCCCGCAAATAAACCCGCGCCGCCGCCTCGGCCCCCGGCAGCGACAAACGCGCCGAACTATTGGCGCCAACCCACGCATAGTAGTAATGCCCGAGCAGCCGCTCCATCGTATCCTTGCGCCCCCGAGGAATCTCGCGGGCGACGGCGTCGATGCAGGAACGGTACTCGTCGGCGTCGTCATGCATGTATTCCTGGCAAGCCGCCATGGCATGCCGGCTTGCCTGCGCCACGGCTGGCGGCAGTTCCGTGGTGGCGGCTTGGGTAATGCCCGCGCACACGGCCAGTGCGCAGGCGATCAGGTAGGGATGCATTGGCGTTCGGTGCATGGCATTGATGGCGTTTCAGGTTAGCGCCATGGCATGACATCCCCGCGTCATGAAGCAGTCACGATGGGCCCATAGAGTGGCTGCCTGCAGCCGCTTCCCAAAGGATTGGCCACATGACACGCAAACGGTATCTCGTCGCGAGCCTGGGTGCGCTCGCTCTTGCAGGCATCGTTGCCGCCTGCGGTTCCGGGAATGATGAGGGCGGTTCGGCGCCGTCAAGCCCCGCTCCGGTGGCGGATGCTCCGGTATCGGTGAAGATCATCGGTCTTAATGATTTCCACGGCAATCTGGAAGCGCCGGGCGGCAGCGTGGTGGTGCAGGATGCCGCCAACCCGGTTGGTACCCGGGTATCGGCGGGCGGTGCCGCGTACCTGGCCGCGCTGATCCAGACCCTGAAGGCGAAGAATCCGAACAACGTGGTGGTGGCTGCCGGCGACATGGTCGGCGCTTCGCCGCTGGTTTCCGGGGCGTTCCATGAGGAGCCGGCCATTGATGTGCTGGGCCAGATGGGCTTGGAGATCTCGTCGGTAGGCAATCATGAGTTCGACAAGGGCCGCGATGAACTGCTGCGGCTGCAGAACGGGGGCTGCTTTCCGCGGTCCGCCGACGGCCGGCGCGGCATTGTCGGCGTGGACACGTGCATGACCAACGGCGCCTACGCCGGGGCGAAGTTCAAGTACCTGGCCGCCAATGTCATCGACCAGGCGACCGGCAAGCCGCTGCTGCCGGCCTACCGGATCAAGACTTTTGACTGGGCCAAGGTGGCCTTTATCGGCATGACGCTGAAGGACACGCCGTCGGTGGTGACGCCCGCGGGCACCGCAGGCCTGACGTTCGAGTCCGAGGCGGATACGGTCAACAAGCTGATTCCGGAACTGCGGCAGCAGAACGTCAATGCGATCGTGGTGTTGCTGCATGAAGGCGGAGCCACGACGGCGGGCACGGTGAACGACAAGAGTTGCCCCGGACTGAACGGTGCCATCGTGTCGATCGTCGACAAGCTCGATCCCGCCGTGGATATCGTGATCAGCGGCCACACCCACCAGGAATATGTCTGTACCCGGCCGGACGGCAAGCTGCTGACGCAGACGGGCTTCTATGGCCGACTGGCTTCGGAAATCGATATCACCATCGATCCGGCCACGCGCCGGGTCTCCTCCAAGCTGGCGAACAACCGCGTGGCGGTCAACGATCTGGTGATCAAGGACAGCCAGGGCAAGCCGATCCCGCTGCCCGCGGGCTATACGGCGCTGGCCAGGGATAGCGCGGTCGACGCAATGGTCAATCGCTACGTGGAACTGACCGCGCCGATCAAGAATGCGGTGGTGGGCGCCATCACCGCGAGCATCGATCGCACCCAGACCGCGGCGGGCGAGTCGGCACTGGGCGACCTGGCGGCGGACGCCTACCTGGCCGGCACCTCCGATGCGTCGTTCGGGCCGGCGGTGATCGCCTTCACCAATCCGGGCGGGCTGCGCCAGAACTTGACGTACGACGCCGCCACCAATGGCCAGACCACGTTCGGGCAGCTCTACGCCGTCATGCCTTTCGGCAACAGCATGGTGACGATGGACCTGACCGGCGCGCAGATCCTGCGCCTGCTGGAACAGCAATGGGAGGCGCCGCAACCTGCGGGCGGTCGCGTGCTGCAGGTTTCCAGCGGCTTTACCTATACCTGGGACGCGAGCAAGCCGGCAGGCGCCGCCGCGGGACAGGGCAATCGCGTCGACCCGGCATCGCTACGGCTCAACGGCGTCGCCATCGACCCGGCCAGGACCTACCGCGTCACGGTGAACAACTTCATGGCCTCCGGCGGCGACAATTTCACCGTGCTGAAGCAGGGTACGAACCAGCAGGCCGGGCCGGTCGATATCGACGTCTTCGAAGCTTACTTCAGGGCAAAATCCCCTGTCAGTCCCGGCGCAGCGAACCGGATCACGCGCCTGAACTGAAGGAGCGAGCGGCGGCCCGCGCCGCTATGGCCGCGGCGTGTCAGCGGCCAGCCGCATCCAGCTGGCCACGGCACCCGCCCCGGCAAACGCCGCGCCCAACGCCAGCGCCAGACCCGGCCCATGGTCGCCGGCGATGCCGAAGCACAATGCCACCAGCGCCGCCCCCGTGGCCTGCCCCAGCAGCCGGGCCGTGGCCACTACGCCGCTGGCGCCGCCGCTGCGCTCGCGCGGGGCGCTGGTCATCAAGGCCTTGAGATTGGGCGACTGGAAGAAGCCGAACCCCGCGCCGCACAGGCACATGCGCAGACCGATATCGAGCGCACTGGGGTTGGCCGGCATCAGCGCCAGTGACAGCATGCCCGCGCTTAGCACGGCCAGGCCCACGCCACCGAGCACGGCCGGCGGGTAACGGTCGGACAGGCGCCCGGCCAACGGCCCGATCAGCGCCACCACTACGGACCAGGGCGTCAGCAGGAAGCCGGTTTCCACCTGCCCTCGCCCCAGCACGTGCTGGAAGTAGAACGGCAGCGACACAAAGGCCAGGCCCTGCGCCGCGAACGAGCACACCGCGGTCACCGTCGACAGCGCGAACATCGGCCGCCGGAACAGGTCCACCGGCAGCATCGGCGCCGGATGGCCACGCTCGCGCCACAGCAGCAGGCCGAACGCCACCACGAAGACGCCGGCCGCGGCCAGCGACAAGTGCAGCGGCGCGCGCTGCGCGCCCTCGCCCAGCGCGAGGATCAGCGCGGCGAAGGCAATTACGCTGAGCACCGCTGCCACACGATCGAAGCCGTGCGTGCTGCGCGCCGTCTGCGGCAGCGAGCCGCGTCCGATCGCCAGCGCCAGCAGGCCGATCGGCAGGTTGACCGCAAACAGCCACGGCCACGTGCCAACGGACAGGATCACCGACGCCACCGTCGGCCCCACCGCGAACGAAACGCCCACCACCAGCGCATTCAGCCCGAGCCCGCGGCCAAGCCGATGCGTCGGAAAGATGGCGCTGATCAGCGCCGTATTGACGCTCATGATGGCGGCCGCGCCGACGCCCTGCAGCACCCGCGCCGCCGCCAGCGTCGGCAGCGACCACGCCAGCGCGCACACCACCGAGGCGGCCGTGAACAGCAGCACGCCGCCCAGGTAGATGCGCCGGTGGCCGACCACCCCGCCCAACGCCGCGAACGGCAGCAGGGTGGCCACCATCGCCAGCTGGTAGGCGTTGATCACCCACACCGAGGCGGCAGGCGTGGCACGCAGGTCCGCCGCAACCGAGGGCAACGCCGTATTGGCGATGGCGGTATCGAGGGTCGCAAGGGCGACGGCAATCAGGATGGCGGCCATGCCGCGCCGCTCGCGCGAGGTCATGGCGTCCGCCGCTGAGACGGACTGGAGAGGGGCTGTGCTGGACACTGTCTTTACCGGTTGCCGCCGCGGCTAGGTCGGCGGCGCAAGGGCGTCGCCCTGGGCCAGGGGCGCTTAACAGGCAAGACGATACGGGAAAACCCTTCACCTTGCTGAAGACGTCTTCCTATGTATGTACATTGCCGTGGTCGACACCAGAATAGATGATGCTCAACATCTATTGAATAAATGATGGGCATCATCTAAACTTCGCGAAAGCCGGATCCTAAGCGAGGTGGACAGATGGCACGCGCATCACGTGAGCAAACCGACAAGAATCGCGAGGCGATCGAGCAAGCGTCGTCGCGGCTGTTCCGCGAGCGCGGCCTCAGCGGCGTCAGCGTGGCGGAGTTGATGGCCGGTGCCGGCCTGACCCATGGCGGCTTCTACGGCCACTTTGCGTCCAAGGACGCCTTGGCCGCGCAGGCCTGCAAGCGAGCGTTCGAGGAGTCGACCGCGCGCTGGGAGCGTCGTCTCGCCCGTGCGGACGGTGACCGCAAGGCCATGCTCGCCAACCTGGTCGAGCCCTATCTGAGCGCCGGGCATTGCGCCAATCCCGGCATCGGCTGCGCGGCCGCCGCGCTGGCTGTCGATGTCGCTCGCGAGCCCGCCGGCAAGCCGGTGCGCCAGGCCTATGCGGACGGCCTGCGAACCTTGGTCGATGACATGGCGCAGACCGTGTCGTCGGACGACCCGCAAGAACGCCACGACCAGGCGCTGGTGCGCATGGCATTGCTGGTCGGCGCCCTCACGCTCGCGCGCGCAACGGAAGGCGATCCGCTCTCCGACGAAATGCTGGATGCGGCGCGCGCCCACCTGCTGCGCAGCACCGGCTAGTCCCGCGCTTTCCCCAAAACCAGACAGGCATCCCGCCGCCGCGCGCGGCTGGACTGCCCTTCCCATGCCTTTTTCAACCGTCCCGCGATTCCCCACTACGAGAGCCCCATGTTTGCGCAAGCCCTTTCCCGCCGGCTCGACCGGCGCGGCATCCACTACGCGTGGCTGGTTGCCGCCCTGACCTTCCTGGTGATGCTCACCACCTCGGCCGCGCTGGGCTTGCCTGGAGCCTTCCTGCAGCCGCTGACCAGGGAGATGGGCTGGAACACCGACCAGATCTCATCGATCCTGGCGTTCCGCTTCGCGCTGTTCGGGCTGATGGCGCCGTTTTCGGCGCTGCTGATGGACCGCTTCGGCGTGCGCAACGTAGTCTGTGCCGCACTGGCGTTGATTGCGGGCGGCATGGCGCTGGCCACTGTGTCGACCGAGCTGTGGCAGCTCTTTGTGGCATGGGGACTGATGCTGGGGGTCGGCTCCGGGCTGACTGCGCTGGTGCTGGCGGCCGTGGTCGCCAACCGCTGGTTCAGCGCGCGGCGCGGCCTGGTCATCGGCATCCTGACGGCCAGCGCCGCCACCGGGCAGCTGGCGTTCCTGCCGGTGGCGGCCTGGCTGATCGAACGAATGGGCTGGCGCGTGGCGGTGCTGCCGGTGCTGGCGGCGTGCGCGGTGCTGGCATTGCTGGTATTCGGCCTGATGCGCAGCCGCCCCGCCGATGTCGGCCTGGCCGCGTTCGGCGAAGTCCCGGCCTCCACGCCAGTGCCGTCCGCACCTCAGCCCGCTGTGCCGTTCACGCTGAGCGGCCCGTTCCGTGTGCTGCGCGACGCAGCGCGTACCCAGGCGTTCTGGGTGCTGGCCGGCACCTTCTTCATCTGCGGTCTGAGCACCAACGGCCTGATCCAGACCCATTTCATCGCGCTGTGCGGCGACTTCGGCATGGGTCCGGTACCGGCGGCCTCGGCACTGGCGATGATGGGCGCGTTCGATTTTGTCGGCACCATCCTGTCAGGCTGGCTCTCCGACCGCTACGACAGCCGCAAGCTGCTGTTCTGGTACTACGCGCTGCGCGGCCTGTCGCTGTTCTGGCTGCCCCATTCCACCTTCACGCTGTACGGACTGTCGATCTTTGCGATGTTCTACGGCCTGGACTGGATTGCCACCGTGCCGCCGACGGTCAAGCTGGTGGCCACGGCGTTCGGGCGCGAGCGCGCGCCGATGGTATTCGGCTGGATCTTCGCGGCACACCAGATCGGCGCGGCGGTGGCCGCGTTCGGCGCGGGCCTGAGCCGTACGCTGCTGCTGACCTATACGCCGGCGCTCTACGCGGCAGGCGCGGCCTGCCTGGTGGCCGCGCTGATGGCGCTGATGGTCAGCCGCCAGCGTGCGGGGGTGGCCACGGAGGGTGCGCGCGCCTGAGCAAGGCGCGAGGCGCTGTTCGCCTCAGAGCTGGCAGAGAAGGACGAAAACGAGAGAGTGCCGGCGCCATGTGCGCCGGCCATTCAGAATTTCGGGATGCGCAGGGTCTTGCTGACCATCAGCGTGCCCGACAGCGCGAACAGCAGCACCAGCGGATGCAGCACGGCGGGGCCTAATACCCATGCGCCGCCAGGCAGTTCGCCGCCCAGCTGGCCTTGCGACGCGCACCAAGTCAGCACGGCAGTCAGCAGCACGCTGGTCGGGATGGGCGTGCCTTCGAAGTACGCCACCTTGCCGCTGTCGCTGCCGGCCGCCAGCGATTCGGCGGTGACGTTGAAGCGCGCCAGCCGGCTGACGCCGCAGCAGACAAAATAGATCAGCACCGCCAGGTCCCAGCCGCCGCGCATGCCGGCGGCAAAGGCCAGCGTGGCGGGGCCAACGCCGAACGAAATCACGTCGGCCAGCGAGTCCAGCTCGCGCCCCAGTGCCGAATGCGCATGGCGCCAGCGCGCGATGCGGCCGTCCAGCACGTCGAAGATAAAGGCCAGCGGCGCCAGCGCCGCGGCCGTATAGAAATGCGCCAGCTGCTGCTCCGCGACAAAAAACATCGCGAAGAACACCGACCCCATGCCGCAGGCCGCGTTGCCGAGCGTGAAGACATCGGCCAGCTGCAGTTCGCGCAGCATCGAGAAATGGCGGGGGCGTTCGGGCCGGGTGTTCATGGCGCGGGCTTACAGGACCTTGGACTCGTGGTGCACGTTGGGCGGCGCGGCAAAGGTTTCCGCAACCAGGCCGCGCCATTGCTGGAACTCCGGCGATTCGCGGAACAGCACCATATGGTCGTCCACGGTTTCCCAATCCACCACCAGCGTGTACTGGTCGGGCTGCTCGATCGAGCGGAACAACTGCACCCCGTGGCACCCGTGCGAGCGCAGGAACAGCGGCGTGGCCTGGCTCACACCTTGTTCGAACTGCTTGTCCATGCCGGGCTTGATGGTGATTTGCGCGATTTCCTTGATCATGTCGTCGTGGCGATGAAGTGGTTGCCGGCGCCGGTCGGGTACCGGCGAGTCTCTACTACCTTAGCACGATCGCGACGTCACTTGCCCGCGGCAAGCATTCCGTTACAAGCAGGGGTTAGCATCGTCCACCTTGCCTCGACCTGCCAAAACCGCCATGCGTCCGCCCCTGCCTGAATGCAGCATTGCGCTGCCCGCCCTGTACCTGGCCTGCCTGATGGGCTTGCCGTCCGGCGCGGATGCTGCAATGCAGCCATGCGACAGCCCCGCGACCGCGCTGGCCGATATCCGCAGCCCCGGCCAGGTCTCGCCGCTTGCCGGTCGCACGGTCGAAGTCCAGGCCATCGTCACGGCAGACTTCAGCGGCGACGGCGGCCTGCGCGGCTTCTTCCTGCAGACCGCGGACGCGCAACGCGTGCATCGGCCGGGCCTGCCCGAGGGACTGTTTGTCTACGCGCCACGCGCCCGGGCCAATGCGGGCGACATGGTGCGCGTGTCCGGAAGGATCGAAGAACGATTCGGACAAACGCAGCTGGTGCTGTCAGGTTCGCCCGTGGTGTGCGCGCAGGGCCTGTCCGTGGCGCCGCGGACGCTGACGCTGCCGCTTGCCAGCGAGTCTGACCTGGCTGCAATGGAGGGCATGCTGGTTCGCCTGCCGCAGACGCTGACGGTCAGCGATACCCATGAACTGGGCCGCTATGGCACGGTGGTGCTGAGCCACGGGCGCCCGCTCGCACCCACGCAACAGGCCCTGCCGGGACCAGCCGCGCGGCAAGCCGCGGCGGCCAACGCGCGCAACCGATTGTTGCTTGACGATGGCTCGACACGCCAGTTTCCCGCCGTGGTGCCCTACCCGTCCCCGCGCCTGTCGGCCGAACATCCGCTGCGCGCCGGCGATACCGTCACCGGCGTGCAGGGCGTGCTGGAGCGACGCCACGGACAGTGGCGGCTGCAGCCGGCGCGCGGTACCGGCGCACTGGGGTACCAACGCGCCAACCCGCGCCCCGCTCCCCCGCCGCGGCATCCCGCCACCGGGCTGCGCGTGGCGGCCTTCAACCTGCAGAACTACTTCAATGGCGATGGCCACGGCGGTGGCCTCGATGCGCCCGGCAACCGCGGCGCGCAGGACACGGCCGCGCTGGCACGGCAGCAGGCCAAGCTGGTGGCCGCGCTGCGCGGCCTGGACGCCGACGTGATCGGCCTGATGGAGGTCCAGAACAATGGCTACGGCCGGTCCGGCGCGATCCGCCAGCTGGCCACGCAGCTGGGGCCGGACTGGCGCGTGGCCGCTCCCGGCACCCCCGCGCTAGGCGCCGATGCCATCGCCGTGGGGCTGCTGTACAACGCGCGCACCGCGCTGCCCGCCGGCCGGGTGGCCACCACATGGCTGGGCGAGCGCAGCCGCCAGCCGCTCGCGGCCACCTTCCGCGCCGCGGCGGGTGGCGCGACGGTGACGGTGGTGGTCAACCATTTCAAATCCAAGAACTGCGTCGAGGCTGCCGGCGCGCAAGCCGACCAGGGCGACGGCCAGGGCTGCTGGAATCCCGCGCGCGTACAGGCCGCCGACATCCTGGCCCGCTGGCTGGGCACCGCGCCGACCGGCGTCGCCGACGCGGGCGTGCTGGTGATCGGCGACCTGAACAGCTACGCGATGGAAGACCCGATACGCCTGCTGGCGCGGCGCGGCTACGCCGACCTGGTGGCGCGCTTTGCCGGTCCGAACGCCTACAGCTACGTCTACGCGGCGCAGGCCGGCTACCTGGACCATGTACTCGCCGACGCCACAGCCGCGGCCCACGTGGTGGCCGTACATGCGTGGCATATCAATGCCGACGAGCCCGTCGCCTTCTCCTATGCCACAGCCCCGGGCTCAAGCGCCGCGCCGGCCTTCTATGCGCCCGACCCGTACCGGTCTTCCGATCACGACCCTTTGGTGGTCGACTTCGCCAGCAGCCCGCGCGCCAGGTAAAGCACCACCAGCAGGTTGGCCGCGGCCAGCGTGCCGTGCAGCCAGCTGGGATGGAACAGGGCCTCGTACAGTTCCAGCGGAATGTAGATGCCGCCCGACCATACCCCAAGCCAATTGCCCCAGGCCAGCCCGCGCCACAACCCATAAGCCTCGGCAAAGCGCATCAGCGCATAGACCGCGGCGGACCCGCCGATGGCCCACAGGCGCGCATTGTCGGGATGCTCGAGCAATGACAGGAAAATGGTGGGATAGCGGCTGGCCGGATTGACATGCCAGCGCTGGATGATGGCTTCGGCCAGCGCCTGGGCATCGCGATGCAGCAGTGCGGCCAGGCCCAGCCCGGCCACGATCACCAGCAGCCCCTTGGCCGCTTCGAACAACGCAATGCTCCTGAGGCCCAGTGCGCCCTGCTTTGCCATGCGGTATCTCCGGTCGATGCAAGATCTGCAAAGCCGGTATTGTGCAATATCGCCAAACGCGAGGGCTGGGTGGGCCCCGGGCGCGACGCCTACGGGCGTGACTTCTGGTAAGTGCCGATCAGTTCCGCCTTGGCCAGCACGTGGCTTTGCATCGATCGCTCCAGGGCGGCCTTGTCCGGCTTGCCGATGTCGGGCAGTGCCACATCCAGGGCATAGAGCTTGAAGACATAGCGGTGCCGGCCGACCGGCGGACACGGGCCGCCGTAGCCCGCGCGGTGCCAGTCGTTGAGGCCTTCGCGCGTGCCAGCCGGGAGCCCCGCCCTGGCGATGTCGGCGGGAAGCGCGGCGGTGTCGGCCGGCAGGTTGTAGAGCACCCAGTGGACCCAGGTCATCTTCGGCGCGGCCGGGTCGGGCGCGTCCGGGTCGTCGACGATCAGCGCCAGGCTTGCCGTGCCGGGCGGCAGGCCGCTCCACGCCAGCGGCGGAGAGGTATCGGCGCCCTCGCAGGTGTGCAGGGCCGGGATCGCGCCGCCCGGGGCAAATGCAGTCGATTGCAGCTGGAACGGCATATGGGCCTCCCTGGAGGCAATGCGCAATGGCTCCAACTTAGGCCGGATCGGTGCCGCGCGCAAGGCGCCGCGCTGCGATGGCGGCGGCTCGGCCTCGAGCAGCGCCTTGAGCCGGCGCACCGCTTCGGTGGACTCGGCCTGCAACTGGTCGCGCAGCATCAGGCGATTGATCAGCGCAAACAGCAACGTCGGCGAACGGTAGTGGAATTCGCGCTCGAAGCGCGTGCGTTCGGCCGCCGGCGCCAGCGAGGGGGTGATGGCGGGCGTCAGCCGGTAGGTGATGGTGCCGACGCGGCGCCCCGCGGCCACGCCCTCGATCGACCACGTGCGCGGCCGCTGGCTTTCGATCACCGTCCAGACCACCACGCCGCCGCGGCGCGCCAGCATGAACGTTTCGGCGACGCGCTCGCCGCGCTCCAGCGGATGGTCGGTGGCGCCCGCCACGCCGAGCGAGGCCGGATGCCAGGCGGGCCAGTGCCGCGGGGTCGCGACAAAATCGAAGACCAGCGCCAGCGGGCGCGCGATCACTACCTCGTCATGGATGGCGGTGCGGTCCAGCCCCGGCAGCGGTGCCAGCAGCGCGCCCACCGTGGCCGCGGCGAAGACGAAACCCCAGAGCAGTTTCCTGTGTCGGACAAGCATGGCAGCGGGACCGGACGCAACCGGGACGCACCCGTGCATCCCTGGCGCATGGCGCGATGCTTACAGTGTAGTGACTGCCCGGCATCGCGCCAGTCCCGTGCGTGGCTCAGCGCGCCACCGGGGCGGCGGCGCCCTCGGCCGCAGGCGCCGCGGCCACGGATGCCGGCAGCGGTCCCCAGCCTCCGCCCAGGCGACGCACCAGCGAAACCGTGGCGGCCGCGCGCAGGCCGGCAACCTGGTTGGCCTCGCGCTGCGACTGCAGCACGGTGCGGTCGGCATCGATCACCGTCAGGTAGTCGACCGCGCCAGCATCGTAACGGCTGCGCGAGATGCGCGCCGCGCGCCTGGCGCCGCCGAGTGCGCTGTCCAGCGCGCCGGCCTGCTGGCTGAGCCAGCGCACGTCCGCGAGGCTGTCTTCCACCTCGCGGAAGGCCACCAGCACGGTCTGGCGGTAGCTCGCCACCGCTTCCTCGTGGGCGGCACGGGCGCCGGCCAGGTTGGCGCTGTTGCGGCCGCCGTCGAACACGGTCTGCGCGATGCTGGATCCGATCAGCGGGCCCAGCATCCAGGTGCGCGAGGACCACTTGAACAGGTTGGACAGGTCGGCCGATTCAAAGCCGAACAGCCCCGTCAGCGTGATGCGCGGAAAAAACGCGGCCTTGGCCACGCCGATGCGCGCGTTGGCCGCTGCCATCTGGCGCTCCGCCGCGGCGATGTCCGGGCGCCGCTCCAGCAGCTCGGACGGCAGCCCGGCGGGGACCGCCACCGGCGCGGCATCGAACGGCCTCGCCGGCAGCGAGAACGCCGCCGGCGGCACGCCGGTCAGCACCGCCAGGGCATGCTCCTGGTTGGCGCGACGGCGCTCGATGCCGGCCAGGTCGGCACGCGCGGTCCCAAGTTCCGCTTCGGCACGCGCCGGATCGAGGTCGGTGGTTTCCCCGGCGTCATAGCGCTTCTTCAGCAGCGACAGCGCATCCTCGCGCAGCTTGATGGTGGCGTTGAGCAGGTTGCGCTCGCTGTCCAGCGTGCGCAGCGCGAAATACGCCTGCGCCACGTCGGCCTGCAGTGCGAGTTGCACCGAGCGGTACAGGTCTTCCGCGGCTTGGCCGTCGGCGCGGGCAGCGTTGACGCTCGACGCGACGCGGCCGAACAAGTCCAGCTCATAGCTGGCAAAGGCACGCGCCTTCAGCACCGTTTGCGGCGGCACGCGGGTGCCGTCGGGCAGGCCCTGCGACGCCGCCGACGGCTGCGAGCGGGTGGGGTCCAGCCCCACGCTGAGCTGCGGGTAAAGGTCCGCCTCGGTGGCGCCGGTGAAGGCGCGCGCCTGCTTCAGGCGCGCCGCGGCGATGGCGAGATCCTGGTTGGATTCACCGGCGGCAGCGATCAGGCGGTCCAGTTCGGCGTCGCCGAAGATCTTCCACCATTCGCCGCGATGCAGGCCCTCGGCCGGCGTCGCGGTCTTCCATTGCGCGCCTTCGGCCTGGGCGGCCTCGGCTTCCTTGAAGGCCGGCACGGTGGCGGTCTCCGGCACCTTGTAGGTCGGCGCGAGCGAGCAGCCGGCCAGCACCAGCGCGGCGGCCAGCGTGGCGATTCGGGGCAGCTGCCTTGAGATCTGGGCAATCATGTTCATTCCTTGACTGTTCTGTGCTCTGGCGGGTCGGCCCCGTCCAGATGGCTCCCTTCGCCCAGTGGGAGAAGGGAGCAAGCATGCGTTATTCAGCCGAAGCCACGGCCTGGTGTTCGACCTGCGCCGGCTGCGCGCGGCGCTGGCCGCGCGTTGCCAGCAGCCGCAGCGCCACGTAGAACACCGGCGTCAGGAACAGCCCGAAGAAGGTCACGCCAAGCATGCCGGCGAACACCGCCACGCCCATCGCATGGCGCATCTCGGCGCCGGCACCGGTGGAGATCACCAGCGGCACCACGCCCATGATGAACGCGAACGACGTCATCAGGATCGGGCGCAGGCGCAGGCGGCTGGCCTCGATCGCGGCCTGCACCACGGTGCGGCCGTGGTGCTCCAGCTCGCGCGCAAACTCGACGATCAGGATCGCGTTCTTCGCTGACAAGCCGACCAGCACGATGAAGCCGATCTGCGTGAAGATGTTGTTGTCGCCCTGCGTCAGCCACACCCCGGTCATTGCCGCCAGCAGGCTCATCGGCACGATCAGGATCACCGCCAGCGGCAGCGTCAGGCTCTCGTACTGGGCAGCCAGCACCAGGAACACCAGCAGCACGCACAGCGGGAAGATCCAGATCCCCGCATTGCCCGCCAGGATGTCCTGGTAGGTCAGCTCGGTCCATTCGAACTTGATGCCCTTCGGCAACGTTTCGGCGGCGATGCGCTCGGCGGCGGCCTGTGCCTGGCCCGACGAGAAGCCGGGCGCGGGCCCGCCGTTCATGTCGGCGGCGGTAAAGCCGTTGTAGCGCACCACGCTGTCCGGACCGAAGCCCTGCTTGACCTGCACCAGCGACGACAGCGGCACCATGTCGCCGGCGGCGTTGCGCGTCTTCAGCTGCAGGATGTCCTCGGCATGGGCGCGGAACGGTGCGTCGGCCTGCACCTTGACCTGGTAGGTCCGGCCGAACTTGTTGAAGTCATTGACGTACGCCGAGCCCAGGTAGGTCTGCAGCGTGTCGAACACATCCGTCACCGGCACGCCCAGCTGCTTGGCCTTGACGCGGTCCAGCCTGACGTCGAGCTGCGGCACGTTGACCTGGTAGTTGCTGAAGATGCCGCTCAGCTCGGGCGTGGCGCGCGCCTTGTTGGCGAATGCGTTGGTCGCTTCGAACAGCGCCTCATAGCCCAGCGCGGCACGGTCCTCGATCATCAGCTTGAAGCCGCCGATGGTGCCCAGGCCCTGTACGGGCGGCGGCGGGAACACCGCGATGAAGGCATCCTGGATCGCCGCGTACTTCTGGTTCAGCTCGGCCGCAATGGCCGCGCCACCCAGCTCGGCGCTCTTGCGGTCCTCGAACGGCTTGAGCGTGGCGAACACGATGCCGGCGCTGGGGCTGTTGGTGAAGCCGTTGATCGACAGGCCCGGGAAGGCCACCGCCGATTCCACGCCCGGATGCTTGAGCGCGATGTCGCTCATCTTGCGGATCACGTCTTCGGTGCGGTCCAGCGTGGCGCCGTCAGGCAGCTTGGCAAAGCCCACCAGGTACTGCTTGTCCTGCGCCGGCACGAAGCCCTTGGGCACCAGCTGGAACACACCCCAGGTCAGCGCCAGCATCACCGCGTACACGCCGAACACCGAGCCCTTGCGGCGGATCACGCCCTTCACGCCGCGACCGTAGCTCTCGGCGCTGCGGCCGAAGAACTTGTTGAAGCGCTTGAAGAAGCCGCCGAAGACGCGGTCCATCCAGCGCGACAGCCAGTCCTTGGGCGCGTCGTGGCTCTTGAGCAGCAGCGCCGACAGCGCCGGCGACAGCGTCAGCGAGTTGAACGCCGAGATGATGGTCGAGATCGAGATGGTCAGCGCGAACTGCTTGTAGAACTGGCCGGTCAGGCCGGTCATGAAGGCCAGCGGCACGAACACGGCGATCAGCGTCAGCGCGATGGCGATGATGGGGCCGCTGACCTCGCGCATGGCCTTGTAGGTGGCCTCCTTCGGCGTCAGCCCTTCCTCGATATTGCGCTCGACGTTCTCCACCACCACGATCGCGTCATCGACCACGATGCCGATCGCCAGCACCAGCCCGAACAGCGACAGCGCATTGATCGAAAAGCCGAACAGGTGCATCAGCCCGAAGGTACCGACGATCGACACCGGCACCGCCAGCAGCGGGATGATCGACGCGCGCCAGGTCTGCAGGAACAGGATCACCACCAGCACCACCAGCGCGATCGCCTCGAACAGCGTGTGCGTCACCGCCTCGATCGAGTGGCGCACGAACTGCGTGGGGTCATAGACGATGCTGTAGTCGATGCCGTCGGGGAAGTTCTGCTTCAGCTCTTCCATGGTCTTGCGCACGTCATCCGAGATCTGGATGGCGTTGGAACCAGGCGCCTGGAAGATGGGAATCGCCACCGCGGGCTTGTTGTCCAGCAGCGAGCGCAAGGCGTATTCCGACGCGCCCAGCTCGATCCGGGCGACGTCCTTCAGGTAGGTCACGGCGCCGTCGGCGGAGGTGCGCACGACGATATCGCCGAACTCTTCCACCGTGCTCAGGCGGCCCTGCGCATTGACCGACAGCTGCAGGTCCGCGCCCGGCAGCGACGGCGACTGGCCGATCACGCCGGCCGCCACCTGCACGTTCTGCTCGCGGATGGCCTTGATCACGTCGCCGGTGGCAAGCTGGCGCTCGGCCATCTTTTCCGGGTTGAGCCACACGCGCATGGCGTAGTCGCCCGAGCCGAACAGCTGCACCTGGCCCACGCCCTGCAGGCGCGCCAGCCGGTCCTTGACGTTGATCACCGCGTAATTGCGCAGGTAGGTCATGTCATAGCGGTCGTTGGGCGAGACCAGGTGGACCACCATGGTCAGGTCGGGCGAGCTCTTGACCGTGGTGATGCCAAGCCGCCGCACGTCTTCCGGCAGCCGCGGCTCGGCCTGCGAAACGCGGTTCTGCACCAGCTGCTGCGCCTTGTCGGGGTCGGTGCCCAGCTTGAAGGTCACGGTCAGCGTGAGCAGGCCGTCGCTGTTGGACTGCGAAGACATGTACAGCATGTCCTCGACGCCGTTGATCTGCTCTTCCAGCGGCGACGCCACGGTTTCGGCGATCACCTTGGGGTTGGCGCCCGGATACTGCGCGCGCACCACCACTGACGGCGGCACCACTTCCGGGTACTCCGAAATCGGCAGCTTGAACATCGAGATGGCACCGATCAGGAAGATCAGCACCGACAGCACCCCCGCGAAGATGGGGCGGTCGATAAAGAATTTCGAGAGATTCATGTTGGTCTCTGCTAAAAGCGCTCCCCTGGCGGCCCGCTTGTGGCGGGCACCATCAACTGCCTGGGGAGCGATGCAAAACTAGGGGCGCTGGCAACACGCCACATCAAGCAAGGCCGGCGGTTTTTGGATGCTCCAACGCCGCCCGGGCTTGTCTGGGCCTTGTACTTCCTCTCCCCTCACGGGGACGGGGAGCAAACCCTCAGCAAGCGTTCATGGCGCTCAACTCACCGGCTTCACGTCCGCATCGCCCTTCTCGCTCGCGGCCTGCTTGCGGTCAGGCGCCGCCGGGCGCGGCTCCAGTTCGCTGCGGTAGGCCATGGCCACCACCTTGGGCTGCACCGTGTCGCCCGGCCGCACGCGCTGCAAGCCATTGACCACGATGTTCTCGCCCGGCTTCAGCCCCTTGCGGACCACACGCAGGCCTTCATAGTTGGGCCCGAGTTCGACTTCGCGGTAGACCAGCTTGTTGGCCTTGTCGACCACCAGCACGAACTTCTTGCCCTGGTCGGTGCCGACCGACCGGTCGTTGACCAGCACCGCCGCATGCGGCGCGCCGCCGCCCATCTTGACCTTGGCGTACAGGCCCGGCAGCAGGCGGCCGTCGTCGTTGTCGAACACCGCGCGCACGCGGATGGTGCCGCTGCGCGTATCGAGCCGGTTGTCGACCGACTGGATCTTGCCCTGGTGCGGATGGCCGTCTTCGTTGGCCAGGCCGAGGTAGACCGGCAGGTTGGCCTGCCCGCCACCGGCGCCGGGAGCGGTGTAGCGCAGGTAGCTCTGCTCGTCGATCTCGAAGCTGGCGTAGATCGGCGACACCGACACCACCGTGGTCAGCGGCGGTGTCGCCGCGCCGGGGGCCACCAGGTTGCCCACCGTGATCTCGGCGCGCGACACGCGGCCGGACACCGGCGCGGTGATGCGGGTGTAGGCCAGGTTCAGGCGCGCGGTTTCCAGCTGCGCCTGGGCGGCGCGCACGTTGGCGCCGGTTTCGCGCGCGGCATGGATGCGCTCGTCGAACTCGCGCCGCGAGATGGCGTTGTCATCCAGCAGGCGCTGTGCGCGTTCGCCTTCGCTCTTGGCATGCGCCGCGCGCACCTGCGCCGCGGCCAGCGCGGCTTCGGCGCGCGCCACTTCCGCGGCATAAGGCCGCGGGTCGATGGTGAAGAGCGGATCGCCCTTCTTCACCAGCGCGCCTTCGCGGAAGTGCACGGCGTCGATGGTGCCGCCGACGCGCGGGCGGATTTCCACCCGGTCCACCGCTTCCAGGCGGCCGGAGAATTCATCCCACTCGGTGATGGTCTGCCCGACCACCGCGGCCACCTCGATGGCCGGTGCCGGCGGCGGCGTGTTGGCGTGGGCTTCGCCGCTGTGCCACGGGCGCAGGATCGAACCGGCCACGCCGGCACCGAGCACCACGACGATGGCGAGGGCAATCAGGGTACGTCGCTTCTGCTGCTGCATTTCTCAAACTCCTGGATCGGGTTTTCTTCAACCGGAAAAGCAAATGGCCGAACGCCGCCTGCCGGTCCGCGCGAGCGGATCGGAACCATGGTCAAACTGATGGTCGGACTTGGGACCGCGCGCATCACGGCGCGCGCTGCGGTCCTGGCTCTGGCCGAAACAGAGCCGGCTGGCGGTTGTCTGGAGCGGCTCAGCCGGCGGGCTTGGCTCCAGGCCGGCTGGCGTTGGCGCCAGCGCAGCGTTCAGTCAAGGTGAGGTAGCGTCGGCCACGGCCAGACATCGCCGCAGGAACCGCGCCCCTTCGTCGACCCATGCCTGACAGCTGTCATGGGCCTCTTCCACGCCGTCGCCGCAGGCGCCGGGCATGATCATGGCTTGGGCCGGCACACCGGCCTTGCCCAGGCGCCCGGCGAAGGCTTCGCCTTCGGCACGCAGCGCGTCGTGTTCGGCCACCTGCACCAGCGTGGGCGGCAGCCCGGCCAGGCGCGAGGCCAGTGCCGGGGCCGCATACGGATGCACCGTATCGGCCGGCGTCGGCAGGTAATCGCGATAGTTGTCGGCCAGCCGGCGCAGCGTTTCCATCGGCACCGTACCGCCGCCAAAACCCGCGCAGGAGGCATGCTGCAGGCACGGGTCGGTCACCGGGCGGATCAGCCACTGGCCGCGCGGCTGGGCGGTGCCGCGGTCGCGCAGCATCTGCGCCAGCGCGATCGCCAGGTTGCCGCCGGCTTCCTCGCCCACCAGCGCGAAGCGGGTCTTGTCCACCTTCAGGCGCCGGGCATTGCGCAACACCCACTGCACGGTGCTGTGCGCATCCTCGGGCGCCGCCGGGAACGGGTGGTCGGGCGCCAGCGAATACGCCGGCGTAACCACCACCGCGGGCACCGTCGTGGCCAGGTCCTGCACCAGGTGGCAGGCATGCTCCAGGCCGCCGTCGACGAAGCCGCCGGCGTGCAGGTACACCAGCCAGGGCAGCAGTGCGGCGCTGTCGATGCCCGGTGCCGGGTAGCCCGGCGGATAGCACACCCGCACCAGGATCTCGCGGCCGTCGCTGGTCACCGTATGCTCGGCCACGCGCGCCTGTCCCGACCCGGCTGCCGTTGGGGCAGTGGCGGCGCTGGCGGCTGCGGAGCGTTGGCCTGGCTTCTGTGACATGGCATCGGCGCACGGCATAGACAATGCGCTTGAGTGTTGCGATGCAACGGATTATGGTGATTGACGAGGATGGGATAAAGCGAGAGATCGCCAATGCACTGTTCCGGGATTGGAATAATCGCAAACCGGCCTGTTATGCGTCTGAAAACCGAAATCCCCACGCATGACAAGGTCTTGGATTTTGTGATTCACTCCCGCTCTCGGCACGCGCGGCGGTTGGCCAGGCCGTTGCGCGCCCGGCCCGTGGGTGAACGCCCGCGGCGCCGTACGCCTGACTGAACCCATGCCGGCAGCGCGCCCAGCCAGCGCGCGTCCCGTACCAGCAACCGGCAGACTCCCCATCACAACAACAAGACAGGCCGCGTGCGCCACGAGCGCGGGCGGCGCGCCGTTCGGATCTATCGTCGGAACCTCATCATGGACCGTCTCGTATCAATGCAGGCATTCACCCGGGTCGTCGACGTCGGCAGCTTTGCGCGTGCCGCCGAGTCGATGGACCTGCCCAAGGCCACGCTGACCCGCCTGATCCAGAACCTGGAAACCCACCTCGGCGTGAAGCTGCTGCACCGGACCACGCGCCGCATCAGCGTGACCAACGATGGCGCCGCGTACTACGAACGGTGCGTGCGCATCCTGGCCGATGTCGAGGAGGCCGAGCAGTCGCTGACGCGCCAGAACAATTCGCCGCGCGGCACGCTGTCGGTCGACACCACCGCCGGGCTGGCGCAACTGGTGCTGGTACCGCACCTGCATGAATTCTTCCAGGCCTATCCGGACCTGAAGCTGGAACTGACCATCAACGGCAAGCCGATCGACCTGCTGCAGGAAGGCGTCGACGTGGTGCTGCGCGTCGGCGTGCCGCTGGACGAAGCCATGGTGGCCCGCCGCATCGGCCACGTGCAGCTGGCGTTCTACGCGTCGCCGATCTACCTGAGCCGCGCCGGCACCCCGCGTGACCTGGCCGAGCTGGCGCAGCACAAGGCGGTCAATTTCCTGTCCAACCGCACCGGCCGCGAGATGCCCTGGCCGCTGGCGCGCGGCATGGAGCGCAGCGAAGTGCTGCTGCCCTCCGCCATTTCCACCAACGACGCCGATGTCTACCTCGGCTGCGCGCTGGAAGGCCACGGCATCGCCCGCATCTCGCGCGCGATGGCCGAGCCCTATGTGGCCAGCGGCAGGCTGGTGGAAATCCTGGCCGACTGGCAGACCGATGAACTGCCGATCTCGGCGATGTATCCGCAGAACCGGCACCTGTCGGCCAAGGTGCGGGTGTTCGTAAACTGGGCTGCGGAGCTGTTCTCGCGCCATCCGCATTTTGGTGCGGCACAGCAGCCGCTGCCCGTGGCGGCCTGAATGGTTGCGTGGCCGACCTGCGTGACCAACCTGCGCTGGGGCGATCCGCCAGCGGCGCGTATGCCAGGCGGCATGTAGGACAAAACCGGAAATCCGTTCAGCGGCCGCCGACCTATACTGTTTCTTCCGAAATCACGACAAGAAGAGGATTCCGATGAAACAAGTGCTCCTCCCCCTGGCGGCGTGCATTGCCGCAACCCTGGCACTGGCCGGTTGCGCCGGCTCCGGCATGCCTTCGTCGTCCGCGGCCCAGCCGTCCGCCACCGGCGCCGCCAGCGGTGCCAGGGCTTCGGCCACGCTGCAGCCCAAGAGCGGCTCCAATACCGCCGGCACCGTCACCTTCCAGCAGCAACCCGGTGGCGTGATGATGACCGCCGCGATTACCGGGTTGCCGCCCAATTCGGTCCACGGCTTCCACGTCCACGAGAAAGGCGACTGCTCCGCGCCTGACGCGATGAGCGCGGGCGGGCATTTCAACCCGACTGGCAAGGCCCACGGGCAGATGACCATGCCGGACCACCATGCCGGCGACATGAACAACGTCACCGCCGATGCCAGCGGCAACGTGCGCGTCAGCATGCTGCTGCCGTCGCTGTCGGTAGGCACCGGCGCCAACAGCGTGATCGGCCGCGCGGTCGTGGTGCACAAGGATCCGGACGACTACAAGACGCAGCCCACCGGCAATGCCGGCGGCCGCATTGCCTGCGGCGTGGTGGCGGCGTCCTGAGCGCGCTGCGGTCAGCGGGCCTGGACCAGATGTGTCCGGGCTCGCCGGGCTGCCCGAATCGCGACGCCCGCGGCGCGGCATGGCAACATGGCGCCATCGCCGCAACACATAGGGCTCCGCAAAGGGGCCGTCCCGACGCCCAATGCCATTGCCGACCGACGCCGCATTCGTCCCCCACCGCCGCCTGGGCGCCGGTTCGCTGATGCTGTGCTGCGCCGCCCTGCTCGGCGGCTGCGCACTGCCGCCGCTGAATCCCCGCACCGAATCCTCTGCGCTGACGCCGGCCGAAGCCCAGGCCACGCGGCTGGGCCAGGCGCTGGCCGGCGAAGTGGCGCGCCACCCGGGGCTGAGCGGCATCCATCCGCTGCAGAACGCCTACGCCGCCTTTGCCGCGCGCGTGCAGCTGGCGCGCACCGCGCAGCGCACGCTTGACGTGCAGTACTACATCTGGCGCGACGACCTGACCGGCACGCTGCTGCTCGAGGCCCTGCACGAGGCCGCCGATCGCGGCGTGCGCGTGCGCCTGCTGCTCGATGACAACGGCATTGCCGGCATGGACGAACTGCTGGCCGCGATGGACGCGCACCCGCAGGTCGAAGTGCGCCTCTTCAACCCGTTCGTGATCCGCCACCCCAAGGCACTGAATTTCCTGACGGATTTCCGGCGCCTGAACCGGCGCATGCACAACAAGTCGTTCACCGCCGACGGCGTTGCCACCATCATCGGCGGGCGCAATGTCGGCGACGAATACTTTGGCGCCACCAACGACGTGCTGTTCGCCGACCTCGACGTGATTGCCGTCGGCCCCGCGGCCGGCGAGGTGGCGCAGGATTTCGACCGCTACTGGTCCAGCGCCTCGGCCTACCCGGTCGACCGTCTGCTGCCGCCGGTCAGCGTGGAACGGCTGCAGGCGCTGGCCGGGCACGCCCGCGAGGTCGAGCGCAATCCGGCGGCGACGGCCTACCTGGCCGCGGTGCGCGAACTGCCCGACGTGCAGCGGATGCTGGACGGCACGCTGCAATTCCAGTGGGCAAGCACCCGCATGGTCAGCGACAACCCCGCCAAGGCGCTGGGCGAAGCCTCGCGCCGCACGCTGGTGGCGCATCAGCTGCGCGAGATCCTGGGCGAGCCGCAGCGCGAGCTCGACCTGATCTCGCCCTACTTCGTGCCCTCGAGCGGCGGCACCTCTTTTTTCACCGACATGGCCAAGCGCGGCGTCGCGGTACGCGTGCTGACCAATGCGCTGGAGGCCACCGACGTGGCCGCCGTGCATTCGGGCTATGCCAAGCGGCGCAAGGCCCTGCTCGAGGCCGGCGTGGACCTGTACGAACTGCGGCGCGCGGCCGCGCCGCCCAAGAAGGAAGAGCGCGCCGGCCCCTTCGGCAGCTCGGGCTCCAGCTTGCACGCCAAGACCTTCGCGGTCGACGGCAGCCGGGTCTTCGTGGGTTCGTTCAACTTCGATCCGCGTTCGGCCATGCTCAACACCGAACTCGGCTTTATCATCGACAGCCCCGTGCTGGCGGGCCGGATCGAATCCACCTTCGCCAGCGTGGTCCCGCAAGCGGCCTATCAGGTCAGGCTGGACGAGACCGGCCAACTTTACTGGCTGGAACGGCGCGGCGATGAAGTGATCCGCCACGATACCGAGCCCAACACCAGCTGGTGGCGCCGTCTCGGCATCTGGTTCCTGTCGATCCTGCCGATCGAGTCGATGCTGTAGGAGTGGCCGCCCGGGCCCGGCGGTCAGATCTGGTCGATCAGGCTGCGTACCACATCGGCCAGCCGGCCGGCGCGCTGGCGCCCCTTCTCGTCCAGCCCCATGCCGCTGCCGCCGGCCAGCGCCTTCAGGCCGAACAGTGCATCGCCCACGTCGCGCCAGGCCGGGAAATCGGCGTGGATCTTCTCCAGAGCGGCGGCCCCCGCGGCCACCTGGGCGGGCGCGGGCGTGTTGCCGGCCGCCAGGTCTTCCAGCGCCATGGCGGCGTCGACCAGGCCTTTGCGATTCATCTGCTGTCTCCCCGGAAGCTCTTTTGTCATGGCCGCCTGCATGGCGGCCATGACACTGTAGCAGGCCTGCTGCTGAGCTTTGCCGGGATGGGGGAAAGTCCGGGGGCGGGCTCGGTAACGGCGGGCTCAGTTGCGGCCGATATCCTGCAGAATCCGCGTCATCAGGTACAGGCGCGGCACGATCGAATCCAGTTCGATGTATTCGTCGCGCGCGTGGTAGCCGAAGCCTGCCAGGCCGAAGCTTTCCACCACCGCGGGCTTGCCCGAGCGGGCCGCGTAGCTGGCGTCGGTGGCGCCGCCGGTGCCTTCGGCCAGCGCCAGCGTGCGGCCGTCCAGCTCGGCATAGATTTCCTGCGCGCGCTTGGCCAGCGCGCGGCCGCGCGCGTCGGCCACGAACGGCGGGCGGCCCTCTTCCATCGTCACCGTGGTGTGGGTGTCGGGCACCAGCTGGCTGGACTTGACCTTGTCCTGCAGCGCCACCTTCAGTTTTTCCGCGGCACCGGCTGCCGTGGTGCGCACGTCGCCATAGGCCACGGCGCTTTCCGGGATCTGGTTGCGCACCGTGCCGGCCTGGGCCTGGGTCCAGTTCAGCTGCGAGCCCGGCACCAGGCTGGCCGCGTCACGCGTCTGCTGCAACTGGTGCGCCAGCTCGATCAGCGCATTGCGGCCGCGCTCGGGCGCGGCGCCGGCGTGGGAGGCGCGGCCCTTGACCTGCATGGTGGCGGTGGCGGTGCCCGAGGCGCCCAGCAGCAGCGCCTCGGCCTTGACCACGTCCTTGGCCGCGGTGGGCTCGCACGACAGCACCACGTCATGCTGCGCCGCCAGCGTGGCGATGGTTTCGGCCGAACCGACCGAGCCGACCTCCTCGTCCGGGTTGAACAGCACCGTGATCTGCGCGTAGTCGCGCCAGCCCTGCTGCTTCAGGATCTCGAGCGAATGCAGGATCACCGCGATGCCGCCCTTGTCGTCGGCGATGCCCGGGCCATAGAGCCGGTTGCCTTCCTCGCGGATCGGCTGCGTGGCGAGCGTGTTGTCGGGGTACACGGTGTCCAGGTGGGCAATCAGCATGACGCGGCGCTTGCCGGTGCCGGTCAAGGTGGCCTTGACCATGGTACCCGGGCCCTTGGTCACGGGCAGCCGCTCCACCTTTGCGCCCAGCGCCTGCAGGCGCTTCTCGGTATAGCTGGCCATCTGCGCCAGCCCCTTGGCATTGGCGCTGCCGGATTCGATCGACACCATCTCCTTGAGCGACTGCACGACCCTGGGCTGCGCGGCCTGCGCTGCGGACAGCAGCGCGGCATCGGGCTGCGCGGCAATGGCCGGCGTGCCGGCCCCGGCAAGCGTCAGGGCAGCGGCAATGGCAACGTGGCGAACGGAAAACGGCATGGAATCTCCTCGGTGTGGTGTTGTTGGCGGTGCCGCGATCATGGCCGTTCGCCGCGGCACAACGGCACGATGCTAGTCCTTGCCAGCCACTATGGGGAGGTTCAATATCGCCAATCCGGATGCCGATCCCGCCACGGCGTTCGGCATCCGGCCCATCTTCAACCATTCGAACGCCTCGAGGCATGCCAGCCCCCACCGCCGCCATCGCGCCCTCGTCACAGAACGTCCCGCTCCACGTGCGCCTGCTTTGGCTGCCGCAAGCCATGCCCGGCAGCCTGTTCACCACGCTCGACGTGCTGCGCACGGTGGCCGGCGTGGCCAGCCTGCAGCGCCCCGGTGCCGCGCCGACGCTGAGCTGGCAACTGTGCCGCGCCAACGGGCGCACACTGGCCACCGAGCTACCGGGATTGGTATCGTCGACGCGGCGCGCACGCGTGCCGGGCAGCCGTACGCTGCTGGTCATTCCCGCGCTGCTGGCCAGCAATGCGCCGCAGCTGGGCGAACTGGTGCTGCGCGATGCCGCGGCGCTGCGGCTGGTGGAGCGCCATGCGCGCGCCGGCGGCTGGATTGCCGCGTGCGCGTCGGGGATGGTGCTGCCGCTGCAGCTGGGACTGTTGGATGGCGCGAGCGTGGGGGCGCCGTGGATGTTCCAGAGCTGGATGGCGCGCCAGTACCCGCATTGCGATCTGACCAGCGACGCGGCCATGAGCGTGCACGGGCACGTGTTTTCGTGCGTGGCGCCCGCGCTGCAGGTGGAATTCATGCTGCGCGTGCTGGGCCACCTGCACGACCCTGACCTGGCGCAGGCGGCGTCGCGGCTGATGCTGTTCCAGCCCGAGCGCCAGCGCAGCGTGCCGGCGCTGGTGTCGCAACGCTGGCTCGGCCGCACCGCCGACAGCCCGGTCTACCGCGCCATCCTATGGCTGCGCGACCATGTGTCCGAGCCCTACCGGCTGGCCGCGGTAGCGCAGGCGGCGGCGGTCAGCGAACGCACGCTGCTGCGGCATTTCCGCCAGGTCACCGGCATGACGCCGCTGGACTACCTGCACACGCTGCGCGTGGAGCGTGCCCGCATGTTGCTGGAGGTCACGCTGCACGGCACCCATGCCATTGCCGAGGCCTGCGGCTACAGCGATGCCGCGGCGTTCCGCCGGCTGTTCCAGCGTGCCGCCGGCATGTCGATGTCGGATTACCGCGCCCGTTTTGCGCTGCGGGCGCGGCGGCGCTACTGGCGCATGGAAGACACTGCCGCGCAGCGTGGCGCGCAGCGATAGCCGCTCGCTTGCTGCGCTCAGGGACGCAGCGAGATGTGGTTGACCACGTCCTCCACGCCCTGCACGTACCAGGCATCGCGCTCGGCCTGGCGGCGCGTGCGCTCGTTGCTGACGCAGCCCTCGAGCGTGACCACGCGGTCCTGCGTATGCGCGCTGACCTGGGCGGCATCGACGAAGGGGTCGGTCTCGAGCACCAGCATCAGCGCCTCGGTGATTTCATCGTCACGGTCGGCCTCGGCGGGCGCCACCACCAGTTCATTGACCACGCAGCGGCAGCCGCGCGACCACCACGCCAGCACGCCGGCCAGGCGCATGTGCGACAGGCTGATCACCTGTCCCCACAGCGTCACCACGCCGTCCTGCACCGCGACCTCGATCCAGCCGTTGCGTTCGTTCACCGGTTCGCGCATGGCCTCGGGCTTGCCCTTGACGCGCGCGCAAATCTTGCAATTGTGGAATTCGACGGCATTGAGCAGGCGCTCGCATACGGCATCGCGCAGCTCGCCGTCGCCAACCGGTGCGCCGCCGTTGGCCACGCGCAGGTGGTCGATCACGCTGGTGACGCCGTCCACGCGCCGCAGCGTCGCCGCGGCCCGGGTCTTGTCGACGATATCGGCCACCTCGCCTTCGAGGATCAGCGCCCCGTCCGAGAGCCGCAACTGGATGGTGGGATGGAGGACATGGCCCTGATAAGGCACATGGGCCAGGGCTGCGCGCGCCTGCGTCAGCACCGCTTCGCTACTCTGCATGTTGTCGCCTCGCCGGTTGGTCTGGAGATGGAAGGATGCGCGCCCCTGCCAGCAGGCGCGCGGGAGCGGCGCCGCGGCCTCCTTCACCCCCGGGACCCGGCAACCGCTTCCTCATTATAGGAAGCGGTGCGCCGCTGGCCCTGCCGCCACCGGCGCGCACGCCGTGCCGGCAGGTCTCAGGCGCCGGCCGCCGCGCGCGCGCGGGCGACTTCCTGGTTGCGCAGGATAAAGCGCTGGACCTTGCCGCTGGGGGTCTTGGGCAGTTCGGCGACGAACTCGACCTCGCGCGGGTAGGCATGGGCGGCCAGGCGCTGGCGCACGTGCAGGCGCAGCGTTTCGGCCAACTCGGGCGACCCCTGGTGGTGCGGGTCCAGCACCACGAAGGCCTTGATCAGCTCGGTGCGCTCGGGGTCGGGCTTGCCGATCACCGCGGCCTCGACCACCGCCGGGTGCTCGATCAGCGCGCTTTCCACGTCGAACGGCCCCACCCGGTAGCCGGAGGTGGTGATGACGTCGTCGGCGCGGCCGATAAAGCTGATGCTGCCGTCGTCGTTGAGCTCGGCGGAATCGCCGGTCAGGTAGTAGTCGCCGGCAAAGGCGCCGGTGGGCGTGCCGTGGTAGCCGCCGAACCAGCACATCGGCGAGCGCTTCAGGTCCAGCGCCAGCGTGCCCGGCTGGCCGGCCGGCAGTTCGCGCAGCGCGTCGTCGACCACCACCACGCGGTGCCCGGGGCTGGCAAAGCCGGCCGCGCCCATGCGCACCGGGTGGGCCAGGGCGTGGTGGTTGCACAGCACCATGCCCAGCTCGGTCTGGCCATAGTGGTCGTGGATGGTGACGCCCAGCTCGCTGGCGAACCAGCGGATCACTTCCGGGTTGAGCGGCTCGCCGGCGCTGCTGACGGCGCGCAGCTGCCCGCGCAGCGGGCCGGACACGGCTTCGCCCGCCGCGATCAGCAGCCGGTAGGCCGTGGGCGAGCCGGCCAGGTTGGTGATGCCGTATTTGCGGATCACGCGGCAGGTGCTGTCGACCGTGAACGGGCCGTCGTAGAACGTGGTGGCATGGCCCAGCGACAGCGGGCCGGTGACGGCGTAGTACAGGCCGTAGGCCCAGCCCGGATCGGCCAGGTTCCAGAACGCGTCGTCGTCGCGCAGGTCGACCGCATCGCGCATATAGCCGGCAAACGCCGCAATGGCCTTGAGCGGCACCAGCAGCGGCTTGGCCGGGCCGGTGGTGCCGGAGGTGAACATCATCAGGAAGGGGTCGTCGGCGCGCCGCATCACCGGCGCGAACGATGCCGGCTGGCGTGCCAGTTCGGCCCAGAAGCTGAAGTCGCCCGCGCTCAGAGCGTGTTGCTCCGCGCTCCCTTGGGTGCCGGTCACCGTGACGATGGCGGGACAGCCGCCCACCTCGTCCAGCTTGGGCCGGTTGGCCGTATCGGTGACCACCACCTTTGCCCCCGACGCATTGAGCCGGTGTTCGATGGCCTTGGGCCCAAAGGCGGTAAACAGCGGCTGGTACACGGCCCCGGCGCGCCACGTGCCGAGGATTGTCACCAGCAGTTCCGCGTTGCGCGGCATCAGGCCCGCGACGCGGTCGCCCGGCTGCACGCCCTGCGCCGTGAGGAAGCCAGCGAACTGTGCCGACAGCGCCTGCAGCTCGGCGAAGGTCCAACTGCGCGCGTCGCCGTTGCGCCCTTCCCAGTTCAGCGCAATGCGGCCGGGCTGCGCGTGCCGGTCGCAGCATTCGACGCAGGCGTTCATTGCCGCCAGGCTGCCGTGCAGTTGCCGGGCCACGGCGTCGTCATAGGAAAATCCGTCGAAAGCTTGGGCGTAGTCGCGCATTGGGTCTCCTGGATCCGGCTTGTGCCTTGTAGTCGGTGGCCGTGCGCGTTGGCCGCGCCACGGCTGCCGCAAGAGTGTGCGCTACGGCCCGCCGATCCGGCAATAACCGTTTCCGCCAGCGCGGCTGACGGTTTTTGCCATCCCTGCCATGCGCATCAACGGCGCGCCCAGGCGCGCTTGACGCGGCGCCGCCGGCCCCACACGATACGGGCATCACCTACGGGAGACAGCGCATGTGCACCAACTATGCCCCGGTCCAGCGCCGCATCCTGCGGGAGATCTTCGGCGTGGAGCCACCCGCGGGCGTGTACAAGGCCGAGACCTACCCCGACTATGCGGCGCCGATCGTGCGTGCCGATGACGGCGGTGCGCGCAGCGCCGACCTGGCCGCGTTCGGCATGGTGCCGCGCGCGCGCATTCCACCCGGCGCACGGCGTTACGACACCACCAATGCCCGCAGCGAAACCGTGGGCGAGCGCCCCGCCTTTGCACGCTACTGGCGCCAGGGCCAGCTCTGCCTGATACCGGCCACGGCGTTCTACGAGTTTGCGTACCCCGATAATGTGGCGGACGGTGCCGCGCCGGGCAAGCCGGTGCGCTGGCGCGTGTGGCTGCCCGGCGAGCCGGCCTTCGGCATTGCCGGGCTGTGGCGCGGCTGGCCGGACCAGGCGCTGTCCTTCACCATGCTGACGGTCAATTCGGCGCAGCACCCGCTGCTGCAGCGCTTCCACAAGCCGGGCGACGAGAAGCGCGCCGTGGTCATCGTGCCGCGCGCACAGTGGGACGACTGGCTGGCGTGCCGGGACCCCGAGATCGCGCGTACCTTCCTGCGGCTGTTGCCCGCCGATGCCCTGCACGCCGAGCCGGCGCCCAAAGTGCAGGGAGCGCCCATTCCCGACGCGGATTAGCGCGACCGGCGCGGCGGCGGCAAGGCTCGATCCGCCGCTGCCCTTGTCATGGCGTTTTTCCCGACTACACTCGTTGCTGGACGCCGACGGGCGTCTGATTGCTGATCGGGCCCCCGACCACCCCGGCCGGGGGCTCGATTCTTTGCGCCGGTCCGGCTCAGAAGCGATAGGTGACCGTGCCCACCACCGTGCGGCGCGCGCCGAAGTAGCAGTCGCCGCGGGCGAGGCAGGTGGTCAGGAACTGCTTGTCGAACAGGTTGTTGGCGTTCAGCGCGACCCGCAGCGGGCCGTGGTCATAGGCGATCATGGCGTCGTACAGCGTCACGCCGCCAACGCGGTTCTGGTCGTTGCCGTCATAGCTGGGCCCGACGTAGCGCAAGCCGCCGCCCGCCACGAAGCCCGGGATCCCGAACAGCTTGAAGCGATAGTTGGCCCACAACGACGCCATGTTCGACGGCGTGCTCGCCAGCTTCTTGCCGACCTCGGCCGGGGTGCCGTCGATCACGCGCGCATCCAGGTAGGTGTAGGTCGCGATCAGGTCCAGCCGGTTCGTCAGCGAAGCCAGGGCCTCCACCTCGATGCCGCGCGTGCGTGCTTCGCCCACCTGCACCGAATCCGGAATGCCGTTGACCACGCCGGCGGTCTTGCGGTTCTTCTCGCGCATGTCGAATGCCGCGATGGTCAGCGTCGCGTTCTTGCCGGGCGGCTGGTACTTGATGCCCGCCTCCCACTGCGAGCCCCGCAGCGGCTTGAAGGCCTGGTTGGCCTTGTTGAAGCCGGCCAGCCCCTGGAACGACTCGGAGTAGCTGACGTACGGGTTCAGGCCAATGTCCGAGCGGTACATCAGGCCGGCGCGCTTGGTCAGTTCGCTGTCGTCGCGGCTGGCCGACGGCGTGTTGTCCTGCGCGGCGCGCGACCAGTCATAGCGCAGCCCCAGCATCAGCAGCCACTTGTTCCAGGCCAGCTGGTCCTGCACGTACAGGCCGGTTTGCGCCTGCGTGGCAGGGCTCAGCGAGCGCGTGCCCGGCGGCGTGAAATTGCCGTAGACCGGGTTGAACACATCGAGCGGCGCGGCGGAACCGCCCACGCCGGTGGTCCCCGTGATTTCAGCGTGCTGGTAGTCAACGCCCGTCAGCAGCGTGTGCTGGATCGGGCCGGTGCGGAAGTTGGTCTGTGCCTGCGTGTCGACCGCGAACGAATTCAGCGTCGGCTGATTCACGTAGACGGTGCGGTTCATCAGCGTGTTGCTGCCCGGCACCCAGCCGCGATTGGCATCGTTGAATCGCGCGTAGATGCTGCGGTAGTCCACCGAACTGTGCGAGTAGCGCAGGTTCTGCCGCACCGTCACAGTGTCGTTGAACTTGTGCTGGAATTCGTAGCCGACCGACTGCTGCTCAGCGGTGTAGCGGTCAAAGCCGGGTTCGCTGATGAACAGGTGGTCGGGAATCTGCCCGCCCGGGTTCGGGTACAGCGTGCCGCGCCACGGGAAGAATCCGACCGAAGTCCCGCTCACGTCGCGCTGGAAGTTGGCCAGCAGCGTCAGCGAGGTGTCCTGGGTCGGCCGCCACGTCAGCGACGGCGCGATCAGGTAGCGGTTGTCCTGCACGTAGTCGACCTGCGTGTCGCTGTCGCGCGCCAGCGCCACCAGGCGGTACAGCCACTTGCCGTCCGCATCGAGCGGGCCGGTCACGTCCGCCTGCACCTGCTTGCGGTTGTAGTTGCCGAACTGCACCCCGATCTCGCGCGCCGCTTCCGCCTGCGGACGCTTGCTGACGAGGTTCAGGATGCCGCCGACCGCGCCCTGGCCGAACAGCATCGACGACGGCCCGCGCAGCACATCGATGCGCTCCAGGGCGTATACGTCGGGACGCACGTTGTTGTAGAAGCCGACCTGGTTCAGCAAGCCATCGCGATACTGCGTGAAGTCCGTGCCTCGGAACTTGCCCCAATCACCGCGCGCGTCATTGCCGAACGGGCCGGCATAGACCCCGGCGCTGTAGCCGATGGCCTGCTGCACGGTCTGCGCACCCTGCGCTTCCATGCGGTCGCGCGTGATGACGGTGATCGACTGGGGCGTCTCCATCACCGGCGTGTCGGTCTTGGTGGCGGTGGCGCTGCGTTTCGCCACAAAGCCATGGACCGGGCCGGTGGCGCTTTCATCCTCGCTGCTGGCGCGCACCGTGACCGCCGGCAGTTCCGCCGCGGCTGCGGCCGCCGGCGCGGCAGGCACAGGGCTTTCGCCGGACTGCGCAAACACGCCGCCGGCCTGCAGGCTCAGCACGAGGGTGGTCAGGGAAAGACGGCATGGGGTGACAAGCGCGGAGCGGGCAAAGCGCGGCTTCGCCCGACGGTTCGGGTGCAGAGACATCACTCAGGGGGTCAAATTGTGGCGGTACCGCCAAGCGGCATCACAAGTGGAAAATTCTGAATTACGAATAGGAATGATTCGTGATTACATCAGAATTGTAGCTGAATGTGTCAGACACGAGACATATGATCCGCACTTTTCGTGGGATTCTTTGTCCGGGTGACCGATTTTCCGCTTTGTACGATGTCAGCCACGCATTTTTACGCTGCAGCATAAAAATATTGCTCGCCTTATTTTCTGCTGCTACAGTAAATCCGAATGGAAATCGAGTTTGACTTGGCAAAGGACGCCATCAACCAACGTCATCACGGGTTGTCACTGGCCGCTGCAGGGTTGACTGACTTCGATAACGCCCTCCTGAAAATCGATGACCGCAAGCCATACGGCGAAGCCCGTTACATCGCATATGGACCAATTGGTACGCGCCTGTATTGCCTGGTATTCACGATGCGTGGCGACACACTCAGGGCAATCAGCCTGCGTAAAGCCAACTCAAGAGAGCTGCGAGACTATGAACAGGAAACCTGACCTCATCCGCCCCACCCCGGAAGAAGACGCCGCCATCTCGCAAGGGATTGCGCAAGACCCCGATGCGACGTCCGTGCCGACAGAGCAGTTCGGGAAGTTGCGCCCGGCACGGGAACTGCTCGGCAACGATAAAGCCGATGCACTGGCTAAACGTCGCGGCAGGCCTGCCAAACCGGCCGGCGAGCGCAAGGTCAATCAGACGCTGCGCATCGATCCCGACGTGCTGGCCGCCTACAAGGCAACCGGCAGCGGCTGGCAAACACTGATGAATGAGGCCCTGCGCGACTATGCGGCGGCGCGCCGGATGCTGCCCCGGCGCTAGTGCCGGACGATCCCGTCATTCGCCCTGCAAACGGCCAAGGAACCGCCTGCCCGCCTCGATCACCGCGCTGTCCGGCTGCATCTGGTAGCGCACGATCATGCCCTCGATGCACAGCATCGCCTCCGCCGCCACCGCCTGTGGCGCGCGCAGGCCGAGGCGCGCCGCGAGGTCGGCGACGAACGCCTCGAGGTCGGCCTTGTGGGCCGCCGCCTGCTGCTGCGCCTCGGCGTCGCCGCCGGCCTCGGCCACCACGTTGATGAAAGCGCAGCCGCGGAAGTCGCGGCCGAACCAGTCGGCCAGCGCGTCGGCGATCACGTCAAGGCGGGGCCGCTCGGCGAGGCGGGCTTCCACGTCCTGCCGGAACCACGCCATCCACTCGTCATGCCGGCGCGCCAGGAACGCCGCGATCAGCGCGTTCTTGGAGGCGAAATGCCGGTAGAGCGACATCTTGGCCACCCCGGATTCAGCGATGATCCGGTCGATGCCGGTGGCGCGGTAGCCCTCCTGGTAGAACAGGCGGGCGGCGGTGTCGAGAATGCGGTCGCGGGCGGAAGGCGTGGCCATGTGGTGCAAGCGGAGTAGCGAAAACAGGAGAACGCCCGGAGCTGCGTTAGGCGCCGCCCCGGGCCTGTGCTTCGATACTATGACAGACAGACCTGTCTAGCAATCGCCCGATCAGCCTTCCAGCTGGGCGGCAGCATCGCGCAGCGCCGTGCGCAGGCCCTCTTCCACCACCGGGTGGTAGAACGGCATGGTCAGCATCTGCGCGATGGTCAGCCCCTGCTGGTACGACCATGCCAGCAGGTGGGCGATGTTCTCGGCGCGCGGGCCGGTCCATTCGGCGCCCAGGAAGCGGCCCGTGGCCTGGTCGGCATAGACGTGCATCAGCCCCCGGTTCTTCAGCATGACGCGGCTGCGGCCCTGGTCTTCAAAGCTCACCTCACCGGTGACGAAGCTGCCCTCGGCCAGGTCCGCATAGCGCTGACCGACCATCGCGATCTGCGGGTCGGTGAACACCACCGCGATCGGCGCGCGGCGCGCCAGCGGCTTCACCTGCGGATAGCTGGCGGCGTTCTCGCCGGCGGCCTTGCCCTCGTCCGCGGCCTCATGCAGCAGCGGCAGGATGTTGTTGGCATCGCCGGCGATAAAGACCGGCGCGTTGCCGCACTGGAGCGTGTGCGCGTCGAACAGCGGCACGCCGCGCGCATCCAGCGCCAGGCCGGTGTTCTCCAGGGCCAGGCCGCGCACATTGGGCGCGCGTCCGGTGGCTGCCAGCGCGTAGTCGAAGCGCTCGGTCACGCTGCGGCCTTCGCGGTCGAGGTAGGTCACCAGCACCTGGTCGCCGTCGCGGCCCATGTCGGTCACCTGCGCGTCAGGATCGAGATAGAACTCCTGGTTGAAGTTGCGCGCCGCGTCGGCGCGGATCACCGGGTCGGTCAGCGGCCCCAGCGAGCCGCTGACGCCGAACACGCGCACCCGCACCCCCAGCCGCGACAGCGCCTGGCCCAGCTCCAGCCCGATCACGCCGGGGCCGAACACCACCACGCTGGCAGGCAGGTCCTGCCACGAGAACACATCGTCATTGACGATCAGGCGGTCGCCGAACACCTTGAACGGCGCCGGCAGCACCGGCGTGGAACCGGTGGCGATGACCACGCGGCTGGCGCGCACGGTGGTGTGCCCGTCCACGTCCAGCGTGGTGGTGTCGATAAAGCGGGCATGGCCCCGAATGCGGTCGGCCGGCGCGATGTTCTCCACGCCGCGCACCACGAAGCCGACAAAGCGATCGCGCTCGCTGCGCACGCGCGCCATCACCTCGCGGCCATCGATGCGGATCTGGCCGTCGACATGCACGCCGAACGGCGCGGTGTGGCGCAGTTCATGCGCGGCCTCGGCGGCGGCGATCAGCAGCTTGGAGGGCATGCAGCCCACGCGGGCACAGGTGGTGCCGTAGGGCCCGCCCTCGATGATCACGGCGCGCTTGCCGGCCGCAATCGCGGCGCGGTAAGCGGCAAGGCCGGCGGTGCCTGCGCCGATCACGGCGACGTCGGTCTGGATGGTGGTCATGGCGGTGGTTCCTTTGTGTTCTGAAGCGTCAGGCTGGGTCAATCAGCGGGCTGGATGGCGCCGCCAGGCGCCGGATTCGCGGGCAAGGCGGCGCCATCGGGTCCGGCGACTGCCGGCCCCGTGGCTCGGGGCAAGAATGGGAATCAGCTGATTGCAGCTCAGGCGGCCAGGTACTGCTGCAGCGCTTCGGCGCCGCCGATCAGCTTGCCGTTGATAAAGACCTGCGGCGCGGTCATCTCGCCCGACACAGCGCCCAGCACCTTGCCGCGCACTTTGTTGTCGAGCGGCACGTCGATGTAGTCGAAGCCGTTGTCGTCGAGCAGCTGCTTGGCCTTGGCGCAGAACGAGCACCCGACCTTGGAGAACACCACCACCTGGTCAGGCTTGCGCGCGCCGGGGGCGATGTGGGCCAGCATGGTGTCGGCATCGGACACCTTGAACGGGTCGCCCGGCTCCTCCGGCTCGATGAACATCTTCTGCACCACGCCGTCCTTGACCAGCATCGCATAGCGCCAGCTGCGCTTGCCGAAGCCCAGGTCGGCCTTGTCCACCAGCATGCCCATGCCTTCGGTGAATTCACCGTTGCCGTCGGGAATCATGGTGATGTTTGCGGACTCCTGGTCCTTGGCCCATTCGTTCATCACGAAGGTGTCGTTCACCGACACGCACAGGATGTCGTCGACACCATGCCTGGCGAAGACGGGGGCCAGTTCGTTGTAGCGCGGCAGGTGGGTCGAGGAACAGGTCGGGGTGAAGGCGCCCGGCAGCGAGAACACCACCACGGTCTTGCCGTCGAACAGCTCGCCGCTGGTGACGGTCTTCCACTCGTTGTCTTCACGCACACGGAAAGCGACATTGGGAACGCGTTGGCCTTCGCGGGATTGCAGCATCAGTTCACTCCTGGTTCTGGATCGGGTTGGTTTCAGCTGCGGGTTGCAGCGAAGGCCCTATTCTGGAGACCGGGATGTGATTTGTACAATTCATCGTATCAACAGCGATGATTGCCAAAGACTATGATTGGCTCATAGGTGCCACTTATCGGTCCGAAACCTCCGGCGCGCGCGGACGAAAAAGCATATTTTTTCGGGAAAACCCCGGGGAGTGCCCTATCATGCGGCATCTCCTCCGATTCCCTTCTTCGCAATGACCCGACCTTGCCGCCTGCCGTACCGCCATCGGTGGGCATCCCTGCTCGCGCTGTCGCTTGCGCTGGCCCTTCCCGCGCACGCCCAGACGCTGAAGAAGCCGGCGCTGGAAGCACTGGCCGGCAACAGCCAGGCTGCGGCCAAGGCGGCCCAGGCCGACCTGCCGGCCTTCATGGCGGCGGCGGCCAAGGCCGAGCCGACGGTCGCGCCCGCGGTGGCGGCGTGGCAGTCGAAGGCGCCGCTGTCGGGCGACAACCTGGTCAATGTCGCCCGGCTGCTAGGGGTCTACAACCGGCTGCGCAACGAGGCCGCGGCCATCGACGTGCTCGGCAAGATGGTGGCGCTGCGCACCGTGCGCGAGGAAAAGATCGCCCAGCACGAGAATCCCGCCATCATCGAGTTCGGCAAGATGATCGAAGGCATGGCGCGCGAGTTCGGGCTGGCCTATCGCAATGTCGATAACCGCGTGTTCGAGGTGACCCTGCCCGGCGGCGGCAAGGACACCTTCGGCATCCTGACCCACGCCGACGTGGTGCCGGCGGTGGCCGAGGAATGGGTGCTGGACGACGGCACCAGGCTTGACCCGTTCCGCATGACGCGCATCGGCGACCTGCTGTACGGGCGCGGCACCATCGACGACAAGGGCTCGATCGCGGCGGTGCTGTACGCGATGAAGACCGTCAAGGAAAGCGGCGTGCCGCTCGAGCGCAGCATCCGGCTGATGATCGAGACCACCGAGGAAACCGGTGGCGACGGCATGAAGTACTACCGCCAGCACACTACGCTGCCCGAGTACAACGTCGTGCTCGACAGCAAGTATCCGGCCGTAGTGGCCGAGAAAGGCGCGGGCACGCTGACCGTCTCGTTCGGCATCAAGGCGGCCGACGACAAGCGCGTGCCCAGCCAGGCCGACAGCAAGGGCCCGGCGATCGTCGCGATGCGCGGCGCGGCCTCGGCCAACGCCATTCCCGAAACCGCCACCGCGCGCATCGCCGGCGGCGATCTCGCCGCGGTGGCCGCAGCGCTGGAACAGGCGCGCGCCGAGTTCGTGCGCCGCTACACGCCGCGCGGCAAGTTCTCGATCGAGGTCAAGCGCGCCGGCAACGATGTCGAGGTCAAGGTCACCGGCGCCTCGGCGCACGGCTCGCGGCCCGAAGAAGGCGTGAACCCGCTGCCGCGGCTGGCGCTGTTCCTGCAGGCCAGCGGCGTGCGCTTTGCCGAAAACCACTACCTGAACGCGGTCCGCTACCTGAACGACCTGTACGGCCTGGACTACCTGGGCAACCGCATGGACGTGGCCTACCGCGATCCGTTCATGGGCCCGCTGACCATGTCGCCCACGCTGGTGCGCGAGCGCGGCGAATACGTCGATGTGGTCACCAACGTGCGCATGCCGCGCGGGCGCACGCCGGACGAGCTGGGCGGCAAGATCACCAAGCGCATCTTCGGCTGGGCCGCCACCCATGGGCCGGTCGAGATCAAGTACGACCAGGGCAACTGGATGGCGCGCGATCCGAAGGGCGCGTGGTTGTCCACGCTGCTTAACATCTTTGGCGACACCACCGGGCTCGAAGCCAAGCCGGTCTCCACCGCCGGCAGCACCACCGCCAAGCTGATGCCTAACGCCATCAATTTCGGGCCGGCCATGCCGGGCAAGAAGTACACCGCGCACAACGCGCGCGAGTACAAGGAAGTGGCCGACCTCAATCTCGATATGCAGATGTTCACCGAGATGCTGGTGCGGATCGGCAACCTGGACAAGATGCAGTAAGCCGGCCTTTCGTTTTTGCCCCTGTCCCGCGCGCGGGACAGGGGCAAGATTCATTACAGCCCCAGCTCGCTCAAGCCCGGATGCCCGTCCGGGCGCCGGCCCAGCGGCCAGTGGAACTTGCGGTCCTCTGACCGGATCGGCGCATCGTTGATGCAGGCAAAGCGCCTGCGCATCAGCCCCGCCTCATCGAACTCCCAGTTCTCGTTGCCATATGACCGGTACCAGTTGCCGGAATCGTCGTGCCATTCATAGGCAAAGCGCACGGCGATGCGGTTCTCCTCGTGCACCCATAGCTCCTTGATCAGGCGGTAATCCAGCTCCTTCTGCCATTTGCGCTGCAGGAACGCGACGATATCAGTGCGGCCGTTGACGAACTCGGCGCGGTTGCGCCATGCGCTGTCGACGGTATAGGCCAGCGCCACGCGTTGCGGGTCGCGGCTGTTCCAGCCGTCCTCGGCGGCGCGGACCTTGGCGATGGCGGTTTCGTAGGTAAACGGAGGCAGCGGCGGCCGGATTTCAGATGGTGAGGACATGAAAGCTCCTTTAAGGGACTGGCATTGAACTGAGAAGAATCACGGGGTGATACAGATCTGTCTCATTATTGGTAGACAGATCTGTCTTGTCAAGGCAGGATGGCGAGAGAATTTGAAAGCAAGAGGCGGAGTGCGTCACGCACCGGCTCGCCCTAAAGTTGGCACCATGCAAGCACAGGACAGGAGATTCGCAGTGGGCACCAGCCAGATTCAGCGCCCCGAAATGGCAGTCGCCGGGCCGCGCCGGCCGGTTCCGCAGCCACGTGGCGCGGCTGTCGGGCGGCGGCATGACGCGTCCGTGGCGACCCGGGTCGACGGCGTCGACTGGACCGCGGTCGCGCGCGAGCTCGATGACTTCGGCTGCGCCGCCATCCCCGCCCTCTTGTCCGCCGACGAATGCGACGCGCTGGCCGCCGGCTATGGCAACGATGCACTGTACCGCTCGCGCATCGAAATGCGCCGGCACGGCTTCGGCCAGGGCGAATACAAGTACTTCCGCTATCCCCTGCCCGGCCTGGTCGCGGCACTGCGCACGGCGCTCTACCCGCACCTGGTGCCGGTGGCCAACCGCTGGAATGCCGCCATGGGCATCGACGTCCGCTACCCCGCCGCGCACCCGGACTTTATCGCCCGCTGTCACCACGCCGGCCAGTCGCGGCCGACGCCCTTGCTGCTGCGCTACGGCCCGGGCGACTACAACTGCCTGCACCAGGACCTGTACGGCGAGCACGTGTTCCCGCTGCAGGTGGCGGTGCTGCTTTCCGAGCCCGGCCGCGACTTCACCGGCGGCGAGTTCGTGCTGACCGAGCAGCGCCCGCGCATGCAGTCGCGCGCCGAGGTGGTGACGCTGCGCCAGGGCGATGCCGTGGTGTTCGCGGTCAGCCAGCGGCCGGTGCAGGGCAGCCGCGGCAGCTATCGCGTGAACCTGCGGCATGGCGTCAGCCGGCTGCATGCCGGACAGCGCTACACGCTCGGCATCATCTTTCACGACGCTACGTGAGGCAGCCATGACCCGATCCATCCGTTCCGCACAAGCAGCCGAAGCGGCCCTGGTCGAACAGGATCCGCGCTGGGCGCGCGTGCTGGCGCGCGACCCCGGCGCCGACGGCGACTTCGTCTATGCGGTCAGGACCACCGGCGTGTATTGCCTGCCGAGCAGCCCGTCGCGCCTGCCGCATCCGGCCAATGTCGAATTCTTCGACAACGCCGCCGCGGCCGAAGCCGCCGGCTACCGGCCCAGCCGCCGTGCCGCGCAGCCGGCGCTGGCGACACGACACGCGGCCATGGTGGCCGAGGCCTGCCGCCGGATCGAGGCCGCCGACGCCGTGCCCACGCTGCCGGAGCTGGCCAGCGCCGCGGGCATCAGCCCCTATCACTTCCACCGCCTGTTCAAGAGCGCTACCGGCCTGACCCCACGCGCGTACGCTGCCGCGCATCGGGCCAGGAAACTGCGCGAGCAACTGGGCTCCAGCGACTCCGTGACCGAAGCCATCTACGACGCCGGGTTCGGCTCCAACAGCCGCTTCTACGAGAGCGCCGACGCCGTGCTCGGCATGACCCCATCGCGCTACCGCGCCGGCGGCGCCGACATCGATATCCGCTTTGCCATCGGGGAATGCTCGCTGGGCGCGATCCTGGTGGCGCAGAGCCAGCGCGGCGTCTGCGCGATCCTGCTGGGCGACGATCCGCAAGCGCTGCTGCAAGACCTGCAGGACCGCTTCCCGCGTGCCAACCTGATCGGCGGCGACGCGCAGTTCGAGCAGTTGGTGGCGCAGGTGGTGGGCCTGATCGAAGCGCCTTCGATCGGCCTGGCACTGCCGCTGGACGTGCGCGGCACCGCCTTCCAGCAGCGCGTATGGCAAGCGTTGCGTGAAATCCCGGCCGGCAGCACCGCCAGCTACGCCGAGATCGCGGCCCGCATCGGCGCGCCGCGCGCGGTGCGCGCGGTGGCGCAGGCCTGCGCGGCCAACCACCTGGCGGTGGCGATTCCCTGCCATCGCGTGGTGCGCAGCGACGGCGACCTGTCGGGCTATCGCTGGGGCGTGGCGCGCAAGCGCGAACTGCTGGAGCGCGAGGCGCAGGGCTGAAGCCGCGCGCCGCTCAGCCCATAGCGGGCGCCTGGATCTTTGCCAGGTAATCGTGGATCTGCGCCACCACCGCCGCGCCTTCGCCAACCGCGGCGGCAACGCGCTTGGTCGATCCCGCCCGCACGTCGCCGATGGCGAACACCCCCGGCACGCTGGTCTGCAGCGGATACGGCACCGCCGACGCGCAGCCCAGCGAGCCGCCGCCGGTGCGCACGAAGCCCTTGTCATCGACCTCGACATGGCAGGTGCGCAGCCACGTCGCATTCGGGTCGGCGCCGATGAACAGGAACAGGTGCCGCACCGCCATGGTGACCGGCGCGGGATGCTCGGCGCGGCAATCGTAGTGCACCGCGCTGAGCCAGCCGTCGCCGTCGAGCGCGCTGATCTGTGCGTGGGTATGCAGCGTGATATTGGGCAGCGCTGCAATGCGGTCGATCAGGTAGCGCGACATGGTGGCGGCCAGGCCCGGGCCGCGCACCAGCATATGCACGTGGGCCGCATGCGAAGCCAGGAACACCGCCGCCTGCCCGGCCGAATTGCCGCCGCCCACCAGCATCGCCGGCTCGTTCTTGCACAGCTTGGCCTCCACCGGCGAGGCCCAGTAGTAGACCCCGCGGCCTTCGAAATGCTCGAGCGCGGCGATGTCGGGGCGGCGGTACTGCGCGCCGGTGGCGATCACCACGGTATGGGTCGGCACCATGCGGCCGTCGGTCAGCTCCAGTCGTATCGGGTCGGCGCCGCAGTGCAATGCTTTGACCTCAAGCGGAATCGCGATGTGCGCGCCGAACTTGAGCGCCTGCACGAACGCGCGCCCGGCCAGCGCCTGTCCGGAGATGCCGGTCGGAAAGCCCAGGTAGTTCTCGATGCGCGCGCTCGCGCCCGCCTGCCCGCCCGGCGAGCGGCAATCGATCACCGCCACCGACAGGCCTTCGGAGGCGGCATAGACCGCCGTGGCCAGCCCTGCCGGCCCGGCACCGACCACCACCACGTCATAGACGTGGTCGGGGTCGAACTCCGGCAGCAGGCCGAGGCACGACGCCAGTTGCCCCTCGTCCGGGGCGCGCAGCACGCGGCCGTCGGCGCAGATCACCAGCGGAAAGTCGCTCGCGGGCGCGTTGGCGTAGTCGAGCAATAGGGAACAGTCGCGGTCGGCGTCGATATCGATGACCGTATGCGGGTAGCCGTTGCGCCGCAGGAACGCCTGCAGCGCCAGCAGCTGCGGCTCGGTGCCGTGGCCAACCAGCACCGGGCCGCTGCCGAACTCGATCAGCCCCACGCGGCGCAGGATCAGGGCGCGCATGATGCGCTCGCCCAGTTCGGCCTCGGCCACCAGCAGCGCGCGCAGCCGGTCCGGCATGATCACGTAGCCGTGGGTCTCGGTGACGGCGACGCCGTCGACCAGAGCGGGGCGGCCGGCCAGGGTGCCGACCTCGGCCAGGAAGTGCCCGGCGCCCTGCTCGGTGATCTGGTGTTCGCGTCCGAGGCCGTCGCGCCGCATCACGCGTACGCGGCCGCTGGTGACCAGATACATACCGCGCCCGGACTGGCCAATGGCAAACAGCTTTTCGCCCGCGTGCCAGCTCTGCGGCGTGCCGAAACGCCGCACGCGCGCCATCTCGTCGGCAGTGAGTTGCGGGAACATCTGGTGCCAGCGTGATTCCAGCGTGGAGTACGGTGCGTCCAGGCCGCCACCGGCTTCCGCGCCCGGCTCCGTTTCGGCCGCCACTGCCTCCGCCTGCAAGTTCGTCATGCTGCCCCCTGATGACATCGGTACCTGCCGGATCGCCCATATCCCGGCTGCCGCGGCGCGGCTTATCGATAGTAGACGGCACGACCAGGAATGCGAGGCCATGGGCGCCGACAGTTGCGCATTGCGCCGGCTTGGGATTGAATGTTCGCCTCGGCGCTCCGGCAAGCCTGTACCGGCGCCGCCACTGTCAGAACACTGAAGACTTGATGCCATCCACCCCTGAATCCGATCCGACCCCGTCCAACGACCGTCCCGCGCGCGCGGCATTGCGCGCCCTCACGCCAGTCGAAGGACGCGTGCTGGGCGTGCTGGTCGAAAAGCAGCACACCGTACCCGATACCTACCCGCTGTCGCTCAACGCGCTGGCTTCGGGCTGCAACCAGAAGACCGCGCGCGCGCCGGTGATGAACGTCAGCGAGGCCGAGATCCTTGAGGCCATCGACGGCCTCAAGGGCCTGAGCCTGGTCTTCGAAGGCAGCAGCAGCCGCGTGCCGCGCTTCGAGCACAACATGCAGCGGGCGCTCGGCGTGCCGAGCCAGTCGGTCGCGCTGCTGGCGATGCTGCTGCTGCGCGGCCCGCAGACGGCCGCGGAACTGCGCCTGAATACCGCGCGCCTGCACAGCTTTGCCGACATTTCCTCGGTCGAGGCCTTCCTCGACGAGCTGGCCAGCCAGGCGCCGCCGCGCGTGGTGCGCCTGCCGCGTGCCCCCGGCGCCCGTGAAAACCGCTGGATGCATCTGCTGAGCTGCGAAGCCAGCGCCGCCGCGGCGGCCGAAGACAGCGGGCGTGGCGCCGACGGCGACGCCGCACCGTCGGCGGAGCTGGAACAGCTGCGCGCCGAGCAGCAGGCCCTCACCGAAAAAGTGGCCAGGCTGCAGGGCCTGGTCGAACATATGGCCGCGCAGCTAGGCATCTCCGCGGACGAGTTTCTCGGCTGATCCCGAGTACCGACCATCCCGCCGGAAGCTCCGCCCCCGCCCTTGCTGGCTCACATTTACGGGTTGGGGTAAATTCAAGGCGGTTAATTGCGCTATTACAAAAAAGAACGCGCCCGCCGCGGTGGCGGGCCGAACTGTCGGATGGCCTGTACGTCGCCTATCCTTTTGCACAGGAAGCCGACAAGCCAGGGGAGACCGCCGCAGCCATGGACAAGACAGCCTTTGTATTCGCCGGCGGCGGAAGCCTGGGTGCGATCCAGGTCGGGATGCTGCGTGAACTGGCGGCCTGGGGCGTATCGCCCGATATCGTGATCGGCGCGTCGGCCGGGGCCATCAACGGTGCCTACTTTGCCTGCAACCCGGGCTTGGGCGGCGCGCAGCGACTAGAGGAACTGTGGCGCGCGATCCGGCGCACGGACATCCTGCCGTGGAGCTGGCGCAGTGTCTGGAACATGTTCGGCGGCAGCCGCGGCCATCTCGTGGAGGCGACGGGTTTGCGCAGCCTGCTGTCACGGCATTTCGGGCCGCGCAAGCTGGAAGCCGCCGAACTGCCGCTGCACGTGGTGGCGACCGACATGCAGAGCGGCGACGAGGTGGTGCTGTCCAGTGGCAGCATCGTCGACGCGGTGCTGGCCAGCGCCGCCATCCCTGGCGTCTTTCCGCCGGTGCAGTTCGGGGGCCGTACCCTGATCGACGGCGGCGTGGCCAACAATACGCCGGTGTCGACCGCGATCCGCCTGGGCGCCACCCGCGTGATCGTGCTGCCGGCGGGCTTTACCTGCGCCGAACGCCGTCCGCCGCGCGGCGCGCTGGAGCATGCGTTCAACGCGCTCTCGCTGCTGGTGGCGCGCCAGCTGGTGCAAGACCTGCAGCACTTCTCCAGCCAGGCGCAGATCAGCGTGGTTCCGCCGCTGTGCCCGCTCGACATCTCGCCCTACGACTACTCACGCTGCGGTGAACTGATCGACCGCGCTGCAGCCACCACGGCCGAGTGGCTGCGCGCCAAGGGCCTCGACACTCCACGCATCCCCGGCGCCCTCGCCCCGCATTCGCATGACGAGACGGCACCGAGCTGCAGTGCCGACATTCCGGCGGCAGCGCCGCACTGAAGCGCGGGCTCACCGCCGCGACTCCACTGCGCCGGCCTGCATTGCCGGATGGATCGAAGCGCCGAAGTACCGCGGGGATGGCAAGCCGCCCCCCGCGCCGTTGCTACAATCCGGCCCATGCCCAGCCAAGCCGAACGCAGCGCCAGTACCCGCCAGTCCCTGATCGAAGCCGCCGCGACCCTGCTCATCGAGCAAGGCTACGCGGCCTTTGCCGAAGCGCGCGTGTGCGAGCTGGCGGGCACCAGCCGCGGCTCGCTGCGCCACCACTTTCCGGAAGGGCGCTACGACCTGCTGCCGGCCATGCTGAAGCTGCTGCTCGAGCGCGAGGCCGAGCGCCTGGCTGCGCTCGGGCCGCTGGGCCCGTCACTGCGCCTGCACCTGATGCTGCATGTGCTGGCACACCGGCCGCAACGGCATGCCTCGCTGGCGATTCTGGAGGTGTGGATGGCAACGCGCGGCGACATCCGTCTTGCCCGCGCCGTGCACGAACCGCTGGCGGCGGTGCCGCAGCGGCTGTTCGGCCAGCCGCCGGACGCACCGCCACAGCCGGAATGGCTGGCACTGCGCTGTTTCCTGCACGGCGCCACCCTGCACAGCTTCGCGCCGGACTACGATGCGCGGCAACTGTCGGAGGCCGTGCGCTGGCTGATCGCGCAGCTGCCACGGCCCGACGGCCTGGACGCGGTGCTGGCCCGGATGCAGGCCCAGCCGCGCTAGCGTGCTGACCTGCACGCTGACCTGCACGCTGACCTGCGCGCTGACCTGCACGCTCAAGGCAGCCGCGCCAGCAGCCGGTCGTGCAGCGCGGGCGGCAATGCCAGCCTGCCCTTGCGGCCCGGCGCGGCCGGATCGAACACCACGGCGTGCCCGTCCCAGCTGAGCCGCACCGGCCCGGTACTGGTGAAGGTGCGATGGGCCAGCACCCGGTCGCGTTCGGCGCCGTAGATCCGCAGCAGGATCCGCTCGCCGCCCAGGTAGCAGTATTCGGCGGCGTAGCGGGCCGCGGCATCTACCATCGGCACCCGGCGGCAGTTGTGCGCGCCGGCCCGCTCGGTAACGCCGTGGCCGTAGACGATGGCGGTCCAGATCGCGCCGACCGCCAGCACGCGGCCGGCGCTGACCAGCAGCATGCGCCGGGCACGCGCCGGGCGCCCATGCGGCGATGCCATGACATAAGCCACCGCGCGGAACGCGGCCAGTCCCAGCAACAGCAGCGCCACCGCGGCCAGGTGGAAATAGACCGCCGAATCCGGCATTGACGCCATGATATGGGCCATCCCTGCCCTCCTCCCCGTAAATGCCTGAAGCCACGGCCGGCAAGGGCCAGCCAGCATCCGGCATTCCAGTCCCGAACAAAATTAATCGGCGGGATTTATTCCCGATAATCAATAATGCACGCCTTATTTCCATTCAAGCCACCAGAATAATCAAGCGCCGGGATCGCGCCAATTCGGTGTATTCCCGCTGTGCTATTTTTGCGGGGCGTTATCGGAATGATTTGCGGGAGGCAGACTGGCCAGCAGCGCGAGCAGCCGTGCCGCCGTTGGCGCCACGATCGCTGCCAGCACCGTGGCCATGCCTGCATCGCCGTCGCGGGCGGCATGCTCGAGCCGCTGCGCCGTCAGCCGCAGCGCATGGCAACCGACATAGTGGGCGGAGGCCTTGAGCCGGTGCGCTACGCCCCGCACCGCCTCCAGGTCCGGCCCGGCCCGGCGCAGTTGCGCCAGGTCATCGCGGGTCGAGGTCACCAGCGCATGCAGCAGTTCCCTGGCGAATGCCGGGTTGCCGAAGGTCTGCGCGGCAATGGCCCCGGCGATGCCGGCGCCCTCGCGCGGGGACAGCGCCACGTAGTGCTGGCCGGCCAGCATGGCGAGCAAGGACGCTTCGGTGACCGGCGCGGGCAGAGTGGCCACGCCCGCGTCTGTGCCAGCCGCCGGTACCGCGCCCGGCGGCAACACCAAGGCGCAAACCGCGCCGCGGGCGCGCCATGTGTGCATCAGCGAGGAAGGCACCCCGGCAGCCGCACTCGCCATCACCAGTTCGACATCGGCGGCCATATCCGCCTCTGGCGCGCCCACGTCGATCCGCACCACAAAGCCAAGGTCATGCAGGATCCGGGCGGTATCCGCGAGCCGGCCCGGGGCGCCGGCGGGTGCAAGGAGCAAGGCTCTGGGGCCGGACTGCGCTTCGGCCGCGTCCACGCTATCCCACCGCAATATGGTGGCGCCGCGCAAAATCGATGACATCGACAATCGATTTTGCGCCCAGCTTTTCCATCACCCGGGTCTTGTGCGTGCTGACGGTCTTGTTGGAAATAAACAAAACCTGCCCGATTTCCTTGTTCGACATGCCCTTGGCCAGCATCTGCATGACCACCAGTTCCTTGTCCGACAGCGAGGCCAGCCGTTCGGCTTCGTCGGCCAGCCCGGATTTGCCGTGGTCGATTTCCGGCATCACCGTATAGCCCGCCAGCACCGACTCCGTGCACCGCACGATTTCGGCCAGCTCCTGCGTCTTGCTGACAAAGCCATGGGCGCCGGCATGGCGCGCGCGCGGGGCGAAGGCGTTCTGGTCCTGGCCCGAGATCACCAGGATGCGCACCGTGGGATGGCTGGCCTTGAGGCGCGGAATCACGTCCAGCCCGTTGATCTTGGGAATATCCAGATCCAGGATGACCACGTCGGGCAGGTATTGCCGCACGATCTCGATGGCCGCCTGGCCATTGTCCGCCTCGAGCACGTGGGTGATGCCCAGCACCTGGGAAAAGTGCGTCTTGAGTACGGCACGCACGGGCGGGTGGTCATCGACGATCAGGATTGTGGTCAAGCTGTACTCCGTTGCAAACATCGCGTTTTCCGCGCGAGGGGGCACATCATTGTGCTAAGCCTTTGCGCCTTACGAAACCAGAAATTTCCGAGGCTCGGGTGGTTTCTTCCGAAAGGCCGCGCCTGCCATAGCGGCGGTGCCGTTCATGTGATGCACCGCAAACGTGCTGGCATTGCAGTGCCGCCGACATGCCTCCCACCACGCCGCAAGCGGGCCCAGATTGTGTTCTATATGTGGCGCAGCCGACGGCAAAGTGCCCGCGATTTCGAAATTTCCGTATCAATTTCAGATTCGTCCTAATGAGATGGCGGGCCCGCGCCCCTAGAGTGAAAGCACTTCACCGACCTCGCCGACCCGCTTGCCGCTCCGTCCACTCTCTTCTGCTTCGCCACCCGTCACCACGCGCCCGCTTCGTGCTGCTGTCGATTCCACCCAACCCGCCCCGGCCCCGGCAAGGGCCGGCCGGAGCGCGCGTGCGCGGCGACTCGCGTGCGCCATGGCCATGGCCGTGGCCATCGGCCTGTCGCATGGCGCGCTGACCGCGGCGCTGGCGGCGACCGTGCCGGCGTCCGCGCCAGCGGCGCATTCGCATGCGCACCTGCTGGGCTGGTCCACCGGGGTGCTCTGCGTCCTCACGCCATGCCTGCTGGCGTGGATCATCGCGCTGTACCGCGAGGTGCGCCGACGCCGTGCCGCCGAAACCGCCCTGCAAGACTGCGTTGCCATCCAGACCGCGCTGCTTGACGGCATTCCGCAGCCGGTCTACCTGCGCGACGCGGCGTTGCGGCTCATCGCCTGCAACCGCAGCTATGAGGAACTGCTTGGCGCCACGCGCGGCAGCCTGCTGGGACAGCCGCTGGACGCCGTGCTGTCGGCACACCCCCTTGCCACCGATATGGCCGAGCTGGCTCGCGACTACCGCCAGGTCGTCGAAGACGGCGCACCGCTGCACGCGGACCGGTGCCTGCACCTGGGCGACCGCACGCTGCACGTACTGAACTGGCTGACCCCGCTGCGCGGCGCCGACGGCTCCATCAAGGGCCTGGCTGGCGGCTGCGTCGACCTGACCGAGCGCCACCAGATGCTGGCCGAGCTGGCCCAGGCCAAGACCGAGGCGGAAGCCGCCAACCGCACCAAGTCCGCGTTCCTGGCGTCGGTCAGCCACGAGATCCGCACGCCGATGAATGCCATCACCGGCATGCTCGAGCTGACGCTGGCGCAATGCCAGTTGCCGGACGAGCAGCGGCTGCAGCTGGTCACCGCACACAAGTCGGCACTGGGGCTGCTGGCGCTGATCGATGACCTCCTCGACCTGTCCAAGCTGGAGGCCGGCAAGTTCAGCATCCACCCGGCGCCAGCGTCGCTGTCAGGGCTGGTCGACGATACCCTGCTGATCTTCGGACCCGTGGCAGCGCAAAAGGGCTTGCCCCTGACCAGCGGCGTCAGCGCCGCGCTGGCGCCGCTGCATCAGGTCGACGCGCTGCGCTTCCGGCAGATCCTGGCCAACCTGGTGTCCAATGCGGTGCGCTTTACCGACAGCGGCACGGTCCACGTCCGCCTGGATGCGCAGGCGCCCTGCGACGGCGTCCAGCACGTCATGCTGACGGTCTCCGACAGCGGTGTCGGCATTCCCTTCGAGGCCCAGGTCCGGCTGTTCCAGCCGTTCGAGCAGGTGCATGGCTGCGCGCGCACCCATGCCGGCGGCACCGGGCTGGGACTGGCCATCTGCCGGCGCCTGGCCACTGCCATGGGCGGCGGCATCACGCTCACCAGCCAGCCGGGCCGGGGCACGCGCGTGCTGGTGTCGCTGCCGCTGCAAATCGCCAGCGCACCGCAGCCGGCCGAGCCGGCGCCGCCATTGCCCGTGGCGGGTTGTCCGCGGCGCGGCGCCTGCATCCTGGTCATCGATGACCACGCCCCCAATCGCCTGCTGCTGCAACGCCAGCTGGAACACCTGGGCCACCGCGTCAGCACGGCGTGCGATGGCTGCGAAGCGCTGGCCGCGCTGGACCGCGACAAATTCGACGTGATCGTTTGCGACTGCGCCATGCCGGTGATGGACGGCCTCGCCTTCACGCGCGCGGTGCGGGCCCGCGGCGACGCCCACCACCGCGTGCCCATCGTCGGCTGCACCGCCAGTGCCGCCGCCAGCGACCATGCCGCGGCCCTGGACGCGGGCATGAACGCCGTGGTGGTCAAGCCGGTGGGCCTGCAGGCCCTGGATGCCGCCGTGTCGCAGGCGTGCGGCGGCCGGCCGCCGCCACCGTCCAGGACGCCGCAGCCGGAACCAGCCGGCCCCGGCCAGGGGCAAGACCTGGTGCCGTCTGCCGGCATGGTGAGCGAGGACAGTTCCCGCGACGAAGCCGCCCCCGGCGCGCGGGCATCGTGGTGTGCGGTCTGCCGCGCGATGAACGTGCAGTGCGACCGCATAGATCTGCCCGAGGACTGACCGGTCCGCTTCAGGACTCCATCGGCACCGCGCTGGTGCACTTGATCTCGTCCAGGCACACGCTCGACTTCACGCCGCTGACGCCCGGAATGCGCATCAGCGTATCCAGCAGGAAATCCGACAGCGATTTCAGGTCGCGCGCGACCACCTTCAGCACGTAGTCGATATCGCCCGTCACCGAGAAGCACTCCTGGATCTGCGCCAGTTCCGCCACCAGCCGCTTGAAGTTGGACAGGTCGCGGATATGCCCGCGCTCCATCGTTACATGGATAAAGGCCACCACGCCGAAGCCCAGCGCCGCGGCGTCCAGCCGCGCCTCGTAGCGCTTGACCAGCCCGGCCTCTTCCAGCCGGCGGTGGCGCCGCAAGGTCTGCGCCGGCGACAGCGCGATGGCCTCGGCCAGTTCCAGGTTGGATGCCCGCCCGTGCTCCTGCAGCACCCCGAGCAAGCGGCGATCGGTGCGGTCCAGCTCGATTGATTGCACTTTGGTTTCCTCATCTTACGCATTCAGGAAATCAAATTTCATAATCTAGGGTTTCCCTGCCTGTTTTACGAAATCCAATTTTGCCGCCCCGAATATACACTGCATCCCAAGCAAGCGCACCGCAAACCCCTGCAGACAGGGCTCCGGTGCCGAGCCGGCTGGCCCCGGCGCGACTGCGCAAGCAAGTGCTGAAGCCACAATATTATTTCCCACCCCTACGTTCTTACCGAGAAAGCCATGGCCGACCTGTTTGACAATCCGATGCAGCTGATGGGCTTCGAATTCGTGGAATTCGCCTCGCCCACCCCCAACCTGCTTGAGCCACTGTTCGAGCAGATGGGTTTCACGCTGGTGGCAAAGCACCGTTCCAAGGATGTGGTGCTGTACCGCCAGGGCGACGTGAACTTCATCGTCAACCGCGAGCCGCACAGCCACGCCGCCTACTTTGCCGCCGAGCACGGCCCCAGCGCCTGCGGCATGGCTTTCCGCGTCAAGGATTCGCACAAGGCCTATGCGCGCGCGCTGGCACTGGGCGCGCAGCCGGTCGAGATCCCGACCGGCCCGATGGAGCTGCGCCTGCCGGCAATCAAGGGCATTGGCGGCGCGCCGCTGTACCTGATCGACCGCTTCGAGGAAGGCAAGTCGATCTATGACATCGACTTCGAGTTCATCGAGGGCGTCGACCGCCATCCGGTCGGTCACGGCCTCAAGCTGATCGACCACCTGACCCACAACGTCTACCGTGGCCGCATGGCGTATTGGGCCAATTTCTACGAAAAGCTGTTCAATTTCCGCGAAATCCGCTACTTCGACATCCAGGGCGAATACACCGGCCTGGCCTCCAAGGCCATGACCGCGCCGGATGGTAAAATCCGCATTCCGCTGAACGAGGAATCGTCCAAGGGCGCCGGGCAGATCGAAGAGTTCCTGATGGCCTTCAACGGCGAAGGCATCCAGCACATCGCCTTCCTGACCGACAACCTGATCGAAGTCATCGACCGCCTGCAACTGGCCGGCGTGCCGCTGATGACCGCACCGAACGACTACTACTACGAGGCGCTCGACACCCGCCTGCCCGGCCACGGCCAGCCCGTCGAGCAACTGAAGTCGCGCGGCATCCTGCTGGACGGCACCACCGAAGGCGGCAAGCCCCGTCTGCTGCTGCAGATCTTCTCCAAGACCGCGCTCGGCCCGGTGTTCTTCGAGTTCATCCAGCGCCAGGGCGACGAAGGCTTCGGCGAAGGCAACTTCAAGGCACTGTTCGAGTCGCTGGAACGCGACCAGATCGAACGCGGCACGCTCAAGGTCGAGGCCTGACCGGCATCGGCCAGCACTGACCGGCCGCCTTCGTCGGCGCGCCGGTCCGGCAACGCGCACGCCCCGCGCGGCAGACACCCTGCCGCGCGCGCGGCGACGACCCCCAGGCCCAAGCGTCCGACTCCGACAATAGCCAGAGACGCGGGCCCGCATTCCATGAGAATGGGTAGAGGACACACTGCATGCATTCCAGCAACAATGACGGCTCGCTCAAGCGCGGGCTGAAGAACCGGCACATCCAGCTGATCGCTCTGGGTGGCGCCATCGGCACCGGACTTTTCCTGGGCATCGCCCAGACCATCAAGATGGCGGGGCCTTCGGTCCTGCTGGGCTACGCGATCGCCGGCATCGTGGCGTTCTTCATCATGCGCCAGCTCGGCGAGATGGTGGTGGACGAGCCCGTCGCCGGCTCGTTCAGCTTCTTTGCCGACAAGTACTGCGGCCATTTCGCCGGCTTCCTGTCGGGGTGGAACTACTGGGTGCTGTATATCCTGGTGAGCATGGCCGAGCTTTCCGCGGTCGGCATCTACGTGCAGTACTGGTGGCCGGAGATTCCCACCTGGGTCTCGGCGCTGGCGTTCTTCGTCATCATCAACGCGATCAACCTGGCCAGCGTGAAATCCTTCGGCGAGATGGAATTCTGGTTCTCGATCATCAAGGTCGCGGCGATCATCGGCATGATCGGCTTCGGCGGCTACCTGCTGCTGTCCGGCAACGCCGGCCCGCAGGCCAGCGTGGCCAACCTTTGGCAGCACGGCGGCTTCTTCCCCAACGGCATGGGCGGCCTGGTGATGGCCATGGCGGTGATCATGTTCTCGTTCGGCGGCCTGGAACTGGTCGGAATCACCGCGGCCGAGGCGGACTCGCCCGAGAAGACCATCCCCAAGGCTACCAACCAGGTGATCTACCGCATCCTGATCTTCTATGTGGGCGCGCTGGCGGTGCTGCTGTCGCTGTACCCGTGGGAGAACGTGGTCACCGGCGGCAGCCCGTTCGTGCTGATCTTCCACGCGCTGAACAGCAACTGGGTGGCCAATGTGCTGAACGTGGTGGTGCTGACCGCGGCGCTGTCGGTCTACAACAGCGGCGTGTACTGCAACAGCCGCATGCTGTACGGCCTGGCCAAGCAGGGCAATGCGCCCAAGGCGCTGCTCAAGGTCAACCAGCGCGGCATCCCGCTGACGGCACTGGCGTTCTCGGCGGTGGCCACCGCGGCCTGCGTGGTGATCAACTACTTCATGCCGGGCAAGGCCTTCGAGCTGCTGATGGGGCTGGTGGTGTCGGCGCTGATCATCAACTGGGCCATGATCAGCCTGATCCACCTGAAGTTCCGCGCCGACAAGCGCAAGGCCGGCCAGGCCACGGCGTTCCAGAGCTGGGGCTATCCGCTGACCAACTACCTGTGCCTGGTGTTCCTGGCCGGCATCCTGGTGGTGATGTACCTGACCGAAGGCCTGCGCCTCTCGGTGTACCTGATCCCGGTGTGGCTGGTGGTGCTCGGCGTGAGCTACCTGGTGCGCCAGAAGAAGGCCGGCGCCGCGCTGCAAGCCGGTGTGGCCGCGCAGCAACTGCGCTGACCGCCCCCCAGCCAGGCTGGCGCCTGCAGGCCGCGGGCGCCGCCGGTTAAAATCCCAGGCTGCGCGGCGCCTTGCGCCGCGGCAGCCGCCCCCGACCCAACTCCATCGCATCCCATGTTCGCACACATCGAGGCCTTTCCCGGCGATCCGATCCTCTCGCTAAACGAGGACTTCCAGCGTGACCCGCGCACCGACAAGGTCAACCTGAGCATCGGCATCTACTTTGACGACGACGGCCGCCTGCCGGTGATGCAGGCGGTGGCGCAGGCCGAGGCCGCGCTGCTGGCCGACATGGGTCCGCGCCCCTACCTGCCGATGTCGGGCCTGGCGGCCTACCGCAACGCCGTGCAGGCGCTGGTGTTCGGCGAGGACTCGCCGGCGCGCGCCGCCGGCCGCATCGCCACGCTGCAGACGCTGGGCGGCTCGGGCGCGCTGCGCGTGGGCGCTGATTTCCTCAAGCGCTACTACCCGCAGGCGCAGGTGTGGATCAGCGACCCCAGCTGGGAAAACCACCGCGTGGTGTTCGAGCGCGCCGGATTTACCGTCAATACCTACCCGTACTATGACGACGCCACCGGCGGCCTGAAGTTCGACGCCATGATGGACGCGCTGCGCGCGATCCCGGCCGGCAGCATCGTGCTGCTGCACGCGTGCTGCCACAACCCGACCGGTGTCGACCTGAACCAGGACCAGTGGCGCCAGCTGATCGCGCTGCTCAAGGCCAACCAGCTGCTGCCGTTCGTCGACATGGCCTACCAGGGTTTTGGCGCCGGCCTGGAAGACGACGCCTTCGCCATCCGCGAATTGGTGGCGCAGGACGTGCCCTGCCTGGTAGCCAACTCGTTCTCGAAGAACTTCTCGCTGTACGGCGAGCGCTGCGGCGGCCTGAGCGTGTTCTGCAACACCGCGGCCGAAGCATCGAACGTGCTGGGCCAGCTGACCGGCGCGGTGCGCGCCAACTACAGCAACCCGCCCACGCACGGTGCGCGCGTGGTCGCCAAGGTGCTGACCACGCCCGAGCTGCGCCAGCTGTGGGAACAGGAACTGGCCGAGATGTGCGGCCGCATCGCGCGCATGCGCGAGGCCATCCACCACAATCTGCGCGACCATGTCAGCGGCGAGGCGCTGTCGCGCTACCTGACCCAGCGCGGCATGTTCACCTACACCGGCCTCACCGCCGACCAGGCCGAGCGCCTGCGCGAGCAGCACGGCGTGTACCTGCTGCGCTCGGGCCGCATGTGCGTGGCCGGGCTGAACGAGGGCAATGTCGGCATCGTGGCCAAGGCCATCGGCAGCGTGCTGAAGGGCTGAACCCGGTTCCACACGGCCTCACGGCGGCGCCTCCGGGCGCCGTTTTTGTTTTGTGGCGCGCGGATTCACCCAGCGTAATTTCTACACGCACCGCGTGGCGTTTTTGACGCTTGCGCCGCCGTGTAGCCGTACCGCCTGCGGCGCCATGGCCGGGGCGCTGCCCGGCACTGAACTTGCAGCCTTCCGGTATTCCCGGCGCCTTCCGACGACATGCCGGGACGCCGACAGAAGGCTCGCCCATGTCCGAAGACAACGTACCGGCCCATTGCAGCACCACCGCCCCGCCAGGCGCGGCCACCCGCGCAGTGACGCTCCATGTCAACGGCAAGCCCTGCACGCTGCAGCTGGAACCGCGCTGCACGCTGCTCGACGCGCTGCGTGAAATCCTCCATCTGACCGGCGCCAAGAAGGGCTGCGACCGCGGCCAGTGCGGCGCCTGCACGGTGCTGGTCGAAGGCCGCCGCATCAACGCCTGCCTGACGCTTGCGGTGATGCAGGAAGGCCGCCACATCACCACCATCGAAGGCCTGGCCAGCGGCGATACGCTGCACCCGATGCAGCAGGCCTTCGTCACCCACGACGCGCTGCAGTGCGGCTTCTGCACCCCCGGCCAGATCTGCTCGGCGGTAGGCATGCTGGCCGAGGCGCAGGCCGGCCATGCCAGCGCGGTGCGGCCGCTGGGCGCGCCGCCGCTGCCGCTCGGCGACGACGAGATCCGCGAGCGCATGAGCGGCAACCTGTGCCGCTGCGGCGCTTACCCCAATATCGTCGCCGCGGTCCGCGCCGCCTGCGGCAAGGGCGGCAGCTAAGGCTGGGTATGAATCCTTTCGCTTATGAACGGCCGGGCTCGGTCGACGAGGCCATGCGCCTGGGGAGCCAGCCGGGCGCGCGCTATGTGGCCGGCGGCACCAACCTGCTGGACCTGGTCAAGGCCGGCGTGGAAGCGCCGCGGCTGCTGGTCGACGTCAGCCGGCTGCCGCTGGACCAGATCGCGGCGCTGCCCGATGGCGGCCTGCGCCTGGGCGCGATGGCCAGCAACACCGATGCGGCCAACCATGCGCTGGTGCGCGAACGCTATCCGCTGCTGGCGCAGGCGCTGCTGTCGGGCGCGTCCGGGCAGCTGCGCAATATGGCCACGGTGGGCGGCAACCTGCTGCAGCGTACCCGCTGCCATTACTTCTATGACCTGGGCTTCCCGTGCTGCAACAAGCGCAAGCCCGGCTCGGGCTGCGGCGCGCGCGACGGCATCAACCGCATCCATGCCATCCTCGGCGCCAGCGAGCATTGCATCGCCGTGCATCCGTCCGACATGTGCGTGGCGCTGGCCGCGCTCGAGGCCGTGATCGTGGTGCGCGCCACCACCGGCGAGCGCCGCATCCCGATCGGCGACTTCCACCGCCTGCCCGGCGATACCCCGCAGTGCGACACCATGCTGGCCCCCGGCGAGCTGATCGTCGCCATCGACCTGCCGCCCTCGCCCTACGCCGCCCATGCGCACTACCTGAAGGTGCGGGACCGCTCCAGCTTTGCCTTCGCCCTGGTCTCGGTGGCCGCGGCGCTCGAACTCGACGGCAAGCTGGTGCACAGCGCGCGGCTGGCGCTGGGCGGCGTGGCGCACAAGCCGTGGCGCGTGCCCGCGGCGGAGCGCGCGCTGGCAGGCCGGCCGCTGAGCGCGCACAGCGCGGCCGACGCGGCGCGGCTGCTGCTCGACGGCGCGCACCCGTATGCGCACAACGCGTTCAAGATCGGCCTGGCGCAGCGCGCCGTCGCCCTCGCGCTGAAGGTTGCCAGCGGCCCGTCAGGAGCTTCGGCATGAGCATAACCGGCACCCCGCTCGACCGCGTCGACGGCATCTCCAAGGTCACCGGCCGCGCCCGCTACACCGCCGACCACACGCTGCCGGGACTGGTCCATGCGGTGATGGTGACCAGCGCCATCGCCCGCGGCGAGATCGTCGCCATCGACACCGCCGCGTGCGAACGCATGCCGGGCGTGCGGCTGGTGCTGACGCCGTTCAACGCCCCGCACCTGCCCAGGGCCGGCAAGGCGGCCGCGGACATCCCCACCGCCGGCCACGTGATGAGCCTGCTGCAGGACACCACGGTCCACTACAACAACCAGCCCATCGCCGTGGTGGTGGCCGATACGCTCGAGCAGGCCCGCGACGCCGCGCGCTGCCTGCCGGTGCAATACCGGCAGGGCGATGCCGTACTGGACTTCGCGCAGGCGCGCGCGCGGGCCCGCAAGCCTGACGAGGACGAATCCGCCGACAGCCGCCGCGGCGATCCCGATGCGGGCCGGCGCGGCGCCGCCGCCGTGATCGACGCGGTCTACACCACGCCGATGGAAACCCACAACCCGATGGAGCCGCATGCCACCCTCGCGGCGTGGGATGGCGACCAGCTCACCCTGTACGACGCGACGCAATACGTCACCGGCGTGCGCAAGGCCGTCGCCGCCGCGTTCGGCATCGCTGCCGACAAGGTGCGCGTGATCTGCCCGTACGTGGGCGGCGGCTTTGGCTGCAAGGGCTCGGTGTGGTCGCACGTGGTCCTGGCCGCGATGGCGGCGCGGCAGGTCAGCCGTCCGGTCAGGCTGGTGGTGGAACGGACCCAGATGTTCGGCCCGTTGGGCGGGCGGCCTGTTACCGAGCAGCATGTGGTTGCCGCCGCGGCCGCCGACGGCGCACTGCAAGCCTTACGCCATGACGTGACCACATGCACTTCCATGATCGAGGAATGGGTTGAATCCGCCGCGTTGCTCACGCGCCGGCTCTACGCCTGCGCCAACGTGCAGACCAGCCACCGGCTGGTCGAGCTGGACATCGGCACGCCCACCTTCATGCGCGCGCCGGGTGAAGCGCCCGGCAGCTTTGCGCTGGAATGCGCGCTCGACGAACTGGCCGAGCGGCTGGGACTCGACCCGCTCGCACTGCGCCTGCGCAACCACGCCGACACCGTCCGGACAAGCAGCTGCCGTTCTCGAGCAAGTCGCTGCGCCAATGCTATCGCGACGCCGCCGAGCGCTTCGACTGGGCCCGCCGCGATCCCGCCCCGCGCTCGATGCAGGCCGACGGCAAGTTGGTCGGACTGGGCATGGCCACCGCCACCTACCCCACCTACCGCTCGCCGGCCAGCGCGATGGTACGCCTGCTGCCGGACGGTACGGCGCTGGTGCGTTCGGGCTCGCAGGACCTCGGCACCGGCACCTATACGGTGATGACGCAGGTCGCCGCCGATGCGCTGGGCCTGCCGCCGGAGCACGTACGCTTTGAACTGGGCGACACGGCCTTCCCGGAAGCCCCGGTGTCTGGCGGCTCGCAGTCCGTGGCCAGCGTCGCGCCCGCCGTGCAGCAGGCGGCCGAAGCGGCACGGCTGCGCCTGGTCCGCCAGGCTGTGGCCGATACCGCCTCGCCGTTGTCTGGCGCGCCGGTGGAGGATGTCGAAATCGTCGAAGGCTGGCTGCAACGCCGCTCGGATCCGGCACAGCGCGAACCGATGTCCGCGCCGATCCGGCGTGCGGGCGGGCGAGCAATCGAGGGCCGCGCCAGCACCAAACCCGGCAAGGAGCGCCAGGCGTATTCCATGCATGCTTTCGGCGCGGTCTTTGCCGAAGTCCGCGTCGATCCGGACCTGGGCGAGATCCGCGTTCACCGCGTCGTTGCCAGCTACGGCGCCGGCCGGCTGCTGAACCGCAAGACCGCGCACAGCCAGCTGATGGGCGGCATCGTCTGGGGCATCGGCATGGCGCTGCACGAGAAGACCGAGCTGGACCTGGCCACCGGGCGCGTCGCCAACGCCAACCTGGCCGAGTACCACGTGCCGGTCAATGCCGACATCGGCACCATCGAGATCACGGTGGTGGACGAGGACGATCCGCATATCAACGCGCTCGGCACCAAGGGCATCGGCGAGATCGGCATCGTGGGCGTGGCCGCGGCCATTGCCAATGCCGTATACCACGCCACCGGCCGGCGCGTGCGCGACTTGCCGATCACGCTGGACAAGCTGCTCGACTGAAACGCCTCTTCGTCACCAGGCAGGGATCTGCAGGCACCGCGCTGGCTGCGCCAGTGGTTGCGCCGGCCGCGATCCGGTGGAAAGATGTCGCCCACGGGCCCAGCGCCCGCAACCTGGCTGCCCGCCATGCGGGCACGGAGGCTGCCATGACCGAGCGAATTCCACCGCGTACTTCCTCGTGCATCGCCCTGCTGCTGGCCACCGGCGCGCTGCTGGCCGCCGGCCGGGCCGGCGCCCAGACGCCGGCACCGCTGGCCGAATGGCAGTTCTCCGCCGGCATTCCGCTGCAGAAGCTGTTCCAGGACGACATCCCCGACTGGCAGGTCCGGCTTGGCGCCGCGGCGATGCTGCGGCCGCGCTACGACGGTTCGTCCGAGTACATCGTGATCGGCGGCCCCAGCATCGACATCCGCTACCGCGACCTTGCCTTTGCGTCGATCGGCGAAGGGCTGGGCGTGAACCTGCTGCGCGGCAGGAACTGGCGCGCCGGCATCGCGCTCACCTACAACCTGGGCCGGCGCGGGCAGGAAGACTCGCCGCACCTGGACGGCATGGGCAATATCAACCCGGCGCCGGAAGGCAAGCTGTTCGCCGAATACGCGGTCTCGAAGGAATTTCCGCTGGTGCTGCGCATCGACGCGCGCCGCAGCCTGGGCGGCAGCGACGGCTGGGTCGGCGATATCGGCGCCTATATGCCGCTGCCCGGCAGCTCGGAGAAATTCTTCTGGTTCGCCGGCCCCACCGTCACGCTGGCCGACTCGCGCTACATGAACGCCTGGTACGGCGTCAGCGCCGCGCAGGCGCGCGCCGGCCGGCCGCAGTACCACGCGCGCGGCGGGATCAAGTCATACGGCTTCGGCGTGACCTCGGTGTGGTACTTCGCCAAACACTGGTTTGCCAGCTCTGACGTGGCGGTATCGCAGCTGGCTGGCGACGCGGCCGACAGCCCGATCACGCGCAAGCGGACCAATGCAGTGTTCGACGTGTCGGTCAACTACGAATTCTGACGATCGTCGCGGCCAGCCTGGTTCGACTATCGCACATTGGATGGCCCGCGCCCGTGTTCCGGCTGCCGTTGGCGCGGCACCGCGCAGACTGCGTCCCGCATAATTGGCCGGCCGGAGTCCCGGCCGCAGCCCCGCCAGGGGATTGCCAGGCATGCCAAAGAAGGAGACGTAGTTGAAGTCCAGCATCAAGCATCGCGCCGCGCGCCGCGCGCGTTCCATCGCCATCGCCGTTGCCGGCGTGGCCGCCCTCCACACCGCCCCCACCGCCCTCGCCGGCGACGCATGGCCGGCCAAGCCGATCAAGGTGATCGTGCCCTACACCCCGGGCGGCTCCACCGACACGGTCTCGCGAGTCGTGTTCGAGCAGGTCTCGCAACGGCTGGGCCAGCCCATCATCATCGAGAACAAGCCCGGTGCCAACAGCACCCTGGGCGTCGGCGTGGCCGCGCGCTCGGCCGCGGACGGCTACACCTTTGTCTCGGTGCTGGCGGCCTACAGCGCCAACATGTCGCTGTATTCCAAACTCAGCTACAAAGCCGCCGACCTGGTGCCGGTGGCGGAAATGGCCGAGCTGCCGCTGTTCCTGTTCGCCAGCAAGAAGCTGCCGGTCAAGACCGTGGCCGAGCTGGTCGACTACGGCAGGAAGCATCCCGACACGCTGACCTTCGGCTCCAGCGGCGTCGGCAGCTCCGCCCACCTGACCGGCGAGCGCCTGGCGATGGAATCGAAGCTCAAGCTCACCCACGTGCCCTACAACGGCAGCGCGCCGATCCTGCCGGCACTGGTGTCCGGCGAGGTCTCGGTGGCGTTCGACCCGCTGCTGGTGCCGATGCCGCACGTCAAGTCCGGCAAGATCAGCGTGCTGGCCGTCGCCTCGGCCAAACGCTGGCCGGGCGAGCCCAATATCCCGACCATGGAAGAAGCCGGCTTCCCCGGCTTCGTCATGAGTTCATGGACGGGCCTGCTGGCGCCGGCCGGCACGCCGCAGCCGATCGTCGCGCGCATGGCCCGGGAAATCGCCGCGGCCACGCGCAGCCCCGAAGTCACGAAGAAGCTGACCGACCTCGGCTTTGTGCCGGTGGGCGGTACGCCCGAGGAGTTCCGCAAGCTGATCGAGCGCGATACCAGGCGCTATGCGGAGATCGTCAAGGCGGGCAAGATCACGCTCGACTAAAGAGCGCGGGCTGGCGGCGGCAGGCGCCGCCAGCCCCGCCGCACCGCGCTTACCAGCGGTGCTGGTACATCGCCGTCAGCGTGATGCCCGCTGCCGGCAGCCGGCTGGTGTTGTTGCTGTTCCGCAGCAGCTGGCTGTACAGCGGGTAGTAGTTGCGGTTGAACAGGTTCTCGATGCCGACCGTGATCGTATCCTTGCGCGTCAGTTCATAGCGGCTGATCAGGTCGACGGTGGTATAGCTGCTGACCTCGCGCCGGCCAAAGCTGTTCTGGCCGTTGAGCCGGTAGTCGCGGCTGGCGTAGTAGCTCAGCTGCACGCGGTTGCTCCACTGGCTCACGGGACGGAACTGCAGGTACGCCGTGACCTTGAGCGGCGGAATGCGGTAACCGGTCATGTCCTGGAAGTCCGCGCTGCCTTGCGGCCGCTCGCGTCCGTTGATCCAGGTGATGGTGCCGCCCGCGCCCCAGCGCTCGTCGTCCGAGCGGTAGTCGGCGGCCGCTTCCACGCCCGCGATGCGCTCCTCGGTGCGGGTCAGGATCAGGCCGTTGTTGAAGCTCTGCACGTCGCCAAGCTTGGAGGTGGTGTAGAACAGCGCCACGCTCGCCAGCGTATTGCCCAGCGCGCCGCGCCAGCCCACTTCATAGTTGTTGGTCTTGACCGGGTCCAGGCTGGACGAATTGATATCGAAGCCGGCGCGCGCATTGCGGATCTGCAGGCCGATGTCCGGCAGCTGGAAGCCCTGGCTGAACGAGGCATAGAACTCCTGGCCCTTGACCGGCGCATAGGCCGCGCCCAGGTTGAACAGCCAGGCGCCATAGTTGACCGTGCCGCCCTTGACCGTGGCCGGGTTGCTCACGCGCGATTGCGACAGCGGCACGAAATCATCGAAGCTGGCGCTGGCGCGCTCATAGCGCAGGCCGCCCTCGGCCGACCACTGCTCGCTGAACTTGTGCTGCAGCTGGCCGAAGATGCCGCCACTGCGCGTGGTCAGCGGCGGCATATAGGTGGCCGTGCCGATGCGGTTGAAGACCAGCCCCCCGCTGCTGTCGTAGGCGCGCGGATCGAACAGGTCCAGCGGCATGTCGCTGCGCTCCTGGTTGTAGTCGGCGCCCCACAGCAGCTTGGTGGCCTTGGCCTGGCCCAGCGGCGTGCTGATGGTCAGGCGGCCGCCGAAGACATCGCTGTTCTGGCTGATCTGGTCGACATTGCCGCCGCGCGTGGCCACCGCGCGCGCGTCGAAGGGCGGGAAACGCGTGAAGTAGTCGCGGTAGTAGAACTGGCTCGATACCGTGCTGCCGAACAGGTCCTGGTGCTGGTAGTCCAGGTTGACCACGGTATTGCGCAGCTCGTTCTGGTTCTCCAGCTGCAGGCCGCGAATCGCGCGCGCGGCGGTGGAGCCGGCCGGCGCCCGGGCCACCGACGGATCGGACGCATAGTCGGTGTCCTGCTTGGCCTGGTACCGGCTGACGCTCAGCTGCAGGCGCTGCTGGCCATCGATGCGCCAGCCCAGCTTGCCGCTCAGGTTGTAGACGTTGGAATCGAACAGATCGCCCTGGCTGGGCTCCGGCGCAATGCGGTGGCCTTCGGCATCGTAGGGGCTGCCGATGCGCTGCGCGCCCAGGTGGAAGGCATAGTCGATCGGCCCCTGGCTGCCGGAAAAATGCTGCTGCACGTTGGCGCTCAGCCCTTCCCTGCTCAGCCGCGTCAGCGGCGTGCCCAGCGTCACCGTGGTATCCGCGCTCGGCGGCCCGCCGGCCTGGCGGGTGGTGATCGAGATGATGCCGCCGCTGGCGCCCGCCCCGTAGAGCGCGCTGCTGCCGCGCAGCACCTCGATGCGCTCGATATTGCTGGGATCGATGGTGGCCAGGTTGCGCGCCGAGTCGCGGTTGGTATTCAGCGGGATGCCGTCGACCAGCACCAGCGCGCTGCGCCCGCGCAGGGTCTGGCCGAAATCCGTCACCGTGCGGCTGGAATCGGCCATGCCCGGAATGACCTTGCTCAGCATGGTGGCAAGGTTGGTCGAACCCGTGCGCAGCTCGTCCAGCTCCTCGCGCTCGATCACCGTGACCTGCCGCATCGGGTTGACCAGGTCGCTCTTGATACGGTCGACCCGCACCTCCACGGCATTCAGGCTGCCCCCGTCCACCGAGGCCCCCGGGGCCTGCGCCTGGGCGACGGCAAGCATCGGCATCGTCCCCGCGATGGCACAAATCAGCACGGACAAAGGGCGGGGACGGAAAGCGGAACGGGCAGAGAAGGCCGGAAGGGGTTGCATGGTGGCAGCAGGCGCGCGCGCAGCGTCCTGATGATTTGTAACAAAACCGGGAATGATAATGATTCGCGATTGTGTTAGCAAGCATGTCTTCCACGCAAACGGCGCGGCGCTCGCAGCCTGTACCGCGAACGCGCCTGGCGCGGATTGCCGTGATAGAGTCCCTTTTCATCCGCTGTCGCCCCAGCCTGATGTCGCCACTCGTTGCACATGGACCAGACCATCCGGCCGGCCACCCACCACGCCTGGAAGGCACCGCCGCACGCACAGCATGACCGCCCAGATCCCGCCACTCGTTCCGTCGCAGACGGCTCTGGTCGTGATGCACTACCAGACCGACATCCTGGCCCTCTTCCCCGGCGTCGCCCCTACCCTGCTTGCCAATACGCGCAAGCTATGCGACGCCGCGCGGGCCGCGGGCGTCAGCGTCTATTTCGCCAGGATCCACTTCAGCCCGGGCTATCCGGAAGTCAGCCCGTTGAACCGGAATGGACAAGGCATCAAGCGGCTGGGCCTGTTCGTCGACGACCAGGTCTCGCCCGAGCTTGGCCGGCAGGACAGCGAGCCGCTGATCACCGCGCATCGCGCCAGCGTGTTCTTTGGCACCGACCTGCAGGTACGGCTGTCCGCGCAGGGGATCGATACCCTGATCATGGTGGGCATTGCGTCGACCGGCGTGGTGCTGTCATCGGTGGCGTATGCGAGTGACGCGGACTTCCGCCTGTTCACGGTCAAGGATTGCTGCTATGACCCTGACGAGGTCGTGCACGATCATCTTTTTGCCACGGCCTTCGATTCGCGCACGACCGTGCTGTCGCTGGCCGACGCCCTGGCCCTGCTTGCCTGAGCGTCACCCGATGCCAGGCGGCCCGGCGCGACGCGGCCTCACAAGCGACTGAGGAAACCCTATGTTCGACCACGTCAAATTCGGTGTCAGCGACTATGCCGCCAGCAAGGCGTTCTTCCTCGAGGCCCTGGCACCGCTCGGCGTAGCGGTCGCGTCCGAGGGGCCGCCGACGTATGGGGTCGAGCTCAGCGCCGGCGGCAAGGCTTCGCTGTGCCTGTTCCAGAGCGGGGAAAAGCCTGCGCCCCTGCACCTGGCGTTTACTGCCGCGACCCGGCAGCAGGTCGACGCCTTCTACCGCGCCGCGCTCTCCGCCGGCGCCAGGGACAACGGTGCGCCGGGTCTGCGACCGCACTACCACGCGGACTACTATGCGGCGTTCGTGATTGGTCCTGACGGGCACAATATCGAAGTGGTTTGCCACGCGCCTGGCGCGTAAGCCCCGTCACGACGCCCCCTTCCCCGATGGCAACGGGGCCGCCATCGCGCCGGATGGGTATGCCCGGCACCGGCACGAGGGGTAGCCGGCGTGCCGCATCGCATGCTCGCGCCGAGCCAATGTCGTGCTGTCAGCACCCCGCTCCCGGTTTACCTCAAAGAGGCGCCAGCCCTGCCGCTTCGAATTGACGCAGGTCAAACGCGTATCCACGCCGGCATCTACCCTGAATGCGACGCCTCGCAATGCGATCCCGCACATCGATTTCAGGAGACCCATCATGTACAAGCGCATCCTGCTCGCCGTCGACGGCAGCCGCTCCTCGGACCTGGCGCTAAGCCAGGCCATCATCATCGCCAAGGCGACCGGCGCCGAGGTCAAGGCCCTGTTCGTGGCGGACGACACCGATGTCTTCTTCGAGGCCAGCTATTTCAATCCGAAGGAGCTGGTCGACAGCATCATCGCGCATGGCCGCAAGGCGCTGGATGCGGCCTCGGTCCGGCTCAGCGAGGCAGGCGTGCCGAACCTGGTGCAACTGGATGAAAAGCCGGTGGCGCCGGGCAAGATCTCGTCGACCATTGTTGCCGACGCCGATGCGTGGAATGCCGACCTGATCGTGCTCGGCACGCATGGGCGCCGCGGCGTCAGGCGCCTGTTGATGGGCAGCGTGTCGGAAGGCGTGCTCGCCAAAACGAGCAAGCCCGTGCTGCTGGTCCGCAGCGAAATCGAAGGATAACCCTTGCGCCGCCCTGCCCCATGTCCAGCCAAAGCATGCGAGCGATGGTCTTCGAGGGCGCCGGCCTGCCGTTGCGCCTTCGTCAGTTGCCGGTGCCGGAACCCGGCCCCGGCCAGGTCCGCATCGCCGTGACCGCCTGCGGCGTGTGCCGGACCGACCTGCATATCGTCGATGGCGAACTGCGCCATCCCAAGCCGGCACTCGTCCCGGGGCATGAAATCGTCGGACGGGTGGATGCCTGCGGCGCCGGCGTCAGTGCCTTGAGCGCGGGTGAACGCGTCGGCGTGCCATGGCTGGGACATGCGTGCGGCGCGTGCCGCTATTGCCTGCGGCATCGCGAGAACCTGTGCAGCGCGCCGCTTTTCACCGGCTATACCCGCGATGGCGGCTATGCCGAGTATGCGGTGGCCGACAGCGACTTCTGCTTCCGCATCCCGCCCGCCTACGATGACGAGCACGCCGCGCCGCTGCTTTGCGCGGGCCTGATCGGCTATCGCACACTGCGCATGGCTGGCGCAGCCGGCCAGGCACGCCGCATCGGCATCTACGGCTTCGGCGCCGCGGCCCACCTGGTGACGCAGATCGCCGTGGCGCAAGGCCGCGAAGTCTACGCCTTCACCCGCGCGGGCGATACCGCCGCCCAGCAACTCGCCTTTCAGACGGGCGCATGCTGGGCCGGCTCGAGCGACCTGCAGGCGCCCGTGCCGCTGGACGCGGCGCTGATTTTCGCTCCGGTGGGCGCGCTGATTCCCAAGGCGCTGCGCGACGTGGACAAGGGTGGCGTCGTGGTCTGCGGCGGGATTCACATGAGCGATATCCCGAGCATGCCTTACGAATGGCTCTGGGAAGAAAGGCGCCTGTATTCCGTGGCCAACCTGACGCGCGCCGATGGCCACGCGCTAATGGACATTGCCGCCCGGACTCCGCTGCATACGCATACCACCGCCTATCCGCTCGAGCAAGCCAACCAGGCACTGGCCGCGCTGCGCGAGGGCCGCCTGGCCGGCGCCGCCGTGCTGAATATCCGTCAATAGATCGTCGCCAGAACCCACCGATGAGCCGATACCAGACTCGTTTTCTGACGCGCGCGCATGCCGGCGCGGAACTGGCCTCGGCGTTGCACGCCTATCGCGCAACCGGCGCGCTGGTGCTGGCGATTCCGCGTGGCGGCGTGCCGGTCGGACGGGTCGTGGCCGACGCCCTGGGCGCGGACTTCGACCTGGTGATGGCGCGCAGGATCGATGCAGGGGTGGCGCTGGACGACACCGGCAGGACCTGGCATACGAACGGCGCGCAGACGGGCAGTAGCGCCGGCAGCCTGCGCGACCCCCACTTCGACCAGCTGTGCCGGCAGCGCGCGGTGTATAGGCCGGTTCGCAAGCCGATGGACCCGGGCGGCCGCGTGGTGATCGTGGTGGACGATGGCCTGGTGAGCGGCGCGACCATGCACGCCGCGCTCGCCAGCCTGCGCAAGCGCCGCCCCGCCCGCCTGGTCTGCGCGCTGCCGATCGCCACCCGGGCCGGACTGGACCAAGTGCGTGCGCTGGCTGACGAGATCGTCTGCCTGGACACGCCGGACCGCATTGAAAACCTGGCGCACTTCTATCATGAGTTCCAGCTGGTCAGCGATGACCGGGTCCGGCAGTTGACAGGCATGGCGTCAGCGCCATCCCCGCTCCGCGCGGGACCGGGCGCCGTGGCAAGCGTGCCATCGCTGAGCAAGGCCATGCTGATTCCCTACGGCACGACGCGCCTGCGGGCCATGCTGGAATCCGCGCCCAACCCGATCGGCGTCGCGTTAATGGCGCATGCCGGGGGCGCGCAGCGCCGCGCCGCCCGCAGCCAATACCTGGCACGCAAGCTCCGGGCGCGAGGACTCGCGACCATGCTGGTAGACCTCAAGCCTGACAGCCAGGTCGACGACGCGGCCGCATCGGACGTCGATGAGCTGACCGCAAGACTGGTCCAGGCCCTGAAGTTCCTGCGGGCCGGCACGCCGTTCGCGGGCTTGCCCGTCGGCTTGCTCAGCGCCGGTACCGCCGCGGCGGCAGCGCTGCGCGCGGCCGTGGACAGCGCGTCACAAGCCGGCGCCATCGCCTGCATGGCCGGACGGCCCGACCTGGCCGGCGACGCGATCCTGCGACGGCTGGAGACACCTGCTTTGCTGATCTGTGCAAGCGGCAATGCGCAGAGCATCCGGATCCATCAACTTGCCTTCGAACAGATGCATGGTCCCCGGCAACTGAGGCTGGTGCCGGCCAGTAGCTGCGGCTTCGATGACCGCAAGGCCCTGGCAGAGGTTGCGACGCTCACGGCGGACTGGTTCGAGCGCCACCTTGCGCAGCCATCGCGTCCGTGCCTGGGCTACAGCGGATGACGATGACTCTCGGATTACGCCATGGCAATCGGGCACTCTAACGGACGCAGTGTCTTCGCCTGAGCCAGCGCTCGTAACGTTGGCCTGCAGGCACTAATATCCATCTCGCAGGCATGACCGTCGACGTGACCCAGCGCTGCTTCGCGTCGCCCTGAAGCCGGAGAAACAAGATGCCGTGCGTAGCGTCCGATGGTGTTTCGATCCATTACGAGGTCAAGGGCAAAGGATCGCCCGTGCTGCTGCTGGCCGGGCTGGCGGGGGTCGGTGCCTCCTGGGGTCCGCAGATCGATCTGTTCGCCGCGCATCACCAGGTGATCGTACCGGATCATCGCGGCACCGGAGCTTCCGAGCACACCGCCCACGGCATGACCATTGCGCAGCACGCGCTTGACATGGCGCGGGTCATCGAGGCGGTCGGTTGCGGGCCGGTTCATGCGATCGGCTCATCGACGGGAGGGGCCATCGTACAGTGGCTGGCGATCCATCACCGCGAACGCTTGCGTAGCGCGACAATCCTCTCTTCGATCGCACGCGCGGATGCGTTCTATCGTCGCCAGTTCGACATGCGGCGACGCATGCTAGCTGATTCCGGCCTGCGCGCGTCTACCGAGGCCAACGCGCTATTCCTCTTCGATCCGGAATTCCAGCGCGAACACCCGGAGCAGGTGCAGGCCTGGGTGAACACTGCATCGGCCTGTCCATTCGAACCGGAGATCGTCTTCGCCCGGATAGACATGATCGCCGGGCATGACGCCTTCGATGACCTGCCGTCGATCACCACGCCGACGCTGGTGCTGGTGGGCGAACGCGACTTCTGCGCGCCGCCATATTTCTCCGAGGAACTGGCAGGCCGGATTCCGGGGACGGAGTTTTCCATCCTGGACGGTGGTCACTTCATCTTCCTGGAGAAGCCGGTCATACTGCACGACGCCGTGGAAGCCTTCATCGTCAGGCACCAACACAGCTAACCTCCAGCAACGTATTGTCGCGCCTGACCCTGAGCGTCTCCGACCCTACGGCTGAATCGTGGTTGCCGACGGACCCTGCTGGCCTGCGCCAGCCACATAGCGCGCTACACAGCCCTACTTGCCAAACGCGGCAAATTTCTCCGCCAGGTACTCCACGAACAGCCGGATCCGCGACGACAGCTGATGCCGCTGTTGATACACGGCATAGATGTTGGCTTCCGGGGTCGCATACTGCGGCAATACCTGCACCAGCCTTCCGCTGCGCAGATAGCGGTCGACATCCCATTCGGCGCGCAGGACGATGCCGTGTCCCTCAAGCGCCCAGTTCACGGCGATCTCGCCATCGTTGGTGGTCAGGTTGCCGCGCACGTGGATAGCCTCGGTGCGCGCCCGGGTTCCCTTGACCGGCGTCAGTCGCCAGACGCCATAGGCATCGCTGCCCTGGCGGATGCCGATGCAGTTATGACGCGGCAGGTCTGCCGGCACCTGGGGCGTGCCGTGCTTGCGCAGGTAACCCGGCGACGCCACCAGCAAACGACGATTCGGCGCCAGTTTGCGCGCCACGATGCGGGCGTCCGGCGGCTCGCCGAAGCGCACGCAAACGTCGAACGCATCCTCCGACAGCGGTGGCGGGTCGGCTGACAGCTGCAGTTGCACGTCGACCTCGGGATACATGCGGCTGTAATCGGAGATGACCGGGGCCACGTGCATGCGCCCGAAACCGAGCGTGGCATTGACGCGCAGCAGCCCGCTGGGCCGGCCCTTGGCGCTGGTCAGCAATTGCTCCAGGTCGTCCAGCTCGCCCAGGATGCGGCGCGCATGCTCGAGCAGCACCTCGCCCTCCGGGGTCAGGCTCATGCGCCGCGTGGTGCGGATCACCAGCGGCATGCCGATGCGCGCCTCCATCTGGCCCAGCCGCTTGCTGACCGCCGCGGTGGTGATACCGAGGTCGCGTGCCGCCGCGCTCAGGCTGCCGGCCGTCGCCAGCACGGTGAAAAAGCCCAGCTCCGCGGGCTGGATCGCACTATTGGCCGCCATGCAACACCTTAAACTTTAGGTTAAGAATGGTTTAACTTTAGCCCCGATCAAAAACCTCGTCCATCCACCAGAATTCGTCCAACGCGCTTGGCAGCGGTGCGACGCGCCACAGCATTTCCAGACCAGACAGGAGACGAACGATGAAGACGTACAAGATTGCAACCATCCCCGGCGACGGTATCGGCAAGGAGGTCGTGCCCGCCGGCCGCGAGGTCATGGAAGCGCTGGCTGCCCATGGCGCCGGCTTTCGCTTCGAGTTCGAGAACTTCGACTGGGGCGGCGACTACTACCGCCAGCATGGCGTGATGATGCCGGCGGACGGTCTCGATGCGCTGCGTGACAAGGATGCGATCCTGTTCGGCTCCGCCGGCGACAACCAGATCCCCGACCACATCACGCTCTGGGGCCTGCGCCTGAAGATCTGCCAGGGCTTCGACCAGTACGCCAACGTGCGGCCGACCCGCATCCTGCCCGGCATCGACGGCCCGCTCAAGCGCTGCGCGCCGGAAGACCTGAACTGGGTGATCGTGCGCGAGAACTCGGAAGGCGAATACTCCGGCGTCGGCGGCCGCGTGCACCAGGGCCATCCGATCGAGGCCGCCACCGATGTGTCGATGATGACGCGGGTCGGGGTGGAGCGCATTCTGCGCTTCGCGTTCAGGCTGGCGCAGTCGCGGCCGCGCAAGCTGCTGACGGTGATCACCAAATCCAACGCCCAGCGTCATGCCATGGTGATGTGGGATGAAGTGGCGGTGCAGGTGGCGAAGGACTTTCCCGATGTCACCTGGGACAAGGAACTGGTCGATGCCGCCACCGCGCGCATGGTCAACCGTCCGGCAACGCTCGACACCATTGTCGCCACCAACCTGCACGCCGACATCCTGAGCGACCTGGCCGCCGCGCTGGCCGGCAGCCTGGGCATTGCGCCCACCGGCAACATCGATCCGGAGCGCCGCTATCCGTCGATGTTCGAGCCGATCCACGGCTCCGCCTTCGACATCATGGGCCAGGGCCTGGCCAATCCCGTGGGCACGTTCTGGTCGGTGGTGATGCTGCTCGAACACCTGGGCGAGCATGCCGCCGCGCAGCGCGTGATGGCGGCGATCGAAGCCGTCACCGCCAATCCGCTGCTGCATACCGGGGACCTGGGCGGCAAGGCGAAAACCATCGACGTGACCAGGGCCGTCTGCAAGTTCCTGGCGCAAAGCAGCCAGCCCAAGGCCGCCTGAGGTCCGCCACGCGGCTGCCTTGCAGCCCCCGCCTTCGTTGCAGCACCTTCGCGTCCCGGTTCCGACCGGGCCGCCGATGCGCACGCCGGACCGATGCACTGAGGTCGATGACGATGAAGATCCAGACAAACGAAGCGTCGGCACTGCTGCGCCGCATGTTCGACGCCGCCATTGCCGCGGCGCAGCCATCGCTGACCATCGCGCGCCACTTGCCCCTGCGTCCGCGGGGCCGCACCATCGTGATCGGTGCGGGCAAGGCATCGGCAGCCATGGCGCGGGCTTTCGAGTCCGCCTGGCCGTGGCCGCTGGAGGGTCTGGTCGTCACGCGCTACGGCCATGCGGTACCGTGCGAGCGCATCGAGGTCGTGGAAGCCGCGCATCCGGTGCCAGACGCCGCCGGGCATGACGCGGCGCGGCGCATGCTGGAACGGGTGTCCGGCCTGACCGGGGACGATCTGGTGGTCAGCCTTGTTTCCGGCGGCGGGTCTTCGCTGCTGCCGCTGCCGCTGGCCGGCATTGCGCTCGCGGACAAGCAGGCCATCAACCGCGCGCTGCTCAAGTCCGGCGCCACGATCGCAGAGACGAACTGCGTCCGGCGCCACCTCTCGGCGATCAAGGGCGGGCGCCTGGCAGCGGCCTGCCACCCCGCCCGGGTGTGCAACCTGCTGCTGTCCGACGTGCCGGGCGATGACCCCGTCGACATCGCATCGGGTCCGACCGTGCCGGACCCCACCACCCGCCAGGATGCGCTCGACATCGTGCGCCGCTACGGCCTGGCGGTACCTGCGCACGTCATGCGCGTGCTGGAGTCCGAAGCGGCGGAAACCATCAAGCCCGCCGATGCACGGCTGCCGCGCATCGACACCACCTTGATCGCCACGCCGCGCATGGCGTTGGAAGCGGCTGCCCGCGTCGCGCGTGAAGCAGGATTCCACGTGCACCTCCTCGGCGATGCCATCGAAGGCGAGGCGCGCGATGTCGGGCTGGTACTCGGCTCGCTTGCCCTCGAATCGGCCAGCCACCAGCTCTTCCCCACCCCATGCGTGCTGCTTTCCGGCGGCGAGACCACCGTCACGGTGCGGGGCCAGGGACGTGGCGGCCGCAATGTGGAATTCCTGCTCGCACTCGCGCTGGCACTGCGCGGCGATGCCCGCATCCATGCGCTGGCGGGCGACACCGATGGCGTCGACGGCCAGGAAGAGATTGCGGGCGCCATGGTCACGCCCGATACCTTGCAGCGCGCCTGGGCGCTGGGCCTGCGTCCGCAGGATGCCCTGGCGAACAACAACGGGCACGGCTTTTTCGAAGCGCTGGGCGATGCCGTCATCACCGGCCCCACCCTTACCAACGTCAACGATTTCCGCGCGATCCTGATCGCGCCCTGATGGAGCATCACCATGAGACGCCTTCGCAATGCGAAGATCGTGGCCACGCTGGGGCCCGCCAGCACCTCATCCGAGATCATCGAAGCCCTGTTCGACGCCGGTGCCGATGTGTTCCGCCTGAACTTCAGCCACGGCAGTCACGACGACCACCGGCAGCGACTTGACACGATCCGGTCCATCGAGCGGGAACGCGGCCGCCCGATCGGGGTGCTGCTCGACCTGCAAGGCCCCAAGCTGCGCATCGGCACCTTTGCCGGGGGGGCGGTCCAGCTTGCGGCGCAGGCATCATTCCGGCTGGACCTGGACCAGGAGGTTCCCGGTTCCGCGGCCCGCGTGAGCCTGCCCCACCCGGAGATCTTCGCGGCGCTGCGCGAAGGGTCCGAGCTGCTGCTGGACGACGGCAAGATACGCCTGCGCGTAAACCGATGCGCCGGCGACTTCGCCGACACCACGGTCGTCAATGGCGGCGCACTGTCCGACCGCAAGGGCGTCAACGTGCCTGGCGTGGTGCTGCCGCTCTCGGCCATGACCGACAAGGACCGCCGCGATCTCGAATTCGGCCTGGCGCTCGGCGTGGACTGGATTGCGTTGTCGTTCGTGCAGCGCCCCGAAGACATAGAAGAGATCAAGGCCATCGTGCAGGACCGCGCCGGCATCGTCGCCAAGCTGGAAAAGCCCGCCGCGATCCAGAGCCTGGATGCCATCGTTGCCGAAGCCGACGCGGTGATGGTGGCGCGTGGCGATCTCGGCGTGGAAATGCCCGCCGAGCAAGTGCCGTCGCTGCAGAAGCACATCGTGCGCGCCTGCCGCAAGGCGGGCAAGCCGGTGATCGTGGCCACCCAGATGCTGGAGTCGATGATCGCCGCGCCGGTGCCCACGCGCGCGGAAGCCTCCGACGTGGCCACCGCCGTCTACGACGGCGCCGATGCGGTGATGCTCTCCGCCGAGTCGGCCTCGGGCCGGTATCCCGTGGAGGCCGTGAAGATGATGAACGGCATCATCGCGCGCACCGAGTCCGATCCGCTCTATCACGAAGCGATCCAGGCTTCGCACACGCCGCCGCGCGCCGAGGCCGCCGACGCCATCGGCTACGCGGTGCGCCACGTGGCGGGACTGCTCAAGATGCCAGCCGCGGTGGCCTACACCAGCTCAGGTTATTCCGCGCTGCGCATGGCGCGCGAGCGCCCCGGGATGCCGATCCTGGGCATGACACCGCGCATGGCCACGGCACGCCGGCTTGCGCTTGCGTGGGGCGTTCACGCGGTGCTGTGCCATGAAGTCGTCGACGTGCTGGAAATGACCGAGCTGGCGAGCCGGACGGTGGTCAGGGAACGCTTTGGCGAGCGCGGCCAGTCGATCGTGATTTCCGCCGGCCTGCCGTTCACGGTGGCCGGCACCACCAACCTGCTGCGCATCGCGCAGGTTCAGTGAGGGACGGCTATCGACACAGTCACCCTCACGCATTGACGCCACCAAACACCAAGGAGACAACCATGCATCGATTCACCATGACTATCCGCCGCATCTGTGGCCTGTCGCTCTGCGCAATCGGACTTTGCGGCGCTACCGCGGGGATGGCACAGGACTGGCCGGCCAAACCCGTCAGCCTGGTGGTGCCATTCCCATCGGGGGGCACCACCGACGTGCTGGCGCGCGCTCTCGGAGACCAGTTGACGAAAACCCTGGGCCAGCCGGTCATCGTCGAGAACCGCCCCGGCGCAGGCGCCACCGTGGGCGCCGACTACGTCGCCAAGGCGAAACCCGACGGCTATACGCTGCTGATCGGCGCGGTGCACCATACCATCGCCACTTCCGTCTACAAGAAGCTGCCCTACAGCTTCCAGAAGGACCTGGCGCCGGTCTCCACGCTGGCGATGGTGCCCAATGTTCTGGTCATCAACAGCGCCAAGACGCCGGCGAAGAACGTAGCCGAGTTGATCGCGCTGGCAAGGAAGGCTTCGCCGGAACTGTCGTACGGTTCCAATGGCAACGGCACCGCCCAGCACCTGATCGGCACCCAGTTCCAGAGCACCACCGGTGTGAAGTTGCTGCATGTTCCCTACAAGGGAAGCGGCCCCCTGACCACCGACCTGCTTGGCGGCCAGGTATCCATGTCCTTCGACACCCTGACCACGGTGCTGCCACACATCAAGGGCGGCAAGCTCAAGGCGCTGGCGGTGACCACGGCAAAACGCTCCACCGCGTTGCCCGAGGTACCGACCATGGAGGAGGCCGGACTCAAGGGCTTCGATATCGGCACGTGGTTCGGCGTGCTTGCCCCTGCCGCCACACCCAAGCCTGTGCTCATGCGCCTGAATGCCGAGATCGTCAAGATTGTGAATTCGCCCGACTTCCGGCAACGCATGCTGGCCGCGGGCGCGGAGCCGATGTCGAGCACGCCCGAAGCGTTTGCCCGGCGCATCCACGACGAGACCGACAAGTTCGCCGTCCTGGTCAGGGATGGCAAAGTCACCATCGAATAAACCGATCGCGAGAGATGAAGTGCAATGCGAACCGAGGCCGGCGCACGGCCGGCGCCGCCCTTATTTGAGTTGCTGGATCCGGATCATGTTGCCGGCCGGATCGCGCACCGCGAAATCGCGCACGCCGTAAGGCTGGTCTGTCGGCTCCTGCACGATCTCGGCGTCGCGGTCCTGCAGGCGCTGGAAGACGGCGTCGAGGTCTCTCGCGCCAAGCAGCAGCATGGCGAACGTGCCCTTGGCCATCATCTCGGCGATGGTGCGCTTCTCCTCGTCGGTGACGCCTGGGGTAGCGTTTGGCGGGTACAGGACGATGGCAGTGTCGGGCTTGTCCTTCGGGCCGACGGTAATCCAGCGGTGGCCGCCAAAGGCGACATCCTTGCGGATCTCGAAATCCAGGGCGTCCCGGTAGAACGCCAGCGACACCGCCGGATCGGAATGCGGCAGAAAGGTCGAGTGAATGGTGAGGTCCATGATCAGTCTCCGTAAGGGGTGAGGGGTGAGAAAGCGGTGGCCGCGGCCGTCGCGGCGTTGGCCCGGAAGGCATGGAAGCCAGTCTAGTCGGACGACGGTTCCGGCGCTTCTCGATTCCTGATCGGTCGCGTCACCTGCCTGGCGATGCAGGACGGGATGCCCTCGGCCTGGCGCGCGCAGTCGCGCCGGTAAATGCTGGGCGAGACGCCGACCAGCTCGGTAAACCGTGAACTGAAGGACCCCAGGGACGAGCACCCCACCTCGAAGCATACCTCGGTGACACTCAGGTCGCCCCGTCGCAGCAGCGCCATCGCGCGCTCGATGCGCCGGGTCATCAGGTAGGCATAGACCGACTCACCATAGGCCAGCCGGAACTGCCGGCTGAGATGGCCCGCCGACATATGGACGTCGCGTGCGAGCGCCTCGACGTCCAGGGCTTGGGCATAGTCACGGTCAATGCGGTCACGGACCCGGCGCAGGCGGGCCAGGTCGCGCAGGACGGTATCGGGGGTCGCGGCAGGCATCGGCGTATCCTGCCATGCCCGTCGGGCAGGCTCAAGCCCGGCGCCGGCCACGCCGGGGTCAAGCCGGTCGCCACGATGCCTGAGGATGATCAAGTCATGAACAGCACAGTAGTCAGGACGGATGCCGCCAATCCATGCCTGGCGGAAGCCGTGCGTGCGCGGTGGCGCGTTATCGGCGCGTGATCGTGCCTGTCGCAAAAATCCAGTGCGTGCGTCAGCGTTTCAGCGCGTCTCGACACCGGTTTCCGTGGCTCGATGGCCGCGCGGCAAGCTCAAGTCGGCGCGCTAGGCAGCCGATATCCGCCTGGAGCCGGCAGCTTCCAAGCACGAATTGCCCATCGCCGGCGAACCAGGAGAAGTACCACCGTGACCATGATCGAACCGATTGCAGCCAAGGCAGCGGCTGCCGTGTCGATGGATACGCCTGCGGCACCACCCGCCGCCGCCAGCGAAAGCGCCAGCGACGCGCCGGGGATTCGTACCCGGCCGGCGGCCAGTGCCGAGATCCATATTTCGGCCCCTGGCCACGCGCTGGCCGGCGGCAACCAGGCCGCTTCAGTGCGCGACCACAGCGATGTCGACGACAGCGGCCTGCCCGATCAGGCCAGGGATGCGATCAAGCGCCTGCGCGAACTGCGCGCGCAACTGGCGCGCAAACTGCAGGAGCTGGAGGCGGCGAAGAACGCCACCACCGGCACGCCCGACCAGAAGCGCATCCGCATCGCGGTGCTGCAGCAGGAAATCGCCAGCCTGGGCGCCGCCATCACCACCACCACCGCAACGCTGAACCAGGCCATGCGCGAACTCCCCGCAGAGCAGCAAATGCTGGCCGGCAGCCTGGCGATGCGCTAGCACGCCAGGCGGCATCGCTCAGTCGCGATACGCCCACAGGTCCACCACGCGGCCGCCATCGTCCGCGATCAGGCGGAATGCGGCCGGCTGGTAGTCCGTATCGATGGCGAGCACACCGCTGGCACTGGCAGGCAGCGTGCCGCAGGCCGACGTCGACAGCTTCAGGCTCAGCGTATTCGGCATGGCCTGCGCAGCCAGTGTTCCCGACAGCTGGCATGCCGAAGCGCCGGGCGCGATCTTGCCTTCCGCGGTGACGGTGAAGATGGCGCTGGCGCCCGTAGGCAGCACCGTGGTGTAGGTGCCGGCCACGCTGGCGGGATCGACGCTCGCGGCGGGCACCGCGGCCTGGCTCAGCAGCTTGACGCTGGCGGACGCGTCCGCGCCAGGCGCTGCGACCCAGCTGCCGCCCTTGTCGCGGCGGTAGATGGCCGTGGCCTTGTCTTCGGCATCGGCCAGGGCCAGGTAGCGGCTGCCGTCCGTGCCGGCGTAGTACTTGCCGACGGTCGGGTTGTCGGCATCGCCCACGCTGACGACGTAGGCGCCGGGATCCAGGTCGGTGACGGACAAGGTCGCGGTCGCGGGCGGCGCGCCGTTGCCGGGCGCGTCGTTGCCGCCGCAGGCGGCCAGCCCCAGCACGACTGCCAGGGGAAACAGGGAAATGAGGCGTTTCATCGGGACCTGCCTCACTGGCCGAACAGTTCACCCAGGCGCAGGCGCAGCCATTGCTGGCCGGCGGGACGCTGGTCGAAGCCGATCTGCATGGCGGTAACGGCCGTTTTGGTCTTGTAGACCACCGACTCGTCCTCGGCCTGCGCGGCCGTCGGCGTGCCGCCGCCGGCGCCGATGCCGAGCCCGTACGGCGCCGTGCCGCTGAACTTCAGCGCATAGGCGTCGAAGGTGCCATGCCGCGAGAACGCAAACGGCGTGGCCGCCGTCGGCGCATTCGGGAAGTTGACGTTCAGCGCCAGCCCCGCCGGCAGCAGCGGGCCGCCGTTGGCCTTGGCCTGCAGCGTGCCGAGCAGCTTGATGGTCAGCTGCGCCACCACGCCGGACACCGGGCTCGCCAGGCCGGCATTGTCGACCGAGTCCGTGCCCGCGCTCAACGCGATGGACGGAATGCCGCGCGCTGCGCCGAACTGCGCATTGCTGACCGTGCCCGAGCTGTTGACGATGCGGCCAACGTTCTGGCCTTCGTTGGGACCGGACAGCACCAGGTCCGGGGCCTTGCCCCAGCGCGCCGGCGCCAGCACGTCCAGGCCGTACATGGTCGCCATCACCGGCGTGCCGTGGGCGTAGTGGTAGTCGCCATTGGTGTAGCCCGCCTTGGTGAAGGGGCCGACCGCCGGCTCGCCGGTCTTGGCCGCGCCGTTGTGGCAGCCGCCTTCGGCCTCGACCTGGGTCTTGTCGTTGTCCGGCACGATGACCGTGGTGCTGTACATCACGATGCCGGCGCCGCGGCCGCTCTGGCCGGTGCAGGGTACGCTGACGATGACGTTGTGGCCAGCGCCCTTGAGCGCGTCGTACAGCGCCTTCAGGTTGCTGGTCAGGCCGTCGTCGTTGGTCAGCAGGATGTTCAGGGCGAAGGCAGGACTCGCCGTGGCGGCCAGCAAGGCCGCGGCGATCAGGCGGGATTTCATGTCGGTGGCAGGTCTGAGTGGGTCAGGAATGCGGGCGAAGCGTGCCCGCGCGGCAGGCAAGTTACTGCGGGCAGCCCGGTGAGGCTGGCGGCGCGCATGCGCCGGCAGCGCCGATGTAGGTGGCGCGGGCCGGGCGCAGCGCCCTGGGGTCATCCGTGGTGGACGGACGCTACCTTAACCGCGCTTGATGACAGTTGCGTGAACAACAAAGGGCACCGTGCCATGGATTGACGAATGCGCCGCGCGCCGCCAGCGCCCGCACCGCCGGCACGTCAATGGAAATCCCGCCCCGGCCATCTCTGAATTTCCGGCCAGTACGGGATTCGCAGGAACTTGCTACATTGCTGACTGCTGGCGAAAACAGCCCCAGGGCAGCTGCCCCGCTCACCGCAAACCGACAGGCCAAGGAGACATCGAATGCACACCGCACTTCAACTTCGTTCGCAAATCAAGAGCAGCGGTGAACTCGAGCTATCGCTAGACAGCATCGACACGCCGCATCCTGGCCCGGATGAAGTGCTCATCCGCATTGAAGCCTCTCCTCTCAACCCGTCCGATCTCGGCCTGCTGTTCGGTGCGGCCGACATGAGCACGGCCAAGGCCAGCGGCACGGCCGAGCGGCCCATAGTCACCGCGCGCGTTCCGGAAGGCGCGATGCGCAGCATGGCGGGCCGCCTGAATGTGTCCATGCCGGTTGGCAATGAGGGCGCGGGCGTGGTCGTCGATGCAGGCTCGTCCCCTGCGGCGCAAGCCTTGATGGGAAAGACCGTCGCCGCCATCGGCGGCGCGATGTACTCGCAGTACCGCTGCATCTCCGCGGACCAGTGCCTGGTCTTGCCCGAAGGCGCCACGCCTGCTGACGGCGCGTCGTCATTCGTCAACCCGCTCACCGCACTGGGCATGGTCGAGACCATGCGGCTCGAAGGACATAGCGCCCTGGTGCACACCGCCGCGGCCTCCAACCTGGGCCAGATGCTCAATCAGATCTGTCTCAAGGATGGCATCAAGCTGGTGAACATCGTGCGCAAGCAGGAGCAGGTGGACCTGCTCAAGGCACAAGGCGCGGTCCACGTCTGCAACTCCGCGTCGCCCACGTTCATGCAGGAGCTCACCGAGGCACTCGCCGCCACTGGCGCAACGATCGCGTTCGACGCCACGGGCGGCGGCAAGCTCGCCGGCCAGATCCTCACCTGCATGGAAGCGGCCTTGAACAAGACGGCACGCGAATACAGCCGCTATGGCTCGACCACCCACAAGCAGGTCTACCTCTACGGCGGCCTGGACACAAGCCCGACCGAGTTCAACCGCAACTTCGGCATGGCGTGGGGCATGGGCGGCTGGCTGCTGTTCCCGTTCCTGCAGAAGATCGGGCGCGAGCGGGCCAACGCGCTGAAGCAACGCGTGGTTTCGGAGCTGAAGACCACCTTTGCCAGCCACTACTCGAAAGAGATCTCGCTGGCCGAGGTGCTCGACCTGGAGGTGATCGCCGTCTACAACAAGCGCGCGACGGGGGAGAAGTACCTGATCAACCCCAACAAGGGCCTGGCCGGGTAAATCACCGCGGGGCGCCTTGCGCGCCCACCCGTGTCAAGAATCAGCCGCTGCGCCACAGCCGGCGGCGCGGCGGTGTGGCTGCTCATCCAAGTGCTGCCCTGGCAGTCATCGCGCACCAGCACGCGCAGGGGCAAGTCCAGCGCAACGATAAGCGATCGTTGGGAGAGTCTACTTGGCATCGACAGTCATACAATGACTGCACAATAAAACGTATCAATTGGCGTCGACACCATGAGCTAATCCACCCGGCAGTCGCAACTCACGCAGAATTTGGCTCTCATAGGCTGGCCAGTCCCTTGCAGAGTTCTCAATCGCGAGCTTGGCTAACGGTAGCTGGCGAAACAAATCATCGGTGATTCGGCGGTAATCGCGATATAGGCAAATAAGCCCTTCCAATCCCTTGTAACCCCTGCGCACGCAATAAGGGGCCGCGAGCTTCCAGTTCACCTGATATTCGATCCACTCATCGCCGCGTTCCGCACAGACACTCCGTATAGCTTTTTCGACATCCTCCTGCCAAAGGTAGAGGACGAACGGATTGAGCGGAGCAGTGACTGCTGTCAGCGCTTGTACGTAGTCGAAAATCAACGCGGACTCGGCTTCCATCAGCAGCAGGTTAGTCAGGTCTCCATGAAACAGTTGGCCGTCTATTACTGGGATTGGGGTCTCGGCCTGTGTCGTCTCGACAAAGGCTTTCCATTTAGCTAGGGCACGGTCCGCGAGATGCTTTGGTGTCGTGTCCCGCCACGGTTCAAACCAGTGTTCAAGTTCGTCTGTCGCGCGCACCGGGTGGGGCTCTGTCCTCTCGTGGACCGGCAACACTGGCTGCGCGGCCTCTTGCAGATGTTTCGCAATGAGGCGCATCGTCGTTGACTTGCCTGAACCCATAATGCCCTCGACGATCACAAGCCGATGCGCGGTGGAAGGCTCTGCACTGCCAGACGTCGTCGAACTTGTCATTTTCGCAAACGACTCCTTGGAAGGATACCTACGCTAGGTCGTACATGCGGGATTGTCAACAATATGCATGCGGTCGTCGAATGTCTGCTTCTGGCCGGTCTCGGCCCTCTCTGGTCTTGACCCTGCAACCTCCCAACCCAGCATCGGGAAATTAGCTCGCTTTCTACTCACTGCGTATCACCGTGGGCCTTCGGCCAATGGTGGTTCCATCCATATTGTCTAGTTCGCGTAATTCTTCCTCGACCGTTCTGCCGCAGTTCGCCGCATTGCCAGGCTATTACCGAACCCGAAGCTGTTCCGGGATCGGCTCAGCCGAACTCCTTCGCGAGGTAGGCCGCCGTCACGCTTGCGATGGAGACCGCGATGACGGCCGGACGGCCGCTTGCCACGATGCGCCCCCCTTCGTCGCCGGCGCCGGGTCCGATGTCGATAACCCAATCCGCCTGCGCCACCACGCGCATGTCGTGTTCGACCACGACCACGGTGTTGCCGGCGTCCACCAGCGCCTGCAACTGCACCAGCAGGCGATCCACATCGGCGGGATGCAGGCCGTTGGTGGGCTCGTCGAGCACGTACAGCGAGTCGCCGCGCTGCGCGCGCTGCAATTCGGTGGCCAGCTTGATGCGCTGCGCCTCGCCGCCCGACAGTTCCGTGGCCGGCTGCCCGAGCCGCAGATAGCCGAGCCCGATATCGCGCAACGCCGTCAGGGCTCGCATCGCCGGCGCCTCGTCGGCGAAGACCTCGCAGGCCGCGTCGACGGTCAGGTCCAGCACCTCGGCGATGTTCCGGCCCTTCCAGGTGATTTCCAGCGTCTGCGGCCGGTAGCGCGTGCCGTTGCACGCCGAACAGGGCGCGTAGACGCTCGGCAGGAACAGCAGCTCCACGCTGACGAAGCCCTCGCCTTCGCACGTCGGGCAGCGTCCCTGCGCCACGTTGAACGAGAAACGGCCGGCCGTGTAGCGCCGCTTGCGCGCGGCGGGCGTCGCGGCGAACAGCTTGCGTACATGGTCGAAGAATCCGGTATAGGTCGCCAGGTTCGAACGGGGCGTGCGGCCAATCGGCTTCTGGTCCACGCGCACCAGCCGGCGCACTGACTCCATGCCACCAGCGATGCGGCCTTCGGTCGGGGCATCGGTCACCGCGAACAGCGGGTCGCGCTCGTCTTCGGAATCGCCGTCGTCGGCGCGGCCCAGGTGCCGGTTCACGAGTTCGGGCAGCGCCTGGCTTATCAGGCTCGACTTGCCCGAACCCGAAACCCCGGTTACCGCGGTGAAGCAGCCAAGCGGGATATCCGCATCCACGCGATGCAGGTTGTTGCGCGAGACATGGGCCAGCCTGAGCCACCCGGCCGGCTCTCGCGGCGCGCGCTGCTGCATCTCCGGCGGCCCGAACAGGTAGGCCGCGGTGCGCGAGGCCGCGATCTCGGCCAGGCCGTCGGGCGGGCCGCTGTAGAGCACGCGCCCGCCGTGCTCGCCGGCTGCGGGCCCCACGTCGACGATCCAGTCGGCCTGGCGCATGGTCTGCGTGTCGTGCTCCACGACGAACAGCGAATTGCCGGCCGCGTTCAGGCGGCGCAATGCCACGAGCAGCGCCTCACCATCGGCGGGATGCAGCCCGGCCGAGGGTTCGTCGAGGACGTAGACCACACCGAACAGTTGCGACGAGATCTGCGTGGCCAGCCGCAGCCGTTGCAGCTCGCCCGAGGACAGCGTTGGCGTGCTGCGATCGAGCGACAGATAGCCGAGGCCCAGGTCGATCAGCGTGGACAACCGCTCCATCAGTTCCTCGGCGATGCGTTGCGAGGCGAGCCGCTTCTCCTCGGAGAGGTTGGGTGTGCGCCGCACGTCGGGGGCGGCCTTGTGCGCCGAGCCGCCGGCCGCCACGCGCCGCGCCGTGGCCGCACGCGCCGCCTTGCGGCTTAGCACGGCGCCGGCGGCACCGGCCCGGCCGGGCGATTTGCCTTGCGCGATGGGCAGCATGATCTCGGCCACGCGGGCCAACGGCAGGTGCGTGAATTCGCCGATGTCGAGCCCGGCGAACGTCACGGACAGCGCCGCCTTCTTGAGCCGCTTGCCGTGGCACGCCGGACATTCGCGCCCGATCATGTATTGCGCCACGCGCTTCTTCATCAGCGCGCTCTGCGTGGTGGCGAAGGTCTGCAGCACGTAGCGCCGTGCCCCCGTAAAGGTGCCCTGGTAGCTCGGCTCCAGCTTGCGCTTGAGCGCGGCGCGCACCTCGCGCGGCGTGAAGCCAGCGTAAACCGGCACGGTGGGCTGCTCCTCGGTGAAGAGGATCCAGTCGCGATCCTCCTTCGGCAGGTCGCGCCACGGCGAATCGACGTCATAGCCGAGGGTGACGAGGATGTCGCGCAGGTTCTGCCCGTGCCAGGCCGGCGGCCACGCGGCCACGGCGCGTTCGCGGATGGTGAGCGAATCGTCGGGCACCATCGACTGCTCGGTGACATCGTAGATACGCCCGAGACCATGGCATTCCGGGCAGGCGCCCTCCACGGTGTTGGGCGAGAAATCCTCGGCGTAAAGCATGGGCTGCCGCGCGGGATAGGTGCCAGCGCGCGAGTACAGCATGCGCACCAGGCTCGACAGCGTGGTGACGCTGCCCACCGTCGACCGCGCGTTCGGCGTGCCGCGCTGCTGCTGCAGCGCCACGGCGGGCGGCAGGCCCTCGATGCTGTCGACCTCGGGCACGCCCACCTGATCGATCAGCCGCCTTGCATAGGGCGCGACGGATTCGAAATAGCGTCGCTGCGCTTCCGCGTAGAGCGTGCCGAACGCGAGCGACGACTTGCCCGAGCCCGACACGCCGGTGAACACCACCAGCGCATTGCGCGGGATATCGACATCGACATCCTTGAGGTTGTGCTCGCGCGCGCCGCGCACCCTGACGAAGTTGTCCGAGTCCGTGGGGACCTGGTCCGCCTCCCGACCCGCGCGGGCCTTGCGCCGGGGTGGCCGGATATCGGCGCTCATGCGCGCCTTCGCTTGCACAAATTGCCGGCCGCGACCATGTACATCCGGCTACTTGCTGCGGCGCCTGGCCGCGCGCTTGCGGGCGGGCTTGGGCGGCGTCAGCGCCGCAATCCACGCGTCCGTTGCGGCCTTGGTCATCGCCGCGGCGGCCGTGGCTGTCTGGCGCCTGCCCTCGGCCACCGCGCGCCCACGCGCCGCGCCGGCCACCGCATTCGCGCCGCTGAGCCACATGCTCAGCATCGGGTTCTTTTTGAGCCAGGGGTTCTTCATCGCATGCTCCTTGGGACACAGCCGGCGTGCCGATGCTGCAAGGCAGCAGGAAGCATGCCAGTGGCCTACCGATCGCGGTCTACGGAAGTTCGTGCACTGCCCCGGGCACAACAACTTATCGAACAGTTTTGGCAGAGGTCGAGATACTGCTCATACTGGCGAGCAGATGCCGGTCAACCGGCTCTTTCCGCGCGCGGGCAAGAACTGGAAATCCCTGCTATCGGAAGGAAGTCCGTGAGGCGCTCAAGCAGAATGCTTCTTGCGGCGCTTTTCTCATCGGCTGCCCCGCTGTTGCCGAGATGCCAATTGATTGAATGGCGAGGCTTTTGACGAACTGGAGAGCATAGACCAATCTTCCATCAACCACGATTGATGCGGCCTGCGCGGGCATCGATCGCCGATGTCCCAGACCGACCCACTGCCGTCATTCGCTCTTCTCACCTTGGGGGCCTGCTTTCAGGCCTTTAGCGGCCATCCGGCACGCCTCGATTACTATGCCTACCGCGGACTCAGGACGAATTCTAATTTGGTGCCCGATCACCGTGCCTGCCAGCTACCACCTACCATCGCTGCCTGGCTTTGCCTGCCGATGATTGGCAAAGTGTGCAAGGAGGAAATCGACGAGCACACCAACCTTGTCAGGACGCGTCTTGCTGCCGCGGTAGACCAGGTAGATGTCGGCCGGAGCGAACTGCCATTGCGGAAGCACCCTGCATAGCGCTCCGCTTCTCAGTGGCTCTGCGACGTCCCACTCGGACCGGACCACGAGTCCTTGGCCCTCCAGCGCCCAAGCAACGGCGGACTCGCCATCGTTTGTGCTCATGGTTCCGCGCACCTTTACGGTCTCGTGTTGAGAGCCATTGCGCATGTGCCAGGTGCCAAAGGTCTCGTCAGCTTCGCGAATGAAGATGCAGCTATGCCGGGCGAGATCGCGCGGACTTGCCGGCAACCCTGCCCGTGCAAGGTACGAGGGGGCAGCGCAAAGCACGCGACGGTTGTTCGCCAGCAGGCGCGCCGTCAGCCGTACGTCAGGTAACTCGCCAAAATGAACGACGGCGTCCAGCCCAAGTTCGGTCAGATTCAGCGGCCGCTCGCTGAGATAGAGCTGAATCTCGATTTTCGGGAATGCTCGCGAAAACGCCGCCAAGGCAGGTGCGATATGTCGGCGGCCGAAGCCAAGCGTTGCGCCAATTCTAACGAGACCTTGAGGTGTCCCACTGTTGCCGCCAACGGATCGCTCCAGCGTCTCGAGCTCAGCGAGAATGCGCGCGCCCTCCACAAGGTAATTCTCGCCTTCGGGCGTGAGGCTGATGCGTCGGGTCGTACGGTTCAGTAGCCTGACGCCAAGTCTCGACTCCAGGGCGATGAGCCGTTTGCTGACGGCGGACGGGGTGACCCCCAACTCCTGGGCCGCGGCAGCGAGACTGCCGAGCTTGTTGATGGCCATGAAAAAGGCCACATCCGAGAACCCGTCCATTGCTGAATTGTAGGCAAGAAAGAAGTGATTCTGCCTAAATTATGTTTCTGTAGGCAAGTGCTAGCATCCGTTCCATAAAAACCGCACTGAAGGAGACTCCATGAAAATGCCTCGCCTTGTTGCCTTCCTCGCTTGCGCCGCCGTTCTTGGAACGGCTTCGGCGCAAACCTACCCGCAGCGCCCGATCCGTCTGATCGTGCCATACGCGCCGGGCGGCAGTGCCGATATCGCCGCACGCCTCGTTTCCGACGCATGGTCGAAAGCGCTTGGCGGCACCATCGTCGTGGAGAACCGTGCCGGGGCGGGTGGCAACATCGGCGTGGATGCCGTCGCGAAGTCGCCGGCGGACGGCTACACCATTGGCCTGCAAACGGTTTCGCTGGCCATCAATCCCGGCCTGTTCGCCCGCATGCCTTACGACACGCTGAAGGATCTCGCGACCATCGGGATGGTGGCGGGTTCACAGCACGTCCTTGTCATCAACAACAAGATCCCGGCCAAAAACCTGCAAGAACTCATCACGCTTGCCAAGGCCAGGCCGGACAAGCTGACGTATGGCTCGGCAGGTAATGGCAGTACGTTCCATATGTCCGCCGAACTGTTCAAGTCGGTCGCCAATGTATCAATCGTCCACGTGCCCTATCGCGGTGGCGGCCCCGCACTGGTCGACACCATCGCCGGACAGGTCGATATGAGCTTCCCGGTGATTTCAGCCGCGCAGCAGCACGTGCTGGCAGGCAAATTGACTGCGCTCGCCGTGACGGGCTCGAAACGCTCATCCTTGCTGCCAAACGTGCCCACCGCGACCGAAGCTGGTCTGCCCGGATACAACTTCGAGACGTGGTTCATGGTCTTTGCGCCGGCGGGCACGCCGAAGCCCATCATCGACAAGTTGAACGCCGCGCTCAATTCGACCCTGACGGCGCAGGCGACAAAAGACCGGATGCTGAAGGAAGGTTTTGAACCGACGCCTTCGACGCCGGAGGCAGCCCGCCAGCGTCTTGAAAGAGAGATGCCGATGTGGGCCGGTTTAATCAAGCAGCGCGGTATCACCGCCGAGTGATCGTGAAAACAGGTAGTCTCCATGCCCCCCAAAACAATTTACAACAAGCTGGTTGACTCTCACACCGTCACCAGAATCGACGACGACAACGTTCTGCTTTTCTGCGACCTGCACTTGATGAACGAGTACACGAGTCCTCAGGCCTTTGCAGGGCTGCACGAGCAGAACCGCGGGGTATTGATCCCGGGGCAGAATGTTTCCGTCGTCAGTCACATCATTCCGACGCATCCGACGAAGATCCGCGTGATCGCGGATCCGGCTTCGTCGCTCCAGGCGACGAACCTGCGGGATAACTGTGAGCGGCACAACATCCCGCTGTTCGATACGAACGATGCGCTCCAAGGCATCGAACACGTCATTGCCCCCGAACACGGCATGATTCGTCCGGGTATGGTCGTGATCTGTGGTGACAGTCATACGACCACCTACGGCGCACTCGGTGCGCTGGGCTTCGGCATCGGTACGTCGGAGGTCGAGCACGTCCTGGCAACGCAGACGCTGGTGTACCGGATGGCGAAGACCATGCGCATCCGCGTGGATGGCAAACTGCCTGTCGGTACGACGGCCAAGGATCTGATCCTCATGATCATCGGCAGGATCGGCGCCCAGGGCGCGCGCGGCTACGTCGTCGAGTACTGCGGGTCGGCGATCCGGGACCTGAGCGTCGAAGCCCGTTTCACGCTTTGCAACATGACCGTGGAAGCGGCGGCACGGGGCGCCCTGATTGCACCCGATGACGCGTCGATCGATTACGTGCTGCGCCGTGCCCCCGACATGGACGATGCACAGCGCATTGCCGCCCTGGCGTACTGGGACACGTTGAAGAGCGATCCGGAAGCAACATTCGATCTCGACTTCGTGTTTGATGCCAGCGATATCGAACCTTACGTGACATGGGGCACTAGCCCGGATCAGGTCGTGCCCGTTTCAGGGCGTATTCCGTTTCCCGAAGATCAAATCGATGAAGCAGACCAGCGCTCGGTCGAGCGCGCTCTCTCTTACACACATTTGACTGCTGGCTCAGTACTGGCGGGCACGGCGATTCAACATGTTTTTATTGGCTCATGCACAAATGGCCGCATCGAAGATCTGCGTGCCGTGGCCGAGGTCGCAAGGGGCAGGAAGGTCGCGAAGGGCGTCCGGGCAATGGTCGTTCCGGGCTCTGGCGCCGTCAAGGCGCAAGCGGAGCGCGAAGGAATCGCGGAGATCCTCACGGCGGCCGGATTCGAGTGGCGACAACCCGGCTGTTCCATGTGCCTGGCCATGAACGACGACGTGCTGGCCGAGGGCGTTCGCTGTGCGTCCACCACCAACCGGAACTTTGAAGGCAGGCAAGGGCGCGGCGCCATTACGCATTTGATGAGCCCGGCCATGGCCGCAGCAGCGGCCATTACGGGAAAGATCACCGACGTCCGCAAGCTGGAGATCGATCATGTCTGAATACGCCTATATCGCCGGCAAGGCGGCCGCCATCCGCTTCGAGAACCTCGATACCGACCAAATTATCCCGAAGCAGTTTCTGCGCGGCATTGACAAGGCGGGTCTCGACAAGGGCATTCTGTACGACCACCGCTTCGATGGAAACGGCAATCTGCGCCCTGACTTCGTACTGAACCGGCCCGAGTATGCGGGAACGAGCATCCTAGTGGGTGGCGCGAATTTCGGTTGCGGATCCAGTCGCGAGCACGCCGTCTGGGGCTTGCAGCAGTTCGGTGTGCGGGCCGTTATCGCGCCCAGCTATGGCGAGATCTTCTACTCCAATGCCATGAACAATCGGCTGCTGCTAGTGATGCTTCCGCGCGATGTCATCGAAGCATTGATGAACGCCATCGATGCTGACAGCAATAACACCGTTTTCATCGATGTGGAAACGATGCACGTCAAGACGCCCCTCGGCGAGCATCCGTTCGAGTTGTCTGAGCGGCATCGCCGCATGTTTATCGAAGGGCTCGACATGATCGGCCTGTCGCTAAAGCACCGCGCCGAGATCAAGGCGTTTGCCGACAAATACTGGTCTACGTTTCCGTGGACCCAGGACGTCGCGCGCCGCACCCGAGATCGGCTAGGCGTAACCTGAAGTAGCAGAACTGGCGCAGGCGCCGGTGCCCATTCCCGCTTTTGCCGCGATTGCCGCGGCAACCGCCTCCCGCGCCAGTCGCTACGGCTCCTTGCGAGTTCGCTTCGATCGTGCCTTAGTCGCTAGATCCGCGTTCAGTTCTGCAGTAACTTCATGCCGGCTATTGTTCGTGCCGATGGGATGGAGCTGAACTTAGGTCGGCTTCTGGAACTTCTCAACCAGGAAGTCGATGAAGGCCCTCGCGCGGGCCGTCTGATTTCGGCGCTGTGAGTAATAAACGAACAGATCTGCCGACGGTAACTTAAATTGAGGCAAGACGACTCGCAAGCGGCCGCTCTCGAGGTACTTCGTCAGATCCCATTCGGAACGAATGAGGATGCCATGACCATCGAGGGCCCAGCCGAGCACGATGTCCCCATCGTTGCTGGAGAGCGCGCCAGCAACCTTCACACTATCATGATGGCCATCATGCTCGAATCGCCAGAGTGCATGCGCTTCGTCGTTCTGCCTGTGAATGATGCAGCGATGATTGTGAAGGTCGGACAGGGATGCCGGCGGCCCGAATTTGTCCAGGTAGACCGGCGACGCGCATAGAAAGCGACGGTTCGACATGATGCGCCTAGCGCTCAACCGATTATCCGGCAGCGTCCCAAACCGGATCGCCAGGTCGACACCACTGTCCACCAGGTCTACAGGGCGGTCCGTGACTTCAAGCTGCACCTCCACCTGCGTATAGCGCTTTGCAAACTCGGAAACCAGAGGTGCAATGGTGGTCCGTCCGAAGCCGAGGGTCGCATTGACGCGGAGCAGTCCACGCGGTTCGGCGCCGCTGCTCGCCACAACGCTCTCCATCTCCCGGAGGTCGGCCAGAATCCTTTGCGCATACGCCAGATATGTCTCGCCTTCGTTCGTCAGGCTGATGCGCCGTGTGGTGCGGTTCACCAAGCGTACACCAAGGCGGCTTTCCATCAGGGCCAGCCTTTTTGTCGCTGCGGGAGGCGTCAGATCGAGTTCGCGCGCCGCTGCGGCTAAAGAGCCGTGCCGAGCGATCAGAACGAAGAACTCCAGTTCGGACGCGATCTCAGTCTTCACTTTGGGAGAATAATGAAATGAAAGTGGTTCAATTGTAGTACGCCATTCCGCGCCTAAGCTACGTACTCCGACGCCCCCAGCGTTCATGTCATATGAGTCAGGAGACACATTGTGAGAATCGTAGAAATTCGCGAGAAGACCTTCCCCATCAGCTCGCCCATCCGTAACGCCTACATCGACTTCAGCAAGATGACCCTCAGCCTGGTTGCCGTGATCACCGACGTGATCCGCGACGGCAAGCCGGTCGTCGGCTACGGCTTCAATTCCAACGGTCGCTATGGCCAGGGAACCCTGATGCGCGAGCGCTTCATTCCCCGCATCCTGGAAGCCGATCCGGAGTCGCTGATCGACGCCACCGGCAACAACCTGGATCCGCACAAGATCTGGGACACCATGTTCAAGAACGAGAAGCCGGGCGGCCATGGCGAACGTTCGGTGGCCATCGGCACGATCGACATGGCGGTCTGGGATGCTGTCGCCAAGATCGAAGGCAAGCCGCTGTTCCAATTGCTGGCCGACCGCTACGGCAATGGGCAGCCCGACCGCAAGGTGTTCGTCTACGCCGCCGGCGGCTACTACTACCCCGGCCAGGACCACGGCAAGCTGAAGGACGAGATGCGCAGCTACATTGACCGCGGCTACACCGTGGTCAAGAAGAAGATCGGCGGCGCTTCGCTGGACGAGGATTTGCGCCGCATCGATTCGATCCTGAGCGTGCTGCAGGATGGTCAGAAGCTGGCCGTCGACGCCAATGGCCGCTTCGATCTCGATACCGCCATCCAGTACGCCAAGGCGCTCTCCCAGTACGATCTGTTCTGGTACGAGGAGCCGGGCGATCCGCTGGACTTCGAACTGCAAGCCACGTTGCGCAACTACTACGACAAACCGATGGCCACCGGCGAAGATCTGTTCTCGATGCAGGACGCCCGCAACCTGATTCGCTACGGCGGCATGCGTCCGGATCGCGACTACCTACAATTCGACTGCGCCCTCAGCTATGGCCTGGTGGAATACCTGCGCACACTGGACATGCTCAAGCAGCACGGCTGGTCAGCCAGCCGCTGCATTCCGCACGGCGGTCATCAGATGTCGCTGAACATTGCCGCGGGCTTGGGCCTGGGCGGCAACGAGAGCTACCCTGACCTGTTCCAGCCATTCGGTGGCTTCCCCGATGGCGTCAAGGTCGAGAAGGGCTACCTGACGATGCCGGACCTGCCCGGGATCGGCTTCGAAGGCAAGTCGGACCTGTATAGCGTGATGCAGCAACTGTCGGCGTAAGCCACAGCATTTCAAAAACATAAACGGAGACAACCATGTGGATTAAGCAAGCGGCAATCCGCGCCGCCACCCTATGCATTGTTAGCGGTCTCTTCGTCACATCCGGCTACGCACGTGCCGAATATCCGGAGAAGCCTGTCACCCTGGTTGTCCCGTTCGTGGCTGGCGGCCCGAGCGACAAGATCGCGCGCGACGTCGCCGAATCGCTGCGCAAAACGCTCGGCACCACAGTCGTCGTGGAGAACACCGCTGGTGCCGGCGGTACCATCGGCACGGCGCGTGTCGCCCGGGCGACCCCGGACGGCTATACACTGCTGGTTCACCATATCGGTCTCGCGACGGCGCCGGCGTTGTACAAGAAGCTCGGCTACAAGACCTCGGACCTGGAATTCCTCGGGCTAATCAACGAGGCTCCGTCGACACTGATCGGCAAGACGGCGCTACCGCCCAACAACCTGCCCGAACTCAAGAAGTTTATTGCGGCGAATGGCGGAAAGCTGAACCTGGCCAACGCAGGCGTGGGCTCGGCGTCGCACCTCTGCAGCTTGCTGCTGCAAAGCACGCTGAAAAGCGACATGACTTTCGTACCGTACAAGGGAACGGCGCCCGCGATGTCCGACATCATGGGCGGGCAAGTCGATTTGATGTGCGAGCAGGCCACCAACAGTACGCCGCAGATTGAAGCCAAGAAGGTCAAGGCGTTTGGGGTGACAAGCGCCCAACGCTCGACCGTACCGGCTTTGGCGAACATCCCGACACTCAACGAAGCCGGTTTGCCGGGATTCAACTTCACCGTCTGGCACGGTTTGTATGCGCCTCGCGGTACCCCGCCAGCCGTACTTGAGAAGATTAACAAGGCCCTGCGCGCTGCGCTGAAGGATCCGGCGCTAATCAAACGTGAAGAGGCCTTGGGCATCACGGTTGTCACCGACGATCGTCTCTCACCGGCAGGCCATAAGAAGTTCTTCAACGAAGAAGTTAATCGGTGGACGAAAGTCATCACTGACGCTGGCATTCACCCGGAGTGACTGCATAGCGCTTCCCACGGGACGGGGCACCTGGTTCGGTGCCGTCCCGTCTTTCCCCAACATTCTTGATCGCCAGGCGGCTCCGATGTACTGGAGCTGCCATAGGGCCCCGTGCGTCCGAAGCTTGGCGGTTGCACCACGAATCGCACCTGCAGGAGACAACAGTGCGGCCTTCATTTCTAAAGACACACCTATCGAAGCTGTACGTTCAGGTTCTCATCGGCATCGTTGCCGGGATTCTTCTCGGCCACTTCATGCCGGATCTTGGTGAACAACTGAAGCCACTGGGCGACATCTTCATCAAGCTGATCCGGATGCTGTTGGCGCCCATCATCTTCGCCTCGGTTGTGGTCGGTATCGCGAGGATGAACGATATCCATGAGGCCGGTCGCGTTGGCGTGAAAGCGGTCATTTACTTTGAGATTGCGTCGACCGTAGCGCTTGCCATCGGGCTCATCGTCGTCAATGTGTTCAAGCCCGGCCATGGCATGAATATCGATCCCACACAGCTCGATGGCGGTGCGATCAAAGCCTACACGACTGCGGCAGAGCACCACACGATGCTCGACTTCCTGATGAGCATCGTACCTAACACTGTGGTGGGCGCGTTCGCGAATGGGGAGATGCTGCCGATCATCTTCTTCTCGATGCTCTTGGCCATTGCGTTGGCACGGCTGGGTCCCCGCACGGCCCCCTTCGTCGACATGCTTGATATGTTCCTTCACGCCATGTTCGGCGTGGTCAGGATCGTGATGCATGTGGCCCCGATCGGTGCGTTCGGCGGCATGGCGTTCACGGTTGCCAAGTACGGCATCGGTACGCTGGCCTCCTACGGCGAGTTGATGCTCTGCCTCTACCTGACGTCCATCGCGTTCATCGTCCTGGCGTTGGGTGCGGTGATGCGGGCGTCGGGCCTGTCGCTATGGAAATTCATCCGATACATCAAGGATGAGATCTTCGTGACGCTGGGAACCGCGTCCACTGAAGCGGTTCTTCCGCAGATGCTGGTCAAACTTGAAAGGCTGGGATGCGCCCGGCCCGTGGTTGGGATGGTCTTGCCCACTGGCTACACCTTCAACGCCGACGGTACCGCGATCTATTTGACGATGGCAACGATCTTCGTGGCACAAGCCATGAACATTGACCTGACCATCTGGGACCAACTGATCGTCCTCGGTGTGCTGCTGCTGACGTCAAAAGGATCAGCGGGGGTGGCTGGCGCCGGATTTGTCGCGCTCGCTGCAACACTGGCTTCGATGAACAAGATTCCTGTGTCGGGACTTGTGCTGTTGCTCGGTATTGATCGCTTCCTGAACGAGGCGCGCGCAGTCACTAACCTGATCGGAAACGGCGTGGCAACGATTGCCGTTGCACGATGGGAAGGCGCCATTGACATGCAGAAGGCACGAGACGTCCTGGACGGACGTCGAGATGAGCTACTTGACGACGCTCCAAGTGAGGCCAACGAGCCCGCACTTGCACCACGTCCCAACCACTAATAGCTGGGTCCCGGCCGCCAACGCCGCCGGAACGAAGCACTGCCGGAACTTCACATGAACACCAGGACTGCTGCACCGAGCTTGCGCGAAGCCGCGCTTGAATATCACGAGTTTCCTTCGCCGGGCAAACTGACCGTCTCGCCGACGAAGCAATTGCTTAACCAACGCGACCTATCCCTTGCCTACTCTCCGGGGGTTGCTTACCCCTGTGAGGAGATCGTCGCAGACCCCCTCAACGCTGCCCGCTATACCGCCAGAAGCAATCTGGTAGGCGTGGTCACGAACGGCAGTGCCGTGCTGGGACTTGGCAACATCGGCCCTTTGGCTGCCAAGCCCGTGATGGAAGGGAAGGCTGTGCTGTTCAAGAAGTTCGCCGGCATCGATGTCTTTGACATCGAGCTCAACGAGAGTGACCCTGAAAAGCTGGTAGAAGTGATTGCCGCACTGGAGCCGACGTTTGGCGGCATCAACTTGGAGGATATCAAGGCCCCCGACTGCTTTACAGTCGAGCAGGGCTGCCGCTCGCGCATGCAGATTCCCGTCTTCCACGACGATCAGCATGGTACAGCCATCGTCGTGGCAGCGGCGATTACGAATGGCTTGCGCGTCGTGGGCAAGCATATCGCCGAAGTGAAGCTGGTGGCTTCCGGCGCGGGGGCGGCGGCGCTGGCATGTCTTGATCTGCTGGTTGACATGGGGATGCCGCTTGAGAACATCTTCGTGACCGATCTCGCCGGCGTCGTCTACCATGGACGAAAGGAGTTGATGGATTCGCACAAGGAGCGCTTCGCACAGGACACGCCCGCCCGCAGGCTAGGGGAAGTCATTAACGGCGCCGACATCTTTCTTGGGCTGTCAGCCGGTGGCGTGTTGAAGGAAGACATGGTCAAGGCCATGGCACCGCAGCCCTTGATCTTCGCCCTGGCCAATCCGACACCCGAGATTGCGCCGGAGATCGCGACTGCCGCCCGTCCCGACGCCGTGCTAGCAACAGGCCGGGCCGACTATCCCAACCAGGTCAACAATGTGCTTTGCTTCCCGTTCATTTTCCGGGGGGCGCTGGATGCCGGGGCGACGACCATCACGCGGGAAATGGAAATCGCCACCGTCAACGCCATTGCGGAGCTGGCGAGGCAGGAACAAAGCGACATCGTATCGACAGCGTACGGCATCAAGGAGCTGAGTTTCGGACCCGAATATCTGATCCCGAAGCCGTTCGACCCGCGCCTGATCGTGAAGATTGCCCCTGCGGTAGCACAGGCGGCCATGGATTCCGGGGTTGCCACGCGGCCCATCGAGGATATGGAAGCGTATCGCCAGCATCTGCAACAGTTCGTCTATCACAGCGGCAACCTGATGAAGCCGGTCTTCCAGCAAGCGAAGAGCGTCGCTTCTGCCAGAAAGCGCGTCGTGTTTGCAGAAGGCGAGGAAGAGCGCGTCCTGAGGGCGGTACAGATCGTCGTCGACGAACAACTGGCAACGCCAATCCTCGTCGGGCGACCGGATGTCATTGCGAAGCGCATTGAGAAGTTGGGCTTGCGCCTGCGCCCGGACAGCGACTTCGCCGTGGTCAATACCGAACACGACCCGCGCTACAAGGATTTTTGGCAGTCGTATTACCGGATCATGGCCCGACGAGGCATCAGCGAACAAATGGCGAAGCTGGAAATGCGGCGCCGCACCACCTTGATCGGCGCCATGCTTGTCGAAAAAGGGGAAGCCGATGGCATGATCTGCGGAACGGTAAGCACACCGCATCGACACCTGCATTTCATCGATCAAGTCATTGGCAAGAGAGCGGGTGCCAATGTGTTCGCTGCATTGACCGGCCTGGTGTTGCCCGGACGGCAGATATTCCTGGCCGACACCCACATCAATATCGATCCCTCTGCCGAACAACTGGCCGACATCGCCGTCATGGCAGCGGAGCAGGTGCGCCGGTTCGGTATTGAACCCAAGGTTGCGTTCGTTTCCCACTCCAACTTCGGGACCAGCGACTCGGCATCGGCCCAGAAGATGCGTAGGGCTCTTCAAGTATTGCGTGAGCGCGCTCCGCAGTTGCAGGCAGACGGCGAAATGCATGGTGACATTGCGCTGGATGCCAGCCTGCGCACGGGTAGCTTCGAGCTTGGTTTCGAAGGTGATGCCAATGTACTCATCCTGCCGAACATCGATGCCGCCAACATCTCGTACAATTTCCTGAAGGCGGCCGCGGGTAACAACGTGGCGATTGGTCCTATTCTCCTCGGCGCTGCCCGGCCAGTTCACGTGCTCACCGAGTCCGCGACGGTACGACGCATTGTCAATGTCGCTGCGCTGCTGGTCGCCGAGGCGAGTGATCGCGACAAGGACCCCAATATTCTGCAAAGCTGATCGCAAAATGAACGACGCAAGCTTTAACGGTTGCCGAACCCGCCGGCTACTGGGGTCTTGATTCCTTCTCGTGTAATCCAGTCTGGTGCCGTCGTGCAGCTACCTGCTGGACGAAGCGCTACTTTGGAGGTTGAGGTGGCCTTTTGCTTTTCTCGTACGGTTTCGCCACGAGACGAAGCGTTCGACGCGGCATCGATGATCGAGTATGCAGCCTGGCTGTCGAAGTAGGCTGTAGCAGATTCCTGGATCGGAGAGCGGTGGGTCAGCCCAGCTTTATCGCGGATAACGTTGGGTTTCACGCACTGTTCTCGGCGGCAAGCTCACTCAGGCCGATAGCACCGCCTATGAGAAAGTTGCCGCGCTCTGGCGCGATGGCGAGCGGATTGCCAACTCCCTGGTTGGGATCAGACCGGACAATGCCATTCCTATCCCTCGGCTTCCTTTGGAAGAGTTTTGCCCAGCAGGGTCACAAGATTGAGGAAGGGTCCATGGTCACCACTGGTACGGTGACTGCCCCTGTGGATGTTACCGGGAGTGGCCATTACGAAGCGCGCATCGGAGAGACTGGCCTTGCGTTTGCTCTTACGCAGGAGGATGGGCGCTAGTTGAACGTCTGTAAATTGACGATGTTCGGTCAGAGCTGAATTCATTTGTGGCAGACGGCTTTTGGCCGGGAGGTGACCTCCGCCGGTCGCTACTCGATCAGCTCTTGTCGCCCTAAGCTTAAATGCTCTCATGGCCGTCATGACTACGCCCCGCAGGGACACGGGTTCGGTAACGTTCCGGACAAACTTGCGCTCGCGCTCTGACCTGCATACCCGGCCAGTATGTCAAAATTCGTTTCCGATCGACCGGTTTCGTTGACCGGTCATGTGCGGGTGTTTGAGAATGGTTCGTCGCCAGACAACGGCGACCAGGTTTAGCAGCCTGCTTGGACACTCACAGAAGAGGGCTTGCGTAGCCAGCCCACCTCAAAACCCCATAGCACCCCCCAGCACAAAAGGCGA